>JBDTJY010000032.1:0-82473 GCA_039935615.1 Kofleriaceae bacterium
GCCGCGATCGCATCGGCGGCATCACGCGCGCGGAACAACGGAATCACCGGCATCAACAGCTCGTGCTGGACGAACGGATGCGATTCCTCGACCTCCATCATCAGCAGCTTCAGATCGTGGCCGTGACCGCTGATACCGATCGCCTTCGCGATCAGGGCGGCGTCCTTGCCGATCCACGCCTTGTTGACGTGATCGGCTTCGAGCACGACCTTCTCGAGCTCCTTGACCTGGCGATGATCGAGCCACAGCACCGGCTGGCGCTTGAGCTCGGCGATCAGGTCGGTCGCGATCCGGTCGACCGCGATGACCTCTTTCTCGGCGATGCAGACGATGTTGTTGTCGAGCGACGCACCGCGCACGATCGCGTTCGCGGCCTTGCCGAGATCCGCGGTCTCGTCGACGACGGCCGGCGGATTGCCCGGGCCGGCGCTGATCGACTTCTTGCCGGAGTTCATCGCCTGCTTGACGACGACCGGGCCGCCGGTCACCACGACGATCCGCACCAGCGGGTGCTTCATCAGGTGCTGCGCACTCTCGACGGTCGGCTTCTCGATCGAGACGATCACGTCGCGCGGCCCACCGGCCGCCTGGATCGCTTCGTTCAAGATGTGCACGAGCCAGTTGCTGACCTGGGTCGCGGCGGGGTGGACGTTGAACACGACCGAGTTGCCCGCGGCGATCATGCCGATCGCGTTGCACAGGATGGTCTCGGTCGGATTCGTCGTCGGCGTGATCGCGAGCATCACGCCATACGGCGCGCGCTCGGTCAGCATCAGGCCATCGTCGCCGGTGTAGGCGATCGGGCGGAGGATCTCGAGGCCCGGCGTCTTCTCGGCGACGAGCTTGTTCTTCTCGAGCTTGTCCTCGTAGCGACCGATGCCGCTCTCTTCGACGGCGTAGCGCGACAGGGCGTCGTTGTTGGCGAGCACGACCTTGCGCATCGCCTCGACCATCTTCGCGCGGGTCTTGACCGGCGTGCGCTCGTTCTGCTCGAACGCCTTGCGCGCCGCCTTCACCGCCGCTTCGGGATCCGCGTACACGCCGTTCGTGCCACGCGGAATCGACGAGGCGCGTTGCGGCTTCGCCTCGGCCACCGGCACGCGATGCGGCGCCGCGGTCGGCGCACCGCCGAGTCGCTCGAGCACCTTCGCGACGATCTCTTCGATCTTCTTCTCGTCGATGCCGCCGCCGCTACCGTACGAGGCCACGTCAGTCCTTTACGTAGCGGTTTTCGCCACCGACCGTCACCTGGTCGACGATCGCCATGATCGTCGCGTCGACCGGGCGGTCTTTCGTGACCTGGGTCTGGCGCGCCGAGCTGCCGGCGACATACAGCACGACCTCGCCGATGCCGGCGCCGACCGCGTCGACCGCGATCGCGATCCCGCCGTTCGGCGTGCCGTCGACATCGCAGGCCCGCACCACGAGGAGCTTCAAGCCCTCGAGGGTCGGTTCCTTGCGGCTCGCGACGAGCGTGCCTATGACTTTGCCGAGCACCACGGGAGGTGGTTGCTCACTTGCCGGCGGGGCCGTTGCCGGCGCGACCGAGCGGCAACACCGCGTCGACGTTCGCGTGCGGGCGCGGGATCACGTGCACCGACACGACCTCGCCGACACGCTCTGCCGCGCGTTGACCGGCTTCGGTCGCAGCTTTGACGGCGGCAACATCGCCACGACAGATCGCGGTGACGTAGCCACCACCGGTCTTCTCGAACCCGATGAGCTCGACCTTGGCGGCCTTGACCATCGCGTCGGCCGCTTCGACCATGCCGACGAAACCTTTGACTTCGATCATTCCAAGCGCGTCAGCCATCTAGAATCTCCTAACGGTCGACAAACTTCTCGGGCTCTTTACCCGTGACAGCAGTGAGTGCAGCGGTCGCAGCCGCCGCCGCGGCATCGATCTCGGCTTCCGGGCCGGCCATATAAAGCCGCCCGAACGCGCCATACGGAGTCACATTGACGAGGTTCACGTGTGCGGCCTTCTCGGCCTCGTTCGCGGCGAGCACGACGTATCCGGCGGGCTCGCACTCGAAGATGAACAGCGACTGGCCCGGCAACACCATCATGCCCGCCGACGAGCGGTTGATGATCTGCGTCTGGTAGGCCTCGACGCCGCGGATGATCTGATTCGTGAGGACACGCGGCTTCAACCGCTGGTTCTCCTCGACGTTCAGATGCTTGAGGATCGTCGCGCCGGCTTGGAGGACTTCACCCTTGTCGTGGTGATGGACCTCGAGCAGACCGTACGCGCGCTCGACGACCTGGACGGCCGGCTGCACGCTGGTCGCCTTGAGCGCCGCGTCGGTCACTTGATTGATCGCGATTCCCGGCGCGATCTCCACCCACAACGAAGCTTGATACGGCACCGGCAAGAATCCGCGCGCGGTCTTGCCGATGAACGTCGCTTGTTGCGGTTGAAGCGCGTCGAGGAAGCAGTACGTACGAAGTACCGTTGCAGCCATCCCTAGGCGGGCACACTAACCCCCTTTCGATGGGAGTAAAAGGCCGGTACTCAGAATCGTCGCATGGGTCGCAGCCATGTCGCACGATGCGGCCCCAAAACGCACGTGCCATGATGCGAGCGCTCCGATGCGGTGGATGATCGTTTTGATCCTGGTGGCCTTGCCTGCGTATGCACGGGCCGATCTTTTAATGCACGCACTCGATGGCGTGAGCTCGGGCGGTGCCGGCAGCGGCGCGTCGCCGACCGTGCAAGAGACCGATCTGGTGGCGTGGGCGGGCGAGGCCAAGCCGATCACGTTGCCGGAGCTGTTGCAGCTCGCGATCCGGCAAGCCCCGGCGCTCGCGAGCGCGAAGCTCGACATCGCCGTCGCCGAGGCGCAGATCGCGGAGACCTGGGCGCGTCACGACTGGACGGTCGGCGCACAGCTCAATTTCTCGAGGACGGGCAGCTCGGTGTTCAGCGGCATCGAGCTCCAGGGCCAGACCAACGCCTCGGGCAGCGTCGACATCGGCCGCGTGCTGCCGACCGGCGGCACGATCGACCTCAAGGTCGACACGAACTATGCGCACTCCGACGCGGCGCCCCCGATCTTCCCCGAGTCGACGTACTGGACCAGCGACATCGTCGGGTCGATCACGCAGCCGCTGCTCAAGGGCTACGGCAAGGAGCTCTACAACACGCAAGAGCGCCGCGCGACCCTGTCCCGCGACGTCGCCGTGCTCGCGCGCCGGCTCGCCGCGCTCAACACGATCGAGGCGGTGGTCTCCGCGTATTGGGATCTCGTCCTCGCGGAGCAGCAGGTCGCGATCACCGAGCAGAGCCTGGCGCTCGCGCGCGAACGCCTGCGCGTCACCGAGATCCAGGTCAAGGGCGGCAAGGTCGCCGATGCCGAGGTCCCCGCGGTCCAGCAGATCATCGCGACGCGCGAAGAAGACGTGTTGAACGGCGAGCTCGCCGTGCTCGATCGCTCGATCGCGCTGCGCCGCGCGGTCGGCATGCCGATCGGCGCGAACGAACTCGGGCTACGCGTGACGACCGACCTCGGCGCGACCGAGACCAAGCTCGATCTCGCCGACCTGATCGAACGCACGTACAACGCGAGCCCCGAGCTCGCGGAGCTCGGCAAACAAGACCAGTCATCGACGATCGACATCGACGTCAACGAGAACGGCCTGTTGCCGCAACTCGATCTCGCGCTGCAAGCCGGTCCGCGAGGCACCGATACGACGTTCGGCAGCTCCGAGAAATCCATGATCGAGTTCAAGGCCTATCAGGTCAACGGCTCGCTCACGTTCTCGCGGTCGCTCAACAAGTACGACGTGAAGTATCGCTCGCGCGAGCTCCGCGCGACCCGCGAGAAGTTGCGCGTGAGCTCGTTCGACGTGCGCGCGCAACTCGCCGAGGGCATGGCGCAAGCGGTCGCGCAGATCGAGCTCGCGAAGCGGCGCGTGGTGTTGTCGCAACGCGCGATCGACCTCGCGAAAGAGAACATCCGGATCGAGACCGACCGGTTCAACCTCGGCCGCTCGACGAACTTCGACGTCCTCAACCGGCTCGAGGAACAGCGCCAGGCCGAGCTCCGCCGCGCGCAAGCCCTGATCGACTGGCACAAAGCAGACACCGTGGTTCAGACCCTGACCGGCGATTTGCTACCGATGTTCGGGATCTCGCTCGAATAGCGTCAGAGATCGAACAGGCCGCTCGGCTAGCCAGGGCCGCGTTTCGAGCACTTCCGGGTGGCACCCGGATTGTAGTTACCGAGGCCATGCGCCTCGCCTTGTTCGCTGTCTTGACGGTGGCCGCGTGTGGTTCCGAGGTCATGCCCTCCGACGTCCGAGCCCGCATCACGGCCGATCTCGGCAACGTGCTGCGCGAGAGCAAGCGCACGCCGCTCCCGGGGACGGCGGTGCTCGGGTTTCTCTCGATCGTGCCGACCGCGATCGATCCAGACGCCAGCGTGAAGTTCCTGAACGAGCGCGTGTTCAGCGATGCGAACTTTCTCGGCGGCGACGTCTATCGGCTCTCGCCGGAGCTGCTGTGTCCCGACGGCGACACCGCGTGCGCGACGCGGATCGCGCAGGCCGGCGCGCGGATCCGCGTGACCGACGACGACAACGGCCTGTACTTCCACATCCAGCTCGACGCGGATCACGACGAGCCGATCGAGCTCACGCTGACGCACGACGACCTCACCGCGACGATCGACCTCGACGATGCCGATGCCGCGATGATCGCCGTCGCACGCGGCCTCGGCGAGACCGCACCGAACGCGGTGGTCTCCGGTCAGATCACGGCCGAGCTGAATGTCGCGAACGGGAGAGCGACCGCCTCGCTGTCGATCGATCACCCGGTCTCGATCGCGTTCGCCGATCAAGCCGCGCCGCTCGACGGCGACAACGCGGTTCGCTTCACGATGACGACCGGCGGCGTCGCGATCGATCCCGATGGCATGCACGTCACGCTCGGGGCGTCGACCGCGCATGTCCCGGGTATCGACCTCACGCTGTCTCCCGTGGTCGCGACGCTGATCACGGCGAACACGCTCGACACGATCGTGGGCTCGTTCGATCTGCAGATCGCGACGGCGCAACCCCAGGTGCCGTACTCGATCGCGAGCGTCATGTTCAACGGCTCGCTGCAGAGCAGCGCTGATCAACTCCAGGTGCTCTCGGGCACGCTCGCCCTCGCGACCGATCCGGATCCGTACGGCTTTCTCGCAACGGTGGGGCAATGCCTCAGCGCCGCGGATGCGTACGATGCGATCAGCTCGACCGACTACATGCAGTATTCGGTCGTCGATTGTCGCTGACGCGATCCGCTCGCGCACCCTGTTCGTAGAGGTGCGCAGGAGGGTTCGACAACCGTGGCAAGTAACCTCCATGCGCGCCAGGCGTGGGTCGTGATAGAGCTTGCCTATGGTCAAGCTCGTCACCTCGCTCGCCCACCCCGGTCACGGCACGACCGATCCATCGAGCCTTCGCCACTACCTGACCGAACCGTTGCACGTCGTCGCGCTGGTTGCCGTGTTGGCTGTGACGATCGAGCTCGTGCTGTGGCTGGTCAAGCGCCGCGAGAGCGCCTCGCGCACCTGAGATGCTTCTAGTCGCCACGATCATCCTCGTGATTTTCGGTGTGGCGACGCTGTTGCTCGCCACCACGAGCGCGATGTGAAGTCCCCGGCAAACGAAGTCCGCACGGTGATCGTGCAATCGCCATCGGTCGCGCGCGAGGCCGGCATGGTGGTTCGCGCCGTCGCTCACATCCTGATCTGGTCAGCCGCGTTGATGACGGCGTCGCGCTATCACAGCGGCAAGGCTGGCGTGCTGGCATCGAGCGGCGCGTCCACACCCGACATCCAGTTGTTCCGCGATCTCGATCCGGACGCGCAGCGCCTGTTTCGCGCGAGCCTCGAGGGCTTGACCGAAGCCGAGGACGTGCGCTCGCGCAGCGGCGAGTGGCCGACCGTCGAGCAACTCGCGGCGCGCAAGATTCCGCCGTTCGCTGCGGATCCGCTCGACCACGCGGGCTACCGCTGGCGACTGCTGCGGGATGGCACGTTGGTCGACTACGTCGGCACGCCGGATGCGGCATCGCTGCGCCCGAGCTTCGTGATCTCGATCCTCGAACCGGAACCGGGCATGGCCGTGGATCCTCAAGCGTTCACCGACGAAACCCATCACAAGCTCCGCGACGGCACGCTGCTCCACGTTGGCGTGTACAGCGGCCCCCATACGCTGACGTCCCCGATGGCAACTCCGCCATTCGAAGACGGCTGGCGGCGGATCACGACCTACAACCCGTAAGGACTTCATGCGCCACCTCGCGATCGTGTTCCTGATGCTGTTCGCTTGTTCGAACAAGGCCGAGCAGCAACCCGCGCCAGCACCGACGCCGACACCCGCACCTGCCCCATCGGCGCCGTTGCGGGTCGGCGTGACGCTGCATCCGTACTACTCGTGGACCGCTAACGTGATCGCGGGCGTGCCGAACACCGAGGTCGTGGCGGTGCTGCCGAACGACGTCGACGCCGGCAACTATCAGCCTGCGCCGGACGACATCGCGAAGCTGGCGAAGCTCGACGCGATCGTGATCAACGGGATCGGCCACGACGACTTCATCCGCGACATGATCAAGGCGTCGGGCAACACCAAGCTCGCGGTGATCGAGATCAACGCGGAGACGCCGCTGGTCAAGAGCGAGCACGGCGAGTCGTCGAACTCGCACACGTTCATCTCGTTCACGAACGCGATCCAGCAGAGCAAGCTGATCGCGAAGAAGCTCGGCGAGCTTCGGCCGGCGAATGCCGACGCGTTCGCGACGAATGCCTCCGCGTACGCCGACAAGCTGCGCGCCGTCCAATCGGCGGCCGCGGCGAAGCTCGCGAACGCGAAGATCAAGCAGGTCGTGACCGTGCATGACGGCTACACGTACTTGTTGCAGGAGTTCGGCATCAAGCTCGCGGGCGTGGTGCAACCCGCGCACGGGCTCACGCCATCGGCCAAGGAGCTCGGTGACATGATCGCGCTGATGAAGAAGGACCAGATCCAGATCGTCTTCACCGAGGAGGACTTTCCCGAGAAGCTGCTCGCGACGTTGCGCGATGCGACGGGCGCGAAGGTCTACATCATCAGCCACGTCGCGGTCGGCACGTATTCGCCGACCGAGTTCGAGACCGTGATGAGCAAGAACGCCGACACCCTCGTGCAAGCACTGGTCACCGATCCGAAGTGAGCGCCAACGTCGCCATCGAGCTCGAGCACGTCTCGATCCGCCGCGAAGGCCGGCTCGTGGTCGACGACGCCTGTCTCGAGATCAACGCGAGTACGGTCCACATCGTGATCGGGCCGAACGGTGCCGGCAAGAGCACGCTCCTGTCCGCGGTCCTCGGCCAGACCGCGTTCACCGGCACGATCAAGCTCAACTTCCGCGGCAACGGCATCGTCGGCTACGTGCCGCAGAGCTTCGTCGCAGACCGCACGCTGCCGATCACGATCGCGGAGTTTCTCGCGCTCGCGCGCCAGAAATGGCCGGTCTGCCTCGGCGTCCGGGCCTCGTCGCGCATGAGGATCAAGGAGCTCCTCGAGCGCGTCGGGCTCGCCGGCATGGAGCACCGTCGGCTCGGCGAGCTCTCGGGCGGCGAGCTCCGCCGAGTGTTGATCGGCAACGCGATCGAGCCCGCGCCGGAGCTGTTGCTGTGCGACGAGCCCGCGACCGGCCTCGATCCCGAGGCGATCGCCGAGCTCGACAAGGTGTTGTGCAAGCTGCGCGACGATCACGGCACGACGGTGTTGATGGTCTCGCACGATCGCGCGCAGGTTCGGCGGATCGCGAACCGCGTCACGTATCTCCATGTCCAGATCAAAGACACCGGCCAACCCGCGAAGGTGCTCGAGCGCGCCGGCGTAGCGGTCGATGAAGCGATGGGCTTGTGAGCTGGCTCTACGGATGGTGGATCGATCTCGCGCAGCTCCTGGGGTTGCCCGCGTCGTTTCAATACCCGTTCGTCGCGCGTGGCATCGTCGCGATCCTGATCCTGGCGCCGCTGCTCGGAGGGTTGAGTCATCTCGTCGTCGCACGCCGGCTCGCGTTCTTCTCGACCACGCTCGGTCAAGCGGCGCTGACCGGGCTCGTGATCGGCGTCGCGATCGGTCAGCCCCTCGACGACACGTACACCGCGATCCTCGGGTTCTGTTTGTTGATCGCGGTGATCATGGTGTTCGTGAAGCGCCAGACCACGCTGCCACCCGACACCGTGATCGGCGTGTTCATGGCGTTCACGCTCGGGCTCGGGATCTGCCTGCTCGTCGCTGCGACCCGCCGCTTCAACATCCATCAGATCGAAGCGGTGATGTTCGGCTCGGTGCTCACGATCACCGATCGCGACCTGATCCTCGCGATCGTGCTCGGCGCGCTGGTGCTCGGTGCGGTCGTGGTCTCCTACAACATGCTGCTGGCCGACAGCCTCAGCCCATCGATCGCACGCGCGCGCGGCGCGCCGACCACGCTGATCGACTACGCATTCGTGGTGATCGTGACGGTGGCGATCACCGTCAGTCTCAAGATCATCGGTGCGCTGTTGGTCGAGGCGATGGTCGTCGTTCCCGCGGCGGCCGCGCGAAACCTGGCTCGGAGCGCTCGCGGCTACCTGGTGTGGAGCATCGTGATCGCGACCCTCTCGGGGCTCGCCGGCCTGGTCATCTCGACGCTGTGGCGGGTCCCGACCGGCGGTGCGATCGTGCTGTCGCTGAGCGCGCTGTTCTTCATCAGCCTGCCGCTCGGCAAACTACGTAGGTAGCTGATCCCCCAGGTGATCCGGCCGGTGCGTTGAGTCGTACATCCGGCGTGCGGGAGAACATCGTGCTGGGCCTCGGCGGCCTCGCGGCGCTCGCGGCGCTGGTCGTCCTCGCGGTCGATCCGCCGAGCGCCGCTGCGCTCGCGGCGACCACACCGTATCCGACGTATACCCCGAACGATCCGCAGGCCGTCGTCGCGCGCGTGGCTCGCCGCGATCCGCGCGAGCTTGCACTCCGCGCCCAGCTCCGCGTGCATCCCGGTCGCGTCGACCTCGCGGTCGAGCTCGCCCACGACGATCTGCAACGCGCGCGCTCGCTCTCCGATCCTCGCTACCTCGGTCGTGCAGAAGCGACCCTGGCGCGGTGGTGGGGCCAAGCGTCGCCGCCGCCCGACGTGCTGCTCTTGCGCGCGACGATCCGCCAATCGCTGCACGACTTCACCACGGCGCGCACCGACCTCGAGCAGTTGATCGCGCGACGCCCCTCGGATGGCCAGGCGCACCTGACGCTCGCCGTCGTCGCGACCGTGACCGGCGACTACGTGGCCGCGCGGCGGGAATGCGCGGCGGTGGCGACGCTGTCCGCGCCGATCATCGCGATGACGTGCAACGCGCAGATCGATGGCGTCACCGGCAAGGTCACGACCGGCCGCGCCTCGCTCGAGCGTGCACTCGCCGATCCGCAACTCGATCCGGCGCTGCGCGATTGGGCGGTCACCGCCGTCGCGGAGCTCGCGGTCATCACCGGCGACTACGCGACCGCGACGAGGGACTTCCAGGCTGCCGTCGCGCTCGATCCGGGCGACGCGTACGCCCGGGCCGGTCTCGCCGACGTGTTGTTGTGGAGTGGCAAGCCGGCCGGGGCGTCGACGGTGCTCGCCGGCTACGAAGCGATCGACAACCTCCTCGTGCGCCGCGCGATCGCGGAGCACGCGATCCACGGTGCGGACGAGGCGAAGCTCGTGCGTGCGATGCGCGATCGGATCACCGCGGCCGCCGAGCGCGGCGATCGGATCCACGTGCGCGAAGAAGCGCGGTTCACGCTCGAGGTCGAGGGTGATGCTCGCCACGCGCTCGCACTCGCGCTCGAGAACTGGACGGTACAGAAGGAGCTCGCCGATGCGCGGCTCGTCGCGCAGGCCGCGAAAGCCGCAGGCGACCTCGCCGCCGCGGCGCCGGTGGCCGAGTGGGTGCGCACGAATCACGTCGAGGACGTCCAGACCAAGGCGGCGCTGCAGTGATTCCCAAGCGGGCGATCATCGCGACGATCCTCGTGCTCGCCGGCACCGCGTCGGCCCACAAGCCGAGCGATGCGCACGTCCAGCTCGCGATCTCCGCCGGCCAGCTCGACGGCACGGTCGCGGTGGCACTGCGCGACCTCGACGGTGCGCTCGACCTCGACAGCGATGGCAACGGCGAGATCACGTGGCGCGAAGCACTCGCCGCGGCACCCCGGATCGACGCCTACGTACGCGAGCGCCTGACGATCGCCGCCGACGGTGCGCCATGCACGTTCACGTTCGCGACCGGTACGCTCTCGGACTACTCCGACGGTGCGTACTGGTCGATGCCGCTGCACGGGCGCTGCACCGCGAGCGCCGACTCGCTCACCGTCCGGTACGCGTTGCTGTTCGACCTCGACACGCTCCACCGCGGGATCATCCAGATCCGCACGCCGCGCGCCAGCCGCACCACGGTCGTGCGCAACGCGACGCCGATCACGACCGCGATCGGCGTCGGTGGCGCGATCGCTGCGGCCGGCGCCGGCTTCACGTCGGTGTGGACGCACGCCGCGACCCTGCTCTGCCTCGCCTGCCTCGTGATCCCGGCGCTGCGCCGGAGACGCTGCGTCGCCACCGTGTCGACCAACGTCGGCGCCTTCGTGATCGCCTCGCTCGCGGCGACGCTCGCGGCCGCCGCTGGCCTCGTCGCGCTGCCGGAGCACGTGGTCGCGATCGCGATCGTCCTGTCGGTCGCCGTCGCGGGGGCCAGCGTGGTCCGCGCGTCGTCGGCGCGCTGGAATCTCGCGTTCGAGCTCGGGCTCCTGCACGGCCTCGCCGCCTCGTTCGCGCTCGCGGCGCTCGCGCCTTCACGGCTCGCGACGACGCTCGGCTTTGTCGCCGGCGTCGCCGCAGCGGAGGTCGTGGTCGCGGCGCTGATCGCGTCGGCGCTCTATGCCGTACGCCGGATCCTCTCGCGCCGCCCGGTCGTGTGGACGTGGTCGGCGGCGATCGTCGCCGTCGCGATTGTCTGGGCCTGGACGATCGCGTGAGTCGCGAAGCGTGCGAACGTGGTGCGGCGGAATGAGTCGTCGCGTCGTCCTAGCGCTCGTCGGCGCCGTCCTGTGGTTGGGCGGCGTGGAGGTCATGCCGAACCTCCACCTCGCGCTGCACGACTCGCTCGCCCCGCACGTCCACCAGGGCGACACGACGATCTACGAGGGTGGGCACGAGCACCGCGTCGTTCGCGGTCGCAACGCACGCCAGCACGATCTCGCGCTGCGCCTCGAGCACGGCGCGCATTCGCTCGCGCACCACGGCCTCGCGATGCAGCCCGCACCGCCGCCGGTGCTCGCTCCGCTTCCGGTCGATCGGCACGCCACCGTCGTGCCGCAGGTCGCGATCATCGAACCTCGCTCGCACCGCCTCGTCGTCGCCGTCGCTCGCGGACCACCTCGGCCGTTCGTTCGTAGCTGAGCTGTCTTTCATGTGGTCTGGCGACCGGGTGCTCGACGTGCGTCGAGTGCACGGCCGTCTTCGCTCCACGACGGGATCCGCGAACCATGGATTGGAAAGCCTTCTTGATCGCCGGCGCTGCGCTGACGATCGCAACGTCTGCAGCTGCACGACCGCCGGTCGGGCGCGTGGCACAGGTCGATCCTGTACCGTCGCCGCCCGATGCCGGCGTCGACGCGGCTCCGCCCGCCGCGACTCCAACACCTCCCCCCGAACCCCCGACCTCTCCACCGGCGCCTGCGTCGCCGCCTGCGTCGCGCGAAGACACCGCCGCGATTCCGATCGGCGGCGAGACCATCGAGATCGACGACACCGCGCCGGCCGAATCCGCATCGTCCGTGCACATCACGCGCGACGATCTGAAGTACCGCTCGGTCACGCAGGTCTCCGACATCCTGCGCCAGGTCCCCGGCCTGATGGTCAGCCAGCACGCGGGTGGCGGAAAATCCGATCAGTACTTCATCCGCGGCTTCGATGCGGACCACGGTACCGACATCGCGATCTTCGCCGACGGTGTGCCGGTCAACATGCCGAGCCACGGCCACGGTCAAGGCTACGCCGACACCCACTTCCTGATCCCGGAGACCGTCGACGCCGTCGATGTTCACAAGGGCCCGTACTCGGCACGGTTCGGCGACTTCTACACGGCCGGCGCGATGGAGCTCAAGACGATCGACAAGGTCGACGGTCCCACGCTCTGGATCGCGGGTGGTGTGCCGCTCGCCGGTCCGAAGGCGTTCGATCAATACAACCGCCGGATCGTCGGCATGGCGAGCCCCGAGCTCCGCGATAACTCGACGGACAAGTCGTTGCTCGCCGTCGAGATCGGCGACACCGATGGACCGTTCGAGAACCCGCAGCACTTTCGCCAGGGCAACGCGCTCGTCAAGTGGCAAGGCCAGGCCGGCATCGGCGAGCTCCACATCGAGGGCAACTGGTACGAAGCGAAGTGGAATGCCTCGGGTCAGGTGCCGGAGTCCGCGGTCGACTCCGGGCTGATCAGCCAGTACGGTTCGCTCGATCCGTCGGAGGGTGGCGACACGTCGCGCACGACCGGTCAGATCGCATACACCGTGCGCGACCAGCACGGCGGATCGTGGACCGCGATGGCGTACGCGCTGGCGTATCGGCTGCGGCTGTACTCCGACTTCACGCTGTTCGCGCGCGATCCGGTGCACGGCGACGAGATCGAGCAGAACGACGCGCGCTCGACCTACGGCCTCGACCTCAAGTACGAGCGCCACTTCGATGCCTACGGTCACGACACGTGGCTGACCGTCGGTGCGCAGGCCCGCAATGACGATGTCGAGAACGCGCTGTGGCATGACGAGAACCGCGTGCGCCTCGCCGACTGCTTCGACACCGGCGCCAATCCGTGCAACCACACGCTCGATCGGATCCGGAATTTCTCGGGCTACGCCGAAGCGAACATCCACTTCGCGCCGCACATCCACGTGCTGCCCGGCATTCGCTTCGATCAATTCGTCTGGGACGTCGACGACCTCGACCCCGCGACCAACATCGACCCGTCGGCGACGACCGGTGGCACCGCCGGCAAGGCGATCGCGAGCCCGAAGCTCTCGGTCGAGATGGAGGTCAACGACCAGCTCGATCTGTTCGCGAACTCCGGCTACGGCTTTCACTCGAACGACGCGCGCGGCAACGTCGCGACCGGCGGTGACGGTTCGCTCGCGCGCGCCCTCGGCGCCGAGGCCGGCGTCCGTACGAGCTATCTGCCGCACTCGCGACTCTCGGCGGACTTCTGGTACCTCCACCTCGACTCCGAGCTCGTGTGGGGCGGCGATGAAGGCGGCACCGAGCCCTCGGGCCCGACCGAGCGCTACGGGGTCGATCTCGAAGGCGCGTACAACCCGTTCCCGTGGCTGCGCCTCGACGCGAACGTCAGCCTCGCGCACTCGCAGTTTGTCGCGAACGCCGGCAATGGCAACGCCCTCGCACTGGCGCCGAAGTTGATGGGCCAAGGCGGCGCGACGTACCTCCACGACATCTTCTCGATCTCGCTGCGCGGCCGTGGGATCGCGGATCGCCCGGGCAACGATGACAACACGCTGACGGCGAAGGGCTACTTCATCTTCGATCTGATCGGCAGCGTGCAGCCGACGAAGCAGCTCGGCATCAACCTGACGATCAACAACCTGTTCAATCAGACGTGGCGCGAGGCGCAGTTCGCCGCTACCTCCGCTGTGACGCCGACCTCGGCGCCGGTCGAGCAGATGCACTTCACGCCGGGCATCCCGCTGACCGCGACGGTGACCGTGAGCTACCAACTGTAGCGAATCGCCGTTCCTAGAGGTTCTCGATCGCGCCGAACACGACGACGTCGCCGCGGGTCGCGACCTCGGCGGCGAGCCACGCCCGATCGCGCGCGACGCTCGAGACTCGGACCTCGTCGAGCGCACCGGCGAACCGCTTCGCCGGCGGATCGCCGGGGGCGCCACCGACCTCGAAGGCGGTCGAGGTTGCGCCCGAGGAGCGAGCTGGCTTGCTCGCCGGCACGCCGTCGACGAACACCGTGTCCAGGCCCGCGTGGTGGACGCAGCACGCATAGCGCCACGCATCGACCGCGAGCGCGTTCGCGGCGAGCGTCTGGTTGCAGCGAAGGCCACCGCGCTCGCGATCGATCGCGAAGCCGGGCACGCCGGCGATCCGCGCGCTGCCCTCGACACCGTCGGTGCGAACCCACACACACAGCGTGGCGTCGCCCGCGAGCTTCGGGATCGTCGCGGTCACCGCATCGAGCTTCTTGGTGCCGAAGTAGAACGCCGCACCGAACGCGCCCTCGGCAGGGTTCGTGCCGGTGACCGCGGTCGCATCCTCGGCCGGCGAGCTATCGACACCGTCCTCGATGCAGTGAAACACACCCGCGAAGCCGGCGCGCCACACCGTGCGGCTCTCGCTGCCGGCGAGGTACGGCGCCTTCGGATTGTCGAAGTACATCGTCAGCCGCGTCGGGCCGGCGCTGTCCACGTGCGGGACGCGCAACCACACGAGCGCGCCGCGGCTCGCCGAGATCGCTTCGATCTCGAATGGCAGGTCGACGCCCGAGGCATCGGTGAAGCGCAGGTCGTGACCATCGGCGGCGTAGCGTTTCGGATCGATGCGATCCGGCGTGATCCGGATCGGTACCGGGAAATCGTCGAGCGGCTGCTCCGCGTGGACGTCGATCGCGAGCGCGACCCGCGCGCCCCACCCGGGCCGCGGCGAACGCTTCGCGCTCGGTGGCGTCGCGTGACCTCCGCACGCGGCGACCACGAGGACGCTAGCGCATCGCGATGAACGCCATGTGAACCCCGCCATCCTTGCCATCGCGACGATAGCTGAAGAATCGACCGGGTTCGCACTTCGTACACGGTGGTTGATCATCGAGGTGATCGGGCGCGACGCCCGCGCGCTCGAGCGACGTGCGCAGCGCGACGCGCAGATCGAGGTGGTCTTTGTGCGGGCCCTGGACGACCAGCTTCGGCACGTCGCCGAACGCACCGCGGAACTCTTCCACGACCTCCGGGCCGACCTCGAAGCAGCACGGTCCGATCGAAGGGCCGAGTGCGACGCGGATCCGTGCCGGCTGCGCGCCGAGCTCGGTCATCCGCGCGATCGTGTTCGCCGCAACGCCATTCACCGTGCCGCGCCAGCCGGCGTGACATGCCCCGATCACCCGGGCCTCGGGATCCGCGAACAGGATCGGAACGCAATCGGCCGCAAATGCGCCGAGCACTGGCCCCGGTCGATCGCAGACGAGGCCGTCGAACTCGGCATCCGCGGCCAGTGGCTCGCCAACCGCCCAGACGGCGGTCCCGTGGACGTGGCGGGTCGCCTGGAGCTCGGCCGGTTCGTAGCCGGCGTGCACCGCGAGCAGCCGCCGATTCTCCTCGACCACCTCGGGTCCATCGCCCCAGCGCTTACCCAGATTCAGCGACGTCCGGGCGCCGGTCGAGACGCCACCGGTGCGCTCCGGGAAGCCGTGCACGAAGCCTTCGGTGGGCAGAACCGGCGACGTGTAGAGGCGGATCGCCATCGCCGAGCTTCTAGCACATCGTCGCCATGATATCGTCGCCCCATGATTCCGTACGATGACCTGGTCGCCGCGCTGCAGGCATGGCGTGCTCGCCAGGGCTTGCCGGTGGCCGCGCCCTCGGCAGGCTCTGTGCCCGCGACCATGACCGCGCCCGGCTCTGGTCCGCGCACCGCGCCACCTCCACCGCGCACGAATCCGCCGGCACCGCCGCCGCCGATGGCTGCACGCACGCCGATGCCGCTCGAGGCTCCCGACGAGACCCACGAGGAGATTCACGACGGTGACGCGATCGAGGAGCACGCGCTGATCGAGGAGTCGCACTACGAAAGCGAAGGCGACGACTTCGCGATGTCGTTCGCCGCCGACGGTCACAACGGTCATGTCTCCGGTGCCGAAGCCGATGGCACCGAGACCGTGGTCGGGCACGATCCACTCGAGCCCGAGCATCCCGAGCTTCCGGATCCGGCCGCCGCGCAACGCAGCGGTCGCGACGACTGGTGAGCCTGTTCGCCGCGGCGCCTGCCGAGGTCCTCGACGTCGAGCTCCTCGCGCGCCAACCCGGCGGAGCCGCGCTCGCGCGCGTGACCGCGACGCCCGAAGGCGCGCTGCTCGCCACCGGCACGCTCGTGCTGGTCGGTCCCACCGATCCGTGCGGCGAGTGCGAAGTTTGCCGACGCGGCGGTGCCGCCGTCTGCGCGCATGCCCGCCCGCGCGATCCGATCGCATGGACCGCGCAGCTCTCGAGCCGCTGGCTGGTCGCGCTCGGCGACGGGCTCGAGCTCCCCTCGCCCGCCGCCGCCGCGGTCGCCGGCGACCTCGCGGTCGCGTACACGCTGTACGCGCGGACCGGGCTCGCGCCGCGCGATCCGGTCGTGGTCACCGGCACGACGCCGATCACGCGGTTCCTCGTCGAGATCCTCCGTGCGAAGGGCCTCACGCCGGTGGTCGTCACCGATCACGCCGAGCTCGCGGCCTGGGCGATCGGCAAGGCCGCGCACGTCGCGACCGATCGCGACGGCGTGATCGCGGCGACCCACACGCTCGGGCTCGGCGCGCGACCGCTGCGCGTGATCGCGACCGACGCCGCCAGCCTGCCACTCGCCGCCGAGCTCGCCGGTCCGCGCGCGACTCTCACGGTGCTCTCACCTGCCGCGGATCTTCCCGGCTCGTTGATCGCCCGCGAGGTCACGATCATCGGCGTCGCCGGTGCTCACCCCGATCTCGTCACCGAGGTCGCGGCGATGTGCGCGAAGGGCGAGATCGATCTGGTCGGCGGGACGACCGCCGATCGATCCGACCCGACGCGCGCGATCGTGATCGCGCGCTAGCGAGCGATCAGAACGATCAACAGGACGAGCGCGACCACGCCGATCGCGATCGCGATCAGGATCTTGCCTCGGCCGCCCTTCATCTCGCCGATCAGCGCGTCTTCCGAAACCTTGTGGCTGCCACTCGCGCCCGGCGGGCTCTCGCCGGGGCGCAGCGCGGCCATCATCTGCGTCGCGCCGGTGCGCAGCGAGTACTTCTCTTTGTCGCCGCGCGAGATCGAGCCGTCGTCTTTGTAGCGCTCGTCCATCGGCAACGAGTCGGCCTTGTCGGCGGCGACGTCCTTACCCGTACGCGCGCGCTCCTCGGCGGCGGCGACCGCCGCTTGGGTATCGAGGTCGCCCTTCTTGAACCACATCGTCTCGCGGAACTTGCCCTTCTGCGACTGCGGCTCGGGCGCCTTCTGCTTGCCGGCGGCACCAGCGGCGGCGACGGTGGCGACCACCGGTGCGGCGAGCACGGGCGCGGCGAGCACGGGTGCGGCGACGACCGGCGCAGCGACGGCGACGGGCGCTGCGACCGCCGGCGGGGCCCACGGCGAACCCTGCGGTGCCTGCGGTACCGAATCGGGGACGATCTGCGCCTGCATCATCTGCGCGGGCTGCGCCTGCAGCGGCTGCGGCATCGGTTGCGCTTGCATCGGCGCGGCCTGCATCGGCGGCGCCTGCAACGGCTGCGTCGGCGCGTCGTGCGCACCGCTCGAGACCCCGACCATCGTCGACTGCATGACGGGCGCGGACTTCGACTGTGCGATCGGCGCTGCGACCGACGGCACGCCGGTGCCGACCGTCGGGGCCGAGGCGATCGGTGGAGCGACGTACGGCTTCGCCGGCTCGCCACCACCGCCGTGACGAACCCCCATCAGCGTCGACACGAGCTCCGCTTTCGGGCGCGCCGCGCGGCTGCCCTGCGGGAGTGTGGACTTCAGCTCGATCACGTCACCGCGACCGGCGCGACCGACCCGGCCGACCTCGTCGACGAACTGGCGCACGGTCAGGAAGCGCTTGGTCGGGCTGCGATCGAGTGCGCGCATGATCACGGTCTCGATCGGCGAGCCCGGGTTGATGCCACCGATCAACTGCGACGGCGGGCGGATCGTCCCGCTCTGATGCTGGCGATGCACCTCCTCGGCGGAGCCCGAGAACACGGTCTGGCCGGTGAGCACGTAGTAGTACAAGGCCCCGAGCGAATACAGGTTCGATCGCTGATCGACCGGGCGACCATCGACCTGCTCGGGCGCGACGAACTCGGCGACGCCGGGGACCTTGTCGGTGGTCGGGACCGGCAACGAGAAGTTGATCAGCTTGACGTCCTGCCCCGCGAACAACACGTTCTTCGGCGCGAGATCGCGATGCACGACGCCGACCTGCGCGGCTTCGATCAGCGCTTCACCGACGACCTCGATCAGATCGGCGGCCTGCTCCGGCGCGATCGGCCCACGGGCGGTGATCGCCGCGGCCAGCGTATGCGCGCCCTCGAGCAGCTCCATCGCCACCCAGGTCTCGTCGCCCGCACGCTTTCCGGAGGCCAGCACGCGCGCCACGCCGGCGCTTTGTACGCGCTCGAGCTGGCGGAGCTCGCGCTCCAACCGCTGGGCGACCCCGGGCAAACCGACCACGTTGGCGGCCACCAGCTTCACGACCACCGGCTGTTTGGTGGTCTTGTCGGCCGCCCGATGGACCGCACCGGTCCGGGTACCGCCTACCCGGGCCGCGAGGTCGAACCGGGCGGCCAGGCTGTCGCCCCCCGCCGCCGGCGCCTCCAGCGGCGCCAAGCGGGCCGCGTCGACGGGGCAGAAGTTGGCGTCATCGCTGAATTGCTTCTGGCACTTCGGGCAAAGCTTCATCTTCGACGTCCCTCAAGAGCCGACAAAACGAATTGCAACGTAGCACACGATTGACACGTCAGGCGCCGGAGCGCTAGAAACTGCCCGTCATGGCTTCGAACACCAAATCGACCACCGTCAAGCGCAAGAACAAGCATGAGAAGGCGGGTCGCCGCCGCAAGAACAAGCTCGCGAGGAAGTCGACCGCGAGCCGCGTCGAGCTGTTCGCGGCGCTCGGCGAGCCCGGCAAGCCGGCTCCCAAAGCGAAGTAACTCGCTCGGCGGTTGCGAGCTCGCGCGTCGTACGGCGCGCGTTTTTTCGTTTCGGCGATCACGCCGCTTCAGCTGCGACGCGATCGACCGAGAACACGCCCTTGATTCGCGACAGCGCCCGGATCACCTGCTTCAACTGATCGAGGTCGCGCACGAGCGCGTGGAACGTGTTGACCGCGCGGCCGTCATCGGTCGCGCGGCAGTGCGCCTGGCTGATGTTGACGCCTTGATCGGTGAACGACTGCGAGATGTGCGCGAGCAGGCCCGGCTTGTTCGTGCACAACACCTGGATCGCGACCTCGTGCTGCGCCTTGCTGCCGCCGTCCCACTCGACCTCGACGCGCCGCTCGGGATCGAGATCGAGGCCCTTGTCGCAATCCTTGCGGTGCACGGTGACACCGCGGCCACGCGTGATGAACCCGGTGATCGGATCGCCCGGTAGCGGCGAGCAACACTTCGCGAACCGCACGAGGATGTCCTCCTCGCCCGCGACCTTGATCCCCGACGACGATGGCCGCCGCGTCGTGACCTTGCGGAGCAAGCTCTTGAGGATGCTCTCGGGCTTCGGCGCCGGCTCGTCGCCCTTCTTCGTCATGCCCGGCAGTGCATCGATCACCGCCTGCGTCGTGATCTTGCCGTAGCCGACCTGCACGATCAGCTCGTCGACGGTCTGGAGCTTCAACGACTTCGCCGCGACCTCGAGACCCTTCTGCGCGCGCCCCATCGAGGTGTCGTGCTTGCGCAGCGCTTTCTCGACGAGATCGGTGCCGAGCGCCATCGCCTTGTCGCGCTGCTCCTGGCGCAACAACCAGCGGATCTTCGTGCGCGCTCGCGCGGTCTTCACGAGCTTCAACCAGTCCTTGTTCGGCTTCTGGTTCGGGTTCGTGATGATCTCGATCGTGTCGCCGTTGCGCAGTTGATAGCGCAGCGGAACGATCATGCCGTTGACGCGCGCGCCCGAGCAGTGATCGCCGATCGAGCTGTGCACGGAGTACGCGAAGTCGATCGGGCACGAGCCCTTCGGCAGTGCCTTGACGTCGCCGCCGGGGGTGAACACGTAGACCTCGTCGCCGAACAGATCGATCTTCACCGACTCGAGGAACTCCGTCGGATCGCGGAGCTCCTTGTGGCTCTCCATGAGCTGGCGCAGCCACGCGAACTTCTTGTCGTCCTCGGGGCGCTCGCCGTCGCGACCCTCTTTGTACTTCCAGTGCGCCGCGACGCCGCTCTCGGCGACGAGGTTCATGTCGCCGGTGCGGATCTGGATCTCGATGCGCTCGCCGCGCGGACCGATCACGGCGGTGTGCAGCGATTGGTAGAGGTTCGGCTTGGGCAGCGCGATGTAGTCCTTGAACCGGCCCGGAATCGGCGTCCACGTCGAGTGCGCGACGCCGAGCGCCTGATAGCAGTGCATCTGGTTGTCGGTGATCACACGAAACCCGATCGCGTCGTGGATCTCGTCGAACGGGCGCTGCGTGCGCTTCATCTTCGAGTAGATCGACCACAGGTGCTTCGCGCGGCCCATGACCTCGCAGGGCACACCGTTGTCGAGCATCTCTTTTTGGATCAGCTTCTCGACCGCATGGATGTACTCGAGCCGCTCGGCCCGGGTCTTCGCGATCTCCGCGGCGAGCTGGTCGTACTCGCCGGGATAAAGATACTTGAACGCGAGATCCTCGAGCTCGATCTTCACCCACTGGATCCCGAGCCGGTTCGCGAGCGGCGCGTAGATCTGCATCGTCTCGGCGGCGATCCGCTCCTGCTTCTCGGGCGGCAGGTGATTGAGCGACCGCATGTTGTCGAGGCGGTCGCACAGCTTGACGAGGATGACGCGGATATCGCGCGTCATCGCGAGCAGCATCTTGCGGAAGTTCTCCGCCTGCTGCTCCTCGCGCGTCGAGTACGGCAGCTTGCCGAGCTTGGTGACGCCGTCGACGAGGTACGCGATCTCTTTGCCGAACGTCTCGCCGAGCTGTTCGACGGTCGCGGACGTGTCCTCGACGCAGTCGTGCAGGAGCCCGGCGCACACCGACGAGACGTCGAGCTTGAGCTCCGCGATGATCCGCGCGACCGACAGCGGGTGCGTGACGTACGGATCGCCCGACTTACGGGTCTGACCTTCATGCGCCTGCGCGGCAAACTCGTACGCTCGGCGGACGAGTGCCAGGTCAGCGTTGGGATCGTAACCCGCGACTTCTGTAACGATCTGATCGAGTTGATGCATCACGGTGCGTGATCCCGCTCAGGGTACCACGCAGCGCGTCGTCCGCCCTACTAGCCGGTCATACTAGCCGGTCATCCGGGTGTGTCGGTCGACGCGACGTCGTCTTGGAATCGCCAGACGAACTCGAACACCTGGCCGGACCGGTGGACTCGCAGCTTCATCCACCGGACCTTCGCCGTAAACAAGTCGCGCTGATAGAACACGAAGTCGCCGTTGCCGCGCCACACCGAGAGCGAGCCGAGCGGCTTGCGATTGCGCCAGCCATCGTTCGCGAAACCGATGGTGTTGAGGCAGTTGCCGAGGGCGTTGCGGCCCTGGGCATCACAGATCTGCGAGCGCTCCTCCTGATCCCACATCGTGGTGATCACGCGATGGCGGACGTGCTCGACCGATTCGGGACTCCAGTGGCGGCCCTGATCATCGGTGAGCTCGACGTCCCACGTGTGGAGGTCCGAGTACTCCTCCCACTTGTGATCGATCTGCACGTGAAAGCGCAGGCGATCGCGCGACACCATCGTGAAGCTCGCCTGGTTGATCAGCGCCCAGCGATGCATGTGCGCGATGGTCGCGTCGCCCGAGTTCTCGCTCGGCTGCGCGTCGAGATCTTTGTCGTTCTGATTCGGCGCGGTGAGATCCATATCGCCGGTCACGATCGTGACCTTCGCGGACGTGCGCAACGTCTCTTGCGGATGCACGAGCGGATTCGGTTGCACCGCCTCGCGCGACCAGGTGCGCGTGCATCCGGTGACGAGTACTGCAGCGACGAGCAACCCCACGCTCACGAACCGCATGAATCAAGCGTGGAGGTTTGCCCCTCGGACGTCAACAGTTTCGCGCTATCCGGAGCACCGTACCGTCGCACCCGATTCTCGGTGCGACAGTCAGTCGAGCAGCGACTTCGCGTGCGCCTCAGCCGCCGACGGATCGCCGATCTTCGTAGCCAGGGTGGCGAGCGGGTGTGCGACGTCGGGCCGATCGACGGCACCGTAGCGACGCGTCAAGTAGATCGCGCGTAGCGCGTCGTAGGCGCGATCGAGATCGTCGTTGACGATCAAGTGCTGGTACTCGTTGTAATGACGGAGCTCGTCCTTCGCCTTGTCGATCCGGCGCTGGATCACCTCGGACGAATCCGTCGCACGGGACCGCAGCCGCGCCTCGAGCGTGGTCAGGTCCGGCGGCAGGACGAAGATCTTGAGAGAATCTTGGGGCCACATCTCTCCGAGATGCCGGCCGCCCTGCCAGTCGACATCGAAGATCACGTCGCGCCCCGCGGCGAGCGCGGTGTCGATCGGCGCCTGCGCCGTGCCGTAGCGGTTGCTAAACACGAACGCGTGCTCGGCAAATTCGTGATCGCGGACCATCGTCTCGAACTGGTCCGCGGTCACGAACCAGTAGTCGCGACCGTTGATCTCGCCGGGACGCTGCGGCCGTGTGGTGTAGGACACCGAAAACTCCAGGCGAGGTCCGAACTCGTCGATCAGCCGGCGCGTGAGCGTGGTCTTGCCGGCCCCCGAGGGCGACGACACGATGACCAGAACTCCACGGTCACTCACGAACCCATAAGTAACATGGCGCTGCGGCACAGTGAACTGCGCGCGCCGGGTCCCGGCTATTCGACGTTCTGGACCTGCTCGCGCATCTTCTCGAGCACGCTCTTGGCCTCGACGATCGACGCGCTGATCTCGGTCCGCTGCGACTTCGAGCCGATCGTATTGAGCTCTCGGCCGATCTCTTGGACGAGAAAATCGAGCTTGCGACCGGCCGCCGCGCTGCCGGTCGTGATCGAGCGGGCTTGATCGAGGTGCGAGCCGAGGCGCACGAGCTCCTCGGTGAGATCGGCGCGCTCGGCGAGGAGCGCGACCTCCTGGGCGAGCCGCGCCGGATCGATCGCGGCATCGCCGACGAGCTTGGTGACGCGATCGACCAGCTTCTTGTGCAGTTGTTCGGTGATCCCGGCGGCGTGCGCCTCGATCGTCGCGCGCACCTGCGCGAGCTCGTCGAGGCGAGACAACAGCTCGCGCTGCAGCGCCGCACCTTCGACTGCACGCATCTCGGAGAGTTGTGCCAGCGCCTGGTCGAGCGCGGCGAGGATCGCGGTGGCGGCGACGTCGTCATCGTCGTCGTCGTCGTCGTCGGACCCGATCTGGATCACGCCGGGCTGCGCGAGCACGAGCGCGAGATCGGGCGGCGTCAGGCCGAGCGTCGTCGCCAGGTGGCGCAGCGTGGTGTGCGCGTGATGGGCGGCCGCCTCGTCGATCCGCAGCGCGCCGGCGGTCGCGGTCGGGCGAGCGACGTGGACCGCCACCGCGACGCTGCCGCGCTCGATGCCAGCGCGAATCTTCGAGGAGATTTGGTCCTCGAGCGCCGGCGCGACGGTCGCGCGCAGCTTGAGATCGAGGAACCGATGATTGACCGTGCGGAGGTCGACGGTCGCGCGCACGCCGCCGTGCTCGGAGACACCTCGTCCGAAGCCGGTCATGCTGCGCACGGGAGATGAATAACACGTACAGTTTGGGCGTGCGGCTGTTGGTGCTTCTCGTGATCGCCGCGTGCGGTGGTGAAGCCGCACCGGTGCATCCGATCAAGTTCCTGCACACGTTCAACCCGCGCGAGACCGAGCTGTTCAACTCGACGATCGCCGAGCGCGGCCTCCGCGTCGACGCGTCGCTCGTGCCGTTCGCGCGCGGCCACCAGGTGATCACCGAGCTGTTGCGCGCCGGCAAGGACTGCCCGGACCTGATCCGGATCGATGCGACGTGGCTGCCCGGCCTGGTCGCGGCGAAGTTGCTGCAACCACCGCCGGCCGAGCTCCAGGCCGCGGCGTGGTCGGCGATCGCGAAGGAGATGACGATCGCCGAGGGCGCGGCGTGGGCGGTACCGCAATCGATCGACGGGCTCGTCGTCGTGCGGCTCGCGAGCACGCCGGCGCCGGCGGGACCGAGCGTGGAGGAGCTGGCGCGGGCGGCACGCAGCTCCGGCCTCGCGCATCCGCTCGGCGTGCGCGTCGACGGCTATTGGTTCGTGCCGTGGTTGCGCACGTTCGGCGTCGAGCTCGCGCCCGCCGAGATCGAGAATGATGGTGCGGTCCACGCGCTGCGCGAGTTTGCGGCGCTGTTCGACAGTCTCGCCGCGGCGCCGCCGAGCGCCGGCAGCGAAGCGCCCGACGAGCTGCGGCGGTGGAACGCGAAGGAGATCGCGTATTGGGTCACCGGTCCGTGGCAGCTCGCGGATCTGCGCGACCGCGATCAGATCGAGGTCAGCGCGCTCGCGCACGCACCGCGCGGCGGCCAGTTGCTGGTCGTGCCGACCTGCGCGCAGCAGCCGGCGGAGGGCTGGCGGCTCGCGAAGGAGCTGACGTCCGAACAGGTGTCGCTGATCTTCAGCGACGCATTCGCGACGATCCCGACGCTCGACGCGGCGCAGGCGCACGCGACGACCCTGGTCCAGCGCACGCTCGCGGCGCTCGCGTCGGCCGAGCACTTGCCGCGCACGCAGGTCACGCCGCTGTTGTTCGACGATCTCAATCCGGCGGTCGCCGCGGTCGTCAACGGCGATGCGACGCCGGAAGAGGCGATCGCCGGTGTGCGGCGCGGCTGGCATCGCCTGGAAGGCTCGAAGTGAAGCGGCCGTCGCTGCGCTGGCGGGTGTTGCTCGTGCTGGCGCTCGCCGCGATCGTACCGACGATCGTCGTCGGGTGGCTCGCGATCTCTCGCGCGCGCCACGATGTCGAGGACGAGGTCCAGCGCGGCGCGCTCGCTCATATTCGCGCGCTCGGTGCCGCGCTCGACGGCACGCTGCAGGATGCGCGACGCACGGTCGAGCTCGCCGCCTCGCAGTGGGCCGACGCGGCGGGGGACGCGAAAGGCACGCAGCTGCTCGTGCGCCGCTTGCGCCGCGACGTGCCGATCGTCGAGAGCCTGTCGATCCTCGATCCCGACGGTGCGCTGGTGTTCGGCGATCCGATTCCTCACGGCGTCGATATCGGCTCGCACAGCTTCGGCGGCTACATCGGCGATGCCGTGTTCGAGCGCGGCAAGCCGGTGATCCACATGGTCGTACAGGCGCGCGGCCGCACCGGCGAATTGATGGGCGTGTTCGTCGCGACGCTCGATCTCGACTTCGTCCACGACGTGATCGCGGCGGCGCGCCTCGGACCGGGTGCCCACGTGGTGGTGGTGGATGGCCGCGGGCAGCCGGTCGCGACCAGCGATCCGACGATGCTGGCGTTACACGTCGATGCTCCGGTCGTCGAGCGCGCGTTGTCGTCGACGGTCGAGGGCACGCTGTCGCAAGGTGGTTGGGTCAGCTCGTATCGCAACCTGTCGAGCTATCAATCGCTGCGCGGTGTGCGCTGGGCGATCATCCATCAGCAGCCCGAGGCCGAGGCGTATGCGCTCGCGCGGCGCACCACGCGCGACACCCTGGTGATCGGTGCGGCGGCGCTGGCGATCGCGCTGTTGCTCGGCGCGTACTTCGCGACCCGCCTGACTCGTCCGCTCGCCGACCTCGCGCGGCGCGCCGATCAGATCGCGTCGGGGATCATCCCCGACGAACCGCCGGTCAAAGGTCCCGGCGAGATCGGGACGCTCGCGATGGCGGTCGACGAGATGGCGAAGCGGATCGCCGAGCGGGCGGAGCTCACCTCGGCGCTCGCGCGCGGCGATCGCCTCGCGTCGGTCGGCGTGATGTCGGCGCAGGTCGCGCACGAGATCAACAATCCGCTGACGACCGTGCTCGGCTACGCGAAGCTCCTGATCGAGGACAAACCGGACGACCATCCCGATCGCCACGCGCTCGAGTTGATCGCGGACGAGGCCGAGCGGATGAAGAAGATCATCGGCACGTTGCTCGAGTACGCGCGCGCGCCGCGGCCGAGCGAGACCGCGCTTGGAGTCGGCGGAGTCGGCGGTACCGCGGGAACCACGCGCGCCGAGCCGGTGTTGCGCCATGTCGCGGCGCTGGTCGTGCCGCAGCTCAAGAAGGTGCGTGCCGTGCTGACGACCGATACCGCGCCGGAGCTGCGCGACACGCTGCTCTCGATCGAGCCGAGCTCGTTGCAGCAAGTGCTCGTCAACCTGGTCCAGAACTCCGCGCAGGCGTTCACCGACGGCGGCACGATCACGATGACGGCCCGGCCAACGTCGGGTGGAATCGCCACGCTGATCACGGTGGCCGATGACGGTCCGGGGATTCCGGTCGAGGCGCGCACGAAGGTGTTCGACCCGTTCTACACGACCAAGGCGCCCGGCACCGGCACCGGGCTCGGCCTCGCCGTGTGCAAGCACCTCGTCGCGACCGCTGGCGGCTCGATCGAGCTCCTCGACGGGCCGAACGGGCGTGGTGTCGAATTCCGGGTCGTGATACCCAACTCGGTGTGAGCAGCATTCTTGTCGTCGACGACGAACGCGGCATCCGCAGCCTGTGCTCGGAGGTGCTCACGCGCGCCGGCCATCAAGTCGAGACCGTCGATTCGGCCGCCGGCGCGATCGCCGCGATCGGCCGGAGCACGAGGTTCGATCTCGTGCTGTGCGACATCAACCTGCCCGACCAGGACGGCGTGTCGCTGCTGCCGAAGTTGCTCGTCGGCGATCCGCCGCCGGCGGTGCTGCTGATCACCGCATATCCGTCGATCGACACCGCGGTGCGCGGCATGAAGCTCGGCGCGCGCGACTACATCGGTAAGCCGTTCTCGCCCGACGAGCTCCGTCTGTGCGTGCAGCGCGCGCTCGCCGAAGACGAGCTCCGTCACACCCACAACGCGCTGACCAAGCGCCTCGCGTACGGCTCGATGGTCGGCGACTCGCCCGCGATGCGCCAGCTGCGCGAGACGATCGACAAGGTCGCGCACTCCGACGCGACCGTGCTGGTCACCGGCGAGAGCGGCACCGGCAAGGAGCTCGTCGCGCGCGCCCTCCACTTCGCAGGTCGTCGCGCCGCCGCCACGTTCGTGCCCGTCAACTGCGGTGCGCTCGTCGGCACGCTGCTCGACAGCGAGCTGTTCGGTCACGTTCGCGGCGCGTTCACCGGCGCCGACACGTCGAAGCGCGGCCTGTTCGTCGCGGCCGATGGCGGCACGTTGTTCCTCGACGAGATCGGCGAGCTGCCGCTCGAGCTCCAGCCCAAGCTGTTGCGCGCGCTGCAAGACGGCGAGGTCAAACCGGTCGGTGGCACCGCATCGATTCGCGTCGACGCGCGCGTGATCGCGGCGACCAATCGCACGCTCCAGAACCAGATCGCGAGCGGCGCGTTCCGCGAGGATCTCTACTACCGGCTCGCGGTGATCACGATCGAAGTGCCGCCGCTGCGCGACCGCCCCGGCGACATCGGCCTGCTCGCGCGCCACTTCGCGGAGCAAGCCGCGCTGCGTGCCGAGCGCACGCGCGTGGTGCTGTCGGATGCAGCGCTCGCGCATCTGGCGACCCAGCGCTGGCCCGGCAACGTCCGCGAGCTCGAGAACACGATCGAGCGCGCCGTGATCATGGCGAACGGCGACATCCTGGATGTCTCGGATGTCGCCGGTCCGCGCGCGCCGGCCGCGGGTGCCGCGTTCGCGACGTTCGTCGGCGACCACGTTCCGACGCTGGACGAGCTCGAGCGCGCGCACATCTTGAAGGTGCTCGAGCTGTGCGAGAACCAGAAGACCAAGGCCGCGCAGATGCTGGGCATCAACCGCACGACGCTGTGGAAGAAGCTCCGGCAATACGGCCTCGACGCGGACTAGAACGGCGCTGGAAGCGAGAGCTCGACGCGCTCGCCGGCGTGCGGGTGCGCGAAGCCGAGGTAGCTCGCGTGGAGCAGCAGGCGTGCGGCCGGCGTGCCGTAGAGTCGATCGCCGACGATCGGCAGCAGCCCGACCGCGCAGTGCACGCGCAGTTGGTGGGTGCGCCCGGTCCGCGGTTGGAGCACCACGCGCGTCGTGGTCGGATCGCGCCGCGTGACCTGCCACGTCGATTGCCCTGGTTTGCCGTGCACGTGATCCACGATCTGGCGCGGGCGATCTTCGAGGTCGACGCGGAGCGGCAGCTCGATCGTGCCGGCGTCGCCGCGACTCGGATCGAGCACGCCGTCGAGCACGGCGTCGTAGCGCTTCACGATCTCGCGGCGCGCGAACTGGCGCTGGAGGATCAGGTGCGTCGCGGCGTCCTTCGCGACGAGCATCAGGCCGGAGACATCGAGGTCGAGGCGATGGACGATGTGTGCAGCGCCGAGCCGCGTGGCGAGCCGGGTCTGCACCGAGTCGGTGAGCAGGCCGCTGCGGCCGGGGACCGCGAGCAGGCCGACCGGTTTCGCGACGACCACGAGCCAACGATCTTCGAACACGATCCGCGGCTCGTCGGCCGCGATCTGCGACGCGTCGCCGAAGACCGGGTTGGGCTCGGCGTCGAGGCCCGCGAGCATGTGCGCGAGGATCGGACCGCACTTGCCGCGGCACGCGGGGTACGCGTTGCCGGTCCGGCGATCGCCCGACGGTGGCGGCGGACCGAGCCAGACCTCGGCGAGCGCGAGCGGCGTCAGGCGTTCGCGATACGCGTGCGCGAGCAGCTTCGGTGCGGCGCAGTCGCCGGCACCACCGGGTGGCGAATCGGGCGCGAACAGCTCGCGCACCGAGCGGGTCTCGCCGCGCGCGTTCGCGAACGCGTACGTCGCGTGGATCGCGATCAGTAGATCGCGCGAGCGCGCCGCTCGTTCGGCCGCGAGCGCTCGACTCGCGGCGGTGAGCTCCGCGACGCGGGTCGCCAACGGTCCGAGCGCCGCGGCGTGTGCGGTGTCGAGCGTGCGGCGCTCCGCCGAATCACCCCGGCTCTCCTGATCGAGCGCGTGCGACGGCGCACCGCCATCGCGCGCTGCCTTGCGCGCCCCCTTGCGCTCGGCGTGGCGCGCCTTCACCGCGGCGAGCTCGATCGCCTGCGCCGCGACGATCGCCGCGTGCGCGGCGTGCACCGGATCGGCGTCGAGCACGCGTTGCTGGTCGGCCAGGACGCCGAGCCCCGCTTCACCCGCGGGCCAGAACGCGTCGCGCGCCGCTTCGTCGAACGTCGGGCCGACGAAACCCTCGCGATGCCAAGTACCGTCGAGCATGCCGCTGAACGCGCGCAGATAGCCGAGGCGACCTGCGCGATCGCGCACGACCAGCACGCCGAACATCTTGCCCTCGCGCAGCTCGCCGACGGAGAGCTCGGCGATCGCACGCAGCGCGAGCGGATGCGGAGGCACCGCGAACGGACTCGGGAACCGCGCCGGCAGCTCGCCGGGCTGCGGGCCGAGCTGCGGCCCCGGCTGCGGCCCCGGCTCGAAGTACGTGATCACGGGAGCGCCAGCGCGGCGCGCGCGGCGACGAGATCCGGCGGCAGCGGCGCCTCGAACCGCAGCCGCTCGCCGGTCACCGGATGATCGAACGCGAGCACCGCCGCGTGCAGCGCTTGCCGCCCGAGCGTCGTCGCGACCTCGGCGAGGCGCTCGTCGCGCGGCTTGTGGCCGTACACCGTATCGCCGACCAGCGCCCATCCGTGATCGCTCGCGTGGACGCGGATCTGATGCGTGCGCCCAGTCTCGAGCACGAACTTCACGAGCGCCGCGTCGTGCAGCGGCTCGACCACTTCCCAGTGCGTGACCGCGGTCTTGCCGGACTCGACCTTCGACGAGAACTTCTTGCGCAGCGCCGGATGCCGCCCGTACAGCGTACGCAGGACGCCGCGCTTGGCCGGCGGCGCGGGCGACGTGATCGCGAGATAGCTGCGCTCGATGCCGCCGGTCTCGCCGCGCGACTTCGCCGCGAACGCTTGGGTCAGCGCCGCGTGCGCGCGATCGGTCTTGGCCACGACCATCACGCCCGAGGTGTCCTTGTCGAGGCGATGCACGATGCCGGGCCGCATCACGCCGCCGATGCCGGACAGGCCGCCAAACGGGCCGCCGGCGCTGCAATGAAACAACAGCGCGTTGACCAGCGTGCCACTCGCGTGGCCCGGCGCCGGGTGGACGACCAAGCCGGCCGGCTTGTCGATCACGATCAGCTCGATGTCTTCGAACAGCACGACCAATGGAATCGGCTCGGGCAGCACCTCGAGCGCGACCGGCGGCGGCACGCTGAGCTCGATCGCATCGAGCGCGCGCACCTTGGCGCCGGTCTTGGTCACCGCCACCCCGTTCACGGTCACGCGTTCGTCTTCGATCCACTTCTGGACCTGCGCGCGCGAGACCTCGGTCAACGCCGCGGTGATCACCGCATCGAGCCGGCCCGCTGCCTGAACCTCGATCCGATGAACCTCATCGAGATCAGGCTCCGGTTCGGGCTCGTCGCTCACCAGATCTTCGACTTGACGTGACCCTTCGACTTCACGAGCACGTCCACGATCGCACGCTCGTAGATGTGCTGACCGTAGATCTCCTCGGTGACGCGGCTCTTGAACAGCTCGCGACCTTCGTTGACCTCGTCCGCCATCACCTCGAACAGGTTGTCGTTGGCGATGCCCTCGAGGATTTTCGGCTCGTGATAGAGGGTCAGGTCCGAGGCGATCGCACGAGCAAGTTGCCGCGCGCGCTTTGGATTGTCGATCAGAGTCGCCATGTCGTGATCGTAGAGGCCAGGTGCTCCGCGATCAAGGCTTGGGGGCCTCGTCGTCATCACTAACCGGCTCTCGCACCTCTCGCGCCTCTCCGGGTGCCTGTGGGCGCGCCGCGCGAAACCGATCGAGGTAGGTTTGCTTGACGCGCTCGGGGTCGAGCCCCAAGGCGCGCGCGTACTCGGCGAGAAAGCCCCGCACGTAGACCGCCGCCGGCAGCTTCGCGAACACTTCGCCCTCGAGCGCTTGGAGGTACGCCATGCCGATCTTCGACCGCTCGGCGATCTCGCGGAGCTCGACCCCGACCGCCTCGCGGATCTGGCGGAGCAGCGGACCGGTGAACTCGGTGCGCGGCGTGATCTCCGGCATCGCCGGGCGCGTCGCGAGCGTCGCCGGGTCTTCGCTCTTGACCGGCGCCCGCGGCAGCGGCGCGGTGTCGTTCGCGCGTGGCGAGATCGGCATCGGCACGCCATCCGGGAACAGCTCGCCGTCGTACTCCTTGCGCTTCGCCGCATCCATCAGCGACGTGTACGCGAGGTCGAGCCGGCGATGCACGGCCTCGAGGCTCGGCGGATCGTAGAGCCCCGACACCGCGATCGACTCGGCGCCGTAGATGTCGCGGATCCGGCGGTTCGCGCGACGAATGTCCTCGAAGCTCGCGGTCGGCGGCACCTCGAGCAGGTCGTAGTGCGAATCGCTCGGTAGCACGTCGCCCGCGTGATCGGGGGTCCGGACCGCGAGCAGGCCGCGCGCGACGCGCTCGAAGCACTTCGCGATCCGGGTCTCGGGATGCTCGATCAACAGCGGCCGGCGACGGCGCGTCGAGGCCCACACCGCCTCGTCGTACTCGAGGTGGCCGAGGTAGCGAATCGGCGTGCCGAGCCGCCGCCGCGCCGCCGAGGCGACCGCGCGACCGAGCTCCATGTCGGACTTCGATCGCGCCGAGTTGATGATCAGGTGCGGCGAGAACCCGAGGATCGCGTCGCGCAGGCCCTCGACGTCGGTGTCGGGCGTGCCGACCGCCGCGAGATAGACGTCGAGTGCGCTCGGCGCGCCGCCCTCGTGACCGCGGCCGACGGGCACGAGATGCCCGAGCCCGCGACGCTCGAGCGCCTTGAGGAAGCACGCGCGCACGAAGCGATGCATCAGCTCGATCGACGTCGGATCGGGCACCGCCACGATCAAGCCGATATCGGCCTCGAGGAACAGCTCGAGCGTCGCCGAGGCGAGCCCCGGTCCGAGGTCGACGACGACCCAATCTGCCGGCAGCGTGTGGAGCTGGCTCGCGACCTGCGCGACCTGCTCGCTCGTCGGATTCGCGACCGACGGCGGATCGTAGACGCCGCCGATCAAGCGGACGTTCGGGACGTGGGTCGCGACCGCGAGCTCCGCGAGCGGCACGCTGCCATCGAGCGCTTCCCACAAGCTGCGCGCCGGGCGCGGCACGCCCGCGAAGATGTGAAGGTTCGGCGCGCCGAACGCGGCGTCGACGAGGATCACGCGCTTGCCGAGCGTCGCGAGAAAGATCCCGACGTTCGCCGCGACGAGGCTCTTGCCCACACCGCCTTTGCCACCCGCGATGGCGACGACCTTCGGAGTCACCCGGGCGACATAACACAGGACTGAACGGCGGCGATCAGCTCGAACAGTTCTTCGTCGGCAACCGTCCTCAGATCGAGCCAGACCAGGCCGCCGGCGACTCGCCCGATGACCGGCGTGCCGTGGCCGCGCAGCCTCGGCTCGTAGCGCTCGGGCAGCGTGATCGCGACCGACGGCAGCTCGGCGGTCGGCATCGCGCCACCGCCGACGGTCGACACGCACGGCGCGATCGCGATGTCCTGGCGACCCGGCAGGTGGTCCTGGTCGACGCACAGCGAGGTCACGATCGCGTCGGCCATCGCGCGCATCTGCTCGACCGAGCGCGCGAGCATCATGTGGGTCGGGATCGAGGTCTGGGTGCCATCGCGATACATCGCGAGCGTCGCCTCGAGCGCGGCGAGCGTGAGCTTGTCGGGGCGCAACGCGCGCATCAGCGGATGGCTGCGCGCGCGTTCGACCGCCGCGGTCTTGCCGATCAGGAGGCCGGCCTGCGGTCCGCCGAGCAGCTTGTCGCCCGAGAACGTCACCAGATCCGCGCCGCTCGCCACCGCTTCACCGATCGTCGGCTCCTCGGGCAAGCCCCAGCCGCGTTGGGTCTCGCGATCGATCATCATCCCCGAGCCGAGATCGATCATCGTCGGGATCCCACGAGCGCGACCGATCGCCACGAGCTCGTCGGGCATGACCTCGGAGGTGAAGCCGACCATCGCGAAGTTCGAGCGATGGACCTTGAGCAACAGTCCGGTCGCCGGACCGATCGCCTGCTCGTAGTCGCGTGCGTGGGTCTTGTTCGTGGTGCCGACCTCGACGAGCGTGCCGCCCGAGAGCGCGAGGATCTCGGGCAGCCGGAACGATCCACCGATCTCGATCAGCTCGCCGCGCGAGACGATGATCTCGCGATTCGTCGCGAGCGCGGCGAGCCCGAGCACGGTCGCGGCCGCGTTGTTGTTGACCACGATCGCGTCCTCGGCGCCGGTCAGCGTCTGGACCAGCGCACGCAGATGATCGTGGCGCGAGCCGCGCTCGCCTTTGTCGACGTCGTACTCGAGGTTGGTGTAGCCCGCCGCCACCGAATCGATCACGCCACGCGCTTCGATCGACAACGGCGCGCGGCCGAGGTTCGTATGGAGGACGACGCCGGTCGCGTTGATCACCCGGCGCAGGTGCGGGCGCACGAGCTGCGTCGCGAGCACCGCCACGGCGTCGGCGTCGATCGTACCCTCGCGACCCGCGGTCAGCTCGTCGCGCGCGGCCGCGATCACCCGGCGCGCCGCCTCGACGACGGCCCACCGCGGCGCGACCTCACCCACGTCGTCGGCCAGCGCATGCACCGAGGGCAGTTGCGAGTAGTCCACGGATCCGAAGTTAACAGGCTAGACTCCCTCTGTGGACGTCCAGGCCGTCTCGGCGCTACTCGCCGCGCTGCTGATCCTCGCGATCGGCGCGTCGGTGCTGCTGCGATCGCGCTCGGACCGCATGTACCGCGCGTTCGTCGCGTTCACGTTCACGGTCTCGGCGTGGCACTTGTGCTCGTTCATCGATGCCGCGACCGGCAGCCCCGTGATGCGCTGGCTCGCGCTGTGGGCCGCCGCCACGATCCCACCGACCGCGATCCGGTTCTTCCGGATCTTCCTCGCGCAGCCGTCGATCGGTGGCCCGAACCGCGGCCCGCGCGTGACGCTCGCGTGGACCCTGCTCGCCTACGCCGGGCTCGTGACCTCGGCGATCTACAAGCCGATCCACGAGACCATGTGGTTCCTCGTGCCGTTCGGCATGTACGTGTTCGGCGGCCTCTACCGCTGCGTCTGGGATCTGTGGCGGCAATATCGCGCGACCACGAAGCGCGTCGAGCGCACGCGGATCGGCTACCTCGCGCTCGGTGGCTTCGTCGCGACCACGCTGACGATGACCGACGTGTTGCCGCGGTTCGGCATCGCGTGGCCGGCGATCGGCAACGTGCTCGGCATCCTCTACCTCTACTTCTTATCGCAGACGCTGTTCCGCAACCGGCTGCTCGATCTCAACGAGCTCGTCGGCAAGATGGCGGTGCTCGGCTCGCTCGTCGTGTTGCTCTCGGCGGTGTACGGATTCTTGCTCTACTGGGTCGGTAGCGGCCAGCAGGGGCTGTATCTGTTGAACGCGCTCGTCGCCGCGTTCGTGATCCTGATCCTGTTCGAGCCGGTGCGGAGCTGGCTCGAGAACGGCATCAACCGCTGGCTGTTGCGCCAGGGCACCGAGCTGCGCGGCAAGATCGAAGCAGTGCGCAAGCAGCTACCTGGCGTCGTCGACGTCGCCGACATGACCACGCGGATCATCTCCGCGCTCGAAGAATCGCGGCGCGTCACCGACGCCTCGATCTACCTGCTCGACGCCGATGGCGCCGGCTTCGATCGTGCGGGCTTCCTCGGCAAGCCGCCGCCCGACCGGCTCGACGCGAACACCGAGCGCGCGCTGCTCGATCGGGTGCGCACCGGCTATCTCGATCTCGAACAACTCGCGCGCGAGGTCGATGCCACGCCGACCGCGGGCGAGCGCACGCCTCCCGATCTCGAAGCGAAGCGGACCGCGCTCGTCGCGCTGCGCACCCGCGCCGAAGAGCTGATGGCCTCGGTGGTGTTCCCGCTGTTCGGATCGGCCGAGACCGAGCAAGGTCCGTGGCTGCTCGGCCTGTTCTGCGTGCGCGACGACCGCACCGATACCGCGTTCGACGCCGACGACCTCGATAGCTTCCGCGGGCTCGCGATCGCCGCGGCGCGCGTGATCGAATCGTCGCAGGCGTACGAGCGCGTCAAGGAGCGCGACCGCCTCGCCGCCCTCGGCGAGATGTCCGCCGGCCTCGCGCACGAGATCCGCAACCCGCTCGGCGCGATCAAAGGCGCGGCGCAGTTGCTGGTGACGTCGGAATCGTCGTCGAGCCCGGAGAACCTCGAGTTCCTCAACATCATCATCGAAGAGGCGAACCGGCTGAACAACGTCGTCACGCGGTTCCTCGACTACGCTCGCGCCGAGCGCCCGGGCGGTGAAGGTGCCGACAAGGTCGATCTCAACAACGTCGTGCGCAAGACCGTCCAGCTGCTCCAACAGGAGCCGCTCAAGAACATCGAGCTGCGCGTCCGCATCGACGAGCAGTTGCCGATGGTCGCCGGCGATCCCGAGTCGCTGTTGCAGGTGTTCCTCAACCTCGGCCAGAACGCCGTGCAGGCGATGCCCGAGGGTGGCGTGCTCGAGATCCTGTCGACGCGGCGCCGGCGTTCGCGGCTCGGCTACGGCCAGTTCTGCGAGGTCCGGTTCCGCGACTCCGGCGTCGGCATCCCGCGCGATCGTTTGAAAAAGCTGTTCATCCCGTTCTATACGACCAAGCAAAAGGGCACCGGCCTCGGCCTCGCGATCTCGCATCGCATCATCAACCAGCACGGCGGCACGATCGAGGTGCGCTCGACGATCGGCCAGGGCTCCACGTTCTCGGTGTTCTTGCCCGCGGCCGAGCCGATTCCGCTGAGCAAGGTCGAGGACATCACCGAGACCGGGCGGTTGACCACCAAGCCGGTCGACAAGGTCGACCTCGACGAGCCGGGCCTGACCAACGAGCCGCTTGCGGATCGTGTAGGGTAGCCGCGTGCCCCAGGCCAAGATCCTCGTCGCCGACGACGAACAGAATTTGCGACGAGTCCTCGTCGCGCTGTTGCGCCGAGAGGGTCACGAGGTCGTGCAAGCCGCGAGCGGGCTCGAGGCGATCGAGAAGATCGCCGATGTCGATGTCGTGATCACGGATCTGCGGATGCCGGGCGCCGATGGCATGGAGGTGCTGCGCACCGCCTCGCGGCTGCATCCCCACACGCCGGTCATCATGATCACGGCGTACGGCTCGGTCGGTCAGGCGGTCGAGGCGATCAAGGCCGGCGCGTTCGACTACATCGAGAAGCCGTTCGAGCAGGAGGCGATCCGCTTGATCGTCGACAAGGCGATCGGCCAATCCACCGCGAACAAGCTCGCGCCGCAGCCGACGCTGTATCCGTCGAACAGCGAGACCACGACCGGCCGGTTCGGCATCGTCGGGACGTCGGTGGAGATGCAGGGCATCTTCGCCGTGATCGAGAAGGTCGCGGACACGCCGTCGACGGTGTTGATCACCGGCGAGTCGGGCACCGGCAAGGAGCTCGTCGCGAAGGCGCTGCACGAGCACTCGAGCCGCAAGACCGAGCCGTTCATCAAGATCAACTGCGCGGCGATTCCGAAGACGCTGATGGAGTCCGAGCTGTTCGGCTACGAGAAGGGCGCGTTCACCGGCGCGACCTCGTCGAAGCCGGGGCGGTTCGAGCTCGCCGATCAGGGCACCTTGTTCCTCGACGAGATCGGCGAGATTCCGGTCGAGATGCAGGTCAAGTTGCTGCGCGCGATCCAGGAGAGCGAGTTCGAGCGAGTCGGCGGCTTGAAGACGATCAAGGTCGACGTCCGGTTGATCACCGCGACCAACCGCGACCTCGAGCAAGAGATCAAGAACGGCAACTTCCGCGAGGATCTCTACTACCGCTTGAACGTGGTGCCGTTACAGATTCCGCCGCTGCGCCGGCGCACCGGCGACATCCCGCTGCTCGTCACCCACATCATCAAGAAGTTCAACGAGCGGCTGAAGAAGTCGATCACCGGCATCGCCGACGACGCACTCGCCGCGCTCGAACAGCACACCTGGCCGGGCAACATCCGCGAGCTCGAGAACGTGCTCGAGCGGACGATCCTGTTCACCAAGGGCGAGCGGATCGAGCGCGCCGATCTTCAGCTCGCGGCCAGCGGTCAGCCCGACCTGCCGCGGACGATCACGAACGAGACCAACAGCTCGGGATCGATGCCGGTCCTCGACGTCGACGACGGCGAGGACTCGCTGTCGGGATCGCTCAAGGACGCGGTCCGGGCCGAGACCGCGCGGGTCGAGCGCGAGCTGATCGTGAAGGCGCTCGACGAGACCGGCGGCAACGTGACCCAGGCCGCGCGCCTGCTCAAGATCAGCCGCAAGAGCTTGCAGATGAAGATGAAGGAGTTCGGGCTCCGCGATCGTGGCGATACGTCGCCATGAGTGCGGGAAGCGCAGACCGACAATGATAATGTCGGGGCGGTGCTGCGGTCCGTCTTTGTCGTCCTGATCACCTGCGCGGTGGCGCATGCGAATCCGGCGAGCCTCGTTCCGGGTGGCATCGACTCCACCGGCCGGGTCGATGTCATCGGTACGGTCGACTACGAGTTCGAGCACGACACCTCGACGATCTGGCGCGAGAGCGATCACGACACCAACGCCGATCCGAACGGCCCGTTGCCGCGCCACCGCGATCTCGCGTTCAACTCGGACCGCCACACGATCACGCCGAAGCTCGCGATCGGCATCTTCCACGACACGTTCTTCACGGCCGCCCTGCCCGTGATCATCTCGCAGACCCGCGAGCTGCACCTCGACAACGGCGTCCCGCGCGACGGCAGCTCGACGGTCGCCGACGGCATCTTGCCGAGCGCCGGCTACGACGCGCGCGATCCGACCACACCACCGGCCGGCGATCTGATGTTCCGCGGCGTCGACCGCCACGGCATCGATCAGATCCACCTCGGCCTCGGCTTCGCGCCGATGAACCAAGCGCGCGACGATACGAAGCCGACCTGGAAGCTCGGCGCCGAGCTCCGGCTCGCGATCGGCCAGGTCATGAAGTTCGACCCGATGGCGCCGACCGCGAGCTCCGGCGTGAGCTCCGGTGTCCACGAGCTCAAGCTCTGGACCTCGTTCGACCGCAAGCTCGATTGGATCGAGCCGTGGGTCGAGATCTTCTGGCAGGTCCCGCTGGGGGTCACCAAGGATTCACTGTTCCAGGATCCAGGCTTCGGCACGGCGAACATCTCGAAGAGCCAGACCGCCGGCGTGGAGTTCGGCTTCGAGGCGTATGCGATCGACAACCAGGCAGACCACAACCGGATCAGCCTCGATCTCGGAACGAAGGTGACCGCGCACTTCGAAGGCCGCGACTACTCCGAGATGTGGGAGGCGTTCTCGTATGCCGGCGACAGCCGCGGCACCGGGCCCCTCATCCTCGATGCCGATCCGACGAAGGCCGGCATCCAGCCCCTCTCGTACCCGGGCATCTCGAGCATCGAGAACTACCTCGAGACCGCCGCGAAGATCGCGATCCGCGGCGAGATCGGGCCGCACGTGCGGTTCGCCGTCGGCACCGACATCGTGTGGAAGACCGACCACGTGATCACGTTCGCCGACGCCGGCATCGACCTGCCGACCTGCGGGGCTGGCCAGACCACCCACTGCGAGGCGACCAACAACGACGTCATCAACCCGGGGACCGAAGAGGTCAACCCGTTGCACAACAGCAAGATCGACCTCGTCGGCCATCGCTACTGGTCGCAGGACAACTTCGGGATCGTCGTCGGCGTGTCGGGCAGCGTCCTGTTCTGACACCTACACCCTGAAGTACTTCGATAACGACGATGTCTCGCGCGAGCGACGCGGCAATGAGCTACCATTTTAGGTACTAGTGCTCGCTCGGCGGATTATCGCAGTATCGCCGGACAAGGGGTTCGGCAAACAATTGGCGACGGCGCTCAAAGCAGCCGGCGGCGCGGTCGATCTGCACGCGACCATCGACGAGCTCGGCAAGGGCGAGATCCAAGCGGCGCTCGTCGTACTGCACCTCGAGGGCGACCTCGCGATGGCGACGTCCGAGCTGCTGCCGCGCCTGAGCGGCGACGCGCGCGTGATCTGCATCCTGCCGCGCTCGAACCTCGCGGCGGTCGTCGACACGATGCAGTCCTCGGATCGCGTGGCCGGCCTGCTGACGACCGAGCAGTTCGATTCGCGCGAGCTGTCCGCGCTCGCGACCCGCGTCCTCGCCGGCGACATCTTCGGTCTCGAGAAGCTGATCAACTGGGGGACGCAAGTCCACAACCAGTTGGTCGGCGACTACCAAGAGAAGTCGCTCGCGATCTCGCAGATCTCGGAGTTCGCCGAGCTGATGGGCGTGCGCCGCAAGTATCGCGAGTCGATCGAGCAGTGCGTCGACGAGATGCTGATGAACGCGCTCTACGACGCTCCGGTCGACGAGCACGGCCACCCCCTGTTCTCGGAGATTCCGACCAAGACGCGGATCTCGTTGCGCGTCGAACAGAAGGTCGTCGTGCAGTACGCGTGCGACGGCAAACGCTTCGCCGTCTCGGTCCGCGATGCGTTCGGCACGCTCGAGCGCGCGACCGTGCTGCGCTACCTCCACAAGTGCTTGCACGCCGAGCAACAGATCGATCGCAAGGTCGGAGGTGCAGGTCTCGGCCTGTACCTGATGGTCAACTCCGCGACCATCGTGTTGTTCAACGTGCTGCCCAAGGTCGCGACCGAGGTCGTCTGCGTGTTCGACCTCGAGATGCCGAAGATGCAGCTCGAAGAGATCGGGTTCTTCCACGAGAAGATCGATGCGGGCGGTCGGCTCGCGACCGGACCGTCGAAGCGCTTGCCCGGCGTCGCGTATCCGGTCGAGCGCCGGCAGAGTCAGCAGCTCCCCGCCGTCGGCCCGTCGCCGCTGGTCGTGCGCGTGCTCGCGGGCGCGATCTTCGCGATGTGCGTGCTGATCGGCTTCGTCGCGTGGCCACGGTTGACGGGCGGCAAGAAGACCGCGCAGGTCATGTTCCTCACGACCCCGAGCGGCGCGCAGATCGAGCTCGAGGGTCACAACGTCGGTTCGACGACGAACGCCGGACTCGCGGTCGACCTCGAGGTCGGGCGCGCCTATGCGGTGGTCGCGCGGCTCGACGGCTACGAACCGAAGCAACAGGTCGTGCAGCCGAGCGCGAAAGGCAGCCAGGTCACGATCGAGCTCCACGCCATCGCGACGACCGTCGATGTCGACACCACGCCGACCGGCGCGACGATCCTGGTCGACGACAAAGAGCTCGGCCAGACGCCGCTGTCGCTGACGACGCTGGCGCCGGGATCGGCGGTGACCCTGACGTTCCGCAAGACCGGCTATCAAGATGCGATCGCGAAGCTCGACGTGCCGGGCCCCGGCAAGCAGATGCGGTTGGTGCAGCCGCTCGCGGTCGCCGCCGAGTTCGCGCGCATCAAGCTGACGTCGGAGCCCTCGGGCGCATCGGTCACGCAGAACGGCAACCTCATCCCGGGCGTGCTGACGCCCGCCGACGTCCTCGTCGAGGCCGGCAAGCCGGCGCGGTTCGTGATCTCGATGGCGCACAAAGTGCCGGTGGTGATCGAGCCGTTCACGCCCGGGCGCGGCGCCGACGGCATCACGAAGCACGTCAAGCTGGTCGACGGCGCCGACCTGCATGTCGAGACCAGCATCGAGGGCCGGCTCAACGTGTCGAACGCGCCGCACTGCCAGGGCGTCGCGACGCCGGCGGATTGCTTGCTCGCGAAGGGGCCTTACACGCTCGACTTCACCGGTCCAGCGAACGCGCACGTCGTCCGCAAGATCGTGATGACGGACAAAGACCTCAACGAGAAGATCGAATTCGGATTCGTCGACGCAGCCAACGGCAAGCAGATCGTCGTCGCGCCCGGCATCGTGTCGAGACACGTAGCGTACGAGGTCGGGCCGCACCAGGTCACCGTCAACGATGAATCGGGAACCCATCCGGTGGCGGTCCGCGTGAAAGTCGCCACGACGGTGGTCGTCAACTAACCTTCGCGGCGGTTTTCTTCGCCGGCGGCTTCGCCTTCCGGATGATGTTCGCACCTCGGATCGGCGACGAACCGCTGCTCGCTCGCACCACCGACGCGCCGGATCACCCCGGCCGCGATGTCGGTATCCTGGTCGTCGTCGGTGGCGAGCTCGGCGCGTATCGGTAATCACATGTCAGGCGCGTTCCGGAGCGCCTGCTGTATGGTCGCCGGCGATGTTCCGGTGCCTGATCGTCGTGGTCGTGCTCGCGCGGGTCGCCGCGGCGTCGCCGACGATGACGTTCTCCTCGGATCCGCATCCCGGGATCCATCGCGAGACCTGGGAAGACTCGACCGTGCCGTGGCGCACGCGCCTGATCCGCATCGATCTCACCTCGGCCGAGATCGCGGTGTACGCGACCAAGGAATCCGACCGCGGCATCACCACGACCGCGTACGCCGCGCGGGTCGGTGCCCAGGTCGCGGTCAACGGCGACGCGTTCTCGGTCGATAACTTCCTGCCGCGCGGCCTCGCGATCGGCGCGTCCGACGTGTGGTCGAACACGATGGACGACAGCACGTCCGCGATCTTCCACATGCGCCGGGTCGGCGAACGCACCGTCGCCGGCATCGTTCCGCCGGCACCGGTGACCACGCCCGCCGACCTTCCGGACGGCACCGAAGGCGCGGTCTCGGGACGCCCGCTCGTCGTCAGCGCCGGCCAGGTCCCGACGACGTTCGACTGCACCGACGCGGTCACGCTCGCGTGCGAACGTGCACCGCGCACCGCGGTCGCGCTGTCCGCGGATGGCAATACGATGTGGCTCGCCGTGACCGATGGCTGGCAGGCCGGCACGCTCGGCATGACCGCCGCGGAGCTCGGCACGTTCCTGCTCGCGCGCGGTGCCTACAACGCGCTCGCCCTCGACGGCGGCAGCTCGTCGACGCTCGACGTCGATGGCAAGCTGATCTCGTCGCCGTCGGATGGCGTCGAGCGTGCGGTCGCGAACCACGTCGCGGTGAAATACGGCTCGTTGCCGAAGGGGCAACTCGTCGGCCTGATCTGCAAGCACGACGTGATCGGCTGCGGCGACGACCCCACGCGCCAGATGGCGGGCGTGAAGGTCTATCTCGACGACGGCCGCGAGTTCACGACCGCCACCGATGCCGAGCTCTACGACTTCACGGCCGTGACGCAACGCCTCGCGTGCGTCACGGCCAAGAAAGCCGGCTACCTGACCAAGACGCAATGTGCGCAGGTCGACGGCAACGGCATCACCTACAACTCGATCGCGATGTTCGAGGGCACCGACACGCCGGATGCGGGCATCACCGACGACGCGGGCACCGATGACATCGATGCTGGGATGGGCACGCATGGTCATGGCGATGCGGGAAATCCCGCCTCTGGCAGCAGTGGAGGCTGCTGCCAAGCGGCCGGTGATCACCTGCCAGGGCGCCCCGACGTGTGGGCAGTGGTCCTGGTCGCTTGGTTCCTGACACGTCGCCGCGGTACAACTGCTTAAAGCGGCTGTGAGCTCGGTCCACACTCAGTTACTCACCGACGACACGAGCGGGTTGTTGCTCGAACGCAGCTTCCGGCTACGCGTGGTCTCGGGTCCGGACGCGGGCAAAGAGCACATGCTCGACGAAGGCACGACGATGGTCGGCACCCACGTCGACAACGACCTCGTGCTCGCGGACGCGACGGTGTCGCGCTACCACCTCGAGGTCCGCGTCCGTCGCGACGGCATCGAGATCCGCGATCTCGACACGACGAACGGGACCAAGCACGGCGGTGCGAAGGTCACGCAGATCATCCTGACCGGCGCGGCGCGATTGCGGCTCGGCAAGCACACCGAGGTCGATGTCGAGCCGATCGATCACAACGTCGAGCTCAGCGATTGGCCGAACGATCGCTTCGGCGATGTCCTCGGCAGCACCCCGCCGATGAAGCGGTTGTTCTCGCTCCTCGCGAAGGCCGCGCCGACCGAGGCGACGATCCTCCTGCAGGGCGAGACCGGCACCGGCAAAGAGGCGATCGCCGAGGCGGTCCACCAGACCAGCCGGCGCGCGAAGGGCCCGTTCGTCGTCGTCGATTGCGGATCGATTCCGCACGAGTTGATCGCCTCGGAGTTGTTCGGTCACGCGAAGGGCAGCTTCACCGGCGCCGCGAATGACAAGCAGGGACTGATCGAAGCCGCGAACCGCGGCACGCTATTCCTCGACGAGATCGGCGAGCTCGCGCTCGACCTGCAACCGCAACTGTTGCGCGTGCTCGATCGCCGCCAGGTCCGCCGCGTCGGCGAGACCCAATCGGTCGATGTCGACATCCGCGTGATCGCGGCGACCCACCGCGACCTGCGCGCGATGGTCAAGGCCGGCCAGTTCCGTGAAGACCTCTACTACCGGCTCGCCGTCGTCGCGACGCCGGTGCCGCCGCTGCGCGATCGCAAGGCGGATATCCCGACGCTCGTGACGTGGTTCGCCGAGAAGATGGGCCGCGGCAGCTTCGCGCAATCGCCGGCGCTGCTCGAGCAACTGCAACGTCACGACTGGCCGGGCAACGTGCGCGAGCTCCGCAATGTCGTCGAGCGCGCACTCTCGCTCGGCGATACCGCGCTCGTGGATCTCGGCGACCCGCCGGCGCGCCCGACCCCGTCGCCCACGGCGTCCTCGGGCGACGAGCAGAAGCGACAATCGAACCCCGGCGTGCTCGAGCTCCCGTTCAAGGAAGCGAAGGCGCAGCTCGTCGAAGCGTTCGAGCGCGACTACCTCGAAGCGCTGCTCGAGCGCCATCACGGCAACATCTCGCGCGCCGCCTCCGAGGCGGGCATCGATCGCAACTACATCCATCGCCTCGTCAAGAAGTACGGCCTCGAGGTCGACCGCAGCTGATGCGTAGCTGGTTGCTGATCGCGTTGGTCTCGACGGCGTGCGGTCACAAGGACAAACCCGCGGGCACCGGCAGCGGCTCGTCGATGCCGCCCGGTCATCCGATCCTCGTCGATGCGGCGCCACCACCGCGGGTCGATTGGACCGCGTGCAACACGGCGCTGCGCAAGGCCGCGACCTCTCCGCTCGACGTCCGCCCGCAGCTCGTGATCGCAGGCTGCGCGGTGTGCGGGGATTGGACGCCGATCCTGATGTGGAACCACCTGCAGACCGAGAAGGGTCCGAGCCGCGCGCAGATCGAGGCCGCGATGGAGACGTGTGGCTTCTGCAACGCGAACGCGAAGCAGCGCTTCCTCGGTACGCTCGATAACGCGCGCGGCACGAGCGCTCGCACGCCGTGGCGCTACCTCGGCGAACAGTGCAAGGCCGAGGTCAGCGCCGCGCCCGACAACCGGTTCACGAGCGCGCCGTTCTACGCGCTCGATCGGATCGCGCGCGCCGCGACCGCCCACGGTGGCGAATCAGCGAACCTCATGGCCGCGGTCGAGCTGCCGCTGCCCGCGGTGTCGATCACCGGCTCGGGCATCACGTTGCCGGACGTCGATGCGGGGATTTCGCCGACCGCCGGTCCGCTCGCGATCACGATGATGGGCGATGGCCTCCACGTCGCGAAGCTGCCGCGCGCACGGCTCGGCGCGAGTGGCGTCGCGGTCGACCTCGGCAACTATCCCGGCGATGTCGTGAAGCCCGCGGACCTCGCGACGGCGTTGAAGAAGCTCGCCGCGGGCGATGCCACGGTCTCGATCGCGCTCCTCGTGCCGGTCGCCACCCCCGCCCAGCAGATCATCGCGGTCGCGGCTGCCGCTGCCGGCGTCGCGCCGACCTACCTCGCGGTCAACGCGCACGGTTCGCCCGAAGGCTGGGACCTGCCGGCGACGATTCCCGTCGCGCTGGTCGCGACCGGCGGAGACACGCTGAAGATCGACGGCGAGATGACCGCGCAGTTGCTCGCGACCGAGCTCGCGAAACGAGCGAAGAGCGGTCAGAAAAAGATCGTGCTCGCGGGCAAGTGAGTCCCTTGACGCGTCGCGTTGCTAGCGCCAATCTCTAGGTTCTCCGTGGCAGACGCAGCATATGACCTCGTCGTGATCGGCGGCGGCATCACCGGCGCCGGCATCGCGCGCGATGCAGCGCTCCGCGGCATGAAGGTCGTGTTGTTCGAGAAGGGCGACTTCGCCTCCGGCACGTCGTCGAAGTCGAGCAAGTTGATCCACGGTGGCCTGCGCTACCTCGAGCACGGCGAGATCCGGATGGTGTTCGAGTCGGTGTCGGAGCGCAGCGTGCAGTTGCGGGTGGCGCCGCACCTCGTGCGCCCGCTGCCGTTCCTGATCCCGATCTACAAGGGCGTGCGGCCCGGGTTCGAGCTCATGAATTTCGGGCTGTGGATCTACGACTCGCTCGCGCTGTTTCGCGTGCCTCGCGTCCACAAGGCGTTTCGTGGGACCAAGGCCGCGCTCGATCTCGAGCCGCAACTGCGAGCCGACAACCTGCGCGGCGCGTTCGAGTACTACGACTGCGCCACCGACGACGCTCGGCTCGTGCTCGAGAACGCGCTCGATGCGATCGCGCTCGGCGCCGAGTGCCACACGTACACCGAAGTCCTCCGGTTCGAGCGCAATGCGTCGCAGCGGATCACCGGAGTCACGGTCCGCGATCGCTTGAGCGGCAAGCAATGGTCGGTCAAGTCGCGCGCCGTGATCCTCGCGGCCGGCGCGTGGACCGACGAGATGGTGCGGCGGTTCGAGCTCCCGATCACACCGACGCGGCCGCTGCTGCGCCGGACCAAGGGCGTGCACATCGTGCTGCCGCGCGAACGCCTGCCGCTCGCGCGCGCGATCACGCTGATCTCGCCGGTCGATGCACGGGTGATGTTCGCGCTGCCGTGGCGCGACCGCAGCGTGCTCGGCACCACCGATACCGACTACGACGGCTCGCCCGACGACGTCGCGGCCGATGCTGACGACGTCAACTATCTGTGCGAGAGCGGCAACGGCTACTTCCCCGGCGCGAACCTGACTCCGAGCGACGTGATCGCGACGTGGGCCGGACTGCGCCCACTGATCGCGCCGCCGCCGAAAGGCGACGACGGCGTCGACGAGAGCTCGGTGTCGCGCGAGCACGAGGTGTTCACGCGCCCCGACGGCCTGGTGATCATCGCCGGCGGCAAGCTGACGACGTATCGCCGGATGGCGCGCGAGGCGGTCGGCAAGACGCTCGACATGCTGCGCGAGATGGGCGACGAGCCCGCGAACCACAAGGAGACGACGAAGCATCGCCCGCTCCCCGGTGCGGTCGGGCTCGAGACCGCCGACCTCGCGGGCGTCGCCGCGATCGGCCGCCGGTTGATCGCGCAGCACGACATCGACCTCGATACCGCGACCCATCTGTGCGGCGTCTACGGCGCGCGCGCGCCCGAGCTCGGTGCCGCGATCGCGAAGGACCGAGCGCTCGGCGAACGCATGGATCCCGAGTTGCCGTACGTGTGGGCCGAGGTCGAGTTCGCCGCGCGCCACGATCTCGCGCGCACCGTCGACGACGTGCTCGCCCGCCGCGTCCCACTCTTGCTCGTGTCGCGCGATCAAGGGCTCGGCGTGTGCGACCGCGTCGCCGCGTTGCTCGCGAAGGTCCACGGCTGGGACGACGCGACGATCGCGAAGCAGGTCGACGAGTACCGCGCGGAAGTTGCGTTGAGCAGACGCTGGCGCCTGTGAGCGAAGCGAGGTGAGCGAGCATTTACTCGAGCTGTTCGGCCTGTACGGCGCCTGCCTCGTGATCTCGTTCGTCGCCGGGATGTTCCCGCTGGTCAGCATCGAGGCGTTCCTGATCGGCTACTGCGCGCTGCGCCCGGTGACCTGGCCCGAGTTCGTCGTGATGGTACTCCTCGGCGCGCTCGGTCATCAGATCGCGAAGACCGTGTGTTACTTCGCCGGCATCGGCGCCCTCGAACATCGCCGGCTCAAGCCGATGATCGCGAAGTGGCAGCCGCGCATCGATCGCTGGAACAAGTATCCGTGGGGCATCTTCTGGCTCGCGTCGATCTTCGGCTTGCCACCGATGTGGCTCCTCGGCTTCATCGCGCGGCCGCTGATGCACCTGCGGTTCCTGCCGTTCACGCTCGTGTGCTTCTTCTGCCGTGCCGGTCGCTACGCGTTCGTCGCGGCGATCCCGATGCTCGCGAAGTAGTGCTACCGTGGCGGGTGTGAAGCGTGTCGATGCGTCGCGCGTGCTGATCGTCGACGACGAGAAGAACATCCGCACCACGCTGACGATGTGCCTCGAGAGCATGGGCTGCACGGTCACCGGCGCGAGCACGACCGAAGCCGCACTCGCCGCGGCGGAGCGCACCGCGTTCGACCTCGCGTTCGTCGATCTGCGCCTCGGCGATGAAGACGGGATGGCGCTGCTACCGCGGTTGCTCGCCGCGCGCCCGGGGCTCGCCGCGATCGTCGTCACCGCGTACGCGACGATCGATACTGCCGTGCAGGCGATCAAGCTCGGCGCGGTCGACTACCTGCCGAAGCCGTTCACCCCGGCGCAGATCCGCTTGGTCGTCGAGCAGGTGCTCGCTCGCCGGGCGACCGAGCGCAAGGTCGCCGACCTCGAGGCGCAGCTCGCGGACGAGCTCCCCGGCATCGACCTGTCGTCGCGCGCGCCGAAGATGATCGCGGCGTTCGAGCTCGCCGGGCGCGCGGCCGCGAGCGACGCGCCGATCCTGTTGCGCGGCGAGAACGGCACCGGCAAGAGCGTACTCGCCCGCTACGTCCACGCTCGCAGCAAGCGCGCGGGTCAGAGCTACGTCACGGTCAACTGCCCGACGCTGTCCGAGGACCTGCTCGCGAGCGAGCTGTTCGGTCACGCGATCGGTGCGTTCACCGGCGCGGTACGCGATCAGTCGGGCCGCGTCGAGTCGGCCGAAGGAGGCACGCTGCTGCTCGACGAGATCGGCGAGATCACACCAGCGCTGCAGGCGAAGCTGCTGCGGTTCGTCCAGGACAAAGAGTTCGAGCGTGTCGGCGAGGCCCGCACGCGCCACGCCGACGTCCGCGTGATCGCGGCGACGAATCGCGACCTCGATGCCGATGTCAAAGCGGGGCGGTTCCGCGAGGACCTGCTGTTCCGGCTCAACGTGATCGAGATCCACGTGCCGCCGCTGCGCGAGCGCGGCGAGGACATCCTCGAGATCGCGCGCAAGTTCCTCGCGTTCTTCGCACGCGCCGCGAATCGCCCGACCCCGACGCTCGCCCCGGATGCCGAACACGCGCTCGCGGCGTACGCGTGGCCCGGCAACGTCCGCGAGCTGCGCAACGCGATGGAGCGCGCGATCATCCTGTTTCCCGGCAACGTCGTCGGTATGGCGGCGCTGCCCGAGCGGATCGCGCCCCACCCCACGACGTCGCCACGGCTCGGCGGCGACTTCACGCTCGACCAGATCGAGCGCGAGCACATCGAGCGCGTGATCGCTCGCACCGCGACGCTCGACGATGCCGCGAGCGTGCTCGGCATCGATTCGTCGACGCTGTATCGCAAGCGCAAGCGCTACGACGGCTGAGCCACGGTCTTGACCGTGAACCAGATCGTGGTGCCCGGTCCCGGGCTCTCCACCACGCCGATGTCACCGCCGTGCGCGCGCACGTTCTCGCGCGCGATGAACAGGCCGAGCCCCGCGCCACCGGCGGGCGCGCCCGGCACCCGCACGTACTTGTCGAAGATCGTCGTGCGGAACTCCGCAGGAATGCCCGGGCCCTCGTCTTGGACTTCGAACCGAACGTAGCCCGCTTGCGCCAGCGCGCGCACCGTCACCGTGCCGTTCGCCGGTGTGTAGTGCAGCGCGTTACCGAGGAGGTTCGCGAACACCAGGGCGATCCGATCGTGTTCGACCTCGACCGGCGTCATGTCGGGCAGCACCTCCGAGCGCAGCGTCACCTGGCGCTGCGCCGCGACCGAGCGCTGCGCAGCGATCGCCTCGTCGACGAGGGCTTCCGGATCCTGCGGCGCGGTCCGCATCTCGATCCGGTTCGCCTCGATCCTCGACAGGTCCAACAGCTCGTCGACGATCGATTGCAGGCGGTCGCACTCTTCGCGCGCCGCGAACACCAGGTCGGCCTGCTTCGCGGTCAACGGGCCGACGGTCTCCTCGGCGAGCAGGTGGACCGCCATCCGCAGCGACGTCAACGGGGTGCGGAACTCGTGCGCGACGGTCGCGACCAGGTCGTTGCGGAGCTCCTCGAAGCGATGCAGGCGCGTCACGTCTTGAAACACGATCGTCGCGCCGACCACATCGCCTTCGTCCGCGTAGAGCGGCGCCGCGCGCGGCAGGAACAACCGATCGCCTTCGCTGGTCGGGACGCGCACCGCCTCGTCGAGCCCTTTCGGCACGTACGGCCCGTGACCGGCTGCGACGTGCACGCGCAGCCGCTCGATCACGCTGCGGATCGCCGGCTCCGCGCTCGCGATGCCACCGGTCTCGGCGCGGGTCTTCAACACGGTCTCGGCCGCCTGGTTCGCGTGGCGCAGCGATCCGTCGAGCGCGACCACCACGACCGGATCCGGCAGGCTGTCGATCGTCGCCTGCGCCGCGAGCTGAGCTTCGAGCAGCTCGCCGAGCGAGCTCGCGCGATACTTCTGGAGCCGCTCGGCCATCGTGTTGAGCTCGCGCGCGACCTCGCCGATCTCGTCGCGACTGTCGACGCGCGCGCGGACGACGAGGTCGCCTTCGCCGAGGCGCCGCGCGGTCTGGCCGAGGACCGCGAGCGGTCGCAGCACCCGGGTCGTGATGATGCTCGACGCCGCGAGGCCGAGGATCAACCCGGCGAGCGACACCAAGACCAGCAGCGTGTTCGAGCGGTTCGCGAGCGCCTGCGCGCGATCGCTCTTCGCGATCATCGCGTCCTGGTTCATCGTCAAGATCCCGTCCGCGGTGGTCTTGACCGCGAGGAAGGCACCGAGCATCGAGTCGAAGTAGCGCTGCCCGAGCGCGAGGCCGGCCGGATCGCGCCGGACGTCCGCGATCGCCGCCGTGTACGCGGTCCAGGCCACGCGCAGCTTCGCCGTCGCGTCGTGCTCGCCGCGCTCCGTGATGTTCGCCTCCTGCGCGGAGAGCTCCGCCTCGAAGCGCGGGATGTTCGCGTTGATCTGATCGAGCCCCATCGTGACCTTGCCGAGGGTCACGAACGTGATGCCACTATCGATCCGCTCGGCCGCCTCCTTCATCCGCTCGGCCGCGAGCACGCTGCGATAGTTGTCCTCGAGGATGGTCTGCGACTCGCGACCGAGGTCGCGCGCGACCAGGCTGCCGACGACGATCGTCACGCCGAGTGCGATCACCAGCGGCAACTGCGCGAGCATCAGCTTGGTGCGCATCCTCATGCGTGCGACTCCTCGGTCACCGCGACGATATGGACGTCGAGGTCGGTGGCCTCGCGCAGCAGGCGCAGCGGGGCCGAGCGGCCCATCAACTGACGCCACCACGGCTGATGCGAGCGCCCGATCAAGATGTGGCCGACATCGTGCGAGCGGGCAAAGTCGATCAGTGCCGGCACCGGATCCTTCGCACGCAACCGCACGACCTCGGCGCCGAGCTCGCGCGCGAGCTCGATGTTGCCGAGCAGGTGGCGCTGCGCTTCCGAATCGATCCGCTCGGGCGCCTCGCGCGGTGTCTCGACGTAGACCACGAACCAGTCCCCCGACAACCGACCCGCCATCCGCGAGCCCTTGCGCAGCAGCATCTCGGCATGCGGCGGATACGACGACATGCACACCATCACGCGCGCATGCACGGCCCGTGGCTCGCCCGCCGCCGTGCGCGCCTTCGATTCACTCTGGCGTTCGATCGATTCGGCGACCTCGCGCAGCGCGAGCTCGCGCAGCGTGGCGAGATTCGCGTCCTTGAAGAAGTGATCCATCGCCCACGCCACCTTGTCGGCCGCGTAGATCTTGCCGGACTTGAGGCGCTCGAGCAGATCCTCGACGGCGAGGTCGAGGTTGACGACCTGGACGGCCTCCTTGAGGAAGCGATCCGGCACGGTCTCGTGGATCGCGACGCCGGTGACCTTCATCACCACATCGTTGAGCGACTCGAGGTGCTGGATGTTGAGCGCACCGATCACGTTGATCCCAGCCGCGAGTAGCTCGATCACGTCCTGGTAACGCTTCTTGTTCTTGCTACCGGGCGCGTTGGTGTGAGGAATCTCGTCGATGACACAGATCGCCGGCTTGCGCCGCAGGATCGCATCGACGTCCATCTCCTCGATCTCGACGCCGCGATACTCGACCTTGCGGCGCCCCACGACCTCGAGGCCGGCGACCAGCGCTTCGGTCTCGGCTCGACCGTGGGTCTCGACAAAGCCGATCACGACATCGACGCCGCGCTTCGCGAGCGCGTGTGCCTCCTCGAGCATGCGATAGGTCTTGCCGACTCCGGCGGCAAACCCGATGTAGAGCTTGAGCCCGCCGCGGCGAGTGCGCTGGACCAACTCGAGGAAGTCCTCGGCGCGCGGGCGGGTGGCCGTCACTTTGCCAGGGTAGCTCCGCCCTCGCTCGCCAGGTGAGCTGGCCGCCCGAACTTGCGGTCGAGCGCGAGGTTGACCGCGAGCACGTTGACGCGCGGCTCGCCGAGCAAGCCGAGCTCGCGGCCGTCGGTGTTGGCGTCGATCACGGCCTGGACGCGCGCGACCTCGACGCCGCGCGCCTTCGCGATCCGCGCGGCCTGGAACCTCGCGTTGTCGGGGCTGACGTCGGGATCGAGGCCGCTCGCCGAGCGCGTCACCGCGTCGACCGGCACCCACTCGCTCGCGGTCAGGCCGTTGGTCTCGCGATAGTCGTGGGCGAGCTGGGTCACGCCGATGAACGACTCGTCGACCTCCTTGGTCGCGGGGTCATCGACCGCGCCATCGCGCAGCTTCTTCGAGGTCGGCCCGAGGTTGGTGCCACCCGAGCTCGCCGCGTCGTAGCCACTCGCCGAGGGCCGCGGCCACACGTACTCGGGTGCGGTGAAGCCCTGGCCGAGCAGCTCGGAGCCGACCTCGTGCCCCTTGTCGTCGACGACGATCGAGCCGTTCGCACGATGCGGGAACAGCACCTGGGCGGCGCCGGTGACGACGAGTGGATAGACGAGCCCGGTGAGGACCAAGGTGACGAGCGTGGCGCGCAGCGCGGTGACGAAGGTCTCCATTACACGGCTCCGATCGCCTGGAGGACCAGGTCGATGAGCTTGATCCCCACGAACGGCGCGACGACGCCACCGAAGCCGTAGATCACGAGCGAGCGGCGGAGGATCGCGGCGGCGCCGAGCGGCCGGTACTTCACGCCCTTCAGCGCGAGCGGGATCAAGATGATGATGATGATCGCGTTGAAGATCACGGCGGACAGCACCGCCGACAGCGGCGACGCGAGGTGCATGACGTTGAGCGGCGCGATCTGCGGATACACGCCCATGAACATCGCCGGCAGGATCGCGAAGTACTTCGCGACGTCGTTCGCGATCGAGAACGTGGTGAGCGACCCGCGTGTCATCAACAATTGCTTGCCGACCTCGACGACCTCGAGCAGCTTCGTCGGATCGGAGTCGAGGTCGACCATGTTGCCGGCCTCTTTCGCGGCCTGTGTGCCGGTGTTCATCGCGACGCCGACATCGGCTTGCGCGAGCGCCGGCGCATCGTTCGTGCCGTCGCCGGTCATCGCGACGAGCTTGCCCTTGGCCTGCTCGTCTCGGATCAAGTTCATCTTGGTCTCGGGCGTCGCCTCCGCGAGGAAGTCGTCGACCCCAGCCTCGGCCGCGATCGCCTTCGCGGTACGCGGGTTATCGCCGGTCACCATCACCGTGCGAATGCCCATCGCGCGGAACCGCGAGAACCGCTCGCGGATGCCCTGCTTGACGATGTCCTTCAGGTGGATCACGCCGAGCACGCGCTTGTCGTCGGACACGGCGAGTGGCGTGCCGCCGGTGTCGCCGATCTTGTCGGCGGCGTCTTTGACGTCGGCCGGCAGGTTACCGACGTACTTGCCGATCGCATCGACGGCGCCCTTGCGGACTTCGCGATCGGCTATATCCACACCGCTCATCCGGGTCTGCGCGGTGAACTTGATGAATGTCGCGTTCGCGATCTCGCGCGGCGGGACGCCGTAGGTGTCCTTGACGATCGCGACGATCGATCGCCCCTCGGGGGTCTCATCCGCGAGGCTCGACAACATCGCCGCCTCCGCGAGGTCCTCGATCCGCACACCGGCCGCAGGCAGCAGTTCGCTCGCCATCCGGTTGCCGAGCGTGATCGTGCCAGTCTTGTCGAGCAGCAGCACGTCGACATCGCCCGCGGCTTCGACCGCGCGACCGCTCATCGCGATCACGTTCTTGCGCATCAAGCGATCCATCCCGGCGATGCCGATCGCCGAGAGCAACCCGCCGATCGTCGTCGGGATCAGGCACACCAACAGCGCGACCATCACGGTCCCCGACAGGTGGACACCCGAGTAGATGCCGAGCGGCACCAGCGTCACGGTCGCGATCAGGAACACGATCGTGAGCCCGACCAGCAAGATGTGCAGCGCGATCTCGTTCGGCGTCTTCTGCCGCGACGCACCCTCGACCAGCGCGATCATCTTGTCGAGGAACGACTCGCCGGGGTCCGCCGCGATCCGGACGACGATCCGATCCGAGAGCACCTTCGTCCCACCCGTCACCGACGAGCGATCGCCGCCCGACTCGCGGATCACGGGCGCGGACTCGCCGGTGATCGCCGACTCGTCGACCGACGCGATCCCCTCGACGATCTCGCCGTCGCCGGGGATCATCTGATTCGCTTCGACGACGACGAGGTCACCCTTGCGGAGCAGCGACGCCGGCGTGAGCTCGGCCAGCTCCTTACCGTCGACGAGCTTGCGCGCGCTGGTCTCCTGCCGCATCTTGCGCAGCGAATCGGCCTGGGCCTTGCCGCGGCCTTCGGCGACCGCCTCGGCGAAGTTCGCGAACAGCACGGTGAACCACAGCCACAGTGTGATCGCGATCGTGAACCACAGCGGCGAGCTCGGCGTGCCGATCAGATCGCGCACCACGAACACCGTGGTCAGCACCGAGCCGATCATCACGACGAACATCACCGGGTTCTTGTAGAGCACCCGCGGATCGAGCTTGACGAAGCTGTCGCGGACCGCCGCGCGCAGCAGCGACGGATCGAACATCGAGATCTTCTTACTCTGGCTCGCCATCACAGCACCTCGCCGCGCAGGGTCTGGAAGTGTTCGACCACCGGACCCAGCGACAGCGCCGGAAAGAACGTCAGCGCGCCGACGACCACGATGACCGCGACGAGCAGCGCCGTGAACAACCAGCCATTCGTCGGGAACGTGCCGAGCCCGGGCGCGACGGTCTTCTTGTTGAGCATCACGCCGGCGAGGCCGAGCGCGGGCAAGATCATGAAGAACCGGCCCGCGAGCATCGCGAAGCCGAGACAGATGTTCCACCAGTCGGTGTTCGCGTCGAGACCACCGAACGCCGAGCCGTTGTTGCCGGCCGCGCTCGTGAACGCGTACAGCATCTCCGACAGGCCGTGCGAGCCGGCGTTGCCGACCGAAGAGCTGCCATAGCTCGCGACCGCCGCCCACCCGGTGAAGCAGAGGATGATCAGCGGGAACACGAGCACGTAGAGCATCGCGAGCTTCATCTCGCGGCCCTCGATCTTCTTGCCGAGATACTCCGGTGTGCGCCCGACCATCAAGCCCGCGATGAACACCGTCAGCACGACGAAGATCAGCATCCCGTAGAGGCCGGCGCCGACGCCGCCGAGCACGACCTCGCCGAGCTGGATGTTGACCATCGGCACGAGCCCACCGAGCGGCGTGAAGCTGTCGTGCCACGCGTTGACCGCACCGCACGAGGCGTCGGTGGTCACCGTCGCGAACAGCGCGGAGTTCGCGACGCCGAATCGGAGCTCCTTGCCCTCCAGGTTGCCGCCCGCGACCGCGAGCCCGTGCATCGCCGGGTTCGGATGCGACTCGGCCCAGTACGTCACCGCCACGCCGGCGAAGAACAACACCGACATCGCGGCGAGCAGGACCCAGCCTTGCCGCTGGTCCTTCGCCATCCGGCCGTACGTGTACGTGAGCCCCGCGGGGATCGCGAAGATCAGCACGAGCTCGAGGAAGTTCGTGACCGCGCTCGGGTTCTCGAACGGATGGGCACTGTTCGCATTGAAGAAGCCGCCGCCGTTCGTGCCGAGCTCCTTGATCGCTTCTTGCGACGCGACCGGGCCCATCGCGATCAGTTGCTTGCCGCCCTCGAGCGTCGTGATCGAGTGGTAGCCGGCGAGGTTCTGGATCACGCCCTGCGAGACCAGGACCAGCGCGACGACGACGCAGATCGGCAGCAGCACGTAGACGATGCCGCGGATCAGGTCGACGTAGAAGTTGCCGACGCCCCGGCTGCCGTCCGGGCCGGGGCGCCGCGTGAGGCCGCGGGCGACGACGAGCGCGACACCGAGACCGGCGGCGGCCGACGTGAAGTTGTGCCACGCCAACCCGGCCATCTGGGTGAAGTAGCTCATCGTCGTCTCGGGGACGTACGACTGCCAGTTGGTGTTCGTCGTGAAGCTCGCGGCGGCGTTGAACGACAGCGCGGCCGGCACGTTGCCGAGGTGCTGCGGGTTGAGCGGCAGCGACCCCTGCGTGCGCTGGATCAGATACGTCACGATCAGGCCGAGCGCGCTGAACACGAGCATCGCGATCGCGTACTGCAACCACGATTGCTCGCGCGACGCGCGCAGCCCGCACGACCGCAACAGGCCGCGCTCGAGCCGGCCGAGCGTGCGCGGTAGTGGCCGCGTGTCGCCCTCGAACACGCGAAACATGTACGCGCCGAGCGGCTTCGTGAGCGCGACGATCACGAGGAAGAAGCAGATGATCTGCAGCCAGCCGTTGAACGTCATCAGAACTGCTCCGGCCCGAGCAAGGCGTAGACGAGATAGACGGCGACGAGCACCGCGACGACGAGCCCGAGCAGATATTCGGTGGACATCACACGCTCCGGTCCAGCGAGCGCGCGTAGACCACCGCGACGGCGAAGAACGCAGCGGTCACGATCAAGAACACGACATCGGCCATTTTCACCCCACTCGTGCAGCACGAGTGCCACCACTCAGATCGCGGGAACTACTCGGGATGTGCCCCCTGTTCGGATCGCGGAGGCGGGCATTTCGCATGACCACGAACGAGGCATCGTGCAAAGCGCAGCCTGGGCGTTTCTGATCAAGAGGAGATCAAGGCCTTTACGGATTCTTGATCGTGGAGTCGATCTTGCTGATGCCGGTTGGATGCGCGCCCTCGCCCATCGGCTGTTCGGTCGAGCTCGTGACCTTCGCGATCCGAGCATCTTTCATCAGATGAGCCTCGTCGCGTTCCTCGCGTGGGTCGGGCTCGGCGCGGATGGCTTGTCATCGTCGTCGTACGGTCCCGAAGAAGCGTTCAAGGCGCTCGGTCACTGGACGCCCGCCGGCACGTTCGTCCCCGATCACGCGTACCTCGCGGTGTTCCTCGCCGGCGCGATCGCGGCGACGGTCTTCATCATCTCGTGGAGCTATCGCCGGATCATCGAAGAGTTCCCGCACGGCGGTGGCGGCTACATCGTCGCGACCAAGCACCTCGGGCCGTACGTCGGCGCGCTGTCGGGCTCGGCGCTGCTCGTCGACTACGTGCTGACGATCGCGATCTCGCTTGCCTCGGGCGCGGACGCGATCTTCAACTTCCTGCCCGATCGCTGGCTACCGTACAAGCTCGCGTGCGTGCTCGCCGTGCTCGCACTCCTCACGCTGATGAACCTACGCGGCGTGAAGGAATCGGTGACCATCCTGATGCCGATCTTCATCATCTTCCTCGTCACCCATGCGTTCTTGATCTTTGGCGTGATCGGCACCCACGTCGGGCAGGTCGGCGAGATCGCGCACACGGTCTCCGACGGCGCGCACTCGCACCTCAGCGCGGTCGGCTTCATCGGCGTCGCGCTCGTGTTCATGCGCGCGTTCTCCCTCGGCGGCGGCACGTTCACCGGCATCGAGGCGGTCTCGAATGGCATCGGCATCATGCGCGAGCCGCGGGTCCGCACCGCGAAGCGCACGATGCTGTTGATGGCGACGTCGCTCGCGATCACGGCGAGCGGCATCTTGCTCGCGTATCTCCTGCTCCACGTCGTGCCCGAGCACGGCAAGACGATGAACGGCCTGCTCGCCGAGAAGTTCGTCGGCGACGGCGCGCTCGGCACGATCTTCGTGATCGTGACGATGGTGTCCGAAGGCGCGCTGCTGTTCGTCGCCGCGCAGGCCGGCTTCCTCGACGGACCGCGCGTGATGGCAAACATGGCGCTCGACAAGTGGCTGCCGAGCCGGATGGCCGCGCTGTCCGAGCAGCTCACGATGCACAACGGCGTCTATCTGATGGCGGTCGCCGCGGCGCTCGTCCTGGTCTACACGCATGGCTCGGTCGACGCGCTCGTCGTGATGTACAGCATCAACGTGTTCATCACGTTCACGCTATCGAACGTCGCGATGATCCGTCACGCCGCCCACGCACGTGAGGGCCGCTGGCGCCGCGCGATCTTCGTCCACAGCCTCGCCGCGACGGTGTGCGCGATGATCCTGGTCGTCACGCTGGTCGAGAAGTTCACCGAGGGCGGCTGGATCACGAGCGTGATCACCGCGACGCTGGTCGTCGTGTGCATCGCGATCCGCGCGCATTATCGCCGGGTCGGCACGAAGGTCGCCGAGCTCTCGAAGCAGCTCGACCTCGACATCCCGCCGCCGGCCGAGCTGTACACGACCGCCGAGCTCGATCCGACGAAGTCGACCGCGGTCGTCCTCGCCGGCGGCTACAGCGGTCTCGGCCTGCACACGCTGATGCAGATTCCGCGCGTGTTCCCGAATCAGTTCGAGCAGGTCGTGTTCCTCGCGGTCGGCGTGATCGATGCCGGCGTGTTCAAGGGCAAGGACGAGGTCGATCGGATGCGAGCGAAGATCGACGCTGACCTCGACAAGTACGTCACGTTCGCGCGCACGCACATGGGCTGGGCCGCCGAGAACGACTCCGCGATCGGCACCGAAGCGGTCAGCGAGCTCGATAGCCTGTGCCGGCAGCTCGCGCTGCGGTTCCCGCGATCCGTGTTCTTCGCAGGCAAGCTCGTGTTCCAGCACGACAGTTGGTACCAGCGCATCCTGCACAACGAGACCGCGATCGCGGTCGAGCGTCGCCTGCACTTCGCGGGGTTACCGATGATCGTGCTGCCGATCCGGATCATGGGATCTTGACGCCATCTTGATGTGACCGGAGCTATCCATGTGGTGTGGACCGCGACGACCGAACCATCTACCTCGCACTCGTGTTGATCGGCATGCTGCCGCTGATCGGTGCCATCGTGATCGGCGGTCCTGTCGGCTCGGGCGTGACCGTGTGCTTCTTGATGGTCGTATTCGGGATCGCGGGGGTAGTCCATGACACCTTCCACCACCGGCCACCGCAGGCGCGCGTCTCTCGCGATCGCGACCGCTAGGCGCTACGGCGTCGCCGTCCTCGGCGTGGTCGCGGCGACCGTGGCCGCGAGCGCGTTGGGCGATCACATTACCGTGGCCGATCAGGCGATGCTGTTCCTGCCGGCGATCCTCCTCGCCGCGCTCGGTGGGCGCGGCCCGAGCCTCGCCGCGGCTGCGCTGTCGGTCGCCGCGTTCGACTTCTTCTTCGTCGAGCCGCGCCTCACGTTCGCGGTCTCGGACCTCCACTCGATCGTCACGTTCGTCGTGATGTTCGTGGTCGGTAGCGCGATCGGCACGTTGGTCGCGCGGCTGCGTGCCGCCGAGGAGGCCAGCCGCGAGCGCGAGCGTCGCACCGCCGCGTTGCTCGCGTTCACGCGCGATGCCGCCGCGGCGACCGACGAGGCCGGGGTCGTCGCGGCGGTCGAGGCACATCGAGTCGCCTCCGATCAGCCGGCGTTCGTCGACGCGGTCGCCCGTCAGGCGGAGGTCGCGATCGGCCGTTTGCAGCTCGCCACGGTCGCGCGCGATGCCGCGTTGCGAGCCAAGGCCGAGGAGCTGCGCAGCGCGCTGCTGTCGTCGGTGTCACACGATCTGCGGACGCCGCTCGCGGCGATCACCGGCATGGCGACGTCGCTGCGCGATCGCGTGGGCGCGAACCTGGAGCTCGACACGATCATCGAGGAGGCGCAGCGCCTGAGCCGACTGCTGACGAACCTGCTCGCGATCACGAAGGTCGAGAGCGGCGCCGCACCCCGCCGCGACTGGGTACCGCTCGAAGAGATCGTCGGCTCGGCGCTCGCGCGGTTGGACCACGAGCTCGCCGATCGCACGATCACCGTCGACGTGCCGGCGCTCGCCCACATCGATCCGATCCTCGTCGAGCAGTTGCTGCTCAACCTGCTCGAGAACGCGGCGAAGCACACCCCGCCCGGGACGCCGATCGACGTGCGCGCCTCGCGCGGTGTCGATCGCGCGGTCCTCGAGGTCTCCGATCGCGGCCCGGGGATTCCCGCCGACGCGCGCGCGCACGTGTTCGACAAGTTCTTCCGCGGCAACGCGTCGGTCCCCGGCGCCGGCCTCGGCCTCGCGGTGTGTCGCGGCATCGCGGCCGCCCACCTGGGTGGCATCGAGGCGCTGCCGCGCGATGGTGGCGGCACGCGGTTCGTCGCCTGGTTTCCCGACGCCGAGCCGGTGCCGGCGGAGGTGCTGCCATGACGCGGACGATCCTCGTCGTCGAAGATGAAGCGCCGATGCGGCGGTTCCTCGCGTCGGCGTTGACCAGCCACGGGTTTCGCGTCGAGGAGGCCGCCACCCTCGCGCACGCCGAGCGGATCGCGACCGAGACTCGCCCCGCGGCGATCCTGCTCGACCTCGGCCTCCCCGATGGCGATGGTCTCGACCTGTTGCGCCGGCTGCGCGAGTGGTCGAACGCACCGGTGATCGTGCTGTCGGCGCGCGATCGCGAGGACGACAAGGTGCTCGCGCTCGACGCCGGCGCCGACGACTACCTGACCAAGCCGTTCGGCACGAGCGAGTTGCTGGCGCGGATCCGCGTCGCGCTCCGCCACGTCCACGGCCAGACCGTGCCCGACGATCCGATGATCGTGGTCGGGCCGATCGCGATCGATCAGGCGCGCCACGAGGTCAGCGTCGACGGGGCGAGCATTCACCTGACGCCGATCGAGTTCCGCCTCGTGGTCCTGCTCGCGCGTCACGCCGGCAAGGTGCTCACGCATCGCCAACTGTTGAACGACGTGTGGGGCCCGCGCAACGCGCATCAGAATCACTACCTGCGCGTTCACATGGCGGCGTTGCGCCGCAAGATCGAGGTCGATCCGGCGCGGCCGCGGTGGCTGACGACCGAAGCGGGCATCGGCTATCGCCTGAAGGACGAGTAGCGCTACGCGGTGATCGCGGCGATTCGCTTCGCGAGCTGCTTCTGCTCGTTGCTCGGCTCGGCCGTCTGCATCGCCACGACCTTCGCGAGGTCGCCTTCGATCACGAGCTCGCCGAGCATGAACGCCTGGACGCCGGCGGCGGCATCGGCCTCGACGAACAGCTTCTTCGCGAGCGGTTCGTCGAGCGTGATCGTCGCGTCGGCCTTGGCCCGATGGCCCTGCGCGACGATGCCGTCCTTCAAGAACAGCGGGACGTCGCCGGTCGGCCGCTTGATCGTGACGTTGACCTCGACCGCTCTCATCGGCGCCGGCAGGTTGAGATCGCCGGCCGCCGCGATCAATTGCTGGACCTCGGCGAACCACGGATCGGACAGGAACGGATGGGGCATTGCGCGCACGCTACCCAATTCTCGCGCGCAGAGGTTCGCTCAAGATGCTGTGACGCAGATTGCGGAAATACCCTGCAAATCTCGACCGAGTGCGACGGCGAGCGCGCATTCGGTCAAGAGCGTTCAGCGCGTGGTTCGCGATGCGCAGCGGGCTCGTGGCATACGAGATGCGGTGAGGAAACACGTATGGTGGCTCTTGTTCTCGGTTGGTTGCGCGACGCCTCTCAACGATCCGCCGCTGCCCACGTCTGATCCTCGACCGGACTTTCGCGAGGCGCAAGCGCTGACGCCGTCGCTACGTCCACCCGTGACGAGCGGGACGTGGACGCCGGTCGCCGCCTCCGCGGCATTCGCGGGCTCGAACCCGCTGTTACTTCCCGACGGCACGGTCATGCTGCAGGACACCGGCGCCGCGGACTGGTGGAAGCTCACGCCCGACAACACGGGGAGCTACATCAACGGCACGTTCACCCAACTCGCCTCCACGGGCTCCTACGCTCCGTTGTATTACGCCGAAGCGGTGCTGCCCGATGGCCGCGTGATCGTCGAAGGAGGCGAGTACCTCTCGAACGCCCAGGTCGACACGACGCAGGGCCAGATCTACAACCCCGCGACGAACACCTGGGCGACGATCACGCCCCCGAGCGGTTGGTCGACGATCGGCGACGCCAGTGGCGTCCTGCTCCCGAACGGCACGTTCCTGCTGTCGTCATGTTGCGATCCTGGCGGTCCCCAGGCGCTCCTCAATGCGACCGCGCTCACCTGGACCTCGACGGGCACGGGCAAGGCGGACTTCAACGACGAGGAGGGCTGGACGCTACTTCCCAACGGCAAGCTCCTCACGGTCGATGCGAACAACACGACGAAGCCGCTGAACTGGGAGACCTACGATCCAGCGACCGGCGCGTGGACGAGCGACGGGAACGTTCCGGTGTCGCTCGTCGACGCTGCGTCTCACGAGATCGGCCCCGCGATCCTGCGGCCCGATGGCACCGTGCTCGCGACGGGAGCCACCGGACACAACGCGGTCTTCGACTCCTCGACGATGACGTGGTCCGCGGCGCCCGACTTCCCGACCGGCAACGACATCGCGGACGGGCCCGGTGCGCTCCTGCCCGACGGCAACGTGCTCGTCGCGGTTAGCCCCGGCGTGTTCCAGACCGGCACGTCGTTCTTCGAATGGGACGGCGCGACGTTCACGATGGTCGCCGCACCCTCGGGCGCGGTGAGCGATAGCTCGTATCAGGTCAACTTCTTGGTCCTGCCCACGGGTCAGATCCTCGAGACCGATCAGGTCGGCAACATCGAGGTCTACACGCCCGCCGGTGCTCCGGACCCGAGCTGGTCGCCTGTCATCACCGCGATCCCCGTCGAGGTGAGCGCGAGCAACCCGAACCCGCCGACGGCGCCCGCCAACGCGGTACCGCTCGTCACGCTCCACCGCGGCCGCACGTACCAGGTGTGGGCCGATCGGCTGAACGGCCTGTCGCAAGGCACGTATTACGGCGACGACACGCAGGCCGCCACGAACTTCCCGATCGTGCGGATCACGAACGCGGTGACCGGGCACGTCGCGTTCGCGCGCAGCCACCACAACAGCACCTACGCGATCGGACCCAGCGTCTCCGGCACGACAAAGTTCGACGTCCCGGCGACGCTCGAGACCGGTACCGCGACGATGTCGCTCGTCACCAATGGCATCGCCTCACCGGCGATCACCGTGGAGATCGACTAATGCGCGCGATCATCCTCGCCGTCCTGCTCGCTGCCTGCGGCAACAACAACGGCGACAACAACACCGACGCGCAAGGCAGCAACTCGCCCGACGCCCCGTTGCCATGCGATTACACCGAGACCAGTGACGGCGCGAACGCGACGACCGCGGAGACGACCAACGTCACCGTCGGCGGCGGCGACCGGACCCTGTGCGGCACGATCGATCCGGGTCACTTCAACCCGACCTCGAAGACGGTCGACGAGGATCACTACCGAATCGCCGTCGGCTCGAACGGCGCGCTGCTCGTGCGCTTCTTCGGCGACCCCGGGATCGAGACGCTCTCGCTCTACTCGGTCTTGATCTTCGACACCGCGAACCCTCCGGCGCTGATCAACGGCGGGCACTTCGACTCCACGCTCGGCGATCACGGCGTGTTCCGCACGTCGCTGCCCGCGGGCAGCTACGACGTCGTGGTGCGCGGCCAGGCCGCAGCCGACCTGTCCGCGGCGATCAACTACAAGGTGCGGATCCTCGCCGAGTCGCCGTGCGCCGCCGTCACCGCCGCGGCGAGCTACACCGAGACCTCCGACGGCGCGAGCAACACCGGCAACGATATGATGACCGTCAACTTCGCCGCCGACCCGTCGTTCGCGCCGACCACGGCGACGACCGACGCCGCCGAGGCGACCGGCCTCACGATCGACGCGATGACGCCGGTGCGGGTGAGTGGCTCGAGCGCGAGCGTCGCCGCGGGCAGCGACCAATACCTGGATCGCGACACGTATCAGATGATGACCGGTGCGTCGACGAACGAGCTGGCGGTGCGGCTCGGTTGGCAGGGCACGGTCGATCTCGACTACCTCGTGTTCAAGGACGGCACGACCACCGCGACCGGCGCGAGCACCGCCGCATCGACGACCCCCGACGAGTACGCGACGTTCGCGGTCGAGCCGAACACGAGCTACTGGGTCTGGGTCGGCGCGACCAAGGACAGCACCGGTGCGCCGGCCGCCTATGACGTGTCGGTGTGCGGCGCGCAGGTCGCGCCCTAGTCCGGACCGAGCGAAGCCCGACGAGGTGCGCCGCAGGCGCAGCGGCGGAACAGCGTAACGAGGGCCGGACCGCCCCTGTCGACTCAGAACGCGATCGGCGTCGCCGCCGCGGTGCCTTCCCAACACAGGACCGCGTGATCCTTCGTGAGTGCACAGCCGCGCGTCGCCGTCGCGGAGATCGCGATCGCGTTGGTGACCCCGGCGATCACGGGCGCGGCCGACGTCCCGGTGGCGCCGCAGCGGACCGTGCCGTTGGTCAGGCGCGCGCACGCACCGCTGACCTCTTCGACCGAGACCAACGCGGGCCACGGTCGCTCGACCTTGCACGCGTGATCGAGATCGATGCAATCGAGACGCTTCGCGGACTGCACACACGTGCCCGTCGCGAATGCGAGGTGACTGACCTTGCCGGTGGGCAACGCGAACGCGACCGTCGTCGGCGGTGGCGGCGGCTCCGGCTTCTTGGTCTTCGGCTTCTTCGACTTCTTCGGTTTGGGGGCCGGCTTCTTCGGCTTGGGCTTCTCGGGATGGGCGAACGAGACCGCGGCTCCGCACAGCGGCTTGTCCGCGAAGCACGTCACCGCACCCTCGGCGAGCGCGCACGGGAGGTCGCGCTCGGCGAGCTCGGTCGCGTGCGCGAGCCCGGTCGGCTTCGGTGCGCCACCATCGAGCCACGTCCACACCTCGCCGTTGTCTCGCACCGCCGCGTGCGCGGACAGCGCGGCGACGTGATCGATGCCGGCGACCGGGGTCGGAGCATGCGAGCCGTTCGCGATCACGTGGCCGCGCGCGTCGACGCTGCCCCAACAGACGAGCGCGCCGCCGCGATCGGTCCCGCACGCGGCGCCGTCGACGGCGAAGATCCGCACGATGCCGCGCACGCCCGGGACGGCGACCGGCGCCGACACGCCGACGGCCTTGCCGAACCCGATCTTGCCCCAGCACATCACCGAGGTGTCGTCGATCAACCCGCACACGAGGTCGTCGTTCATCACGAGGTCGACGACGCCGCGGATCGCCGGCGTGACCGGCGTCGCGGAGGCCTGGAGCGTGCCGCTACCGAGCTGCCCGTTCGTGTTGCCGCCCCAACAGCGCACCGTAGCATCCGACATCACCGCGCACGCGGCGCCGCGCGCGACGACGACCTGCTTCGCCGTCGGAGCTTCTCGCTGGACCGCCGCATCGATCGTGATCACCGCCGCATCGGCGACCACCGCGACCGCGGCGCCGTCTTGTAACGGCGAGGGCGGCGGGGGCTCGCCGTGCTTCGTGCACGCGACTAACAGCAGCGCGGCGACTACGCGCCCCACGTCTTGCCTTCGACCATGCGCAGATCGATCCGGGCGAGCAGCGCCTTCACGCGCTCCGCCATGTCGTTGAGCTCGGACAACTTCGACGCCTCGCCCATCTTGTTCGCGAAGTTCATCACGCGCACGAGATACGAGAACAGATTGCCCTCTTCGTGCTCGAGGCCGTGCTTGTCGACGAACTCGAGAAAGCCCAGCCCGCTGTCCTCGAGCTGCGCCCAGGTCGACTTCGGCTTCTTGCCGCCGTGGAGCTCGGGGTGCGGAATCTTCGACGAGAACTCCTGGTGCATCAGCTCGATCTTCGTCAGTACGCGCGGGTGTTCCTTCTCCCACTCGGCCTCGACGTCGTCCCACGTGATGTGCGGATTGTCGAACCGCAGCTCGCGGAGCTTCGTCCGCATCCACTCGCGCTTCTCGTCCTCGCCCTTGCGATCGAGCTGGCGCTGGATGATGTCGTGATCGATCAGGTACTCGACCAGCTCGCGGAGCTCGATGTACTCGAGCTGGTGATTGAACAGGATGTACCAGGTCAGCAGCGCGTCCATGCCCTGGAGCTCGCGGATCATCTGGCCCGAGACCTGGTGACCATGCTCGTCGAGCACGCCCAACGCGCGCATGTTCGCGACGAGCTGATCGAGGATCTTCATCAGCTCCTTGCGATCGCGATCGCCGAGCAGCAGGTTGTCGATCACCGTCACGATATCGAGCCGCATCGACGGCGGCAGCGACGCCTCGACCGCCGCCATCCGGGTCTCCGCCTCGGTCGCCCCGATCTTGACCTTCTCGAGATCCGGCAAGCCGATCGCGAGCACCTGCTCGGCGGTGATCTTGGTCTTGCTGCGGAGCTCGGCCGGCTCGCCCTGGACGAGCTCGGCGTGGGTCTCCGGCGTCCAGATCAGATCGCCGTGCTTCTGCGCATCCGCGCGCGCCCGCCCGTAGACCGACTTCTTCACCTTGATCTCGTCGTACGCCGGCCGCTTCGCCGCGTCCTTGAGCTCCTTCTTGAGGTCGCTCACGATCTGCTCCGGCGCGAGCGTGATCGCGAGCCCGCGATCATCGAACTGCGGTCGGCCGGCACGCCCCGACATCTGGTGGTACTCGGCCGCCGTGATGATCCGCGGCTCCTTCTTGATGAACTTGCGCAGCGACGGAAACACGACCGTGCGCGCCGGCAGGTTGATCCCCGCCGCGATCGTCTCGGTCGACACCACGAACTTGATCAACCGCTCGAGCGCGAGCTGCTCGACGAGCTGCTTGTAGCGCGGGAGGATCCCCGCGTGATGGATCCCGATGCCATGCGTCAGCAGCGGCCGGAGCTCCTTCGCGACGCCGCTCGGCAGCAGCGCCTCGTCGCACAGCTTCTCGATCGTCGCCTTCTCTTCGTCGGTCGTGAACCGCCGGCACGACTTCAACAGGCGCGCGACCTCGAAGCACTGCTCGCGACCGAAGATGAAGATGATCGCCGGGACGTCGCCCGCGTGCGCGAGCCCCTTGACGGTGTCGATCAGCATCTCCTCGCGGAACTCGTGGACGAGCGGCACCTTGCGCTCGCGCGAGTCGATCAACTCGAGCGGCACGCGGCGGGTGACCTCGGCCCACTGGCAGAACTTCTCGGGATGGCCGACCGTCGCCGATAACACGACGAGCTGGACCCGCGGATCGAGCCCGATGATCGATTGCTCCCACACGTAGCCGCGCTCGGGGTCGTTGAAGTAGTGACCCTCGTCCATGATGACGACATCGGCCGGCGCGACCGCCTTGTCGGCGACGATCCGATTCCACAGGATCTCGGCGACCTCGACCTGGATCGGCGCTTCGCGATTGATCTTGAAGTCGCCGGTCGCGAAGCCGACGTTGCCCTCGCCGAAGTCCCCACCGAGCTCGCGATACTTCTCCTCGGTCAGCGCGCGCAGCGGCGTGGTGTAGACCGCGCTCTCGCGGCGGTGAAACGCGCGAAACAGCGCGGCCTTCGCCATCAGCGTCTTGCCGGTGCCGGTCGGCACCGTGACCATCACGCTCTTGCCGGCGAAGATCGCGCTGATCGCCTGCTCTTGCACCGGGTACGGCTCGAGTCCTTTGCCCCACAAAAACTGCTCGTAGAACGCGAGCTCGAGCTCGGCATCGGTGGCCACCTTCCACGTGTACCACTAGCGCGAATGCTGCTGTAGATCCCGCGCCTGGTACACGACGCCGCTCCACACGTCGTGCCACTTCTGCTGCGTGATCTGCCGGAGCAATGCATCGCCTTCACCACGCCGGCCGAGGGCCAACAGCGCTTGGGCCTTGCGGAGCAGCGGCGTCGGGTTGGTCTGATCGATCACGATGGCCTGCTGCCAGAACGGCAGCGCGTCGGCGACCTTGCCGCGGCGTTCGAACGTCTCGGCGACCGTCATGTAACCGGTCCCGGTCCACGGGTCGCGCTCGATCGTCGACGACAATTGCCGCCACGCACCGGCTTCGTCACCGACCGCGAGCAACAGGTCACCGAGCTGCTGATCGATCTGCGTGTTGCCCGGGTCGACCGCCCGCCACCGCTCGCCCCACGCGAGCGCGCCCTGCACGATCTTGTCACGCGCGGTGCCCGAGGTCTGCGCCGCGAGTTGCTGCGAGACCGAGATGATCTGCGCGAGCTCGCCGCGCACGGTCGCCATCGTCACCCGATCGTCATCCACGCGATCCTGTGCCGCCTCGAGGTCGACGAGCCCCTCGGCCAGGTCGCCGCTGTTGATCGCGACCTGTGCCGCGAGCTGATACATCGCGCGGGTCGGCGTGCTCGCGAGCATCTGCTTGATCCGGCCCTGCACCCACACGGTCTGGCCGTACGCCATCGCGAGCTGCGCGAGCTCGACCTGCTTCCCCGCATCGTCGCCGGCGAGCTCTGCCGCACGTGCGAGCACCGGCACCGCATCCTGATGCTGTAGCGCCAGCGGCAACATCGCGACGACGTGCGCGTAGCTCGTGCTCGGCATCACCTTCGCGCGGAGCTTCGCGTAGAACAGATTCATTCCGACCTGACCCTGCCGCGCCGATGCCATGTAGTTGTGCAGTTGCTGCAACTGCGGCGGCGCTGCGTCGAGATCGAGATCGTCGACCAGCGCGATCGCCCGGTCGGCGGCGAGATCGATCTTGCCGCGATTGGCCAGCAACTGCGCGGCCTGTGCGCGCGCCACGTTCTTCATCGAACCGATCGCGTTCGCGTCCCAGATCCGCAACAGCGGCTCGACCGGCTGATCGTACTGGTACATCCCCGCCATCGCCGCCGCGAACCGCAGGTCCGACGCCGCGGGCGCCATCGCTTCGACGGTCGCCGCCGCTCCTGCCGCATCGCGTGCCTGGAGCTGCGCCTCGGCGAGCCGCAGTTGCGAGAGTGCACCGACCAGACCTTCGCGCGACGTCGCGGCCGGTTGGGGGCGGTTGGATTGCTTCACGTAGCCGCGCGCCGCGGTCACGTACTGCGCCACGCCGCTGCGCGGGAACGACTCGAGGCTGTTCGCGAGCTGCGCGTCCGACGCCGTCGCGAACCCTCCACTCGCGAGCACCAGGTCACCGAGCTCGACGCCGCCACGCGTGCGCAGCGCTTCGAACGTCGCGAACGAGAGCGGCTTGTTCCGTTGTGCCGCCGCGGCGACGAGCAACTGCCGCTCGGCCCGCCGCCACCCGACACTGCCCGCGGTCTCGGCCGCGACTTGCTTCGTCCAGTAGTCGACCGAATGGCCCGGCTGTTCGGCGACGACGCCCGGCAGCGCACCGCCATGGGCCCACGCGGTGGCATCCGCGATCGCCTGACGGGTGAAGCCCACCGCGAGTGGTTCGCCGTCGAGCTTCGCCGCCATCGGGCCCTGGGGCCCCCACGCGATCTCGACGATGCGATGACCGGTGCCATCCGCGATCGAGATCAGGCGCGACTGATCGTCGAACGTCAGCGTGTAGGCCGGCGTCGACTTGCCGTGCACCGTCGTCGACAGCGTCACGATGCGACCGCTCGCCGAGACGTCGAAGTACTGCGCGTAGTGCGCCGGGTCCGCGATCCAGATCGGGAGGTACGCGAGGCCGAGCGCGATGTCATCGCTCGCGACCGGCCGGACCACGTCGAGCCCGAGCTCGGCGTAGCGCCGCGTCCAGGTCGCACCATCGTACGACGCGGTCTCCGCGAGGCCTTGCGTCGTCGTGCGGCGCCAACCGAGCCGGCGCGCATCGTCGACCGCGAGCTCGCGATCACCCCAGCGATACACGCCGGTCGGCAGCCGCTTGCGGCTGTCGGCGAGCAGTGCACGCGCGGCGTCGCTGATCGTATGCGTCGCCGGCGTCCCGAACGAGCGGCGGAGCGTATCCGCGGTCTCGAGTGCGAGTCCCGGAATGAACCCGGTCAGATCATCGAACGTCGGATCGGCCGGATAGTTGAGGTGGAGCAGCGACGTCGCCGCTTGCTGCTTGTAGCGCCAGCCTCCGCCGACGCCGCTGCCGTGGCCGATCGTGCCGTAGCCCACCCCGAATCCGCCGCGCCCCTGGCCGAACCCGAAGCCACCGGCGACCTCGCCGTTGAGGTCGCCGCCGAGGCCGCCGTAGATCGTGCTGTCGTCGGCGCCGGTGACGACAAACTTCTCGTCGGTCGCCGCCTTTTGCGCGTCCGCTTGTTCGTTGTCCAGCGTCCCACCGCCCTGCTGGAGCGCAGCTGTCACGACGAACGCCGCGTCGGCGTCCTGCTTGCCCAGCTTGCCCTCGTCGAGCGCCATCGTGCCGCGCGTGGTCTCGCCACCGCGATCCTCATCCGGCGGCAGGGCATCGATGCTGCGGAGCGCAGAGTGCGCCGTCATCGGGCCCGCCCACGCACGGCGCGTCCAGGTCTCCTGTGGATAGTCGTAGCTCGTGAAGATCTGCAGCGGCGCCCGCGCGACCTCCGCGTCGAGCGCGAGGTGCAGCGTCGGTTGCACCGTGTGGACGACTGGAATCGTCGCCGGCAACACGTACGGCGCCCAGGTATCTCCCGCGCCTTTTGGGACGTCGTACTGGCGGTACATGTCGTCGTTCTCGAGCACGAGCAGCGATGTGTGACGCGACAACAAGAAGTACTTCTTGCCGAGCGCGACGACCTCGCGGCGGATCACTTCGTCACGCGCCTCGCGCGCCTCGCTCTCGCTCGGGCACGGCGTGCCACTGCGGGTCTGCACGCACGGCGTCATCGCCACCGGTTCTTGCTTCGCCAGCAGCCGCGCCGCGATGTGCCGCTGCGCCCACAGGCGCGGGAGATAGCCCGCCTGTGGCCTAGCTCCGGCGAGCGCGATCCGCTGCTGCCACGGCGCACCGTCGACGGTCCCGGTCAGCTCGACCGCGGTCGCCGGATGATCGCTCGCGAGCTTCGCGACGAGCTCGAGCTCCTCGCCATCCGCGAGTTGCGGCGCGTTGAGGTACGCCGTCGCCGGCACGAGCGCGCCCTGCGCGTCGACCAGCTTCGCCTCGAGCCCGGTGACGCGCGTCGTATGGAGCGCCGCCACCAGGTCGAACGCGCGCCAGCCGAGGTCATCGGCGAGATCCATCGTCGTCGAATAACCGCCGGTCGCCGCGGCGAGCGCGCCGAGCGTCTGCGTATCCGGCCCATCCCCGATGCCGACACCGACGAAGTGCGCCTTGCCCGCGAGCTCCGCGCGCAGCGCATCGAGGTGGCGATCGCCGCTCGTGATCATGCCGTCGCCGAGATAGACGATCATCGCCGAATCGGGATCGACCCCCGCGAGCTGCTTGGTCGCCGCCGCGAGCGCGACCTCGAAGTCGGTCGCGCCGACGCCACCCTCGTGCTCGAGGCTGTGGCGCAGCGCCTTGCGGTCGACATCCATCACGCGGGTCAGCGCCAGCTTCTGCCGCGCCTGCACGTCGAACGCGAGCACGCCGACCTGGTCGTTTTCGTCGAGCTCGCCGACCATCGCCTCGATCACGTTGCGCTGCGCGTGGAGCTCCGCCGGACTACGCGACGCCGAGACGTCGTCGAGGATCAGCCACGTGCGCGGTTTGTACGCCGGGCGCTTGCTGTCGCCATCGCCCCTGAGCGCGACCGGCGAACGCACGAGCACGAACTTCTCGCCCGCGGCGTCCGCGGTCGCCACCACGGCGCGATGGCGCGTATCGCGCACGTGCAGCACGAACGAATCGCCGAGCTTCTCGTTCGCGTGGTGATACGTGACGAGCGCGTCGTCGCCCTTGCGTTCGGTCGTCACCGTGTGACTCGTCGATTGGACCTCGCAGTTGGCGCAGCCCTTGAGCCGCACTGCGATGTCCATCTGCCCGACGGTCTGGTCGACATCCGGCAACGGCACGGTGATCGTGTAGTCGTCGTACAGCTTCGGCAGGCTCTGCGTGTACGCGAGCATCAGCCGCTTGTCTTCCTGCGCCTTGAGCGGATACACGCGCAGCGACAACCGGCCGACACCGGCCCATTCGAGCAGCGCCGGATCGACGCGGCGATACACCAGCTCTTCATAGATCCGCCGCGCACGCATGCGCTCGACGACCGCCGACTCGGTCAACTTGCCGTCGACGTACATCGCGAGTCGCTGCAGCGCCGCATCGGGCGGAATCGCGAACCGATACATCCCTTCGAGATCCTGCGGGGCATCGTTGTGAAATGTCTGATCGAGCGCGACGCGCGCGACCTGATCCTCGACGGTGATGTCGAGCCCGAGCTTCGCGATCGGCAGCGGATATTCCTGACCCCACGGCGGATGCGACCGCACGCCCGGATCGCGAGCGAACAACGTGCCGTGGTGCGACGCGAGGTCGTGCTCCTCGGCGTGACGCGCCTGTTGGGCCCACGACACCAGGTGCGAGAGGCGCGGTGCCGGCCCACGCACGGGCGGGCGGCCCGGTTCGGCGACCGCTTGCTCGCCGGCGTGCAACACGACCTCGCCGTCGCTGCTCGCCAGCTTGACCTCGCCGCGCACGACCGCCGCGGTGGTCTTATCGGCCAGCCCTTGGACGACGAACCGCGTGCCGAGCACGTCGATCCGACCGTGCTTGGTCTCGACGACGAACACGCCCTTGCCGGGCGCGACGTCGAGCAACGCGGTGCCGCTGATCCGGACCTTGCGCGGGCCCAGCACGGTGACCTCGGTCCCTGCCTCGGCGATGTAGGTCGTCCCGTCGGCGAGCTTCTGGACCGTCGCGGTTCGGGTCGCGGTCTCGGTCGGGTGAACGAAGTGCGTCGCGACCACCGCGATCGCCGCCGTCGCGACGAAGCCGAGGCCGATCGCGAACAGCGGACGCCGCGACTTCACGGGCGCCGGTTCGCCGGCTGCCACGGCATACTTCGCGACGAGCCCGTCGCGGATCCGCGTGCGCGCGGCCGCGTCGAGCTTCGGCGCTTCGCCGCCCTTTTCGATCAGCTCCGAAACGTTCTGTTCGAGCACGTCTTTGTTGGAATTCGTCATCACGCAACCTCCGACGAGAAGTGGACCGACAGCGCCGCGAACGTGTCGCGGAAGGCGCGGCGTGCCCGTGCGAGTAAAGATTTGGTGGCGTCGACCGAGATGCCGAGCTCGCCCGCGAGCGTCTCGAGGCTCTCTCCGTCGACATACTTGCGCGTCAGCGCGCTGCGATACTGCTCCGGCAGATTCGCGATCGCCATGTGGACGAGGTCGCGGGTCTCGGCACGCTCCAACACCTCGCCCGGCAGCGGCCGCTCGGCCATCGCGGCGAACGTCTGCGCGAGCGTCGCGTCGATCCGCTCCCAGGTCTCGAGCAACTGATCGGCGCGGCGATGCTCGCGCAGGTGATCGCGGATCACGTTGCGCGACAGCACCGCGAGCCAACCGGCGTGCGAGCCGCGGGTCGGGTCGTAGTCGGTGGTGCGGGCGAGCGCCTTCGCGAACGTCTCCTGCACCACGTCCTCGGCCAGCGCGGCATCGCGGCCCACTCGATAGAACACAAACGCGTACAGCCCGTCGACGTTGGTGTCGTAGAACCGCTCGATCGCGGCTCGATCCCCCGCCTTGGCACCCGCTAAGTCGGCACCTCCGGCGGGCGTGCGAAACAGGCGTCCAAACAAGGTCATGGTGTTTGCATGTGTCAACGTCCGTGACCCAGGTGTCGATCTTTGGTCTGGCGAGCGACGGGGCAACGATTACGCTAGGTTTGGTGTCCTAACGGTATGCGGATCCTGCCAACAGCGCTGGTCGCGTCGGTGGCGATTCACACCGGCGCGATCACCTGGGCGGTCTCGCACGAGCTCGAAACCCCGGCGGTCGTTACGGTCACCGCGCCGCCGATCGAGGTCGTGATCGTCGCTCCGGCGAAGGCGCGGCAGGAACCGCAGGAGCTCGTGGTGGCGTTGCTCGACGACCACACCGTCGCAACGATGCCACAGGCCACGACCCGTGAAACGCGTGCTCTCGCGCCGCACGCGACGGGTCGAATCTCGACGGGCCGGTCGGGCCCGACCGAGGTCGCACCGGCACCTCCCCACTCGTCGATCATGACGATGCGCGGGCCCGACAAGAAGATCCTCAAGGGCCCGTCGGACGCGTTCTGGCAGAAGTTCGACGACAACACCAGGCCGCTGCAACCGAGCGACCTCGAGGGCGAGCGGATCGCCGATGATGTCGCGCGCGAGGCCGAGCACCTGAACAATCCGCGCTGGATCGCGAACGCGACGCCGGAACAAGCCTACGAGGAGCGCGAGCATCAAGTCGCGAGCCGCGAGGAACAAGCGAATCACGAGCTCCAGCAAGACGGTCGTGGCACCAAAGCCGAGCACGCGACGTTCACCGGTCACGTCGATCCGGACGGCACCGCGCACCTCGATCAGAAGCGCCGCTACGACCCGACCGAGATCCTGATGCACCGCAACAACATCGATCCGTACGCGTCGAACAAGCGGCGATTCCTCGACGGCACGCGCGAAGAGCGCTACCAGATCGGCAAGCAGTACAAAGAGCAGCAGCTCGCGCACTCGTCGCAGATCGCGCAGCACAACCTCGAGTATCTGTGGGCGAAGACCACCGATACCAACCAGCGCAAGCAGGCGCTGTTCGAGATGTGGGACGAATGCGCGGAGACCGGCTCGGAGAAGTTGGTCGCCGGCGGTGCGTCCGCGCGCCTGATCATCGTCGGCTTCATCCGCGGCCACATGACCGGCGCTGCCTCGTACACCGCCGCCGAGCTCGTCGCGTTCAACGCGAAGAAGAAGTCGAGCGCCGTGTTCGATCCGTACAAAGAATGATCGTACGGTCGTGGCATGCCCACCTGGCCCGAGCTCAAGGACTACGCGAAGTCGAAGTACGTGCTCGACGACGATGGCGATGACGACTTCTCGTTGATCTTCGAGTTCGACACCGGCCGCACGCAGAAGGTCGGCATCACGCGGTTCACCGCGTTCGACAAGAACTGGATCGAGTTTCGCTCGTACGTCTGCAAGGGCGCGCAGATGGACAAGGAGGTCGCGCTGCGCAAGAACGAAGAGCTCGCGATCGGCGCGCTCGCGCTCGACGAGGAAGGCGACTACTGCCTGGTGTACTCGGTCGCGCTCGACACGTTGGATCCCGACGAGTTCGAGGTCCCGCTCCACGCGCTCGCGCATGTCGCCGACGAGCTCGAAGCGCACTACGCGGCGTCCGACGATTTCTAGTTAGTGCGACGAGCCGCAGGTGAACGTCGCCGTGATCTCCGGCGCCGTCGCCGCGGCGTTGTATGCAGTGCACGCGCTGCCGACGAGCTTGATCGTATGCGCGTCGACCGCGACCCAATCGGTCGTGTACGCCAGCGCCGTGCCGTTCGACTTCACGGTGCCGAGCGAGGCCTGGGCGACATCGATCGTGCCGTCGATCGTCAGCTTGCAATCGAGCACCGCGTGGAACACGGACGTATAGCCGGCGAGGACGTCCGCCGCGCTGTTGCTCGTGTAGTACGGCACGTCGGTGGTCGAGCCAAGGCCGGCGTTCGCGATCTTCTGCAGGAACGTGGTGTCGACGCCGCCGAGGCCGATCACGTAGAGCGAGATGTGCTTGTCGTTGTAGTTCGCGAGCGTCTGATCGACCGCTTGCTGCGTGTGATCGACGTTGGGGTTGCCGCACGAGTTCGGCGTCCCGTCGGTGGCGAGCACGATGACCTTTGGATCGCCGGTCACGTTGCCGAAGCCGTCGTGCAGCGAGAGCAGTGCTTCGGGCAACGGATCGGTGCCGTTGATGTAGCCCATGTCGATCGCGTTCTTCACGCCCGTCATGTTGTTGATCGTGCAAGCGCTCGCGTGGAATGACGGACACGTGCCCGAGCTAAGATAGACCGACGCGCCGAACTGGGCCTTCGTCTGGAGGCCGGTGAGCAGCGGCGTCGTGCCGCTATACAGCGCCCTCTGCACGGCGTCGTACTTGCTATTCGCGCCGCTCATACCGTCGCCCATCGTCCCCGAGCCGTCGACCACGAGCTGGATCAACGGCGTCACCGGCGTCACCGTGAACGCGTTCGCACGACAGCTTCCACCACCGGAGCCACCGTTCTCGATCGGTGGATCGGTATCGGTGTACGTGGAGATGCTCGGCGCGACGCACGCGGTGAACAACATCGAGACAACAGCGAGCCGCAACACGCTTAGAGAATACAGCAAGCGAGGAACCCGCGCTCGAAAGTTCGACGACGCTGGCCTACACACATCGCGCATCTCGCGACACTTCTAGTGTGACGAACCGCAAGTGAACGTCGCCGTGATCTCCGGCAGCGTCGTCGCCTTGTTGTAGTTGGTGCACGCCTGGCCGACGAGCTTGATCGTATGCGCGTCGACGGCGGTCCAATCGGTCGAGGACGTCAGCGTCGTACCGTTGGTCTTCACCGTGCCGAGCGACGCCTGCGCGACCTCGATCGTGCCGTCGAGCGTCAGCTCGCAGTCGATGATCGTGTTGACGATCGCGGCGTAGTTGGTCGCGAGCGTGGTCGCGTCGGCCGCCTGGTAGATCGTCCCGGTCGTCGTGTTGATCCCGGCGTTCGCCATCGGCTGGAGAACGACGTCGGAACGTCGCCGAGGCCGATGATGTACAGCGAGATGCCCGCGGCGACCGTCGCGGTGACGGCGTCGTTCGTGCGATCGCCTTGGTTACTCGACCGCCGGATCCTTGGCCGCGAGCACCCGGCGAGAAAAGCGAGCCGCAACACAATACATACACTACAGCAAGCCACGAGCCACCCGGCCGGCGCTCGTAGGCCGAGCGGTTTCGGCGTGTTCCGAGCGGAGGGGGTCAGCAGACCCTGGGGCTCGACGCTCCTCCCATGCTAAGCATCGCCCATGGCAACCGCCGCCGCGGGAGCGATGATCGGCGGGCGATATCGGCTCGGGGCGCAACTTGGCAAGGGCTCGCAGGGTGAGCTGTTCGTAGCCGAGGACACCAAGGCCAAGGGTGCGGAGGACCGTCAGGTGGTCGTGAAGCGGATCACCCCGCACGGGACCTGGAAGTCGTTCGAGCTGTTCGAGCGCGAGGCCAAGGTGTTGTCGCAACTCCGTCACGCGGGCGTGCCGCGCCACTACGCGACCACCGAGGAGCCGCCGGGCACGTTCAACCTCGTGATGCAGAAGTTTCCCGGCCAGAACCTGCGCGAGCTGGTCAAGACGCGCCGGCTCTCCGAGGTCGAGCTCCGCGATATCTTGATCCGCTGCCTCGAGATCCTCGACTACTTGCACACGCGATCTCCGTCGGTGATCCATCGCGACATCAAGCCGTCGAACATCATGCGCGCGGCGGACGGCAAGATCGCGCTCGTCGATTTCGGCGGCGTGCTCGATGCGGCGCGCGACAAAGGTGGCTCGACGATCGTCGGCACGTTCGGCTACATGGCGCCGGAGCAGCTCCACGGCCAGGTCACACCGGCGACCGATCTCTACGCTCTCGGTGCGACGATCGTCGCGCTCGCCGGCGGCGTCGAGCCCGAGGACGTTCCGCGCAAGGGCCTGCGGATGGATCTCGCGAAGGCGTTGCCGTCGCTCGAGCCGACGTTTCGCCACGTGCTCGAGGAGATGACCGAGACCGATCCCGACAAGCGACCGCAACGCGCGCGCGATGTCGTCGCGTTGCTCGCGAAGGCGCGGCCGGCGCGCACGATGCGCGAAGAGCGCGCGCTCGTGAAACCAGCTCCTCGCGATCTCGCACCGCGCCGGTTGTTCGGCGATGTCCAGGAGCCGCTCGGCACGCTGCTCCGCATGGGCGTGTTGAGCTTCGGTGTTGGCGGCTGGGCCGGGATGGCGAGTATTCGGGTCTCGCTCGCGATCGTGATCGGGCTCGTGTCGGTGCTGGCCTTCCCCGCGCGCAAACGGATCTTCGGCGTCGGGCGCGAGCTCGATTCGATGCTGTCCGAGGGTCAGGGCGGCTTCGTCGACATGATGAAGGGCGCGATGGCGCGCCGGTCATGACCACGCTGGTTCACGATCGCGTTTCGCACCACGGATCGCGAAGACTGCTGAGGCGTAGGCGCACATCTTCGCCTCGCCTCGCACGCGAGCGGTCAGATCGATCACCTGGATCACGCCTGGTCGCGGGGTTGGCGCGGCATGAAAGCTGCTGTGTTCGCGGGTATGGGCTCCTCGCTTTGGTTCTTGTTGCTCGCCGCGATCGTCGCGCTGGTGACCGGCTGTCCTCGGGTCGAGGCTCAACCCGCACAACAGCTCCCGGGCGACGCCGGCATTCACATCGCGGACGCGCTCAAGCGCGCGCCGATCACGCGCGACGCCACGCCGCTACATCTGGACGGTGGAGCGATCCACGCGGACGGTGGACCGAGCTCGTCGCACTGAGCCCGGCTTACATCGGACGCAGGGTCAGCACCGCGACCTCGGCCGCCGTGCCTTCACCTGCACGTCGCCGCACCCCCGAGAAGCCGACCCCCGGCGTCACGTACAGCGTCGTGCGATCGCCGAGCGCAAACGTGCCGCGCCGAAAATTCAGCCCGACCTTCTTCATGATCCGATCGGTGATGCCCTTGATGTAGATCTGCCCGCCGTGGGTGTGGCCCGACAACACGAGATCCGCGCCGCGTCGCGCGATCGCGGGCGCACGATCCGGCGCGTGACACAGCACGACGCGCGTCGCATCGTCGGGCACACCGGCGAACGCCGCGTCGAGATCATCGTGACGCGTCACCGGATCGTCGACACCGATCAGCGCGAGCGGCGCGCCGCGCACGTTCGCGATCGTGTGTTGGTTGCGCAGGACCTCGTAGCCATCCTTCTCGAGCGCGCTGCGTACGCCGGCGCCCCACGTGAAGTAGTCGTGGTTGCCGAGCACGGCGACGACGCGCGTCGCCTCGAGCCCGGCGAGCTGGTCACCCGCGAGCCCGGCCTCGTGGCGCCGCCAGTTCACGTAGTCGCCGGTCAGCGCGATCACGTCGGGCTTGGCCGCGTTCGCCGTCTCGATCGCCGAGCGCACGTGCTCCGCAGGAGTCATGTGACCGACGTGGATGTCGGACAACTGCGCGATCCGGACCCCGTCGTGCCGCGGGTCGAGGTTCCGCACGCGAACCTCGATCTCGTTCACGCGTGGTGGGACAACCGGCATCGTCGCCACTGTGGGCATGCAAACCCGCGTTGTCACCTGACGGCGGTGGAATAGACAGGCAGGTCGCCACGGTTGACCGCTCTCCACGGCTCGGTACGCATTGCAGCCACGGTCTTCCAATGACAGCATTAGCTTCCATGGCAGGCGCAGCTCGGCCTTCCCCTCGCAGTGACACTTCGATTCCTTGCCCGCTCTGCGGTGGGCTTGTCCACCCGGTCGCGGGGCGGTGCAAGCACTGCAAGGAAGACCTCGCGGCGCGCCGGATCGGGCGTGCCGCCGCCGCGACGCCGCTGCCGTCGCTCCACGTCGGTGGCAGCGCGCCGGTCGTCGGGCCGATGCCGTCGATGATCGCGAACGCGTATGCGCCGCAACGCGAGACCACACCGATCCTGCCGACGCGCCAGACCGGTCGCTCGTATGCCGCACAAGGCACGTCGTCGGGGCGGTCGTGGAAGAGCTGGCCGATGCTCGTCATCGTGTTGGCGTCGATCGCGATCGTCGTCGCGGTCGTGATGATGGTGTGGCCACCGTCGCCAGCCGATGCCGGCCGTCACGTCGTGCAACCACCCGCGCCCGAGCGCATGGAGACCGATCCGCTTCCGCCGCCCGGCGCCGGCAACACCAACGGCGCCGATCCGTGGGGTGGTCACAGCCAGGCGGATCCGGCACCGCGGCCGACGCCCGATACCGTTCCGAACACGCCACCACCGCCGAACCACGCGCAGCCCGATCCGCTCGGCGCCGATCCGTTCGCCGGCATCGGTCAACTCGGCGCCGCCGCCGGTGCCGACATGATGATGGCCGCGGCGGCGCACGCCTGCACCAAGATGAAGAGCTGCCCGAACGCCGACGACATGCTCACGCAGGTCTGCGACACGCTCGCGATGTTTCCGCAGACCGCGCCGCCGTCGTGCGATGCCGGCAAGCGCTGCCTCGAAGCGATCGACAAGATGGATTGCGGCGCGGACATGTCGAACACCAGCCCGCTCACGCTCGCGAACCAGTTTCAGGACTGCATCACGGCCGCGACGAGCTGCTAGGCTGCACGCGTGACCTTCGCGCGCCCGCCGTTCGAAATCGTTCGCGATCCGTCCGAGATGCGTGCGCGCGTCGAGGATCTCCGGCGCGATGGCCGCACGATCGCGGTCGTGCCGACGATGGGTGCGTTGCACGACGGCCACCTCGAGCTGCTGCGCACCGCGCGCGCGCGCGCCGACATCGTGATCCTCACGATCTTCGTCAACCCGACGCAGTTCGGCCCGAACGAAGACCTCGCAAAATATCCGCGCGACGAAGCGGGTGACCTCGCGAAGGCGCGGACGTGCGGGATCGATCTCGCGTTCTGTCCCGCGGCGAGCGCGATGTATGCCGCCGGCGCGCAGACCTTCATCGAGGTCCGCGAGCTCCAGCAGCCGATGTGCGGCGCGTCGCGGCCCGGGCACTTCGCCGGCGTCGCAACGATCGTCGCGAAGCTGTTCAACATCACGAAGCCGCACCTCGCGGTGTTCGGCGAGAAGGACTACCAGCAGCTCGCGATCATCCGCCGCATGGTGCGCGACCTCGATTTCGCGATCGAGATCGTCGGCGTGCCGATCGTGCGCGAGCGCGATGGCCTCGCGCTGTCGTCGCGCAACGCGTATCTCACGGCAGAAGGTCGCCAGATCGCGCTCGGCCTGTCGCGTGGGCTCGCCGCCGCCGCGGCGCTGGTCAAATCCGGCGAGCGCGATCCGGCGACGCTGCGTGCCGCGGCGACCGCGCAGTTGAGGGGTGCGCGGATCGACTACGTCGAGCTCCGCGACGCGACCGAGCTCACCGAGATCAGCCGGCTCGACAAGCCCGCGGTGCTCGCGCTCGCCGCGTTCGTCGGCGCCACCCGCCTGATCGACAACCGCGTCCTCGCCCCCTGACTACGCGGCGGTCGCGATCGTCGACAGCTTCGCGGCGAGGCCCAGGCGATAGAACCGGCGGAGCTCGCCGAGCATCTCGGGGATCCGCCGGCGCGACACGAACTCGCTCTCGAGGAACGCCGCGTAGCGATGCGCGTTGTCGTTCGCGGCGCGGTAGCGGTGGCTCTCGGCGTGATCGAGGTCGGGCTCGTAGCACGCGTCGCCGAACAACCGTGCGCGCCACTCGGCACTCGCGCGTGGCGCCGGGTCGGCGGACAGCAGACACGTCACGTACTTGTCGACCTCGGCCTGGAGCTCGAGCTCGAGCTGGCTGACCGGCCGCTCCGCACGGGCGCAGCAGATCGCATAGATGAAGTGGCTGACGCCTTCGACCGCGAGCAAGAAGTCGCCGAGGTTGTGATCGCCGAGCACGCGGCTCGGATCGTTGCGCTCGAGGTTCGCGAGCGCCGCCGCATCGACGAACAGCGCGAGCGACATCCCGCCGTCGTCTTCGACCACGAGCAACTGCTCGCGCGGCCGGCGTTCGCGGACGAGGCCGTCGCGCGTCGGTTCGTCGATCACGAAGTCGTCGACCGCCACTCCGGTGTCGACGCGATAGAGGTGCTCGAGGCCGCGCTGGACGCGCGCCAGGGTCACTGGATGTCCCTGTTGCCATCCACGAGCACGCCGACGGCGCGCAGTTTCTTCTCGATCCACTCGTCGCGCGTGCGCAACCAGATCTCGTAGAGCTTGGTGACGTCGCTGGTCGCGAACTCGGTGCGCTTGCGAATCTCGGCGATCACGTCGACGAACTGCGGGAACTTGTCGGCGAGCTCCTCGTAGACCTCGGTCAACGACGTGCCACGGCCGCACTGCTTCGCGAGCTGGCTATAGGCGCTCTGCCCGATGCCGACGTAGTACTCGACCTGGACGAGCGAGCGGGTCAGCGACTCCGCGAAGAAGCCAGCTACATATAATGACGTGTCGCCGACCTGCTTGAGGGTGCGTACACGCTCCGCTCCGGAGGCCGGCGCCTCGACCAACTTCATGCCGAGCGGCTCGTCGGTCAGGCGGTGATGGGTCATCTCGCCCAACAGGCTGACCAGGTACCAGCTTGCGGGTTCCGAAGCGTCGAGATCGACCGCCGAGAGAGCGTCGGTGACGACCTCGTGGAAGAACTCATCCACCGAAGCTGCCAGAGTTACGTCCATGATCTGATCTTCGGCCATGGCGGCAGATAGGCAAGAACCCTACGGATTGTGGAGGCTTGGCGACCTCCGCCCCGGGAGCGTGTCGCGCTGACTTCGTGTTATATACACACCACTGGAGAGATTTCCGGAGTTACCTGAAGAATCACCTCGATAGCCCCTTGCACACATGGTCGCGGCGCCTTACATCCGGGGCTGTTAGCAGTCGCCTGTAGTGAGTGCTAACAAAACTTCTGGTCTTACTGAGGAGAAGCTCAAATGAACGTCCGTCCCCTGGGTGATCGCATTCTGATCAAGCGCGTCGAAGAGGTCGAGAAGACCCGCGGCGGCATCATCATTCCCGAGTCCGCGAAGGAGCGCCCCCTCGAGGGCACCGTGATCGCGGTCGGCTCCGGCAAGCGTCTCGAGGACGGGACGCTGTTGAAGCTCGACGTCAAGGCGGGCGACACGATCCTGTTCGGCAAGTACAGCGGCACCGAGATCAAGGTCGATGGCATCGACCACATCATCGTTCGTGAGGACGAAGTCCTCGGAATCATCGAGAAGTAAGGGAGAACGGAACATGGCTGCCAAAGACATTATTTTCGACGAGAAGGCCCGTAGCCGCGTGATGGCGGGCGTCGACACGCTCGCGAACGCCGTCAAGGTCACCCTCGGCCCACGTGGTCGTAACGTCGTGATCGAGAAGTCGTGGGGCGCTCCCACGGTCACCAAGGACGGCGTCACCGTCGCCAAGGAGATCGAGCTCGAGAACAAGTTCGAGAACATGGGCGCGCAGATGGTCAAGGAGGTCGCGTCCAAGACCTCCGACGTCGCCGGCGACGGCACCACCACCGCCACCGTGCTCGCGCAGGCGATCTTCCGCGAAGGCTCGAAGCTGGTCGCCGCGGGCAACAACCCGATGGAGATCAAGCGCGGCATCGAGAAGGCCGTCATCGCGGTCGTCGACGAACTCAAGAAGCTCTCGAAGCCGACCAAGGATCACAAGGAGATCGCCCAGGTCGGAATCATCTCGGCCAACGGCGACGAGACCATCGGCAACATCATC
>JBDTJY010000033.1:0-7706 GCA_039935615.1 Kofleriaceae bacterium
CCTCGACGAGATCCTGCTCGATCACTGGCCCGCGAACACCGCCGATCCGGGACGCAAGCACATGCGTGCGACGTACACGGATCAGCTCAAGAAGGCGATCCGCGATGCGTTCGGCGCACTCGAGGTCCGGCAGCGAAACCTCTTGCGCCAGCACATCCTCGACGAGCTCACGATCGATGACCTCGCTCGCCTGTATCGAGTGCATCGTGCCACGTGTGCGCGCTGGCTCGCCGCTGCGCGCGCGGATCTCGGCAAGCAAACGCGCAAGCGACTGATCGCCACGCTCGGCACGCACTCCGAGGAGCTCGAGAGCGTGCTGCGCTTTCTCGACAGCGACATCGAGCTCTCGATCTCGCGAATCCTGCAGTCGAAATGACGGCGTGCCCGACCCCCGATGACTTGCTCGCGTTCGCCGCGGGCGAGCTCGACGCCGAACGGCTCGGCGAGATCGAGGCCCACATCGATAGCTGCACCGACTGCCGGGCGGCGCTCTCCAACTACGCACGCGGCGACATCCCGCCGAGCTTCGGCCGCTACCGGATCGATACCGTCCTTGGCTCGGGCGGCATGGGCATCGTCTATCGCGCGTGGGATCCGCAGCTCGCACGCTCGGTCGCGATCAAGGTCGTGCGCCGTGCGTCCGACGACGAGAAGGGCCGCGCGCGGCTGATCCGCGAGGCCCAGGCGCTCGCGCGGCTGTCGCATCCGAACGTCTGCCACGTCTACGACGTCGGCACCGACGACGAAGAGGTCTGGGTCGCGATGGAGCTGATCGACGGCGTCTCGCTCCGCGAGTGGGCCGCGATCAATCGCGACGGCGTGATCGACGTGCTGCTCGGCGCGGCGCGCGGTATCGCCGCGGCTCACGACGCCGGCCTCGTCCACCGCGATATCAAACCCGAGAACGTGCTCGTCACGCGCGACGGTCGCGCGATCGTCACGGACTTCGGCCTCGCGCGCGGTGAAGACGCGATCGATCCGAACGCGTCGACGCTGTCGACCGATCCACACCTCACCGCGACCGGTGCGATCGCCGGCACGCCCGCGTACATCGCGCCGGAGCAGCTCACCGGCGAGCCGATCGATGCGCGCGTCGATCAGTTCGCGTACGCCGTGATGGCGTGGGAGCTGCTGACCGGCACCAAGCCGTTCCCGATCATCCTCGCGCTGCGGATCGACGCCGTGCGCAACGGCGTGACGCCACCGCCGACGCTGCCGAAGTACCTCGCGGCGGCGCTCGCGAAGGCGATGGCGGTGTCGCCGCACGATCGGTTCGCGACGATGCGCGACCTGATCGAAGAGCTCGAGCATCCTCAAAAAGTTCGCGCCGCCGCGACCCAGCGCAGTCGCGGTCCGATCTACGCGAGCCTGCTGCTCGTCGCGATGACGGGTGCGGCGGTCACGGCGTGGCAATGGCCGAAATCGCACGAGCCCGTCGCCGCGATCGAGCCGCCCAAACCGCCGCCGCCGCGGATCGAGCCTGTCGACGCCGCGCCCGCGCCGATCGCGATCGCGCCGCCGGATGCCGGCGTGAGGGTCGCGCTCGCGCCGCCGCCGGTCCACCATCGCAGCGGCGCCGCGACGCCGGTGATCGACAAGTCACCGAAGCCCGAGCCGCCGGTCGTCGTCGCCGACAAGACCGAGGCGATCCAAGCCACACCCGAACCGAACAAGACGATCCAGGTCGTGAAGCGCCACAGTCACAGTGGCAGCGAACGCCGTGACGCTGCGATCGCGACGATGGATGCGTTCTGTTACATCCCGTACGACGTCGCGCACCCCGACAAGGATCTCCCGCACCCCGTCGTCGATTGGGGCAAGGTCACGAACGTCACCCAGGAGCAGGGGCAGTTCATGGGCGACGAGATCGACTCCACGATCATCACGATCCAAGGCGCACGCGGCGTGTACCGCGTGATGTCGGAGGTCGCGGTGTTGAACTACGTCGTGCCCGCGAACGTCGGCGACTACATGGCGGTGTGCGCGGACCGCGAGGAGTCCGACCTCTATCGCTTCCCGGGTGGCCCGACCTTGCCCGTGACCTCGATCGTGCCGCTCAGCGCGCCGCCGCGGATCACCGAGGTCGCGAAATACAAACCGCTGCACATTCGCGAGCTCGCGATCACGGCGGCCGGCGCGAACCAGCACCACAACCTCAAGGAAAACCGCGCGTACGTCATCAACGCGAAGATCCTCGATATGTCGGATCCCAAGCGCTACAAGATGGACCGCTACGTCATGGACATCCCGGCGAACTTCCCGGGCAAGAGCTCGCTCGAGGTCGGCAAGCGGACGTGGATCGTCGTGGACCAGCTTCACTACGAAGACGCGACCGGCGACCAGAACAAGAAGCCGTTCGTGGTGCGTGCCGTCGCCGTCCTGGGCGAAATGTTCCCGGGCTGAAAGAAAACCTGCGACAAGCTCCTACTTCGGGGCTCAGCACTTCGCCGAACAAAGGGGTGCTCATGAAGTCCGTCGCATTGTTATCTGTTGTCCTGGCCGCTGCCTGTTACGGCGCGGCTCCACCGAAGCCGGTCCACGTCCAATTGCCGATGCTCGAGAACGACGCCGAAGTCGGCGTGTTCTCGTCGAGCAAGACCACGATCGAGAACATCGAGCACAGCGCGAGCACCTGCCCGCAGGGCAAGGGAGAAGGCGATCCGTCGTGCGTGATCACGAAGTACACGGTGGCCGAGCCGGTCACCCGCACGACGACCACCGCGAGTTACGGCAACACGCCGATCTCGTACGCCCAGTTCAAGGTGATCACGGATCCGCATTGGGACCAGAAGCTCTCGACCCTCGATGACCTCGCGCACAAGTGCCAGCGTGCGAACGTGCCGCGCTACGTCGGCATCGGCCTGATGCTCGGTGGGCTCGTCGCCGGCTACATCGTCGGTGCGGCCACGGGCAACGCGAGCGCCGAGGCCGGCATGATGTACGGCGGCGCCGGCGCCGGCGGCCTGTCGTATGCGCTCGGTTACTTCGCGTTCGGTGGACGGGACTGCGTCGAAGCGCGCGGCCTGTACAACGAGCTCGACATGAGCCAGGCCGTCAGCTGGAACAGCGTCGAGGGCGACAGCTACGCGAGTGAGATGAAGGCGCTCGCCGATCAGTTCAACGCCACGCACCGCAACGGTCCGTCGGCGAGCCTCGACATGCGTCACGCGCGGAACTAAGGATAGCGGCCCTGGATGCCGATGCCGGCGTCCAGGTCGGCGGAGATCCAGCGCGCGAGCTCGACGCTCTCCGAGACGAAGAAGTAGAGGCCGACCGCGCGGTGGAGATCGATCCAGTAGCCCTCGTTGACCCGGACGCCGAAGTCGTGGCCGTAGGTGCCGCCCGCTGGCTTCTCGTAGTTGGTGAAGTCGAGCAGCAGCGACGGTTGGACGAACAGCTTGGAGTGACCGGACTCGCTGAGGAAGAACCGCGCACCGGGCTCGATCCGGAACGCGTGCGGACCGGTGCTCGTCGGCGTCGGACCGAAGTCGCCCTCGATGCCGAGGTGAAAGCCGAGCGTGAGCTCGACGTTTTTGGCGACGCCGAACGACGGCTCGAGATCGAGGAACAGCGGCGAGCGGGCGCTGCACACCGGTGCGTTGCCATTCTTCGCGCTGGCATCGAGCACGCCGCAGTAGTCGCTGTTGTAGGTCGCGATGCCCCGCACACCGAGGCCGAACCGCGCGGAGATTCCAAACTCACCCTTATGGGTCGTCGGAATATCGTCATCGGCCGAGGCGACGGACGACAGGAGCAACAGAGCGAGCATCCACCGCATCGCCGGCGACGCTACCACTACTTCGACAACGCCGGTAGACGGCGATGGCGTACCACGGAGCGCCGCGGTAGTTTTAGGCGATGCTTTCTCGACGGCACTTCCTCGGAGCGGCAGTCGCTTCGTTGGCGTTGCCGCGGATCGCGCGCGCGATCGGGCCGGGCTCGAAGTTTCGGTTCGGCCAGCTCCAGCTCGGCAGCGGATCGTCGTGGAATCCGCGGCCGCGCGCGCTGCATCGCATGGCGTGGGAGCTCGCGAAGCGCACCGATGTCGATGTCGACCTCGAGCCGGTGGTCGTCACGCTCACGAGCGACACGCTCCACGAGACGCCGTTCCTCTATCTCAGCGGCGATCGCGGCTTCGAGCTGCCGAGCGCCGCGGGCATCGAAGCGCTGCGCCGGTTCCTCACGTTCGGCGGGTTCTTGCTGATCGACAGCGCCGAGGGCGCGACCGACGGTGCGTTCGACGGCTCGATGCGGAAGTTGATCTCGGCGGTGTTTCCCTCGCCGGCGAAGGGCCTCGAGATCGTGCCCGCCGAGCACGTGGTCTACAAATCGTTCTACCTGCTCGACAAGCCGCTCGGCCGGCTCGCCATCGCGCCCGCGATGGAGGGCATCACGCGCGACGACCGGCTGGTGTGCTGCTACGTCGCGAACGACATGGGCGGCGCGTGGACTCGCGATGATTTCGGCAACTACGATTTCCCGTGCGAGCCGGGCGGTGAGAAGCAGCGCGAGCTGTCGTTTCGGATGGGCGTCAACCTCGTGATGTACGCGCTGTGCCTCGATTACAAATCGGATCAGGTCCACGTCCCGTTCATCATGAAGCGCCGGCGCTGGAAGCCCGACGAGTAGCATGTCGATCGTCCTGTTCTCGATGACGCTGCGGATCGTGCTCGCGATCATCGGCGCGGCGTTCCTGCTCGGCGCCGTGGTCTTCGTCAAGACCAAGCGGCCTCGCCTCGGCGCGATGTTCGGCGTCGGTGCGCTGGCCGCGCTCGGCGCGCTGCTCGGCGAGGGGCTCGTCACGCTCACGGTGTGGCTCGCCGCGCCGTCGTCGGCGGACTTCAACGAGTACCGCTGGGTGTTTCTGTCGCCGTGGGGACGGCGCGGGCTCTATCTCGGCGGCGCCGCCGTCGTCGCGATCGTCGCGTTGTCGTGGCGCGCGAGCCGCGGCGCGAATCCGGCACGCCGCGCGCTGTTGATCGGCCTGCGCGGCGCGGCGGCGATCGGAGCGCTCGTCGTGTTCCTCGAGCCCGCGGTCGAACTGCGCCAGGTCGCGCGCGAGCCGAATCGGATCGCCGTGCTGATCGACAACTCGAAGTCGATGTCGCTCGCCGAATCGCCGAAAGGTCCGACCCGGATCGAGCGCGCCCGCCGGCTGCTCGCCGATTCGGGCGCGACGCTCGCCGAGTGGGAGCGCGATCACAAGATCGACTACTACACGTTCGCCGACACGCTCGCCTCGACCTCGCTCGCCGCCCTCGCGAATGACCACGCCGAAGGCAAAGCGACGATGTTGCGCAAGGCGCTCGAGCTCGTGCGCGGTCGCTACGAGGGCCGCGACCTCGCCGGCATCGTGCTGATCTCCGACGGCGCCGCGACCGGCACCTTCGACGAGGACTCCGGCGACGGCGCCCAGCGCGATTTCTTGAAATCGCTCGACACGCGCGTCCACACCGTGTGGGCCGCGCGCGATGGGCTCCAGGATCTCGCGGTCTCGAGGGTCATGGCCGACGAGTTCGCGTTCGTGCGCACCGTCGTGCGAATCGAAGCGGTGATCCACACCACCGGCCTGCCAGCGCAGCAGATTCCGGTCACGCTCTCGACCGACGGCGTGCCGCTGCGCCAGAAGTTCATCGATCTGCCGACCGGCGACAAGGACGTCACGGTGACGTTCGAGGTCACGCCGCCGCGCGTCGGGCGCTACGTCTACGAGGTCTCGGTGCCGGTCGTCCCCGGCGAAGCGGTCACCACGAACAACACGCGCAGCTTCGTCGTGCGCGTGATCCGCGACAAGATCCGCGTGCTGCAAGTCAGCGGCTCGCCGTCGTGGGACGTCCGCGCGCTGCGCCAGATGCTGAAGTCCAACCCGAACGTCGATCTGATCTCGTTCTTCATCTTGCGCACGCAAGACACGATCTCGCTCGTCCCGAACGACGAGATGTCGCTGATCCCGTTTCCGACGCGCGAGCTGTTCGAGCAGCAGTTGCCGTCGTTCGACGTGATCATCCTGCAGAACTTCGAGTACCTGCCGTACGGCATCGCCGACTACCTCGAGAACATTCGCAGCTACGTCGAGGGTGGCGGCGGGCTCGCGATGCTCGGCGGCGCGCAGTCGTTCACCTCGGGCGGCTACTACGGCACGCCGGTCGCGGCCGCGCTTCCCGTCGAGCTCTACGGTCCGTTCGATTCGGGCCCGGTGCTCGACACCCAGAAGTTCCAGCCGAAGATCACCGACGCCGGCGCGCTGCATCCCGTGACGTCACTGCGCTACTCGTCGAGCGACAACCTCGCCGCGTGGCGCACGCTACCGCCGCTCGAGGGCGTGAACCTGATCGCGGGCGCGAAACCCGACGCGACGGTGCTCGCCGTGCACCCTCGCCTCAAGACCAAGAGCGGCAAGCCGATGCCGGTGATCGTCGCGGGAGACTACGGCAAGGGCCGCTCGATCGCGTTCACGACCGACAGCCTGTGGCGGTATGGCTTTGTCGCCGCGGGTCACAATGGCGACGACGGCCGGCAATACACGAAGCTCTGGGAGAACACGATTCGCTGGTTGATCCAGGATCCGGATCTCCGCAACCTGCACGTCGATAGCGACGCGGTCGAGTACGTGCCGGGCGCGCCGGTGCGCGTCGCGGTGCGCCTGCTCGGCCGTGACTACCAGCCGCTCCCGAACGGCGAGGTCACGCTCACCGTCACCCGCGGTGCCGATCCGACGAAGGCGACGCCGGTGTCGACCCAGAAGCTCACGGTCGGCGACGACGGCACCCAGACCGTCGAGCTCGGGTCGCTCGCCCCGGGCGTGTACCGGGTGTTCGGCAAGGCGACGATCGCGGGCCGGGTCGTCGATGCCAACGACATCTTCCTGGTCCGCGAGGGTGGTAGCGAGCTCGACCGGCCGGTCGGCGACCGCGCCACGCTCGACGCCATCGCCGCGGCCACCCACGGCGAGGCGCTCGGGCCGATCGACGCCCTCCCTGCCCGTTTGGCGTTCGATCCGCCCCGGATCATTCGGGTCGATCGGCGGACCGATGTCGAGCTGTGGAGCCGCCCAGGCCTGTTGATTCTGGTGGTCGGGCTGTTGGGGCTGGAGTGGCTCTTGCGCCAGCGCAGCGGGTATCTATAGATAAGGGCTGAAATGGCGCTGCAGCTCGATAGCCTCGTCACCGACCTCATGTTCCAGGGCAATGCGGCCATCGATCAGAAGACTCTGATCGACGGCCTCGGCGGCGAGACTGCCCTCGAAACCAAGCAGTTGCTCGACGTCGATCGCCTCGATCCGCGCGCCGAGATGGAGCTGTCGCCCTCGATGCCGTTCCGCCGGCGTGGCGAGCGGCGCTTGATGATCATCGACGACACGATCGTCACACCCCGCGCCGATCCGGCCGCCGAGCCGATCATCACCAACGATCTGCGTCCCGCGAAGGAGATGCTGATCGACATCTGCGCGAAGTTGCCGATCCGCCTCGGCCGCCTGTTCGTGCTCGGCACGTGGGGCGATGCGGTGCTCGTCGCTCGCAGCGTCCAGGATCTGCGCGGCATCTGCCTGTTGCCGTGGGCGCTCGATCCGCAGGTCGATGAACAGGGCAAGCGCCGCCAGACGCCGCTGTCGCAGAAAGAGTTCGAGTCGAAGCTGACGACCTACGAGAAGCGTCTCGAGGAGCTCGACGACGAGCAGATCATCGCGCGGCTCGAGGGCATCAACT
>JBDTJY010000034.1:0-14606 GCA_039935615.1 Kofleriaceae bacterium
CTGTTCCACATCCTGTCGGGCACGCTCAGCCATCAGGTCGAGCACCACCTGTTCCCGGACATGCCGAGCAATCGCTATCCCGAGGTCGCGCCGCGGGTGGAGGCGATCTGCGCGAAGTATGGCGTGCCGTACAACAAGGGCTCGTTCGCGCGCCAGCTCGGCACCACGCTGCGCACGATCTTTCGGCTCGCACTTCCCACGCGCCGGCGAGCACTCGCGGCATGATGACGCTCACGATGGCCGGCCCCGGCGACGAAGCAGTCGACACGACGCTCACGATCGACGAGCTCGCCGCCGCGTCGCGCGTCCCCAGTCGCACGATCCGATTCTACCAGTCGCGCGGTGCGCTCCAGGCGCCCGAGATTCGCGGTCGCGTCGCGCACTACGGCAAACATCACCTCGAGCGCCTGAAGCTGATCGCGCAGCTCTCCGATCGCGGCCTCCGCGTCGATGCGATCGGCGACCTGATGAAGCGCATCGATCGCGGCGAGGTCGACCTCGCGGAGTGGCTCGGCGTCGAGGAAGAGATGCAGGCGCCGTGGGCCTCCGATCAACCGCGCACCGTGTCCGAGGTCGAGCTCTACGCGCTCGCCGGCAATCGTCGCCCCGGCCTGATCTCCGATCTCACGCGCGCGCGGATCGTCGATCGCAAGGGCGACGTGTTCTTCGTCGCCAGCCCGGCGCTGCTCGCGATCGCGATCAAGCTCGAGGGCGTCGGCATCGATCTCGAGACCGCGGCGAGCGCGTCGAAGATCCTGCGCAAGCACCTCGGCCGTGCGGTCAACGAGCTCGTCGAGCTGTTCGTCGGTCGCGTCAAGGACGGCGCGCTCGGGATCACGCAGGCGAGCAAGCTGTTCGAAGCGTTCCGGACCGTCGGCATCGATGCGGTGCGCTTGCTGTTCGCTCGCGAGATGGAGAGCGAGCTGCGCAAGTTGCTCGCGTCGGGCAAGCTCTCGGAAGTTTCGGCGCGCGCGAAGAAGAAGCGTTAGTGGTACACCCGCGTCGTGCAGACGCAAGCTGACCTCCTCTCGCTCGCCGACCACGTACTACTCAAGAACTACCGCCAGCAGCCGATCGTGTTGGAGCGTGGTCGCGGCTGCGAGGTCTGGGACAAGGCCGGCACGCGCTACCTCGACTTCACGGCCGGCATCGCGGTGTGCGGTCTCGGCCATTCACACCCGGGCTTCACCGCGCGCGTCTCGGAGCAGCTCGGCAAGCTCGTTCACGTCTCGAACCTCTACTTCAACGATCAACAGCTCTACGCGGCCAAGGCGATCACCGAACGCTCGTTCGCGAAGCGCGTGTTCTTCTGCAACTCCGGCGCCGAGGCGAACGAAGCGGCGCTCAAGCTCGCGCGGCGCTATCAAGCGGTGGTCGCCGGCCAACCGCAACGCACGACGTTCGTCTCGACGCTCAATTCGTTCCACGGCCGCTCGTTCGCGACGGTCTCGATCACCGGCCAGGCGAAGTACCGCGAGGGCTTCGGCCCGATGGTCGGCCCGGTCGAATTCATCCCGTACAACGATCTCGAGGCCGCGGCGCGCGTGCTCGAGCTACGCACCGCGTGCGCGATCATCGTCGAGCCGATCCAGGCCGAAGGCGGCATCATCAACGCGGCGCCGGGCTATCTCGCCGGGCTGCGCCGGCTGTGCGACGACACCGGCACGCTGTTGATCTTCGACGAAGTCCAGACCGGATGCGGCCGCACCGGCCATTGGTTCGGTCATCAGCACGACGACGTCGCGCCCGACGTGATGACGCTCGCGAAGGGCCTCGGCGGCGGCATCCCGATCGGCGCGATCGCCGCGAGCGAGAAAGCCGCCGCGGGACTCGCGTTCAACCCGGGCGGGGCCGTGCCGCACGCGTCGACGTTCGGCGGCAATCCGCTCGCGTGCGCGGCGGCGAGCGCGGTGTTCGAGATCATCGAGAACGAAGGGTTGATCGAGCGCGTCAACCAAGCGTCGCAGTACCTCAGCGCGAAGCTCGCCGAGCTCGTCGTCGAGTTCCCCGGTCAAGCGATCGAGGTCCGCGGCCGCGGCCTGCTCCTGGGCCTCGCGGTCGCGAACGCACCGGCGAGCGTCACCGGCGCGTGCCGGACGGCGGGCCTGTTGTGCTCGGTGGCCGGCGACAAGGTCGTGCGCTTCGTGCCGCCGTACATCGTGTCGCGCGAACAGCTCGACGAAGCGGTCGCCATCGTCCGCAGCGTGCTCGCGACAGGCGCCGGTAAATGACTCGGCCGAAGAGTTTTCTGACGCTCGGCGATATCGTCGTCGAAGACTGGCCGTACATGTGGAAGCGCGCGGCCGAGCTCAAGAAGGCCCGGCTGCAAGACACGCTCGCCGGCAAGGCGGTCGCGCTCGTATTCGAGAAAGCGTCGACGCGCACGCGGGTGTCGTTCGAGGTCGGCGTCTACGAGCTCGGCGGCCACGCGGTAGTGCTGACCTCGCAGGGCAGCCAGATCGCGCGCGGTGAACCGATCGAGGACACCGCGCGCGTGTTGTCGGGCTACTGCAGCATGATCGTGATCCGCACGTTCGGTCAGGATCGCGTCGCGCAGCTCGCACGCTGGGCGACGGTGCCGGTCGTCAACGGACTCTCCGATCAGCATCACCCGTGTCAGGTCGCGACCGACCTGTTCACCGTGATGGAGAAGTTCGGCACGATCGATGGGCTCAAGTACGCGTGGATCGGCGACGGCAACAACATGGCGAACTCGTGGATCGAAGCCGCGGGCCTGTTCGGTCTCGATCTCGCGATCGCATGCCCCGAGGGCTACGCGCCGGATTCGTTGCTGATCCAGGCGGCGCGCGCGAACCAACAGCGACGCGGCCGCGGGTCGCTGACGCTGACGTCCGATCCGCAGGTCGCCGTCGCCGGTGCGCACGTGATCAACACCGACGTCTGGGCGTCGATGGGGCAAGAGGACGAGGTGGCTCGCCGCAGGGCGGTGTTTCGCGATTTTTGCGTCGACGCGGGGCTCGTCCATCGCGCGGCCCCCGAAGCGGTGGTCCTGCACTGCCTCCCGGCGCATCGCGGCGAGGAGATCACCGGCGACGTGCTCGACGGACCGCGCTCGTTGGCGTGGGTCCAGGCCGAGAACCGCCTGCATATGGGCAAGGCCATCCTCGAAGCGGTTCGGTAATCGTTGTACGATGAGCTACAGTGAGCTCCGCGGTACCGCCTTCGATCGGTGGGATCGGGTCGACGCAGTTAAAGCTGCGAGCCAGCCCGGCCTTCGATCCGATGAAGGCGAAGGTCGCTCCCGAAGAGTACTTTCTGTTCTCGCGGTTCGACGGCAAGCAGACGCTGCGCGATGTCTTGCTCGAGAGCGGCTTGCCGATGGATCGCGCGATCGCGATCGTCGTCAAGCTGCGCGGCATCGGCGCCTTGTTGTTGCCGGCCGAGTCCACGGCGCCGGCGGTCATACCGGAAGCGACCAAGCCGATCGCCGTCGTGCGCGCGGCGCCGAGCCTCGACACCACGCTGCCGGATCCCACGCCCGACGAGCTCCGTCTCCTCACCGAGGGGTCGGTGCTCACCGATGCGCAGCGCCGTCGGATCCTCGCGATCGCGCGGCTGCTCGACAAGCGCGATCCGTGGGCACTCCTCGGCGTGTCGCACGGCGCCGACGCGCGGACGTTGAAGCTCGCGTACTTCAAGCTCTCGAAAGACATCCACCCGGATCGGTTCTACGGCAAGCAGCTCGGCAGCTTCGCGGAGCGGCTCTCGACGGTGTTCGAAGCGGTGAGCCGCGCGTACGAGCGGCTGACGTCGCCGGAGAAATCGGGCGTGCACGCGACGGGTGCACCCGTCGCCGAGACCCCGCAATCGCCGCAGGAGTACGCCGCCGAGCTGTTCGATCGCGCGTGCTCGTTCGAGGTCTCCGGCGATCACCTGGGGGCGATGAAGCTGTTCTCGGCGGCGGTGCGCATCGACCCGCAGACCAAATATCTGCGGCGGTCGGCGAGCTGCGCGCTCGCGGCCGGCCAACCGCGGACCGCGCTCGAACACGCGAAAAAGGCCCAGGCGCGCTCGCCGAGCGATCCCTCGCTGGCTCGGCTGCTGGCCACCGCGTTCAAGGTGTGCGGCAAGTTGGGCGACGCCGAAGAGGTCCTCGTGATGGCGATGGCCCTCAAGAGCGAGAACGACCAGCTCGGCAACGAGCTGCGCAACGACCTCGCCGAGGTCCGCCGGCTCTTGAACAGTTGAAGCGGCGCTTCCCGCGCGGAATTTCCGGCCTACTACTGGCGATCTACCCGATAACCGGGGGAAAATGCGCAGGCCATGGCCACTGAAAAGGTGATCGGCATCGACCTCGGTACGACCAATTCGTGCGTGGCGATTGTCGAAGATGGGACTCCGTCCGTGATTCCGAACCGGGGCGGGTACAAGACCACGCCCTCGATGGTCGCCATCGCGGAGAACGGGAAGCGTTTGGTCGGACATATCGCCAAACGTCAGGCGATCACGAACGCCGAAAACACGGTCTACGCCGCGAAGCGGTTGATCGGTCGCAAGTGGGGCTCGGCCGCGGTGCGGAGCTCGCTCGAGATCATGCCGTACCGGATCGTCGAAGGTCCGCACGACGACGTCCGCATCATGCTGCGCGATCAGGTGTTCTCGGTGCCGGAGGTCTCGGCCTACATCCTCCAGGAGATGAAGCTGATCTCCGAGGAGTACCTCGGCGAAGAAGTGTCCAAAGCGGTCGTCACCGTGCCGGCGTACTTCAACGACGGCCAGCGCCAGGCGACCAAGGACGCCGGTCGGATCGCCGGCCTCGACGTCATTCGCATCATCAACGAACCGACCGCCGCGGCGCTCGCGTACGGCTTCGGTCGCAACATCGAGCGCAAGGTCGCGGTCTACGATCTCGGCGGCGGCACGTTCGATATCTCGATCCTCGAGATCGGTAACGGCGTGTTCGAGGTCATCTCGACGGCCGGCGATACGTTCCTCGGCGGCGAAGACTTCGATCGCCGGATCATCGACTGGCTCGTGTTCGGCTTCGAGAAGCAGCACGGCATCGATCTGCGCAAGGACAAGATGGCGCTGCAGCGCCTGAAAGATGTCGCCGAGAAGGCGAAGTGCGAGCTGTCGTCGGTCAAGGAGACCGAGATCAACCTGCCGTTCATCATCTCGACCGGGCGCAACGAGGCGCTCCATCTCCAGACCATGCTGTCGCGCGACAAGCTCGAGGAGCTCACGAGCGATCTCGTCGAGCGCACGATCGAGATCTGCGCGCGCACGCTCGAGGAAGCCGAGATCGCGAAGAACAACATCGAGGACGTGATCCTCGTGGGCGGTATGACCCGCATGCCGCGCGTGCAACAAGCGTGCGCCGAGTTCTTCGGCCTCGAGCCGTGCAAAGGCGTTCACCCCGACGAGGTCGTCGCGCTCGGCGCCGCGATCCAAGGTGCCGCACTCACCGACGAGAAGAGCGACATCCTCCTGCTCGACGTCACGCCGCACTCGCTCGGCATCATGATCGTCGGCGGCTATTTCCATAAGCTGATCGAGCAGAACACCACGGTGCCGACCTCGGAGTCGCACGTGTTCACCACCGTCAAGGACAACCAGACCTCGGTGAAGATCCTCGTGCTGCAAGGCGAGAGCGATCGCGCCGAGGAGAACGAGTTGCTCGGCGAGTTCGTGCTGACCGGCCTTCGTCGCGCGCAACGCGGCGAGGTCGAGGTCGAGGTCCAGTTCCACATCTCCGCCGACGGCATCGTGTCGGTGAAGGCGAAGGACCTCGAGACCGGCCTCGAGCAGTCGATCACCGTGACCGCGACCTCGGGCCTGACCGAGGACGAGATCAAGAAGATGATCGACCAGAACAAGGACTACATGGTCGAGGTCCGCAGCGGCCAAGAGTTCGACAAGGCGCGCCACCAGGCCGAGAAGTCGCTCGAGGAGATCGAGAGTCTGTTCCCGCAAGTCACCGACATCATCGCGGGCTCGGACTTCGGTCAGGACGCCGTGAAGAAGGCGCGCGCGGTCGTCGAGCGCACGCGCCAGGCGATCGCCGCGAAGGACCTGACGTCACTCTCCGATGCGACCGAGGCTCTCAATCGCACGTTGAACATGTTCCGCGGTGTCGTCTCGAAGACTCGTGGGTAAGCTCATCCTGTGGCACCAGCGGCCGACATCGATCGCCTGATCGAGGATGGCCTGAACCGCTACGGCTCAGGCGACCTCGACGGCGCGCTTCTCATCTGGGAGAAGGCGCTCGCGATCGATCCGGAAAATCCGCAGGCCAACAGCTACGTCGACTACGTCCGGATGAACTACGAGGTGTTGCAGACCGACTCGGGCCTCGGCGTCTCGAGCGAGCCGTTCGGGATCGAGGAGGATCCCGAGTACATCATCGAGATCACGCAGGGCCACGAGTTGCTCGAAGGGGAGGCGGCGCCGCCGCTGTACATGGATCCGCTCGATCAGGGCTGGTTCATCGAGGAAGAACAAACCCACGAAGTGCTCGCGGCACGCACGCGATCGAGGAACCTGCCTCCCGAGTCCCGCACGATTTCGGCCGACCTCCCACCGGTTCGCGACAGCATGCAGGTCGTCGAGATGGAGGCCGACGAGCCGCCGGAGCTCGAGTTCGCGCCGCTGGTGCCGGCCTCGGGTGGTGAGGTCAGCTTCGATTCGGCGACGCGCGAGTACGGCAGCGACGAGCACCGGAAGCCAACGAGCGAATTTGTCGACGAGGCGAGCTCGTTCACGGCGGAGGCGACGCCGCTCGGCTTCGGCAACCTCGAGACCGAGATCAAGAAGCGCGACCTCGGCTTTGTCCAGCCGACGCAGGGCTCCGCCCACCTCGAGGTTCGGCTGCGGACGCCGAGCACGCCGCCGCAGAAGCCGTTGGGCTCGAGCCCGAGCCCGAGCCCGAGCGCAGAGCCGATCGATCTCGAGCTCGGCGGGGCGGGCAACGCCGAGACCGATCTCTACAAGACCAGCCGCGGCATCGCGCCGATCACGCGCAGTCCCGCGATCTCGGCGACGAGCACCGAGGACGATCTCATCAAGTCGTTGCCCAGCCCGCGCAAGGTCACGCCGCTGCGCGGCTCGCAGCCGCTCGAGGATCGCCAACGGATCGCGACGCGCGACCTACCCGACAAGAAGCGACCACCGGCCGGCGTCGCCGATCGCGCTGAGACCAAGCAAGGCGACGATGAAGACATCGCGCTGCCGAGCGCGGCGACTCGCGAGCTCGGCACCCAACCGGCCGTGATGAACACGATCACCGGCGCGCCGGCGCTCGACGACTTCTCGGTCAGCGCGCCGACCAAGGAGCTCGGCCTGCGCCCGGGCGGCCGACCGGCCTCGGTGTATCCCGACGAGGATGCGCCGACGCGCCAGAGCGATGCGCGGCAGATTCGCGACGAGCACACGACCCAGAAGCTCAAGCCGCAACACATGCCGGCGAATCCGACCGGTGGTGCCTCCGACGGGACGCGCACCGACTTCGTGCTGCCGTTCGATCCGATCGACGCGCGGACCAAGGAGATCCTCGAGGCGATCGAGACGACCGTGCCGCCGAACGAGTCCAAGGAGGACCGCACGCGCCGGCGGATCAGCGCGCTGATCGAGCGCTCGACCGCCTGGAGCGGGCAGGGCGAGCTCGACAAGGCGGTCGCCGCCGTCGACCTGGCCCTGTCGGAGGACCCGAACAGCGCGCTCGCGCAGAAGCTGATCCATCGCAACCGCGACGCGATCATGAACACCTTCCAGGCGTTCCTCGGCGATCTGGAGCGTCAGCCGCAGCTCGCCCGCCCGCTCCACGAGCTCGCCTCCGCGCCGATCAGCCCGCGCGCCGCGTTCCTGCTGTCGCGGATCGACGGGATGTTGACGATCGACGAGATTCTCGACGTGTCGGGCATGCCGAGGCTCGAGGCGTATCGTCACCTGTGTCAGCTGTTCCTGCGGGGCATCCTGCGTTAGCTTCCGCGGATGTCGGAAATTCGGAAGGTCATCCTGGCCTACTCGGGTGGCCTCGATACCAGCGTCGCGGTGCGTTGGATCATCGAGACGTATCGCTGCGAGGTCGTGTGCTTCTGCGCCGACGTCGGCCAGGACGAGGACCTCGAGGCCGCGCGCCAGAAAGCGCTCGCGGTCGGCGCGACGAAGGCGGTCGTTCGCGACCTGCGCCACGAGTTCGTACGCGACTACGTGTGGCCCGCGCTGCGCGCCGGCGCGCTCTACGAAGGTCAGTATCTGCTCGGCACCGCACTCGCACGGCCGTGCATCGGGCGCGGCATGATGGAGGCCGCCGACGCCGAAGGCGCCGACGCGATCTCGCACGGCTCGACGGGCAAGGGCAACGACCAGGTGCGGTTCGAGCTCGCGGCGTACCACTTCCGGCCCGGCATCAAGATCATCGCGCCGTGGCGCGAGTGGGAGTTCAAGGGCCGCAAGGAGCTGATCGAATACACCAAGCTGCACTCGATCCCGATCGAGGCCACGCTCGAGAAACCGTACTCGGTCGACCGCAATCTGCTCCACACGAGCTACGAGGGCGGCGTGCTCGAGGATCCGTGGAGAGAGCCGGATCCGAAGATGTTCCAGCGGACCAAGGATCCGCGCGAGGCGCCGAACGAACCGCGCGTGATCGAGATCGAGTACGTCAAAGGCGATCCGGTCGCGATCGACGGCCAGCGCATGGATGCGGTCGCGATCCTCACCAAGCTCAACCAGATCGCGGGCGACCACGGCGTCGGTCGGGTCGACCTCGTCGAGAATCGCTACGTCGGCATGAAGTCGCGCGGGGTCTACGAGACGCCCGGTGGCAGCGTGCTCCACGCGGCGCGTGCAGCGGTCGAATCGATCACGCTCGATCGCGAAGTGCTGCGGCTGCGCCAGGATCTGATGCCGCGCTATGCCGCGCTCGTCTACAACGGCTTTTGGTTCGCGCCGGAGCGCGAGGCGCTGCAGCGTCTCGTCGACGATATCGCGCAGGCGATCACCGGCACCGCGCGGCTGCGCCTGTACAAGGGCGCGATCACGGTGCTCGGTCGCAAGGCGCCGAACAGCCTGTACCGGCCCGACATCGTCACGTTCGAGGAGGATTCGGTGTACGACCAGCGCGATTCGCAGGGCTTCATCAAGCTCAACGCGCTCCGGATCCGGATCCGCAGCGAGCTCGGAACGGAGAAGTGATCGTCACCCGCGTCACGAATGCGATCGCGGCCCGCATGGGTGTGCGCGAAGCGCTGTTGCGAGTCGTCGACGGACCGGATGCCGGGCTCGAGGTAGAGCTCCCCGCCGCGGGCGTCGTGATCGGGACCGAGAAGACCTGCGACGTCGTGCTCAAGGACTCGTTCGTGTCGCGCCGGCATTGCTCGATCAGCCCGGTCGCGCAGGGCTTCGCGATCACCGACCTCGGTTCGCGCAACGGCACGGTGATCGATGGCGTCGCGGTCGGCAAGGTGGTCGCCCCGCCGGGCGTCGCGCTGCGGATCGGCAAGACGCTGATCCAGTTGTTGCCCGCCGACGAAGCGGTCGACATCCCGCCGTCGAAGTCGGATCATTTCGGTGGCCTGTACGGCGGCTCGCACGTGATGCGCCAGGTGTTCGCGATCCTCGAGCGCGCGGCGAAATCCAACGCGCCGGTGTTGTTCCTCGGCGAGAGCGGCACCGGCAAAGAGCTGATGGCGCGCGGCGTTCATGACTTCTCGCCGCGCAAAGACGGACCTTTTGTCGTGTTCGATTGTGGTGCCTCGACCGAGACGCTGATCGAGAGCGACCTGTTCGGGCACACCAAGGGGGCGTTCACCGGCGCCGCGGGCGAGCGGGTCGGCGCCTTCGCGGCCGCTCACGGTGGCACGCTGTTCCTCGACGAGATCGGCGATCTGCCGGTCAATCTCCAGCCGAAGTTGCTGCGCATGCTCGAGGCCGGCGAGGTCATCCCGCTCGGCGGTCGCAAGAGCGAGAAGTACGACGTCCGCGTCGTCGCCGCGACCCATCGCGACGTGTTCGCGGAGGTCGCGCGCGGTGGCTTTCGCGGTGACTTGTATTACCGGCTCGCCGTCGTCGAGGTCCACGTGCCGCCGCTGCGCCAACGCATCGACGACCTCGCGCACCTGATCGCGATGTTCCTCGAGCGCGCCGGTTCGGCCGCACTCGCGAAGCAGGTCGGCGGTACGGCGCTCGAACGGCTCGAGCGCTACCACTGGCCGGGCAACGTCCGCGAGCTCCGCAACGTGATCACGCGCGCCGTCGCGCTCGCCGGTCCCGACGACGATTTTCAATCGCTGCCGTTCGTGCTGCGTCCCACGGTCGCAGCGCCCGACGAGATCTCGTTCAAGGCCGACAAGCCGTTCCACGCCGCGAAGGACGCGCTCGTCGCGCGGTTCGAGCGCGAGTACCTCGCGGATCTCGTGCAGCGCGCCGGCGGCAATCTGTCCCAGGCCGCGCGGATCGCAGGTCTCGAGCGCAAGTTCCTCTACAAGCTGCTCGAGCGCACGGGCCTGCGGCCGAAGACCAAAGATGACGACGAGCCGGTCGCGTAGCTATTCGAGCGGGTCGACCATCTCGTCGTGGTCGATCGGCAGCACCGTGTCGCGGGTGACCGCGAGCATGTGCTTGACCAGCACCGGTAGATAATCGGCGAGCGGCGGGCAGCGCAGCGTCGTGCCGGCGAGCGCGTTCGCGGTGTTCTGCTGATCGTAGTGCACGGCGTGATCGATCATGTCGAGGAACGCGAGCGGACCGCGGCCGAGGCGCGCGAGCCCGGGCGTGCGCAACACCGCGCGAGCGAGCGGCCGCGGGATCGAGCCGCGCGGGACCGCCGTGTGGGCGTGCGCCGCGACCCCTTCGAACACCGCGCGCGCCGATAGCGGATTCGGATCGACGAGGTGAAACGTCTTGCCGGCGGCGTCGGGGCGGCGGGCGACCTGCCACGCCGCATCGATCGCGTAGTCGATCGGCACGAGGTGGAGCGGTGCGTGCCCCCGACCGAGCAGTGGGAGGCGCAGCCCCGACGCGTTGGTCGCGATCAGCACCATCAGGTAGTAGGGGCCGTCGAGCTTGTCGATCTCGCCGGTCCGGCTGTCGCCGACGATCGTCGACGGACGCACGACCGTGATCGGCAACTGGCGCATCGCATTGCGCACGATCAGCTCGGCCTCGTACTTGGTGCGCTCGTAGCCGTTGTGAAACCTCTGGCCGCAATCGAGGTCTTCCTCGTAGACCGTGCCGTGGCGGCTGCCCGAGACCATCGTGGTCGACCAATGGACGACGCGCTCGAGCCGCGCTGCATCGCGCGCGAGCTCGATCACGGTGCGCGTGCCGCCGACGTTGACTCGCCGCGCGGTGGCGTCGTCGATGCCCCGGAAGTAGATGCCGGCGAGGTGGTGGATCCACGTCAACTCCTTGGTCAGCGCACGGTACTCGCCGCTCGACAGGCCGAGATCCATGTCGCAGATGTCGCCGACCAGGACCTGCGCGCGGTGGTTGGTGTCGTACTTCGCGATCTGCGCGGCGGCCTCGGCGGCGAACTTGTCCCGCGCGAGGACGTAGAGCTTGGTCTCGGGCTCGCAGGCGAGGAGCTTCGCGATCATCCGCTTGGCGGTGAACGCGGGAAATCCGGTGACGAGGGCGCACTCGCGCTCGACGCGGGCGGTCGCCGCGACCGATCGCGCCGGCACCGCGATCCGGCCGTGCTTCGCCTCGATCTCGGCGATCACCGAAGCGAGCTGGTGCTGCAGGTGATCGAGCTGGCCGTCGTTGTGGATCACCCACGTCGCGACCGCGACCTTCGCGGCGAGCGGAGCCTGCGCGGCGATCCGCGCGCGTGCTTCTGCGACGGTGAGCCCATCACGCGCGACCAACCGCGCTTCTTGGACCGCGGGAGTCGCGGCGACGACGATCATCCCGGCGAGGCCGGTGTGCGCGCGATTCTCGACGAGCAGCGCCGCTTCGTAGAACACGATCTCGGCGCCGCGCTCGCTGGCCTCGGCGATCGCACGGGCGCTCGCATCGGCGATCCGCGGATGCGTGATCCGACCGAGATCGGCGCGCGCCGCCGGATCGGAGAACGCGATCGCCGCGAGCCGCTTGCGATCGAGCTGGCCCTCCGCGGTGAGGATCGCCGCCCCGAACCGAGCGACCAGCTCGGCGAGGGCCGGTTGCCCGGCCTCGACGACCTGACGGGCGAGTTGATCGGCGTCGATCACGGTCGCCCCCCGCTCGACGAGCAGTCGACCGACCGTGGTCTTGCCCGACGCGATTCCGCCGGTCAGCCCGATCACGTGCGTCGTCACGTCCCTTCGGTTAGCACGGCCGACCAACCATGGGGTAGCTTTCGCCCGTGACTCGGGTTCTCGTCGTATTGCTGCTGATCGCGCTCTCCGCAGGGGGTGTGGCGGTCGCGGCGCGTGGCGATTGGACCGGCACCGCCGCGTGCGGTGCGTGTCACCCGAAGGAGCTCGCGGCGTGGCAGACGACGCCGCACGCGAACACGCGCGCGCGCTTCGAAGGTCGCCCGCAGGCGGTCTGCCTCGGCTGTCACGGCACCGGCGATGCGCCGGCCGGTCCGGCGATCGCGGTCGAGGTCGGTTGCGAGGCTTGCCACGGCGCCGGTGCCGCGTACGCTGCCGACGACCTCATGCGCGATCGCCCGGTCGCACTCGCGCTCGGCATGGTCGACCTCTCCCGACCGGTGCTGCGTGCCGCGCTCTGCACCACCTGCCACGCTCGTCGCACCAAGTCCGTCCCGTTCGATCCGACTGTCAATCCGCACCCGGTCACCGAAAGTCCCAAGTGAAAGTCTCTGCACGCTTCGTCACGTCGGCCGCCGCGCCCGAAGGATTCCCGCCACCGACGCTGCCCGAGCTCGCCGTGGTCGGGCGCTCGAACGTCGGCAAGTCGACGCTGATCAACGCGCTGGTCGGCAACGCCGGCCTCGCGCGGACGTCGCGGACGCCGGGCCGCACGCGCCTCCTCAACTGGTTCGAGATCGATAAGAAGTTTCATCTCGTCGATCTGCCGGGCTACGGCTACGCCGAGGTCAACAAGGACCTCCGAGAGTCGTGGCGACCGCTGATCGAGACCTACCTCGGCGCCCGCACCGTGCTCGCCGGCGTGCTGCTGCTGATCGACGTGCGCCGCGGCGTGCAGGAAGAAGAGCTCGACTTCATCCCGTGGCTCGCCGAGCGTGCGGTGCCGGTGGTGGTCGCGCTGACCAAGGCCGACAAGCTGCCCAAGCACAAGCGCACGCTCGAGGTCATGAAGGCGAAGAAGGAGCTCGGCCTCAAGCGCGATCCGATCGCGGTGTCGGCGCAGAGCGGTGACGGTGTGGCGCAGGTGTGGCAGGGACTCGCGAAGATCATCGACGCCAAGTAATGCTGACCATCGCGCCGGCCACCGAGGCCGACCTCGACGCGATCGACGAGATCGAGCAGCTCTCGTTCCCGGCGCCATGGCCGCGCGACACGTTCGCCGGCGAGCTCACGCGCGACTGGGCGCGGATCGACGTCGGCCGCGTCGACGACCGCATCGTCGCGTTCAACAACTACTGGATCGTGACGACCGAGCTCCACATCCACGTGATCGCCACGCACCCGACCGAGCGCGGTCGCGGCTACGGCGCGCAGCTCCTCGATCACGCGATCAGCGCCGCGATCGCCACCGGTTGCGCGCTCGCGACGCTCGAGGTCCGCCGGTCGAACACCGCCGCGATCGGGCTCTACGAACGCGCCGGCTTCAAGACCGTGCACGTGCGCGCGCGCTACTACCAGGACGACGGCGAGGACGCGCTCGTGATGCTGCGCGGCCTGAGCTAGTTCGAACTGCGTCGTAGGCGTAAGCGATAAGCGTAAGCGTAAGCGCGACTTGAACCGAGCGAAGCGAGCGGTCTGGGTGCCCAGACCGCTTACGCTTACGCGCGTCGCTTACGCTTACGACTCGACCATCGGAACCGAACCGAGCTGCGCCGGTTTTGAGCTCTAGCTAGCTAGTGGTACATGCCGCCGACCGGCACCATGGTCGCCGGCGGAGGCCGCGTCGCGTAGTAGATCGTGCCGCCGGCCGCACCCGCGACCAGGATGCTGCCGATCGTGAGCACGTACCAGTGCGCATACCACGCGCGGCCGCCGCCCTTCTTCGAGAGGTTCGCGTTGACCTGCAGCATGCCGTCGGCGGGCAGCGCGATCTTCGTCGTGAACGGCGTGAAGCCATCCTTCTCGACGCGCACCGTATAGGTCGCGGGCGCGTGGAGCTTCAGCGGTTTGATCGGCGTCGCGCCGCGCTTCTCGCCACCGACCGTGACGAGCGCGCCGGCCTGGCTCGAGATGATGTCGATCACCCCGAACCGCATGAAGTCGCCGGGCGGCAGGATCTTCGCGAGGTAGTACCCGATCTGATCTTCGTCGGGGGTGGCGCCGGTCGCGAGCGAATCGGCGACGCGTGCGCGCACGATGTGGGCTTGCACGTCGATGCGCTGCATCGTCAGGATCACGTCGCCGAGCTCGCTGATCCCGACGAGGATGACCTCGGAGGCGCCGACCTTCGCGCCGATCTTCGCGATGCAATCCGCTTCGCCCGCGCACTTCGAGATCGCCTGGTCGAGATGGTCGCCAAACGTCGCCCGCGTCTGATCCGGCCCGAGC
>JBDTJY010000035.1:0-14994 GCA_039935615.1 Kofleriaceae bacterium
TCGTGACCGAGCGCGCCTAGCTCGAGCTGCGTGCGTAGGCGTAAGCGATCAGCGTAAGCGTAAGCGCGACTTGGAGCGAGCGAAGCGAGCGGTCTCGGCGACCATGACGGGCGCGCAGACCGCTTACGCTTACGCTCGCCGCTTACGCCTCGACCATCGGTACTACCTAGATTCCCGGAGTCGGCTCTTTGAGCCGCTTCAGATCTTTGTCGATGCCCGGCGTGGTGTGGATCTTGTTCTGATCGTCGACCCACACGGCCTCGAAGTCGTCGAGCTTCTGGTCCTTGATGATCTTCAGGCCCTGCTCCCAGCCGTCGATGAACATCACCTTGCTCCACGCATCCGCGGTGAACGCATCCTTCGCGCGGATCGTCACCGAGCGCGACGCGTGCGCCGGCTCGCCGGTGTGCGGATCGAGGATGTGGTGATAGCGCACGCCATCCTTGACGAAGCCGCGCTCGTAGTCACCGCTCGTCGAGAACGAGTGATCCTTGATCGGCGCGATCGCGAACATCGAGTCTTTCGGACCCCGCGGATCGCGAATCCCGACGACCCACGGATCCGCGCCCTTCGATCCGGCGACGTACATGTCGCCGCCGGCCTGCACCATGAAGTCGGTGAAGCCCTTCGCCTTGAGCAGCGCCACGCACTTGTCGACCGCGTAGCCCTTCGCGATGCCGCCGAGCGTGATCGCCATGCCCTTGCGCTTCAAGAACACGGTCTTCTTCGCCGGGTTGACGACGATGTCTTTCCATCCGATCAGCGCGAGTCGCTTCTTGACCTCGTCCTGATCGGGCAGCGATCCGTCCATATCCTCGTCGAACTTCCACAGGCCGTGGAACGCCTGGACGGTGATATCGAACACGCCGTTCGAGCGCTTCGACACGTCGATCGCACGCTGGATCACGGTGATCGACTCGTCGGAGACCGCCACCGGCTTGACGCCCGCCGCGGAGTTGATCCGCGACAGATCCGAGTCCGGCAGCCACGTCGTCATCTCTCGATCGAGGCGCTTGATCTCGCCGAACATCGCTTCGGCGGCCTTCGCGGCGTCGGCTTCCTTGTCGGTCCAGAACCAGACGGACACGTTCGTGCCCATCGCCTTGTCCTGGTACGTCAGCTTGCCCGGCGCGGCGACGGCCGTCCCGCACAAAGCGACGATCAGCGCGGCGGTCGGGACGGGCCTCATGCGTGCGTGCGAACGACGTTGACGAGGCCGAGCACGATCAGGATGCCACCGACCCCGAGCGCCACGAGGATCGCTCCGACCGAGATCGCGAGCGTGCCCTGGGTCTCCTGCTGGATCCCCTTACACATGCCGTAGCAGGCGGGAATCGCGCCGAGCGCCGCGATCACGCCGCCGAGGATCGATCCGTGGGTCACGCCGCCGTTGGTGAGCGCGGCGATCACGATGCCGATGACCGCGAGACCGATCGCGGCAAGAGCAGGCGTCTTGGAGTCGGGAACGGGGTCACCCATGCCCGGAAGCTAGCATGCGCGGGGCTAGCTTTCCGTATACATACGAAGTTGCTCGCGCATCACGTCGTCGCTGAGCGACTTCTGCACGGGCTCGAGGAGGCAGTCCGCCAGGACCAGGATCATGTCCTCGACGTTCTTCTCGGCAACGAGCTTGGCCATCAGGGTTTTTGCATCCCGGCTGTCATCACCCGCGAGCAGCTCCCTCACCATCGCCACCGACAGATCACCCTGGAAGTCGATCATCAAATTCTGACGGAGGTAGTCGATGAGGCGATTCACGCCGAGGAGATAACGCACCGGAGCGTCAGGATCAAGAAGCGGGGCTTGGCGTAACGCGCTTGCAGGGAGATTGGATTCGACCGACGATAAGGCGCGATGCCCCGTGTGCTGCTAACGGGTTTCTGCGCGGTGCCGGGACCGAGGCGAGCGGGCGTGCAGTTGCGTCACGTCGTGCGCGCGCTGACGCCGATGCACAACGTCGATCTGCTCGTCGTGCGCGAAGGTGATCAGGGCTACGTCGAGCGGCAAGGCTCGGTCCGGATCTTGCGCGTGCCCGCCCCCGAGACCGATCTGCGCATGCAGATTCAATCGTTCCAGCGCGCGCTGCGCCGCCAGCTCGAAGGCGCCGACTACGACGTCGTGCACTGCCGCGACGCGTGGAGCGGCCTCACCGTGCTCGAGCTCCGCGAGCGCCTCGGCTACGCGGTGGTCTACGATCTGACGCGCGCACCGGGCGAGAGCGTGCTCGATCCCGAGCTCGACGCGCAGTACGGCCGCGACGAAGAGGCGTGCCTGCTCGCGGCCGATATCGTCCTCGCGCCGACCCCGGCCGCGGCGAAGGCGCTGCAGCATCGCGGCAAGCCGGAGCGCGTGTTCTTGTCGCCGCCGGGCGTCGATGTCGATCGCTTCGATTGGGATGATCCGCCGACCGGTGGGCTGCCGCGGATCGTCTACGCCGGCTCGATCGACGCGGGCCGGGGCGTGCGCGTGTTGATCCGCGCGATGGCCGCGATCGTGCGCGAGGTCGATGCGCGACTCGTCCTCGCGGGACCGATGGTGTCGCCGCGGTTCGAGCAGGCGCTCGAGGATGGCATCCGCGAGCTCGGCCTGACCGACAAGGTCGACCTGGTTGGCATCGTCGATCACGATCAGATTCCGGCGCTGCTCGCGACGGCGTCGGTGTGCGTGGTCCCGGCGGCGGCGGATCTCACGCCGAACCCGACGGTGGTGTTTCCGACGAAGCTGCTCGAGTACATGGCGTGCCGGCGGCCGATCGTCGCGCCGCGCCGCGAGACCGTGCAACAGGTCGTCGAGAACGGCCGCGAGGCGCTGCTGTTCGAGCCTGGTGATCCGGTCGACCTCGCGCGCAAGGTGCTGCGGATCCTGGGCGAGCCGCTGCTCGGTCAGCGGATCGCGGCCGAGGCCTACGAGCGCGTCCGCCGCGACTTCACCGCGAGCGCCGCGCGCCGCGCCTTGCAGAAGGCGTACACGGTGATCGCCCAGCGCTTCGACCAGGCGATCGACGACGACGATGATGCGCCGAAAGTCGAGATGCTCTCCGACGACGACTTCGAAGCGACCGTGTTCGAAGAAGCGCCGATCGCGCCGGCCGTGGTCGATACCGCGCTGACCCGGATCGGCGATCCGAACGCCGATTCGCTGTCGGATCCCTCGAGCTCGGAGAACGTCGCGGCGCCGCCGCGGCCGTCGCCCTCGGGGCCCTCGGGGCCCTCGGGGCTCTCGGGGCTCTCGGGGCTCTCGGACGACACGCTCGATCGCCACCCGGTCGCGCCCCCGCGCGTCGACGAGCCGGGCTTGTCCCGGCAAGGCAGCGCTGCCGAATGGCAGCGCGGAGTTGTCGACACCAGCGTGTGGACGGTGTCCGCGCTGGTCGCCGCACCGGCGCCGCGCTCCGTGGACGACGACGCGCGCTCCGGCATCGAGATCATGTCGCCGCCGACCCACGACGACTGGGTCGTCACGAACGTCGCCGGCGTGGTCCGAGAGATCAACGACGACCTCGACACCGGCGCGGTCGCGCGGGCCACGATTCGGATCCCCGCCGAGTCCGAGGAAGGCACCCCGGCCGATGGCACGGCGAACCCGACGCCGTCGTCGCCGCTCCCGGTCTCCGAGGACAACGTGTTCGTCGCCGGCGAGATCGACGTGCCGACACCGCCGCCCGAGAAGCGGATCACCGAGCCCCAGGCCTCCGTCGAGGCGCACGAGTTCATCGCGGCGAGCAGCCTGTTGGGCAACGCCGACTCTTCAGATCCCGACACGGGAAGCCGCACGCCGCCGCTGGAACGCCGCAATCCGTAGTACCGTCGCGCCGCGTCATGCCGGTGGTCGCGCTGGTGAATTTGCTGTTCGGGATCGGCTTCGCGCTGATCGCGCGCGACCGGCTGAAAGCCGATGGTCCGTTCGCGTCGCCGGCGTTTCCGCTGGTCGTGCTGCATGCCGGTGCGGTGGTCGCGCCGGTCGCGCTGTACTTCTATGCGGTTCATCCGGCGTGGAGCTGGATGTACTTGTTCGATCCCGAGAAGATCAGCGGGGTCGCGGTGCTGCCGCTGATGGTCGGCCACGCCGGGCTCGTGATCGGTGCGTGGTACCTCGCGGCGCTGCTGATCCGCAAAGGCCTGCAAGGCGCGCTGTTCTACGTCAGCGGTGCGCTCGCGCTGACGCTGTTGATCCTGATCGTCGCGGGCATTCATCGGCTCGGCACCGCGGCCGACTATCTCGGCTACGAGGACGGCAAGCACGGCGTGCCGCTGTTCTCGGTCCGGCTGGGCTGGGCCTTCGTGGTGTCGCTGCTCGCGCTGTTCGGATCTGCGGTGTACGTCGCGATCGAGCTCGGGCGCGACAGCCGGCGCGTGCAGAGCCGGTGATATGATCACCCGTATGCGTTGGGTCGCGCTCGTGATGCTGCTGGCTAGCTGCGGCCCGGTCGCGTACATCGGCCAGGTCACGATCAAGGCTGACGATGCGGTCGCGGCGGCGCGGGTCTCCGAGGCCGACAAGTACAGCCCGTACTGGTGGACGCGCGCGACGCAGTACCTCTACATGGCGCGCGAGGTCGCGGCTCACGCCGACTATCAGGGCGCGAATCACTTCGGCCGGCTCGCGACCGAGGCGGCGGAGAAGGCGAAGGCCGAGGCCGAGGATCCGGCGCGCCGCGCACAGGTCAACGACAGCCTGGCGAAGCCCGCTGCGACGACGCCGGGCAAGGTCGCGCCGGCGAAGGATCCGAAAGATGACATCGCGCCCGCGAAAGATCCGGCGCCGTGAAGCTCGCGCTGTTGGTGGTCTTGGTGTTCGGCGCTGCGTGCGCCGGCTCGACCGTGCGCACGCAGACCACCGCGACCGACGGGTTGATCGCGACCGCGCGCGACCACGGGGCGCAGAAGTGCGCGCCGATCGAGCTCGCGATGGCCGAGTCGCACAACGACTACGCGCAGCACGCGCTCGACGAGGGCAACTACTACGACGCGCGCCACGAGGCCGAGGTCGCCGAGACCAACGCGCAGTCGGCGATCGACAAGTCGCCGAAGGACCGCTGCGTCGGCTACGGCGACAAGGACGGCGACGGCATCAAGGACAACGTCGACAAGTGCCCGAACGATCCGGAAGACAAGGACGGCTTCGAAGACGAAGACGGCTGCCCGGATCTCGACAACGACAAAGACGGGATCCCCGACAAGACCGACAAGTGCCCGAACGATCCCGAGGACAAGGACGGCTTCCAGGACGAAGACGGCTGCCCGGATCTCGACAACGACGGCGACGGCCTCAGCGATAAGGTCGATCAGTGCCCGAACGATCCCGAGGACAAAGATAACTTCGAGGACGACGACGGCTGTCCCGATCCCGACAACGACAAAGACGGCTTCCTCGACAAGGACGACAAGTGCCCGAACGAGCCGGGCGTCGCGCCGGATGGCTGCCCGCGGAAGTACAGCCTCGTCGTCGTCACCGAGAAGAAGATCGAGCTCAAGCAGACGGTGTTCTTCGACTTCAACAAGGCGTCGATCAAGAGCGTGTCGTTCGCTCTCCTCAACGACGTCGCCCAGGCGATGGTCGACAACCCGAAGATCAAGGTCGAGATCGGGGGCCACACCGACTCCGTCGGCAACGACGCCTTCAACCTGAAGCTCAGCCAGCAGCGCGCCGAGAGCGTCCGGACCTACCTGATCAAGCGCGGAATCGACTCTAACCGCATGGTTCCCAAGGGATACGGCGAGAACGTGCCGATCGCTGATAACAGGACCGAGGCTGGCAGGTCTCAGAACCGGCGCGTCGAGTTCCTGATTACGGAACGCTGATTTTCTTGTTATGACAGTCCCATGAGGGGTTTCCGTCTCGTCGCGCCCATCGCGGCCCTGTTGTTGTTTTCGGGTCTCGCGCACGCGGATCCGAAGGGCGACGTCAACGCGAAGATCAAGGCGGCGATGGAGGCGTACGACTCCTTCGACTACGACGGTGCGAAGAAGCAGCTCACCGCTGCCGTCGCGCAGGCGAAGAAGTCGAAGCTCGACAAAGATCCGGTGACCGCGAAGGCGTATCTCGATCTCGGCATCGTCGCGTTCGCGGTTCCCGATGCAGAGGCCGCGAAGGCCGCGTTCGTCGATGCCGTGAAGATCGATCCGAAGATCCAGATCGACGTCGCGTACAGATCTCCCGAGCTCGCGAAGCTGCTCGACAGTGCGCGCAGTGAAGCCGGGAGCAGCGGCGCGAGCGAGCCGATGCTCGGCGGTGGCGACAACAACAGCGCGGACTGCGCGAGCGTGAAGGGCCTCGATCACACGATCATCGACACCGCGAAGGCAGGCGCACCGCAGCCGATCGAGGCGATGCTCGGCTCCGACGTCAAGGCGGCGAAGGTCTCGGTCATGTATCGCGACGCCGGCGCGATCGACTTCACCGAGGTCAAGCTGACCAAGCAAGGCGACTGCAAGTACGTCGGCGCGATTCCGGCGTCGGCGATGAAGGGCACGCTCGTTCACTACTACGTGGCCGCGTACAACGATGCGGCCAAGCCGGTCGCATCGAAGGGCTCGTCGGGCTCGCCGAACATCATCGAGATCAGCGGCGTCGCGGCGAAGCGCACCGCCGGTGATGACGAGGATCCGATCGGCGGCACGAAGCATCCGGCCGGCGGTGGCAGCGGCGGCACCGAAGAGATTTCGTCGAACGTCACGGTCGCGCCGAAGGGTCCACAGAAGGTGTTCCTCGGCGTCACGGCCGGCACCGGCTTTGGCTATGTCACCGGGACGACCGAGGGCATGAACACGGTCAAGAACTGCTGCATCGGCAAGGACCTCCTCGTCGTGACCGCGGAGCTCGGCTACTACGTGAATCCCAAGCTGAGCATCGGCCTCGCGTTCCGCATGGGCCTCCCCGTCGACGCGAACCTCGCTGGTCACGCGACCGGCGCACCCGCCGGCCTCGTCCGCGTGCGCTACGCGCTGTCGCCCTCGGGCGAGGGCCTTCGCGTGATGGGCCAGCTCGGCGTCGGCTACCTGCGCAACACGATCAAGCTCGACACCACGATGCCCACCGGTGGCGACACCGACATCGTCGCGCAGGGCCCGCTGCTGCTCGGTGGCGGCATCGGCTACATGAAGCGCCTCGGCTCGGCCGTCGCGTTCATCGCTGACGTCAACGCGACTGCGGGCATCGCCGTCGTGAAGACGGTCGGCATCTCGCCGATGAACAGCGGTGTCTCGGCCGACGCCAACATCGGCTTCGCCGTCGGGTTCTAAGACAGCAGCGCGCGCAGCGGGTGCAGCACGATGTGCACCTCGCCGGCGGTGACTTCTGCGGCGCTCGGCGCGGCGGACAGCACGATCGCGGCCTCGACGACGCGATCGCCACCCTCGTTGAGATAGATCACGCGCTTGATCGGCTGGCGCTTGGTGACGACGAGCTCGAGGTCGGCGAACAGCGTCGGATAGACCTCGGGCAACGCGGAGTCGCGGAGCTCGAGGCGGCCGGCCTCCCCGGCGGCACCGAGGAACTCGAGGAACGCGTGGTTCGCCGCGCGGCAGCGACCCGCGACATCGCACGTCGCCATCGGGATCGGGACGGAGTTGAACACTTCGGCCGCGGCCTTGACGCGGTGGTCGAGCTCGCGGCGCTCGCGCGCGGCGTCGGGCGCGAGGGCGCGGCGGCGTTGCGCGCTGCCGCCCTGGTCCATGCCGAGCATGCCCATCAGCGCGCGCAGCTCGTACAGGAACGAGGGGACGTCGGGGTGGCGCTTCGCCGGATCCTTCGAGGTGGCGCGCGCGATGATCTGATCGGCGCGGTCGTCGAGCGGCTCGTCGATCAGCTTCGACGGTGCCGGGCACACCGCCGTGCGCTGCTTCCGCATCACTTCTTTGGCGTTCGCGCCGGTGAACGGCAGCTTGCCGGTCAGCAGCTCGAAGAACACGATGCCCATCGCGTAGATGTCGCTGGCTTGCGACGCCGGTCCACCGTCGATGCGCTCGGGCGCGAGGTACTCCGGCGTGCCGTCGACACCGTCGTCGCGACCGAGGTCGGCGCGCGACAGCCCGAAGTCGAGCAGCTTGATCAACCGGCGCTGCGCCGGCGTGCGCACGATGAAGATGTTCTCGGTCTTGATGTCACCGTGGAGGATCTGGCGACTGTGGATGAAGCGGAGCGCGTCGCCGACTTGCCACATCACGTCGCACGCGACCTTCGGCGTGAGGCGACCGGAGTGGCGCAGCTTCGCGTGGACGGTCTGGCCCTCGAGCAGTTCCATGACCATGAACAGGCCGTGGCCGGCATCCTGGCCGAAGTCGACGATCGAGCAGATGTTGTCATGCGCGAGCGCCGAGGCGAGTCGCGCCTCGCGATAGAACAACTCGCGGATCCGTGGGTTGGTCGCGATCGCGCTCTTGATCAACTTGAGCGCGAACGGTTTGCCGAGCGCGGAGTGGCGGACCTTCATCACGCGGCCCATGCCGCCGCGACCGAGCTGACCTTCGACGACGTAGCGTCCGCCGACCACGTCACCCGCACGTGCGCCGCGTTGCCGGCCGACGATCGTGACCGGCTCGTCGGCGCCGTCGAACTGGACCTCCGGCGCATGCTGGTGCATCGACGAGATGAACGAGCCGGTAGCGGGCGAATCGAGCTCGCTCGCGACGAAGCTCTTGGTCGACAGCATCGATCGGGTGACCGACGGCAACAGCGTCTCGCGACCGTCGCGTTCGACGGGCTCCCCATCGTCGAGGTCGAAGTCCGACGAGGGCGCCATTCCTCATGCTAACCCAAAAAACGCGCTATATCCCGCGGATGGACGAGGCGACCTTCGACCACCAAGCGCACGTGGAAATGCAGGCCATCGAGGACGCATTTGCGGACGTCGATCCCGACCAAGTCGAGGTCGAGGTGTCCGATGGCGTGCTGCGGTTGGACCTTCGCGATGGCACCAAGATCGTGATCAATAGCCACCGCGCGGCGCGCCAGATCTGGATGGCGGCCATCTCGACGGCCTGGCACTTCGATCCGCCTGGCACCGAGGGTACGTGGGTCGCCGCGAAGACCGGCGACGAGCTCCACGCGACGCTGAAGCGGCTCCTGCGGGACCGGATCGGCATCGACCTGACTCTGTGAGAGACTTTGGTATGGCGAGCGAGACCGAGTCGCAGATCTTGAGCGTGATCCGGGTGTGGGCCGCCGTCGCCTGGGCCGATGGGATGCTGGCCGAGGCCGAGGCCGAGGGCATGCGAAAGCTGATTCGCAACGCCGAGCTCACTCCGGACGAGCGCCAGGCCGCGACGCGGCTGCTCGACAAAACGGTCCTGCTGCCCGACGTCTATCTGCAGAACCTCAACCCGGAGGCGCGGCGCGGCATCTATCGCGCGGCGTGCCGGATGGCCGTCGTCGACCACGTGTTCGCCCACGCCGAGCGCAAGATGCTCGACAAGCTGCAGTCCCTGCTCGGCATTCCGAAGGAGATCGCGGTCGAGATCGAGGCGGATGTCCCTGGCCTCGAGCCGTAATTGTTTCACGTTGTATCCGTGCAGCAGCGCCGGCATTCGATCCGCCACCTAGCGTGGCGCGGCGGCGTGGCGGCGGTCTCACACGCCCTCATGATGACCGGGCTGTATCCGCTCGTGCCGCACGCCTATCGCGCGTGGCGCGGCGACCGTCGCGGTGCGCTGCGCACGGCGCTCGCGGAGTGGGGGATGGCGGCATTGGTCTCGGCCGCGCGGCCGGCGGGATTTCTCAAGCTGCCGAGCGGTGTCGGGCCGCGCCCGATCATCCTGTTGCATGGCTATGCGATGAATCGAGCGAACTTCCTCGCGCTCGCGTATCGGCTGCGCGCCGCCGGGCTCGGCCCGGTGTTCGGCTTCGAGTACTGGACGCTCGGCCGGGTCGCGGCGGGCGCGCGGCAGCTCGGCTGGTTCGTCGACGAGGTTCGCGCGGCGACCGGCGCGACCGAGGTCGACCTGATCGGTCATTCGATGGGCGGCGTGGTCGCGCGCTACTACGTGACGTTCGCCGGTGGCGATCCGATCGTGAAGAACGTGATCACGCTGGGCTCGCCGCACGCGGGGACCGACATGGGCGGCTTCGGCATCGGCCACCCAGCCCGCGAGCTCGTGCTCGGCTCGCAGCTGATCCAGCGGCTCGGCTCGGCGCCGCCGCTCGGGCACGCGAAGCTCACGACGATCCTGTCGCATCGCGATGCGCTCGTGCCGGCGGCGCAGCAGCCGCCGATCGCGAATGCCGAGCGCATCGAGTTCGCCGATCTAGGTCACGTCTCCCTGCTCGGTTCTCGCCGAGTGGCGCGCGAGATCATCGCCCGTCTAGCGCGCGAATAGCGTCGCCATCGTGGCGCGCTCGATCGTGACGTCGACGAGCGTGCCGATCGCTCCGATGCCGGTCGGAAGGATCACGCTCTTGAATCCGTCCGTCCGTCCGATCAACTGCGCCGGATCGCGCTTGCTCGGTCCGGTGACCAACACGCGCTCGTCGCGCCCGACGTGCGCCGCGAACACCTCGGCGCTGATCTTCTCCTGGAGCGCGACGATCTCGGAGAGCCGCTGCTGCTTCACCGCCGGGGTGATGTCGTCGGGCAGCTTCTTCGCGGCGAACGTGAGGTCGCGCTCGGAGTACGCGAACATGAACGCGCTGTCGAACCGGAGCTCGCGCATGAGGTCCAGCGTCTGCCGATGATCGTCGTCGGTCTCGCCGGAGAACCCCGACAAGATGTCGGTCGACAGCGCGATCTGAGGCATCGCCGTGCGCAGCGCGCCGACGATGTTGCGGTAATCCTCGACGGTGTAACCGCGGCGCATTCGCTCGAGCACGATATCCGAGCCCGACTGCACCGGCAGGTGAACGTACTTGCAGACCTTCGGCTCCTCGGCGATCGCGGCGATCACGTCGGCGGTGAAGTCGACCGGATACGGCGAGGTGAACCGGATCCGCTCGATGCCGTCGACCTTCGCGACGGCGCGCAGCAGCTCGGCGAACGTCACGCCCTCGAACGCGTACGAGTTCACGGTCTGCCCGAGCAGCGTGACCTCGCGGTAGCCGGCGTCGGCGAGCTCGCGGACCTGGCGCAGCACCTCGCGCGGCGGTGCGCCGCGTTCGCGACCGCGGGTGAACGGCACCACGCAGAACGTGCAGAACTTGTCGCAGCCGCGCTGGATCGTGACGAAGCCCGACACGCCGTCGCCGCCGATCGCACCCGAGAGTCCGTCGTAGGTCTCGGCCTTGTCGAGCCGGATGTCGACCTGGAGTCCGTCGCGCGCGGCCGCGAGCATCTCGGGCATCCGGCGATAGCTATCCGGACCGGCGATCACGTCGACCGCGGGCGCCCGGGCGGCGAGCCCTTCTTTGAGGTGCTCCGCCATGCAGCCGACGATCGCGAGCACGACGCCGGGCCGCTTCCGCTTGATCGCACCGAGCTCGCGCGCTCGCGCGATCACGCGATCCTCGGCCTTCTCGCGCACCGCGCACGTGTTGATGATCATCACGTCGGCCTGGTCGGCGCGATCGGTCGTCGCGTAGCCGGCGGTCGCGAGCACGCTGCCGATCAGATCGCTATCGGCGACGTTCATCTGGCAGCCGTAGGTCTCGACGTAGACGCGCGGCGCGTCGGCCGCGGCCACCGGCGCCGCGCGCACGGGCTCAGCACGCTTACCGAGAGGAACCAGCTCCGACACGCGGGCTGTTTACCACGTTCGTCGGTCGCGAGAGGAGTACAACCGCAGCCATGACTGCGCGCATGTTCCGGATCATCTTGCACGTCGGTGACTTGGATGTGGCCACCGACATCTACGCCAAGTTGTTGGGGACTCCGGGGCGCGCCGTCGGCGGGGGGCGCGTCTACTTCGACGTCGGTGCGATGACGCTCGCGCTGTTGGTCAACGATGGTCCGCCGAAGTCGGTACCCGAGTACGTGTACTTCGCCGTCGACAACCTCGAGGAGATCCACACGATCGCGACCGAGCTCGACGTGCTCGCCGGCGACGAGATCCACGGTCGACCGGGTGGTGAGATCGAGGTGCGCCCGTGGCGCGAGCGTTCGTTCTACGCGCGCGACCCGTGGGACAACGGGTTGTGCTTCGTCGACGAGACGACGCTGTTCACCGGCCGACGATGAAGCGCGTCTAGCGAGCGGTCAACGCGTCGGCGCGCAGCCGATAGTCCTCGGCATAGGCGGTCTCGCCCTTCTTGGTCCACGCCAGCGCGAGCTCGCGACACCGATCGGCCTCGAGGCGTGGGCCGAGATCACCGGCCGCGCGCATGCCGTCGAGCACCGCGATCGCGTCGTCGACGCGACCGACCGCGATCAGCGCCATGCCGCGCGTGTGTTGCAGCGCGGGGACGTCGGGGCGCAGCGCCGTCGCCTCGTCGACGAGGGCGAGCGCCGCGTGCGGATCGCTGCCGCGCGCGAGCGCGACGCACGCGCGATTGTTCAACCACACCGCGCGCTCCTGCGCGTCGAGCGACGCCGCTTCGATCCCCCCGAGCAAGCGGTCCGCGTGGTCGAGCTCGGTCGCGGCGATCGCGCAGCCGATCCGCGACAGCAGCGCGGCGCGCTCGCGCTCGGCCGATCGTGTCACCGCGCCGAGGATCCGATAGCGCCGCGTCGCATTCGCGAACCGACCGGCGGCGAACGCGCCGTGCGCGCTGCGCGGCAACCACAGCCAGACCCACAGGATCGCGAGCAAATCGCCGGCGCAGCCGACGAGGAGCCCGAAGTTCCCGAGCAGGCTCGCGAGCACGACGGGCAGGGCGACGAGGGCCACGAGCCACCCCAAGATCCGAGCCACGTAGCGCACCGCGCCGAGCATAGCGTAGGCAACGCGAGGCCGGGATGTGGTGTCATAGCCGGGTGCGGGCCTGGCGTGTGCTCCTCGGGTCCGTGGCGGTGCATGGCGTCGTGGACGGCTACCGCCAGTCGCTACCGAGCTCCGCTTCCATCACGTCGCTCGCGAGTGCGACGCATTCGTTGCACAGCGCCGCGTTGCCGCGACCGAGCAGCTTCTTGACCTCGGCCTCGAGCTTGCCGCACCACGAGCAGACGTTCGTCGAGTGGACGCGCTCGCCCGGGGGCGTGATCGCGGCCTCGGCGAGCGCTTCGCGCAGGATCTGGTGGGGCACGGTGAACTCGCCGGTGGCGCCGGCGACGAGCCCGCCGCCGCTATGGGCCAGCGCCTTGTGGCAGTGGCCGCACACCATCACGAGCTCGCCGTTTTCGAGCGGCTGCGTACAGATCGGGCAATGCACCGCTCAAGGCTAGCGCGCCGTGGCATCTTGATGGGGTGAGTTACGTCGACAGATTTATCGTGGCGATCGCAAAGCTCGCGGGCTCGGTCGAGACCGAGGCCAAGGCACTCGCCGCCGATCTAGGCAACACGGCGTACGAGACGAAGCTGAAGCTCACCGCGGGGTTCCCGGCGGTCGTGCTGTCGACGACCGATGGCGATGCCGCGACCGCGCTCGGCGCGAAGCTGCGGGCGCGTGGGCATCGCGCGCTGGTCGTGCGCAGCTCGTCGGTGATCGCCGCGAGCGCGATGGTGCGCGTCCGTCAGTTCGAGCTCGACGAGGACGGCCTCAACACCGAGGTCGACCAACTGCCGTGGAGCGACATCAGCGCGCTCGTGCGCGCGCGCAATCGCTCGCAGCACGACACCACCGAGGTCGTGAAAGAGAAGAAATTCGATCTCGGCCGCGCGGTCGCGAGCGGTGGCTTGGTGATGCGCTCGGTGCAAAAGCGCGAGGTCACCACTCATCACGAGTCGAGCGAGCAGGTGCTCTACATGTTCCGCGCGAGTGGCGACACGCCGTGGATCTTGCGCGAGCAGGGCACGCACTTCGGCGGCCTCGGCAGCGGGCAACAGACGACCGCGAACGTCAATTTCGGGCTCGCGTGCGATCGGTTCAAGGCACGTGCGACGAGCGCGCGCTTCGACGACAGCCTGCTGCGCCGCCCGCAGATCAACGAGGTCGATCTGTACGCGTATCTGATTTCGCTGGGCGCCTAGCGCTCGCGTTGATCGGCAAGGTCACGATCATCATCGTGCCGGTGCCGGCTTCGGTCTCGACATCGATCCGGCCGTTGAGCTCGGCGACGACCGCGTGGCTGGTCGCGAGCCCGAGCCCGGTGCCTTTCTGCTTCGTCGTGACGAACGGGTCGAAGATCCGCGCGACGAGCTCTTTCGAGATGCCGGGCCCGTCGTCGCGGACCGAGATCACGGCATCGTCACCGCGCCGGCTGACCACGACGTGGACGTGCTTGCCGCCCGCGGCCGCGGCATCGCGCGCGTTGCGTACGAGGTTCCACACGACCTGGCGCAGCTTCGCGGGATCCGCGTTGATCTCCAACGGTCGCGCGATGTCGTCGATCACCTCGATCTCGGCGAACGCTGCCTCCGTGCGCGCGACGCGCAGGGTCTCCTCGACGAGGCTACCGAGGTCGAAGTCGACCGGCTCGCTCGGCCGCGGATTCGCGTAGTCGAGCAAGTCGCCGATCAGGACGTTCAAGCGCTGGACCTCGCGATTGACGATCTGCATCAACGTGCGATCGTCTTCGGAGGTCTCGGCCGACGAGCCGAGGAGCTCGATCGATCCGGAGATCGAGGCGAGCGGATTGCGAATCTCGTGCGCGATCCCCGCCGCGAGTTGACCGACCGTCGCGAGGCGCTCGGCGCGCCGCGCGTGCAGCTCGAGCCGGCGCAGGTCGGTGAGGTCTTGAAAGTTGATCACGCGACCGATCACCTCGTCGCGCACGTCGCGCAGCGGCGAGACCGTCACGCCGAGCATGACCATCTGGTGGCTCGGCGTAGGGATCGCGAGGTCCGCGCGTTGGCGATTGTCGGCGATCAGCACCGACACGCCGGGCATCACGTGATCGACCGGCCGACCCGCGAGCGCGTGTTGCGGGATCCGCAGGATGTCGCCGGCGACCGCGTTCGCCGACAGGATCGTGCCGTCCGGCGTGATCGTGATCAAGCCCGAGCTCAACGAGCGCACGATGTCCTGGTGCAG
>JBDTJY010000036.1:0-82877 GCA_039935615.1 Kofleriaceae bacterium
GCGTTCGGGATCTCGCGCCGCCGGCAGGCGTCGCCGCGTGGGGTCGATTCCTCACGTGGAGATTCCTCACGTGGAGATTCCTCACGTGGAGATTCCTCACGTGGAGACTCTGCTCGGAGCCGGCGCATCGCCTCGCGTTCGGGGTCTCGCGCCGCGGCAGGCTTCGCCCCACGTGGGGTCGATTCCTCACGTGGAGATTCTTTATGTGGAGACTCTGCTCGTAGCCGATGCATCGCCTCGCGTTCGGGATCTGGCGCCGCCGGCAGGTCGGATTCCTCACGTGGAGACGCTGCTCGAACCAGCTAGCTACGCTTGAACCGCTTGTTCGCGGGCAGCACGAGATCCCAGAATCCAAACACCGCCGCGAGCATGTGATCGAGCTCGCGCGTCAGCTTCGTCTTGCCGAGCTTGTCGCGCTCCGGCATGCAGTACGCCGCGAGCTTGTTCGCCTCGAGCGAATGCAATACGCCGCGCGACCAACCCTTGCCCGCGTAGACCAAACATCCGGGCACCCACAGGGCCTCGAGATCCTGCAACGCGTACGGAATCTTCTCGTCGACGCTGCCCATCGAGTCCTGGTACTTGCACTCGATCGCGCACGCCTTGCGATCATCCGGCCGGATCACGAACACGTCGATGTTGCGATCCTTGCCGATCACGGTCTTGCCGAGGACGATCTCGCAATACACGACGAGGCCATGCGGCCCGTAGTTGTGATGGATGTAGCTCGCGATCAGATCGCGATACTGGTGCCCCGTCATCGTCACGACGTGATCACAGCGTCAGCCCGAGCTGCGGGGTACTGGTCGCGTCGCGCTTGTCGCCGGCCGGCTTCTCGGGCTCGCTCTTCACCGGCTTCTTCGGCGATTTCGCGCCTGACTTCTTCGCCGGTCCGGTGGTCTTCTTCGAAGGCTCGACCGCCGCGAGCTTGCCCTCGACCGCATGGGTCTCGAGCAACCGCGACCGTGCGATATCGACGGCCTCTTTACACAGATCGTTGCCGAGGAAATTGCGGCCCTTCGAGATCGCCGCAAACCCGACCGACCCTGATCCCATGAATGGATCGATCACCACCTGGCCGGCCTCGGTGCTCTGGGTGATCAACGTCTCGCTAATGATCGGCGGCTTTTCCGCCGGATAACCGCCGTTGATCCGCGGTGCCTCAAGAATGTCGGCGACTCCGAGATCGTTCAGCTTCCGCTTCCCCTTCTCGAAGAACAGGATGCATTCGTACCGAGCACGATAGTGATAGCCCATGCCGATGTTGCAGTTATGCGTGACCACGCCGTTCGCGAGCAAAAACAGCTGATCGCGATGCTCGATCGAAATGTCGACGAGATCCTGCAGACCGAGATCTTCGATTCCGGTCACGGACGTCGGTTGGCTACGCTCCTTCGGATCGAAGCGAACCTTCCAGCCGCCGCTATGCCCGTTCTCGAACCGCCGAATGCTCGGTTCTAAACCCGCGACCGCTGCCTCGCGCCGCACGAACATCGCAAGATCCGGCGAAGCACTAACGTAGGTCTCCCGCTGCTCCTTGTGAGACCAGTGGCCATCGCCCTCGATGAGACCTTGCATTGCGCCCTGTCGAAACGGTGCTGGTGCCGCATACAACGCCGGCTTGAAGAACTTCGTCAGCGAATCCTTTCCACCGATGAAGTAACGCATCAAGTGCTGCATCACCTTGTAGTTCACATCCACTCGCGCACCGTCGCCCAGGAACTTGAGGTGCGAATTCAACCCAAGCGATCGGGCAAACCGTGAGATCGAAGAGTGCAAATGCTTCTCGTTGCGATGGAACGCAAAGCTCACCGTCGTTGGCCCCATCGAGCCTTCGGCCGCGTACAAACCGATAACCTTACCAAGCTCGTAGTCGAGTTCGAGGCTCGGTGGGTACCAACACTCGATGTCGTTCTGCAGTGCGCATTGCACTCGCCCGCCTAACTTGGATTCCAAGCCGAGCTCGCGAGCCCAAACGAGCGGCATACGACCTTGATCCATCCAGCGACGCAGCCGCTTCGGGCGAATTCCGAGCTTCGCCGCGAGGAATTTCTTCGAAGCTGCCGTACGACACCAACGCGCTTGATGTGCCGCTGCCGCGCGTGAACCTTGGAAAAGCTCACCACACCAAAGGCACTGATTGACCGGCGGCAGCTCGAAGACCGCGTCGCTCTCCGGAATCACGTCGTCCATGCGAACTTGAACCACCGGCTCTTCACGCACGGGACGCGTGCGCACCGCATCACCGACCTTCATCTCGCCGGCCTCGACCAACGTGCCATCCGCACGCTGAAACCGATGATCGCGCGACGCGATCACACTCGTGCCATCCGAGAACTGCAGCCGCACCGATGGAGAACGCGTCCGGCGCGTTGCTCGCACCGCCGTCGTCCCACCATCGGGTAACGCGACGCGATCGCCGACCACGATCTCGGCAATCTTCACCACGCCGCGACTCGTCCACACCAACGTGTCCGGCCCCAGGCACTTGTCCCAGATGATCGGCTTCCAAAACTTGAAGCCCGCCGCTTCCGCCATCGGCTTCGCGACGAACATCGTCTCGGGATCGCAATACAGATAGAAGTGCGTGTCCTTCTTGAGGACGCGATAGACCTCGGCGAACAACTCGGGGAACCGCGCGTTCGGAAAGATCGAGAACCAATCGTTGCTCGAAGCTTTCGAATGCTTGAGCCGCGTGGTGGTACCGATCGCGCGATGCTTCTCGAGGGATTCGTACGGCGGATCGGTGACGACCAGATCGACGGATCCCGCGGGCAGCGTGCGCAACCAAGCGACCGCGTCGCCGTGCGCCAACTGGAACCGAGGTGCTTCCATGCGAGAGACACTCGCATTGGGGTCTGACACTGAACAGATACCCAGCAAACGCTCGAGCCGTCTGGTACCGTATCGAGATGAGTCGCGTCGCGACCCGCTCGAAGATGACCGCGAGCGAGTACCTCGTCTGGGAACGCCAGCAGCCGACGAAACACGAGTTCTTCGATGGCGAGGTCTTCGCGATGGCGGGCGCTAGCCCGCGGCATAACGCGCTGTGCGCACGCATCATCGCGGCGAGCAGCTCGCCTGGACGCTGTGTCGTCCTGACCTCCGATCAACGAGTGGCCATGGCCAACCAGGGGCGCTACGTCTATCCCGACGTCAGCATCGCGTGCGGCGCAGTCGAGATCGAGACCAACGACGTCCTCGTGAATCCGACCGTCATCGTCGAGGTGCTGTCCGCTTCCACCGAGCAATACGACCGGGGACCGAAGTGGGAAGGCTACCAACAGATCGCGTCGCTCGCGGACTACGTGCTGGTCTCGCAGTTCGCGCCGCGCATCGAGCATTTCCGCCGCGCACCCGACGGCAGCTGGACGTATCGAGCCGCCGGGCCCGGTGAGACGGCGACGCTCTCGATCGGTGTCACGTTGATCGTCGACCACATCTTCAGCGGCGTGCTCGACCTACCGGGCGACTGACCCGCTACCAGACGCTGCAGTTCTTCGCCGGCACCATCGGCGCACCGGCGGTGCACTTGAACGCGGCCGAGAACCCGGGCTGATTGACGATCACACCGTTGACGCGGAACTCGGGCGGCGAGTGCGGGTCGGAGTGTGCGCGCGTCGCCAGCGTCTCGGGCGTCAGCTTCATGCACCACGACTGGGCGTAGCCCAAGAAGAACAGTTGGTCGTCGGAGATCCCTTCGACATCCTTCTGGACCGGCGTCTTCTGCGCGCTGCGCCACATCTTGTACGCCTCGTACGCGATCTTCACGCCGCCGTTGTCGGCGATGTTCTCGCCCGACGTCAGCTTGCCATCGAGGTGCACCTTTGGCACCGGCGAGTACTTCGAGTACTGGTCCTGGATGCACTTGGTCGCGACCTTGAACTTGTCCTTGGTCGCCTTCGACCACCAGTCGTGGAGGTTGCCGTTGGCGTCGAACTGCGCGCCCTCATCGTCGAAGCCGTGCGTCATCTCGTGACCGATCGTGCCACCGCCGGTGTCACCGAAGTTGACCGCCGGGTGGAAGCCCGCACCGTAGAACGGCGGTTGGAGCTGACCCGCCGGCAACACCAACTCGTTCAACGACGGCTCGTAGTACGCGTTGACGGTCGGTGGCGTCATCTGCCAGTCGAAGCGATCGACCGGCTTGCCGATCTTCGCCAACTGGCGCGCGAGCTCGTGCTTGTCGGCGGCGCGAACGTTCGCCGCGAAGTCGGTCTTCGAGACCGGGAAGTCGTACTGCCGCCACCTGTCGGGATAGCCGACCAGATATTCCATCTTGTCGAGCTTCTGCTTCGCGGGACCGCGCGTCGCATCGTCCATCCACGGCAGCGTGTCGAGCTCGACGCGCATCGCCGCGAGGATCGCCTTGGTCAGATCGGTCGCGGTCGCCTTCGCGTTGCCGCTGAACTTCGCCTTGACGTACGACTGCGCGAGCAACTCGCCGAGCTCGCTATCGACGTGATGAACGCAGCGGCGCCAGCGCGGCGGCAGCTCCTTCACGCCCGAGAGCTCCTTGTCCATCGTGAATTCCTCGTCGACCCACGCCTTCGAGAGATCCGACGCGCTGTCCCGCAGCACGTTCCATATCAAGTAGTCCTGGAGCGCCGCCGGCTTCTCCGTCGTGAGCAACTTCGCGACGCCGGTGTAGTACTTCGGATCGTTGACGGTGATCTCGGTGACCGAGCCGATGCCCTGCTTCGCGAGGTAGTCGCCCCACGGGAACGAGGCGGCAGCCTTGTCGAGGCCCGCGCGCTCGACGCGGTGATACGTCGCGTGTGGATCGCGCCGCGTGACATCGTCTTGCGACAGCTTCGCGATCGCAGTCTCGAGCCGATACGCGTTGTCGGCCGAGACCTTCGCGGCTTTCGCGTCGAGGCCGGCGAGCTGGAACATCCGCACCATGTGCGCCTGATAGACCTTGCGGGTCTTCGGGATGGTGTCGGTGTTCTGCAGGTAGTACTTGCGCTCCGGCAAGCCGAGCCCCGATTGATCGAGGCCGGCGATCACCTTCGTCGCATCGGCGAAGTCTTGCGTCGGGCCGACCGAGAAGAACGCGTAGACACCTTCCGAGTGCAAGAACGCGATCGCCTGCGCGGCGGTCGCCGGATCCTTCACGGCCTTCACCTGATCGAGCAGCGGCTGGATCGGCGCGACACCGGCCTTCTCGATCGCCGCTTCATCCATACACGCGGCGTAGTACGCGCCGAGCTTCTGGTTGACCGGATCCTTGCCGGGGTTCGCCGCTGCGTCCTCGAGCACCTTCTTCAGGAACTCTTCCGATTCCTTCACGACCATCGGGATCGCACCCCAGCTCGAGCGATCGGCCGGAATCTCGGCGGTCCTGGTGAAGCCGCCGCACGCGTACTGGAAGAAGTCCTTACAAGGGTCGACGGCCTTGTCCATCCAGCCGGCGACGATGCCCGATTGCGCGAGCGTCATCGTCGGTGGCGCCCATTGCGGCTTGCCCTTGTCGTGGGGATCCGGACCGCCGCCGGGGGCCGGCTCGATCTTGTGACAAGCAACAACGGTGAGGAGCAAGCACGCCAGCGTACGCATGGGGCGGACCATATACCGCGCGTTTTGCCGTCGCTAGCGTGGAGTCGCGTACCTGCGACGAGCGTCGCAGCCCGTCGCAGCTAGGACTTGGGCTCGACGGCGAGCATCGGCTTGCTGGTGCGCGTCGAGATATTGAGCGCCTTCTCGATCCGAGAGAATCGCTCGAGCATCTCCTCGTGCATCGTGTCGGACTTCTCGTGAAGGTGCGCGACCTCGAGCTCCGCCTTGAGGTTGACCTCGTACTCGATGTCGCTGCGGATCCGGTCGCGCGCGGCCGAACGATTGCCGCTGAACAACAGCAGCGTCGACAGGATGATCGCTTCGAGCGACACCGTCATCGTCAGCAAGTTGTACGGGAACGGATCGAACGCGAGCGGCGTCGAGTTGAACCCGAGCCAGATGGCGAAGAAGATCACGTGCAACACGAGGAACGTGATGCTGCCGGAGAAGTCCGCGACCACGTCGGCGACGCGCATCACGATGTTGCCGCGATCGACCTCGGCCTGTTCGTTGACGTTGCGCGACACGCGCGCCTGCAACAGCGCGTTCGCCTTGCGCGTCATCCGGCCCATCGCCGCGAGCATGTCGAGCGCGGCATCGGGACGCTTGCGAAACAGTTGCTGGAGATCCTCGCGGTCGAGGATCCACAGCTGGCCTTCGGTCGTGACACAGCCGGTCGCGGTGCGCGAGCCACCGTCGAGCAGCGACAGCTCGCCGAAGAACTCACCGGGCTCCGCGACGTGCAGCACGATCTTCTGCCCCGCCTTGTCCTTGACGTAGAGCTCGACGGCCCCGGTGTGCACGATGAACATCGAGTCACCCGGGTCCCCGGTCTTGAACAACACGTCGCCGATCTTCGTCGACTGTTCGAGCATCGACGCCGCGAGCAACGCGCGCTCGTCATCGTCGAAGTGCGTAAACAGGTTGATGTTCGCCAGGAACGCCGGATCCACCGCCATCGCAAATCACGATACCCGAGAACGGCCGGCGTAGGGCGGAAGGCCCCGTGTTGGGGCAACCTGGATCAGCCTTTCGAGAGCTGATAGCCGATCGTCACGTCGAGGCTGAGGTTCTGCATCGTGCCACCGAGGGTGGTGCCGCTCGAGTTGTCGCGCGCGACCGCGTTCTGCGGAACGTACGACTGGTTCCACATCGCGCCGCCGGCGTTCTCGCCGACCGAGACGATCCGGCCGAGTGAGATCTCGAGCGCGCCGGCGGTCTGCTTCGCCTTCTCCTTCGCGGCGGCGAGCGCCATGTCGCGCACCTTCTTCTTGAGCTCCGGCATGTCGCTGCGCCGGAACTGACTCGACATCTGGATCGCGCCGGCATCCGAGCCGGCTTCCATGAGGGCGCTGATCTTCGCGAAGTCGCGGGTCGTGGCGGTCACGGTGATCTGCGCGCGGTAGGCATGTATGACGAGCGGGTACAGATTGGTCTCGTAGACCGGCTCGAGCGAGACCAGCGATAACTTCATGTCGTTCGGCGCGACGCCCTGTTTGGTGAGCACGGCCACGAGCCCGGTCTCTTTGGTGTCGACGGCCGCGACGGCAGCTCCCGGTTTCAGGTTGTCGGAGCTGATCGTCATCGTCAGATCCGCACAGTCCGGGCTGACCTCGAGGGTGGCAGAACCCGTCACGGTCATGAGGCCGGGGTTTTCCACCGCGGCGGGCGAGACCGCGATCACGCGTTCGTGGCAGCCGGCCGCGAGCAGGGGCAAGGCGAGGAGCCGTTTCATCATGCTCGTAAGACACCGGCGGATGCCAACGTATGCGCGATCGAGCCAGACCTTACAGAGCCCTTACCCGAGCCGTTACCCGAGCCGTTGCCCAAAGAAGCCGTGAACACGCTCGGGGACAGGCCGTCTTCAAGAGTATGAGACTCGCGATTGCCGCCATGGTGATGCTAGCGAGCCAGCACGGATACGCGGCTGACCGCTGCGCCGGCGACTACGCCGAAGACCTCACGGCGTTGTCGCCGGGAGCGCGCGAGCTCGAGGCCCGCGCACCGTCGTACTCGTATGCCGTGCGCACGACCGCGACCTACGAGTGCGTGTCCTACGGCACCGACGCCAATCTCAAGACGACGCGGGTCTCGGCGACGGCCTACGGCACCGCCTTCGGCTATCGCCACGTCGGCGACGACACGCTGTTGCTGACAAATCAGCACGTCGCCGAGTGGCCCGCGGTGACCGACGCCGACCACGCGGTCGACGGTGTCCCGACCGGCTGCAAGCGGGTCAGCGACGCCTTGAAGATCGTCGACAACGATCAAGATGACTACGCGCCCGATGACGTGGCGCTGACCCGCGTCATCGTCGATCCGACGCTCGACGTCGCGGTGCTGCGCGCGAAGACCAAGCTCGACATCATGCCGTGGAAGGTCGGCCACAGCTCCGGCGTCGCCGCGCGCGCGATGATCGAGGTCAAGGGCTTCCCGCTCGGCGCGTTCCGCGCGACCAACGTCGGCAAGGTGATCTCGGCGTACGACCACGACGACTACGGCCAGTGGAACCACGATGACTTCGTCGTCGACGCGCTGCTGACGCACGGTGGCTCGGGCTCGCCGGTGCTGGCGATCTCGTGCACGACCGGCGAGTGGGAGCTGGTCGGTATCTTCCACGCGCACTACTCGAACGCGAACGCGCTCAACGTGGTAGTCGCGATCGATCAAGTCAAGGAGCTGATGACGACGCTCAAGCGCACGCCGAAGCATGGCGATGCGGCGCTCGTGCTCGATGTCGCCGCACGCACGCGCGTCGAGCACGCGGCGAATGCGAGCGACCCGCCGTTCTTCGCGTTCGGTTCGTTGACCGCGTCGGTGCGGCCGCGCGCCGATGGTGCGCTGGTGTTCGCGGTGTATCCGGCGGACTTTCCGGCGACGACACGGCCCGTGCTCGTGATCGAGGACGTGCCGGATCCAAAATCGTTCGGCATGCTCGGCACGGTCTACGTCTCGGGTGCGGATGGCCTGCAGGCCGTGACGCTCGCCGACACCGACGCCGACACCCAGGTCCAGGTGACGCGCGCGCTCGCGATGCTGCGCACTGACGCGCTGTCCGCGTTCGACTATCGCGACGCGCTGCCGAGCGCGGACCACTCGCGCGATTCGTACGAGAAGGTGGCCGGCCAGAAGAAGTCGCTCGGCAAGCTGCTCGACGGCCAACACGAGTCCGTGCAGGCGATCGTCGACGTCACGCGCAAGCTCAAGGGGACCGGCACGGCACTTCGCCTCGCGGATCTCGAGACGATCGCGCCCGCCGCTGCTGAATCGGCCGTGCCGATGACGACCGCGACCGCGACGGGAACGGCGACGATCGAAGTCACCCACTGATCACTGGTACGCTCGGGCGATGCCGCCGATCGCCGCGATGCTCGACCAGCTCGGCGTGCGCCGGCTGTTGCTCGCGATCCACGACGTGAGCTTTCCGTCGGATCCCGACGAGGATCTCGGTCGTGGCTCGCCGGCGACCAAGGCCGCGTCGCGGTTGATGGCGTATGCGAAGGAGCTCGGCTTCACCGGCTTGCAGCTCGGCCCCCAGGGCCAGACATCGCGCGACAACCCGTCGCCGTACGACGCGATGATCTTCTCGCGCAACCTCGCCACGATCGGCGTCGAGGCCTATCGCGGCCTGGTCGACGACGAGACGATCACCGGTGCGCTCGTCGGCAGCAAGGACGCGGTCGATCACGTGCACGCGTTCGATGCGAGCCACGCGTTGGTCGCGGTCGCGCACGCCGCGATCTTCACGGACGAACAGCGCGCGGAGCTCGCCGCGTTTCAGCACCAACACGCGCGCTGGCTCGCCGGCGATGCCCTCTACGCGACGCTCGCCACCACGCATCGCGGCGCCGCGCATCGCGATTGGCCGAGCGACGAGCGCGACGTGTGGGCGGAGCACTCGCCGCTCGATCGCTACGCGGCGTCCAAGTTGGTCGCCGTGGTCGCCGCCCTCGACGAGATGGTCACGCCGGCGTCCGCGACGAGCGCGTCGACGCTGCGCGAGAAGCTCGTCGCGCAGCTCGATGCGCTGAAGCTCGGCGAGCCCGCGGCGCGCGCGCGCGCCGCCGCGCTCGCCGACCAGCACGCGATCGCGATCGAGCGCTATGCGTTCGGCCAGTTGCTCGCCCACCGCGAGCATGCCCGCGTGCGCACGATCGCGGCCGAGCTCGGGCTCGCGCTGTACGGCGACCTCGCGGTCGGCTACGCCGATGCCGATGCGTGGGCCTACTCGACCGCGTTCCTGCGCGGCTATCGCATGGGCGCGCCCCCGAGTCGCACGAATCCGGCCGGCCAGCCGTGGGGCTATCCCGTGCTCGATCCGGATCAGGCGCACGGTCGATCGGGCGCGCTCGTCGCGGCGCGGGCCGACAAGGCATTCGCCGAGTACGACGGCCTGCGCATCGATCACCCGCACGGCATCATCTGCCCGTGGGTCTACAAGACCGACACCGGCGACGACGCGCAGGCGGTGCGAGACGGTGCTCGGCTGTTCGAGTCGCCCGATCTTCCGGATCATCCCGAGCTCGTGAAGTTCGCGCGCGTGCTGGTCGAGCAGATCGATCGATCGCGGCCGCGCTACGCCGATGACTGGGTGACACCGCTCGAGGACTTTCAGGTCACGGCGTACGCCCGCACGCTCGAGATGCTCGTCACCGCCGCGCGCGATCACGCACGCAGCGTCGAGGATCTCAGTTGCGAGGTGCTGTCGACGATGCCGCGTCCGCTCGGTGCGGTGCTCGCGAAGTACGGGCTCGGTCGCTGGCGCGTCGCGCAGAAGGCCAACCTCGACGACGCCCGCGACGTCTATCGCATGGAGAACGCGCAGCCGAACGATTGGGTCATGCTCGGCAACCACGACACGCCGCCGATCTTCGCGCTGATCCAGGCGTGGACGCCGGCGCAGCGCGAGGCGTGGGCGCGCCACCTCGCCGCGCGGCTCGCCCTCCCCGACCCGGCGAAGCTCGAGCACGACGGCTTGCTCGCGAACGCGATGCTCGCCGAGGTGCTCGGATCGCGCGCCGAGAACGTCTCGATCTTCTTCGCCGATCTGTTCGGCTACGAGCAGCGCTTCAACGTGCCCGGCGTGATCGACAACACCGCGAACTGGTCGCTCCGCCTGCCGCCCGACTTCGATCGCCTGCATCGCGAGCGCCTCGCGCGCGGCGCCGCGCTCGATCTCCACCTCGCGTGCGAGCTGGCCCTCGCGGCGCGATAGGTGCTCAGCGCCGGAACCACACCGCGCCGAGCGGCGGGATCGTGATCGTCATCGTGGCGGTCGCCTCGACCGCACCGAGGTTGCCGCGGCCGCTGCCACCGAACGCCGCCGCGTCGGTGTTGAGCACCTCGCGCCACGTGCCCGGCGCGGGGGCGCGCACGCGATAGCCGAGCCGAGCCTCCGGCGTGAAGTTGAGCGCGCACACGATGACGTCGCCGGCGCGCGACCGGCGCTCGTAGGTCAACACCGAGTGCTCGGCGTCGTCGGCATCGATCCAGCGGAAGCCGGCCGGGTCGCAATCGAGCTCGTGCAGCGCGGGCTCGCCGCGATACAGCCGGTTGAGCTCGCCGACGAGCAATTGGATCTGGGGGTTGCCCGGCCAGTCGAGCGCGGCGTCGTGATTCCACTCGTGCGCCTGGGCGAGCTCGTCGCCCATGAACAACAGCTTCTTGCCGGGCAGGCTGTACATGTACGCGTACAGCAGGCGGAGGGTCGCGAGCTGTTGCCAGGTGTCGCCCGGAAACTTCTTCACGAGCGCGCGCTTTCCATACACGACCTCGTCGTGCGAGAGCGGCAGGACGAACCGTTCGTTCCACGCGTAGAGGCCGCGCATCGTCAGCTCGTCGTGGTGGAACTTGCGGTGGACCGGATCGCGCTCGAGATACGCGAGCGTGTCGTGCATCCACCCCATGTCCCACTTGTACGAGAAGCCGAGCCCGCTCGGCGGCGCGCCGGTGACGTGCGGCCACGCGGTCGACTCCTCGGCGACCGTGAACGTATCGGGGTGCGCGCGCGCGATCGCGAGGTTGAGCGACTTCAACATCTCGACCGCTTCGACGTACTCGTTGCCGCCGCTCGCGTTCGGGAGCCACTCGCCCGGTTTGCGACCGTAGTCGCGATACAGCATCGAGGCGACCCCATCGACCCGCAGGCCGTCGACGTGAAACTGCTCGAGCCAGAACAGCGCGCTCGCGAGCAAGAACTCGCGGACCTCGGGTCGACCGAAGTCGAAGATCGCGGTGTTCCACTCGGGATGAAAACCGAGCTTGCGATCGGCGTGTTCGTAGAGCGGCGTACCGTCGAAGTACCCGAGGCCATGCTCGTCGGTCGGGAAGTGGGCCGGCACCCAGTCGAGGATCACGGCGAGGCCCGCGGCATGCAGCGCGTCGATCATCGCCATCAGCTCGTCGGGCGTGCCGTAGCGCGACGTCGCCGCGAAGTAGCCGGTGGTCTCGTAGCCCCACGAGCCGTAGAACGGATGCTCGGTCAGCGGCATGAGCTCGACGTGCGTGAAGCCGAGCCGCGTGACGTGCTCGACGAGCCGCGGCGTGATCTCGCGATACGACAGCATCCGATCGCGGTCGCGCTGCCACGAGCCGAGGTGGAGCTCGTAGATCGCCATCGGCGCATCCGGCGCCGAGCGTGCCGCGCGGGTGGTCAGCCACGCGGCGTCGGTCCAGGCGTACTCGCTCCACCACACGATCGACGCGGTCCCCGGTGCGACCTCGCTGCGCCGCGCGAACGGATCGGCCTTCGCGACCTGATAGCCGCGCAGCTTCGAGGTGATGTGAAACTTGTAGAGCGCGCCGCGCGCGAGCCCGGTGACCCGTCCGGTCCACGTGCCGGCATGCTCGACCAGCGGATGCGCGCCCGGCTTCCAGCCGTTGAAGTCACCGATCACGCTGACCGCGGCCGCGTTCGGCGCCCACACCCCGAACCGCACACCGTCGCCGTCACGCTGCACGCCGAGCTCGCCGAGCGTCATGCCGGATCGCCGAGTAGCGCGAGCAAGCCGTGGAGCGGAATCTCGGCCCAATCGGGTCGGTTGCCGAGCTCGTACCCGATCTCGTAGACGCACTTCTCGAGCAGAAAGAAGTCGAGCAGCAACTTCAGATCGCCGTCGTTGCGCGGCACCAGGCGCGAGCCCGCCACCTTCGCGAGGTAACCGTCGAGGAACGCCGTCGCGGTCCACTCGGACCACGCGCGCGCCCACGGCCGTAGCATCACGATGTCCTCCGGCCGGTGCTTGCCATTGCGCAGCCCCGCGGCACTCGCGTAGTGCAACGAACGGATCATCCCCGCGACATCGCGCAACGGATTGCGCTTGAACCGGCGCTGCGACAACGGCCGCCCCGGCTCGCCCTCGAAGTCGACGATCACGAAGTCCTCGCCGGTCCACAGCACCTGCCCGAGGTGATAGTCGCCGTGCACGCGCGTGCGCAGGACGTCGATGCGATGGCGGGTCACGCCGGCGAGCATGCGATCGAGCTGGCTCTCGCGCGCGAGCGCGGTCTCGGCGAGCACCTGCAGCTCGGGGTGCATGTGGCGGAGTTGCGCTCGCATCTGATCGAACGTCCGCGCGACGTGCGACGTCACCGAGCCGTAGATCGATTGCTGATGCATGATGTCGTAGGGCTCCGGCGCGAACAGCGGATCGGTCGCCGCCGCGAGCACGAGGTGGAGCTCCGCGGTGCGCGTGCCGAGCAGCCGGAGCCGATCGATCACCGGGCCGATCCACTCGATCGCCCGTTCCGTCACCGGCCCAGCCGGCGGCACTTCCGGTCGCTTGTCGTCGGAGACCAAGCGATCGAAGTAGCGATCGAGCGCGTCCTGCGTGAGCTGCCAGGCATCGCCGTGGTTCGGCACGAAGTCGAACAACGTGCCGAGCGTGCCGCGCGACGTCTCGAGCCACCCGGCGAGCCGCGCCACGCCGTGATAGTCGGGCACGTGTTGTTCGAAGTAGCTCCCGACCTCGAGCTCCGCACTCGGTCCATCCTCGAGCACGCGGAACAGCTTCAACAAGAAGCGATCGCCGTACGCGATCCCCGAGTTGGTCTGGTCGACCGAGGTCGCGCGCGCGACCAGCGGGCCTTCGACGCCACGCAGGCCCGCGAGTGCGGTGCCGGTGATCTTGGCCGTCGCCGTCCCGCGCAGGACCCCGAGCAGCATCTGATCGAACGCATCGGAGCACACCGCGTCGTAGAGCACGCCGCTGACGTGACCGCGCGCCGGCATGTCGAGCGCCACGTTCGCGATCACGAGGTTCGGTTCGGCGCCCTCGGTAAACGCGATCGGCACCACGTAGGTCTCCGGCGCGCCGCGGTCGTACTCGATCGCGAGCATCACGATCGCGAACTTCTGCTCGCCGAACGTGATCACGTCGCTGATCTGCGCGTTCTTGCGGGTCTGCGCCTTGCCGCGGTACCAGCGACGCTGCTCGGCGTAGTGCAACAGCGCGCGTACGAGCTGGGGGCGCTGCTTCGGCTCGAGCAGCGCGGTCCACGTCCCGGTCGCGACGAGCGCCGGCCGCACCGCGGGCGCATCCGCGACGACCGGCGCCGCGAGCGTGAACCAGTAGAAGTCGTACGCGCCGAGCGACATGAAGTACGGCGCGTCCGCGATCTCCGGGAACCGCATCCGCCCGAACAGCTCGGTCGGCACCATGCCCTTGAGCGCCGCGATGTCGAGCCGCACGCCCTGGGTGAACCGCGACAGGTTCGCGACCACGAGCACCTGCTCGCCGGCAACCGCGCGCACGAATGCGAGCACGCGCGGGTTGTCACTGGTGACGAAGTCGATCGAGCCGCGGCCGAACGCCGGGTGCTCTTTGCGCTTCGCGATCACGCGCTTCATCCACCACAACTGCGACGACGAGTTACCCTGCTGCGCTTCGACGTTGATCGCCTCGTAGTGATACTCGGGGTCGATGATCGTCGGCAGGTACAGCTTCTGCGGATTCGCACGCGAGAACCCGCCGTTGCGGTCCGAGCTCCACTGCATCGGCGTGCGCACGCCATCGCGGTCGCCGAGATAGATGTTGTCGCCCATCCCGATCTCGTCGCCGTAGTACAACACCGGCGTGCCGGGCAACGACAACAGCAGCGCCGTCATCAGCTCGATCTTGCGACGCGAACCGAGCAGCGGCGCCAACCGCCGGCGGATCCCGAGGTTGATCCGCGCCGCGCGCTCGCTCGCGTAGCCGCGATACATCATGTCGCGATCCTCGTCGGTGACCATCTCGAGCGTGAGCTCGTCGTGGTTGCGCAGGAACGTCGCCCACTGGCACGAGTCCGGAATCATCGGCGTGCGCCGGAGGATGTTGATGATCGGGAACGACTCCTCGGTCTCGAGCGCCATGAACATCCGCGGCATCAGCGGAAAGTTGAAGTTCATGTGGCACTCGTCGCCGTCGCCGAAGTACGCGGCGGCGTCGGCCGGCCATTGGTTCGCCTCGGCGAGCAGCATGCGGTTCTTGAACTTCGCGTCGATCCGCGCGCGCAGCGTCTTCAGGAACGCGTGGGTCTCGGGCAGGTTCTCGCAGCTCGTGCCCTCGCGCTCGTAGAGGTACGGCACCGCGTCGAGCCGCATGCCGTCGACCCCCATCTCGAACCAGAAATCCAGCACCGCGAACAGCGCGTCGTGGACCGCCGGGTTGTCGAAGTTGAGATCCGGTTGATGCGAGTAGAAGCGATGCCAGAAGTAGGCCTTCGCGAGCGGATCCCACGACCAGTTCGAGGTCTCGTAGTCCTTGAAGATGATCCGCGTATCGCCGTACGGCGACGGCGTCTCGCTCCACACGTAGAACTCGCGCTCGGGCGAGCCCGGCGGCGCGCGGCGCGCACGCTGAAACCACGGATGCTCCGACGAGGTGTGGTTGAGCACGAGCTCGGTGATCACGCGGATGCCGTGGCGATGCGCTTCGACGAGCAGGCGTGCGAAGTCCGCGAGCGTCCCGTAGTGCTCGTGCACGCCGGTGTAGTCGGCGATGTCGTAGCCGCCGTCGCGCAGCGGCGACGGATAGAACGGCAACAACCAGATCGCGGTGATGCCGAGATCCGCGAGGTAGTCCAACCGCGAGATCAGCCCCTCGATGTCACCGATGCCGTCGTTCGTCGAATCCTGAAACGCGCGGATGTGAACTTCGTAGATGATCGCGTCCTTGAACCACAGCGGATCATCGGGCAGCTCGTCGGTCACTGGTCCAAGCCTATCGCTCGCACGAAGGCGATACAACGTGCGGCTATGCCGCAGCGTCGAACGCGTGCGCGGACCGGTCGAACGTGCGCAGCGCTCGAATGAACGCATCTTGCGACACCACGAGGTGGCCGGAGAAGGCGTTATCGAGGTCCACGATCAGATACACGATATGGGCGACCACGCCGCCGAGCGAACCCGCCATCACGACGTGGACCCAGAACGGATTCACCACCATCAGATAGATCGAGCCGACCGTGATCAGCCCGCCGATGTAGAGCAGGAACTTCATGATCAGCGGGATCCGCGAGCGCGACGACGTCAGCCGACTCGTGCGCATGTCGGTGAGGTCATTGTAGCGAGACAACACCTCGCCGTAGACCGTGTGCTGGCAATCGTTCGCCGGCCGGCACACGTGGATCGCGGCCCACACGTGATCGAGGTGCATGCCGACCTCCTCGATCACATCCTCTTGATGGCGCGCCATCGCGACCCATTCGCGGTCGAGGACATCCTTCAAGTACGTGCGCAGCGCGCCCTGGATCGTGTCCCGCGTCGCCGGCGGCAGCCCGCTCGCGGTGCGATGCAGATCGACGAGCGCCGTGGCCTCGCGCTCGACGAACGAGCGGCTGTCGTTGAACTGCCCCCACACGACGAACACGATGAACGCGAGCAGCACCGCATAGATGCCGCCGACGGTCTGCAGATAGTTGCCGACCGCATCGCCGGCATCCTTCAGCGAAGCCGCCGACACCAGCTCGCGAAATCCCAGTAGGCCCAAGATCGACAGGCCCGAAAACGTGGCGACCAGCGGTACTAACTTCGCGGTCGCCTTCACCCACTGCGGTACGACGTTCACTCGGGGAGCGAGTCTACACCGGCACCGAGCGTCACCATCTTGCCCCCGATGGTCAGAGTTCCACCGACCGCGCTCGGGTTGAACGAGACGTGCACCATCTTGCCCCCGGCGAGGGTGATGTCGGCCGAGGTCGCGTCGGTGGCGGTGACCGCGGTGACCGCACCGTCGACGTAGGTGACGTGCAGCCACTGATGGTCGCCACCGAGGACCGTCTCGTCGAGCCGGAACCCGGTCATGAAGTCGCCGCCACTGTCGCTCGAGTACGCGTGCACGGTCGGCGTCGCCGCCGCTTCGGTCACCCGGTTGATCGTGAGCGTGTGCCCCGCGGCCGTCTCGGTGGTGATGTTGCCGGCGATCGTCGGCATGTTCGGGAACGCGAGGCTCCACACCTGGCTGCCCGTCGACGACACGCGATCGAACGTCACGACCGTGTCGGGCTCGAGGTAGATCATCTCGCGCTGGAACTTCGACACCGCGGTGCCGTAGACCGCGGAGAGGTCGGCCGCGGCGTGCAGGTAGCCGTCGCCCTCGTGGAGCGCGAGCATGGTGGTCGCCGCGCCCAGCTTCTGCTCGTCGGGCGTGTTCGGATCTTTCAGGACCCGCAGCGTGCCGTGATCGTCGATCGCCTGCGGCAGCCCGGAGTGCGAGTCGATGACCGGGTCGTACGCGAGCCAGCCGTCCTTGTAGATCATCAGCGCACCTTGATCCTGATGCGCATGGCTCTGGGTGTACGGGCCGGCGTTCATGTTGATCCACGTCGCGTGGGGGTCCCAGCCCGAGCGCGCGAACAGCTGGCCGGTGCCGGGGCCGTAGAACGCGGTGCCGAGCCCGTCGAGCTGGGTCGCGGCGATCGCGTTCGAGTTGATGAAGTCGTACTCGTACATGAACGGCTGGCTCATCTCGGGTAGCGACGACGCGGCGAGCATCGCCTTCGCGCGCGGTGCGAGCGGGTCATCCGGGAACAGCGTGATCAGGCTCTGCACGAACTGGCGGTGGTAGTCGAAGAACGACGCCGTCGAATCGCGCGATTGATCACCGGTCGGGGCGATCCGATCGAGCGTCGGCACCATCTCGTGGATGAAGAACAACAGCGACGCGCGGGTGTGCGGGCTCTTGCTCGCGAGGTCCTCGCCCGTCGACGCCTCCCAGATATCGTAGAGCTCCCACAGCCCGCGCAGCGACGTGCCGTAGCCGGTGCCTTCGCGCGAGCCACCGCCGACGACCGACATGTCGAAGTGCGGATCCATCTCGTTCATGACCTTGGTGTCGTGGAAGAAGTCGATCCACGAGTCGACGCCGTCGTACTCGCCGTGGGCCGCGAGGCCGAGCAGCATCGTCGCGCGCAGGAAGTTGTAGTAGTAGTTGTTCTCGGGATCGTTGATCGCCCAACCGGTCCACGGCGCCTTCTTGCCGCCCCAGGTCGCAGCGTCCGGGTTCCAGACGTTGAACACCGCTTGCTGCGCGAAGCCGAGCCACGCTTGCCGGCGATCGCTATCGATCGACGCGTAACACCAGTCGTACGTCAGCGCGAGGTCGCCGATGTTGTCGCCGACCGAGTAGTAGTCGTCGCCCGCGATCGCCGGGTTCTGCCCGCCATCGATCAGCGCCTGCTCGGACGTCACGAGCTTGTCGACCTGCGCGATCGCGGCCGTGCAGTACTTCGGATCGCCGGTGAGCTGGCCCATCAGCGCGGCGTTCCACGCGCCGAACAGGTAGACGTCCTGGCCACCGATCGCGCTGTCGACGATGTTCTGGAACCGCACCGCCTCGGGCGCCTTCGCATCGAACGCGGCCTGCATCCCCGGGTTGATCGTCAGCTTGATCCGCGGGTGCTGGTCGCTGAAGTTCGGACCACCGCCGTCATCACCACACGCAGCCACCACACACAGCAGGACAACGAGACGGTTCATGGTGCTCCGGCTTAACACGAAGGGGATGTCACGCTCGGCTATTCTGGCATCGGATCGACGCCGGGGGCGAGGTTCGTGACCGTCCCATCATACGTGAGCGTCGCGCCCGGTGCGTCGTGATCGAACACGATCGTGGCGGTGTGGCCGGTCGAGAGATGGACCGTGATCGTCGAGTCGTTCGCCGCTGTGGCCGAGCTCACGCTGCTGTCGATCGACAGCACGTGGAGGTAGCGCTGGTCGCCGCCGGCGATCGTTTCATCCAGGCGGTAGCCGCTCGTGAAATCCGAGTCCGCCGACATCGCGTGGACCGAGCTGGTCGCCGCTGCCGGTGCGTAGCGCGTGACGTGGAGCGCGTGCGCCGCGTTGATCGTCGCGGTCGTGCCGCTGATCGACGGGCTGACCGGCGTCGCGAGCTGCCAGGTTTGCTGGGTCCCCGCGGCGGTCGCGACGCGATCGTAGACGACGACGGTGTCCGGCTCGAGATAGACGACCTCGCGCTGATCCTTGGTCACCGCCGCCTTGCCGTTGTACGCGGGCAACACGTCCGAGGCCGCGTACGTCCAGCCGGTGCCGGTGTGCAGCGCGACGAGGCGCGAGATCGTGTTCGCCACCTGCGTGACCGGCGCGCCACTCTGATCGATCCGCACGAGGCTGTGCGCGGTGGTCGCCTGCGGCAAGCCGGAGTGCGAATCGATCACGGCGTCGTACGCGAGCCAACCGTCCTTGTAGAGCAGCAGCGAGCCTTGATCCTGATGCGCGTGGGATTGCGTGTACGGGCCCGCGATCAGGTTCAACCACGTCGCGTGGGTGTCCCATCCCGAGCGCGTGTAGAGCTCGCCGATGCCGGGCGCGTAGTACGTGCGGCCGAGACCGTCGAGCGGTTGCGTCGCGACGGCCGTGTTCGCGTACAAGAAATCATCGACGGCCATGAACGCCTGGCCCATCTTCGGCACGCTCGAGCTCGCGAGCAGCGTCTGCGCGCGCGGTGCGAGCGAATCGCTCGGATAGAACGACACCAGCTCCTGGAGATACTGGCGGTGATAGTCGAAGAACGACGCGGTCGAGTCGCGCGACTGATCGCCGGTCGGCGCGATCCGATCGAGCGTCGGCACGACCTGATGCATGAACGACAACATCGAGGCGCGGGTGTGTGGCGTCTTCGCGAACAGGTGCTCGCCGGTGGTCGCGTTCCAGAAATCGTAGAGCTGGAACAGATTCTTCATCGCGACGCCGTAGCCGGTGCCTTCGCGCGAGCCACCGCCGACGAGGTCGGTGTCGAACGTCGGCACGAGCTCTGACATCACCTTGGTGTCGTGGAACTGCGCGATCCACTGATCGGCGTTCGCGTCCTCACCACGTGCGGCGAGCCCGACGAGCATCGTCGCCTTCAAGAAGCCGTAGTAGTAATTGTCCGACGGATCGTGGACGGCCCAGCCGCTCCACGGCGTCGCGGTCGTGCCCCACTTCGCGGTCGTCGGATTCCACACGTTCGAGATCGCCTGATCCGCGTACGCGAGCCATCGGGTCTTCTGATCGCTCGTGACGGTGTCGAAGCACCAGTCGTAGGTCAGCGCGAGATCGCCGATGTCTTCACCGACCCAGTAGTAGCTGTCGCCGGCGGCGTGCGGAACTTGTCCCGCGGCGATCGCGGTCTCCGCGGTCGTCACCATCGTCTCGACCACGGCGATCGCCTTCGCGCAATACTTCGGATCGCTGGTGAGCTGACCGAGCAGCGCGGCGTGCCACGCCGAGAGGCCGAGGTCGTTGCCACCGATCCAGCTGTCGACGACGGTGCGAAACCGCACCGCGGCCGGCGTGTTCGCAGCGAGCGAGGCCTGCAGATCGGCCTTGCGCGTGCCGAGCAAGATCCGCGGATGCGTATCGGGGTACGTCGGAGTCGACGTATCGCTACCGGCGTCCGAGCCGGTCGTCGTGCCATCGTCGCCGCCGCCGCCGCCGGAGCCAGGAGTGGGGAGAGTCGTCGTGCATGACGCGACGAGGATCGTGAGGAGCCAGTAAGAGCGTTGCATCGCCGCCACATGTAACTCTGCACGTGCGATCGCGCCGCTGTATTAATTGTCTGACACTACGGCACATTTTGGTGTCGCGACTTCTTCGTAGTGCGGATTCTCGACGACAAATCCGGTTTTTGCGTTCTCGCCAGCGAGCGTGATTACCAATTGCACTGCACGAGATCACGAAAAATAAATGGGATTCGCGAATCAGACTTTGTCGTGGACGATCGCCTTCGGAAGGCCCGCCTCCGGAGAAATCGCACCGACGAGCTTTCGCGGAGTGACCTGCGCGTTGATCACGGTGAGCGAGAGGATGATGCCGATCACCGCCATCACGACCATCGCGATCGGCCACGCGTACCAGTTCGAGATGTTCGCGGCCTCGGGGTTACTGACCGAGACGCCGCCGACGATGATCTTCGATTCGGGGAGGATGTGGCCGTAGAGGATCGCCTGCAGCGCGGTGCCGAGATAGACGAAGCCATCGATCAGGCCGGTCGCCGTCCCCGCGTTGCGACGTCCGCCGAAGTCCTGGCTCGCGACGCCCGACAACATGCCGTGGACACCGATCACGGCCATCGCCATGAACGCGATGATGCCGCTGACGACGATCGGATAGGCGAGCGCAGGGATGATCGCGATCGCACCGAGCAGCAGCAACCCGTACAAGAGCACCGCGACCGGCGGCCGGCGCGACTTGAACAAGTGATCGGACAGGACGCCGGCGAATACGCCGCCGAGGATGCCGGCGGCGCACGAGACCATGCCCCAGTGGGCGTAGACGAACGAATTGGCGTTGTTCAGACCGACGCCGCCCGCGAACGTCCGGAACCACTTGAGGATGCCCTGGCGCAGGAACCCGGAGCAGGCCGAGATCAACGCGATCGTCATGATGACGCGGTTGTTCAACATCCGCCAGATCACCGCGCGCGCTCGCTCGGGTGGGCCATCGTCGCCACTCGACGCGTCCGCGACGTCGAAGTTGCCGAGCCCGGCATCGGCCGGCGTATCGCGGACCCAGAAGAAGCACGCGATCCAGGTCAGACCGATCAGCAGCGCGGGAGCCACGAACAACGTCGGGTGCCAGTGCGTGAGCTCGGCCAGCTTCGGTGCCCAGTCATAGGCGAGGTACAAGCCGAGCGAGATCAAGATGCCGAAGATGCCGCCGAACGTGCCGCGCTCGCGCAGGTGAAACCACGACGCGTTGACCTTCACGATCGAGACCGCGCCGAAGCTCTGGAAGTACATGTTGATCGCGTTGAGGACGATCAACACCATCACCGACGGCACCGCGTGGTCGTGCCAGTAGAGCAGCCCGATCGCTAGGTTCGCGATCGCGGCACCGACGGCGGCGACGAGCATCGTGAACCGACCGCCGAGCCGGTCACACAGCGGGCCGTTGACCAGAAATGCCAGGCCGTAGACCATCGCTCCCACGAAGTCGATGTCGCCGAAGTCTTGGCCGGAGATGAGGTTCTGGTCTTTGAGCGCGTTGAGGTTGTAGCGCCCCATATAGAGGAACGCGTACGTCAGGCCCAGCGGGACCCAGTTGAGGATCCGGCGGCGCTTGAACTCTTTGCTGTGACCTAGATCGATCTTCGGCAGGCGCGAGACGACGAACGCGATCACGACGATCAAGATGAGGATCGGAACGACTTCCTGGGTGACCTTATCCACGGCGCGGGCAGCTTACACGACGTGGTATCCTCGTCGCGATGCATTGGTGCGGCCTGCTGATCATCGCGGTAGCGGCGTGCAGTGCCGCCGATTCGGTCGCGATCGAGATCGAGACCCACGACCCGGCGATCGTGCGGGTCGAGCTGTTCATCGCAGCCGGGCCGTGCACGACCTGCGATGGGGTCGCGCCTCCCGGCACCGACCCGACGGTGGCGAACGCGAAGCCGCTCGGTGACGTCAGCTACGTCGTCGGCACCGATCGGTTCGACACCCGGGTCGATAGCGACGGCATCGCGGGCTTTCTGATCAAACCCGGCGCGCAGACCTCCACGGTGCCGAAGCTCGCGGCGATCGGCTTCGACGCGAATGGAGCGCCGCTCGGGTTCGTCGTCGACGATACGAGCTTCGACCTCGAGCCGCTGCTCGGCACGAAGCGGCGGTACCAGCTCGAATCGCGCACGGTGCAGCAGGCCATGGGCACCGGCAACGATCAGATCATCACGTGGCGGACCGACGGTCTCGATCCGGCGCACCCGGCGCCGAGCTGCGTCGCGATCGTGCGTCACGACGGCCACACCGAGTTCTTCGTCCCCGAGGCCGACCCCGACTGCGACGGCTTCGTCGCGCCGAACGAGTGCGATCCGACCTGGTACAAGTACAAACAGCCCGCGGGCAGCGCTCCGCCGGAGTGTCTCGTCACCGACCTGGGTGCGTGTCAGATCGGCAAGAGCGGCACCTGTGTCGACGGCGACTCCGCCCCGGCGTGCACGTCGCTCGACAAGTTCTGCGTCCCGCAGGTCGCGTGCAACGCGTGCATGCCGCCGTACAGCGAGACGTGTCTGACCAGCATCGCGACCGACGCGACCGCGACGCACCTGCACTGCCAGATTCCGATCTTCACCGGTCCGATGACGAATCCGACGACCTGCATCACCGCCTCGGACTTGATCAGCCTCGATCAGCTCTACGCGACCCCATGCACGGTCGGGTTCGTGCAAGCCGACAACGGCAACATCACCGACTCGATCGACATCACGACGACCAACGGCGACATCGCCGGCACGCTCGTCAGGACCGGCTTCGCCCCCGCGTGCAGCTTCGGCTTCTCGACGATGATCACCGTGAGCCACATCCCCACGTCGACCACCGCGACGATCGCGAAAGGCGCGCTCGCGGTCACGCAAAATGGCGCGGAGACGTTGTTGATGCCGGTCGTCGTGACCTACGTCGACGGCGGGGCGATCACCGACTGCCTCAGCGCGCCGACCAAGCCGATGTGCGAGATCCTGCCTGCACCCGCGAGCACGGGCGACACGCTGTGGTCGTGCGCGGCGCACCACTAAACAAAGACGGCCGGCGCATCCCTGCACCGGCCGTCGGTTAGTTGTTCTTGGTGTCCGTCGTGAACAGTTGCTTGAGACCGTCGGCGCCCACGACCAGCTTGATCTCGTCGATCTTCTCGGCGACATCCTTCAGGGTCTCGAGCTCCTTCAGGCGCATCAGCACCGGATTCTCCGCGATCACCTTGGCCGTCTGAGCCATGTTGCGCGTCGCCGCCGCATCCTCACGACGCATGATCACGTTGGCAGCCGCGGCCTTCTCGGCCTCGATCACCTTGTTGAGCAGCGTCTTCATCTCGCCCGGCAGGATCACGTCCTTCACGCCGACGCGATGCAGACGCAGGCCGAACATCTCGGCACGCGGCAGCACCTGCGCCTCGAGGTAGCGCGCGAGAGCATCGCGGCCCTCGAGCAGCTCGTCGAGCGTGACACCAGCGACGTACTCGCGCGCCGCCAGCTGCACCGCGAGGTACAGCGCCTCCTTGACGTCGGCGACCGCATGCACGGTCGTCGGCGCATCGGCCGGTGCGTACTCGGCCGTCAGGGTCAGACGCAGCGTGACCTTGTCACGCGTCATCAGCTCCTGGCCCTCGATCTTCAGCTGCTGGACACGCGTGTCGAGCACGGTCACCGTGATGCGCGCGCCCGGGTGGTTCCAGAAGGCGTGACGGCCCGGCTCGAGCATGCCCTCGAACTTACCGTTGACGTACTTCAGGCCCTTCTCGAACTGGCGCACCGGCGTCTCGATCAGCTCCGTTGCCGGAACGATCGCACGCAGCTCGTCGGTGAGCTCCGGCGCCACGTCTGCGATGTCGAACATACGAATCGCGACGTTCGGGTCAACCGTCCACACGCGGTGGACACCCGGACGCAGGAACAGACGCGGCTTGTCATCGCGCAGGACGACCGCGCGCTGATTGGCTGCGAGATCGATCTCGCGGAACCACGTCGCCGGCAGCATCGCGAGGATCTCCGGCTGTGCCCAGAACGCGAGGTCATCGACCTTCCACGTGGTGAGCTTCAGCTGGGGACCCCAGAATGCGTAGTGACCCGGCGCGAGGATGCGCTCCGGCTTACCGTCGCGCAGCAGCACTGCGCGCTGGTCGAGCTCGAGGTTGGCGACGAGCAGCTCGTTCGCCGGGATCAGCTTCTGCAGTGCATCGGTGAGCGCCAGCAGCGGATCGGTCTCGGCGAACACGCGCACGCGCACGTTCGGATCGACCTTCCACAGCCGGTGCACACCCGCGCGCAGGAACTCGACCGGACGCTCGTCGCGATCGACGATGCCGTACTGGCCGTGCGCGAGGTGAACGGTCTCGTACCAGTCCTGGGGCAGTGCAGCGAGCACGGCCGTCGGCGCGGTGAACGCGAGGGTATCGGTGTTGAACTTGACGACCTCGTAGCGCTTCCACAGCGTGAAGCGACCCGGGCCGAGGGCACGCACCGCCTCGCCATCGCGGACGAGAACAGCGCGCTCGTTGAGCTTGAGATGCAGATGATTCACGACACATGACTCCTTTCAGGACAACGAACAAAAGGCGGTCGCCGACGAAGAACGCCATCGCGCCATGGCACACGCCTCGGAGGGACATGTGTGCGGCTGCGCGGGGACTCCGAAGTGGCAAGGGATCGCGAGCGACTTCGCCGCGACGTGCGAGCGTGCTAGCGCTGGCTCGTACGGGACGGCGGGACGGATTCACGATCGATCTCGACGCTGCGTGGTAGCGGGGCTACCGGGCAGAACGTCGTCGACGACCAGCTCAGGTTTTTTACGGTTCTCGAGACCGTTGGGATGTTGGGATGAGCATGCCCAATGCGCTGCCGTTGCGCATCCGCCGCATAGAAGTGCGGCAGGAAGGAGTCGAACCTTCTGTTCCCGGGTCTCGCTAGAGACGTTGTTCTCCCCGGAACGTCGATAGTGCCCTACGGAAAGGCCGAACACGCTCCACCGACAGCTTCGAACGAGCTGGGCAAGCGTGCGTCACGACGCCGGTTGGACGAAAACGTGGAGACCTCGATCCCCAGCGAGGCGCAGACAACTACGGCAAACGATCGCACGCGTCAATCGCGATCTCATAAACCGCGGAACAGCTTCACGAAATAGATCGCGCTGACCACTCCGCCGATCGTGAGGACGAGCGAGCGCAGCAGCTTCGCCGACACCCGCGACGCGATCGCTCCACCGGCGACACCACCGACGAGCGACGCGCACGCCATCACGAGCACCGTGACGGCATCGAGGTCGGCGATCAACAGGAACACGATCGCCGCGGTGACGTTGACCGCGAGCGAGATCAATTGCTTCAGCGCGTTCAGCCGGACCAGCGAGTCGCCGATCACGATCGCGAGCGCGGCCAGGACGATCACGCCGAGGCCGGCGCCGAAGTAACCGCCGTAGATCGCGGCGACCGCCGCGATCGGTGCGGCGAGCGCCTCGTTGTTCGCGATCGTGTAGAGCCGCGCGCGGAGCTGATCCTGAAAGCCGAGGAGCAGGACCGCGAACAACAGCAGGAACGGGACGACGACATCGAAGATCTTCGCGTTGGTGTGGAGCAACAGCAGCGCGCCGAGCGCACCGCCGAGCGCCGCGGCGGGCACGATCCGCAGCGAGCGTTTGCGCTGGCCGGCGAGCTGCGCGCGCTGCGCCCACGTCGCGCCGAGGTAGCCCGGGCACATCGCGACGGTGTTGGTCGCGCTCGCGACCACCGCCGGCACGCCGCACGCGAGCAGCGCCGGGAACGTGATCAGACTGCCGCCGCCCGCGATCGCGTTGACAGCGCCGCCCGCCGCAGCCGCGGCGCCGACGAGCGCGAGGTGCGCGGGATCCACCCGCGCAGGTTATCGCGTCGTCGCGACCACGTCGACCAACGTCGGGGGTGCGTGCGGTCCGACGCTGATCGCCTGGCCCAGGTCGGGGCGCGACCGGCGGGGCAGCGGATCGATCGGGACGGCGCGGCCGAACCGCGCGGCGACCTGCGCGGCCTGGATGATCCGGATATCAGCGAGGCCTTCCCAGCCACCCGGCTCGGGCTCGGTGTCGTCGTAGATACAGCGCGCGAAGTATTCGACCTCGGCCGCGATCTGATCGCGGACCTCGAACGTCCGCGTGCGCGGGCCGTGGATGCCGTCGACCTGCATGCACTGCGGCTTCGCGAAGTCGTAGGCGTTCGTCAGCGACAGCAGGCCCTTGGTGCCGATCAGCTCGAAGTGCGTGCGATCGTACGCACCGAAGCTGCAGGCGAGCTGGGCGACGCGGTCGTTTGGAAACCGCAGCGTGACCGCGCATGCTTCATCGACCGATCGGAAGCGTTCGTCGCGGCTCGCGAAGCGCATCGCGGTGACCTCGACCGGCTCGGCGCGGAACAGATAGCGCGCGGCGTTGATCTGATAGATGCCGATGTCATAGATCGGGCCGGCGCCGCGGCGCGGTTGCACGCGCACGTTGCCCTCGCGGACCTGCTGCGTGAACGTCGAGCTGAACAGCCGCGGATCACCGATCTCACCGCCGCGCGCGATCTCGACGGCGACCATGTTCGCCGATTCGAAGTGCAAGCGATACGCGATCATCAACTTGACGTGCTTGTGCTCGCACGCGCGGATCATCTGCAGGCACTCGGCGTCGGTCGGCGCCATCGGCTTCTCGCACAACACGTGGACGCCGTGGCGCGCGGCGACGATCGTGGTCTGTGCGTGGAGATCGTTCGGCACCGCGATGTACGCGGCGTCGACCTTGCCGCTCGCGAACAACGTATCGAGCTGGTCGTAGTTGACGCGCGTGCGCACGCCGTAGCGATCGCCGAGCTCGTCGAGCTTGTGCTGCGAGCCCGAGACCAGCGCGGTGAGCTCGACGTCATCGAGTTGTTCGAGTGCCGGGAGGATCGCGGTCTGCGCGAAGTAGCCCTGCCCGATCACGGCCATCCGCAGTTTTGAGGAGCGGCTCATGACGAGATACGCAGCAAGGCCCGTGCCTTGCACAGTTCTGACGCATGAAGACGTGCGAGACCTGCCACAACGAGTACGACAAATGCTTCGACGTCTCGATCGGCGGGACCACCCACACGTTCGATTCGTTCGCGTGCGCGATCCACGCGCTCGCACCGCGCTGTGACAAGTGCAAGGTGCCGATCATCGGCCACGGCATCGAAGGGCGCGGCGCCTATTACTGCTGTGCGAGCTGCGCGCGGTCGGCCGGTCTCACCGACGTCGTCGACCACGGTGACGACGCCCCGTCCGCGCCATAGGGCTCGCCGTGCGGGTGCGCTCGGCTACTTCTTACGCTTCTCGATGAACGCGTGGGTGAAGTTTTCGGCGCCGATCGTGGAGCCGTCGGGCAGCGTCAGCGCGAGGTCGAGATCGACGCCGGTCTCGAGCAGCCCCGGTTCGTAGTTGCGCACGCAGCCGAGCAGACCGATGTCGATCGTGTTGTTGCGCACCGGGACGTCGAGCTCGGTCCACGTCGCCTTCGCGTCGCGGCGCAGCTTCACGTGCGCCCGCACCGCGGGAACGTCGACCGTGATCTCGAGACCGTCGAAGACCTCCGGACCGCCGGTGTGACTGATCTCGTTGTGATAGCGCGCCGTCTTCACGGTGGCCCGCTTCGCGTACACCGGCTTCGCTTTGACCTCGAACGATCCGTTGACGAACCCGCCGGTCGTGCCCTCCCACGTGAGGTCGAGGTGGCCGGTCGCATCGGAGTCGATGTCGACGAGCACGAACTGATACGGCGTCGCGGCCATCATCGTGACCTTGGTCGGGACGACCTTGTTCGCGATCTTCGCGACGAGCTTCGGCGAGCTCGGCGGACTGCGCCGGTCGCTCCAGAACACGAGGTGGGCATGCGGTGGCAGATCCTTGCCGCCCGTTGCCCAACCCGAACCGGCGCCCATGCAGCCCATGATCGCGTGCGCGATCGGGGTCTGTGTGATCAAGGTTGCAGCGAGCGCAGCCGCGACGAGGGCGAGCTTCATGATCGGTGAATGGTACACGCCGCGAGCGCGGCTCGTGTTAGTCAGTCGCATGCGTTCGATCTTGTGTGCGGTCCTGTTCCTCGGGTGTGGCAACGACGCAGCGAAGGCGATCGATGGTGCGGTCGACACCGTGCACGTCGACGCGCATGTCGATGCACCCGTCGACGCGCTCGTCGATGCACCGCCACCGCCAGCGGGCGCGCGTCGCTACGTGATCGATCACGAGATGCTGCCGACGAACAACTCCCAGGCGCTGATGTACGGCCTCGATCTGGACAACGATGCGACGGTCGACAACGAGCTCGGTATGGTCGACGCGGCCTTCGCCGGCATGGGCCTGACGACCCAACCCGCGCTCGATCACGTGATCGATACAGGCGCGGTGATCATGCTCGCGGATCTCGAGGCCGCGGATCTCACGACCGCCGCGACCGCGACCTTCACGATGTACGACGGCGCGAATCCGATGCCGGCGGCATGTAGCGGAACCGCCGACACCACCTGTCGCCACCACCTCACCGGCACCGCCACGTTCGATGTCGCCTCGACCTCGGCCCATGACACGGCCCTGCCCGGCGCCATCGCTGCCAACGTGTTCACCGGTGGCCCCGGTCAGCTCCACTTCCCCGTGTCGCTTCTCGGTGCCACGGTCTCGCTGCCGCTGATCGGTGCGCGCGTCAAGCTCACGGGCATCACCGCCACCGGCCTCACCGGTGTGGTCGCCGGCGGGATTTCGCAGACCGTCATCGACTCCACGCTGATCCCGGCGCTCCGCCTCGCCGTGACCGCGCAGATCGCGAACGACTGCAACGCGCTGACCTCGCCACCCGCGTGTGGCTGCACCGGCGGCTCGATCGGCGAGACGTACCTCAGCCTGCTCGACGCGAATCAGGACTGCACGGTGACCGTCGACGAGATCAAGACCAACTCGCTCGTGATGGCGCTGCTCGCGCCCGACGTGATGATCGACGGGCAGATGGCGGTCTCGATGGGCGTCGGCGTGACGGCCGTCCACGCCGCCTTCACGCCCTAGCGTCGCCAGCGCGGCGGGACGAGCCGGCGCTTTCCGTCGGACGCGAGCGTCACGTCGGGACCATCGAGCTCGTCGCGATCCCACAGCTTGCAGGTGACCTGCTTGTGCTGCTGGTCGAGCGCCTCGCAGTAGTTCGTGAACTCGCAGCGCCGGACGTCCTCGCCGTGACCGCTGCGGATCTTGTCGAACCAATCCGGATCCGCGAGCGTCTGGCGCGCCGACGCGATGAAGTCGGCCTCGCCGCGCTCGAGGATCGCCTCGGCTTGCCCGAACTCGCAGATGCCGCCGGCCGTCACGATCGGCGTGCCGCAGCCGGCTTCGCGGATGGCGGAGCGGATCGTCGCCGCGAGCGGTACGTTGCGCGAGAACGGGCCACGCGCGTCGGAGTAGATCGTCGGCATGCACTCGTAGCCGGACTGCCCGGTGTACGGATACGACGCCCAGCCGACCTTCGGCTGCTTCGCATCTTCGAACTTGCCGCCCTTGGAGATCGAGAGGAAGTCGAGGCCGGCCTTCGCGAGCTCGACGCCGAACCACGCGGCGTCGGCGATGTGCGAGCCACCCTCGACGACATCGTCGCCGAGATAGCGGCAGCCAACGGCACCGCGCCCGGCGACCCGCTCGCGCACCGCGGCCGAGACTTCGAGCGCGAGCTTGATCCGGTTCTCGCGCGAACCGCCGTAGCCATCGGGCCGCGTGTTGAGCGCCGACAGGAACGACGCCATCGTGTACGCGTGTGCGAAGTGGAGCTCGACGCCGTCGAAGCCCGCCGTGATCGCGCGCTCCGCGGCGTCGCCGAACAACCTCGGCAGCACCCGCGGCAGCTCCGCGATGTGCGGCACGTTCATGTCGGTGACGCGCTCGCGAAAGCCGCGCTGGAGATCATCGAGCTCGCGCGGCGACAGCACGGTCGCGAGCTCGGCATCGGGGAGTGCGGCGATCCGCGTACGCAGATCGTCGTCGCCGCGATCGTTGCCGAGCGCCGCGCGATGCGCGTCGGTGATCTCGAGGAAGCGCGCGAAGTACTTCTCGCGCTGCGGCCGGCGCCGGATCGACAGAAAATCGATCAGCTGGATGAACAGCAGCGTCTGTCCGCCGGACGCTTCCTTGACGGCGGCGGCGAGCTGCTCGAGCCCGGGCACGAACCGGTCGTGGCCGATCCGCAGCAGCGGTCCCGAGGCGACATCGCGAATCCCGGTCGCCTCGACGACGATCACGCCCGGACGACCGTGCGCGAACCGCGCGTACCAGTCGATCACGTCCTTGGTGACAAAGCCATCGTCGGTGGCGCGCCACGGCACCATCGCCGGCACCCACGTCCGCGTCCGCGCGAGCCGCGGTCCGATCACGAGCGGCTGGAACAACCGCGCCTCGGCGGCCTGCTCGGCGGTCGGCCACGTGCCGGGCGGGAGCTCGTACTTGATCCGCTCGGCGGGCTGCCACATCGCGTCGAGTTCGTACCACACGTTGCTCGTTCGACCCAGGCCGCCGCTCGGTCACTCCCTGATAGAGTTCTGGCCATGGTGAACATCGGTGATCAATTGCCCGATTCCACGGTCGCCGGTGACAGCGGTCCGGTGAAGCTGCGCGATCACCTCGGCAAGACACTCGTGATCTACTTCTATCCGAAGGACGAGACGCCGGGCTGCACGAAGGAAGCGTGCTCGTTTCGCGATGCGTACGAAGATTTCACGGCAGCGGGCGCCGAGGTCATCGGCATCTCGCGCGACAGCGTCAGCTCGCACGACGGCTTCAAGTCGCACCACAAGCTGCCGTTCACGCTGCTCAGCGATCCGGACGGCAAGGCGTCGACCGCGTTCGGCGTCAAGAAGACGTTCGGCCTGCTCCCGGGCCGCGTCACGTTCGTGTTCGACAAGACCGGCGTGTGCAAGAGCCGCTTCGATTCGCAGCTCCGCGTCGGCAAGCACGTCGACGACGCGCTCGCGCTGGTCAAGCAGCTCGCGGCCTGACTACGCTTCCCAGTACTTGTCGTCGGTCTCGAAGGTTCGCTTCTCGCTCATGTCGCTTTGAGTGCTCCTACGACCTTCTCGATCGCGTCCTTCGCGTCACCGAACAGCATCTTCGTGTTGGGTTTGTAGAACAGCGGATTGTCGATGCCGGCGTAGCCAGCCGCACGCGAGCGCTTGTTGACGATCACGAGGTGCGACTTCCAGACCTGGAGCACCGGCATGCCCGCGATCGGCGAGGTCGGATCGTCCTCGGCGGCGGGGTTCACGATGTCGTTCGCACCGATCACGATCGCGACGTCGGTCGTCGGGAAGTCGTGGTTGATCTCGTCCATCTCGAGGACGATGTCGTACGGCACGTTCGCCTCGGCGAGCAACACGTTCATGTGACCGGGCAAGCGTCCGGCGACCGGATGGATCGCGAACCGGACGTTGACGCCCTTGCCGCGCAGCACCTCGGAGAGCTCGCGCACCGCGTGTTGCGCGCGCGCGACCGCCATGCCGTAGCCCGGAATGATCACGACGTTCTTCGCCGACGTCAGCTTCTCGGCGAGCTCCTGCGCATTGATCTCTTGAACCTCGCCGGCGGGCGCTTCGAGCTTCTTCGCCGACTTGGGTGGTGCCGCGCCGAAGCCGCCAAAGATCACGTTCCAGATCGAACGGTTCATCGCGCGGCACATGATGTACGAGAGGATCGCGCCGGAGCTGCCGACCAGCGCGCCGGTGATGATCAGGAGATCATTGTCGAGCATGAAACCGGCGGCGGCGGCGGTCCACCCGGAGTAGCTGTTGAGCATCGACACGACGACCGGCATGTCGGCACCGCCGATCGCGGCGACGAGATGCACACCGAGCACGCTGGCGACCGCGGTCGCGATCAACAGCGCCCACGTGTGGTGCTCGGTACCGTAGAGATACCCGAACACGATGATCGCGCCGAGCATCGTCAGGTTGAACAGGTGACGCGCCGGTAGCAGCAGGGGCTTGCCCGAGACCGAACCGCGCAGCTTCAAGAACGCGAGCACCGAGCCGGTCGCGGTGATCGAGCCGATGATCACGTCGATGTAGACCTCGACGCGCTCCGCGAGATCCACGACGCCGGCGAGTTGCAGCGAGAACCCGACGAGCACGGCCGCGAGCCCGACGAAGCTGTGCAACAGCGCGACGAGCTCGGGCATCTGCGTCATGCCGACACGCGTGGCGAGCGTCGCACCGATCAGGATCGCGACACCGATCGCGCCGTACAGCGCCGGATGGAAGTTGCCGTGCGGATAGGTGAACGTCGCGACGATCGCGATGCCCATGCCGATCGCGCCGTAGACGTTGCCGCGCCGCGCGGTCTCCTGGCTCGACAAGCCGCGCAGCGCGAGGATGAACAGCACCCCGGAGACCAGGTACGCGAGGGTGGAGAGCTCGGTTGCCCTTGTGAAGATCATCGCGTTACTTCCTAAACATCGCGAGCATGCGCCGCGTGACGATGAAGCCACCGGAGATGTTGATCGTCGCGAACAGCGTTGCGACCACCGCAACGGTCACGGGTGTCGAGAGCTCGCCGCGTCCACTCAAGAGCCCGCCGACGACGATGATGCCGCTGATCGCGTTGGTCACGCTCATCAGCGGTGTGTGCAGCGCCGGGGTCACGTTCCACACGACCTGAAACCCGACGAACACGGCCATCACGAACACCGTGATGTGCTGGAGGAGCTTGAACGCGTCGATCGTGCCCTGGGTATCGGGGCTGCCGTAGCGCAGCGCGAACCACACGACCGCGAGGACGATGCCGACCGCCGCGAGCACCATGCCCTGCGACTTCGATGGCGGCACCGCTCTCGGGCCGCCATGACCGTGATGCTTCGGCGGCGGCGTCACCGACTCGCTCGGCAGCTTCGGTGACACCGGCGGCGCCGGCTTCGCAGCCTCCGCCTTCTTCGCCATCGGCGGGGGCGGCCACTTCTTCTCGCCGTGCTCGAGCACGAGCGCCGGCCGCACCGCATCGTTGTCGTGATCGATCTTCCACTTCGCCGCACCGCCCATCTCGTCGAGGAGATGGAACAGGTTCATGCCGTACAGATCGCTCGACACCGACGCCATCCGGCTCGGCAGATCGGTAAACCCGACGATGCTGACGCCGTTGTGGACGATGGTCTGGCCCGGCACCGTGTACTCGCAGTTGCCGCCTTGCTCCGACGCGAGATCGACGACGACCGAGCCCGGCCGCATCAGCTCGACCATGTCCTTCAACCACAGCTTCGGCGCCGGCTTGCCGGGGATCAGCGCCGTCGTGATGACGATGTCGCATTCCTTCGCCTGCGCCCGGAACAGCGCGTACTCGGCATCGATGAACTCTTTGCTCATCTCCTTCGCGTAGCCGCCCTGCCCCTCGCCGGATTCTTTGATCGTGACGGTGAGGAACTCGCCGCCGAGCGACTTCACTTGCTCCTCGGCCGCGGCGCGCACGTCGAACGAGCGCACGATCGCGCCCATGCCCTTGGCAGCGCCGAGCGCGGCGAGCCCGGCGACCCCGGCGCCGATGATCAACACCTTCGCCGGCGCGACCTTACCGGCCGCGGTGAACTGACCGGTGAAGAAGCTCGGGAAGCGATTTGCGGCTTCGATCACCGCGCGGTAGCCCGAGATGTTCGCCATCGACGACAGCGCATCCATCTTCTGCGCGCGGCTGATCCGCGGGACCTGATCCATCGCGAGCGAGGTGATCTTGCGCGACTCGAGCTTCGCGAGCAGCGGCTCGTTCTGCGCGGGATACAAGAACGAGATGATCGTGCCGCCTTCGCGGAGTTGATCGACCTCGCTGTCCTCGGGCGGCCGCACCTTCAGCACGATGTCGGCCGACCACGCGGTCGAGCGATCGACGAGCTCGGCACCGGCGGTCGCGTATTGGTCATCGCCAAACGTCGCAGCCGTGCCGGCGCCTTTCTCGACCACCACCTGCCATCCAGCCTTCACCCACTTGCCGACTACATTGGGAGAGGCGGCGACGCGCCGCTCCTCGGGTTTCGTCTCCTGGACGACGCCTAACTTCATGCGGGCCCGAATGTGCCAAACCAGGCGCCACCGTGCAAAGCTTCGCGCCGTGGATCTCGCGCTAGGCGACCTCGTGATCGCGTGCGAGGTCGTCATTCACCCACTTCTTGGCGATGCGTTCGTGATCTGCGACCGCACGGGCGAGCCCCTGACCGCGATGTCGGCCGTCGATCTCGATCGCCCCGGCGAGATCCCGATCATCGCGGAGCCCGGCAAACTGCCTCCAGGCGCCGGTGCCTTGCTGCTCAACCGGATCGCGGAGCGTGCCACCCACCCGCTGCGCTACGCCGGCCCGTATCCGACTCCCGCACTGTATCGCGCGCTCGAGCGATCGTTTCGCGCCTCCGCCGACGAAGCGACGTTCTGCGACGACGTCCTCGGCCGCGCGCTTCGGCTCGCCCGCGACCCGGTGGCGGTGGAGTTCGCACCCGCGCCGCACATCCGCGTGGAGTTCTCGCGCGGCTTCACAGAACTTCGCGATGGCGTCGAGCGCGCCGTCGTCGACGGCGTGACCTACACGACCGACGGCCAAGCCCGGCTCGTCGAGCTTCGCGCCGAGCTGTGGTTCGGCGCCACGCGCTACGCCCACGTCGCGACGTTCTCGGCCGCCGGCGCGCTCGTCGACGGACCTCACGCGATTCCGCCGTCGACCAGCGACGTGATCGGCCGCGAATTTCCACCACCGCTCCGCGCTGCGATCGCCGAGCTGATCGCCGATGCCGTCCCCGCGCCCCTCCGCGTCGCCGCTCGCGAGGTCGTGACGCAGCGGACGATCGTCTGGTCGGACTTGGGGGCGCGTGGCGCTCGTCGCACGGCGAGCGGCTTCGCCGTCCACGCCGCGATCTGGGACCACGTCTCGCCGCTCGGCCTCGCCCACGTCGCGCTCGCTCTCACCGACGTGCTTGCACCGGTCGTCACGCACGCGATCGTCGCCGAGCTTCAGCCGCGATTGCCGGCTTGACGTTTGACCGGGCGCTTCACCGGGACCTCGGGCTCGTCAGGAGCCGGCAGCCCCATCATCCCGCCGGTCGCGGCGAACTCGTCGAGCGACATCTCGAACTCCCAGCGCCCGCGCTTCGTCGGTTCGTCGAGCGCGATCGTCAGCCTCTCGAGGTAGCCCTGACGCGGCACTTCGTACGCGCCGAACCGCTCGAGGTGCTCGGTGTGAACCTGGCAATCGATCAGACCGATCTTCCACTCGTCGAGCTGCCGCACGCACGCCGCGTACGCGATCTTCGACGCATCCGGCGCCTTTGCGAACATCGATTCGCCGAAGAACGCCGCGCCGAGCGACACGCCGTACAAGCCGCCGACCAGCGTGGTCCCGAGCCACGCCTCGATCGAATGGGCGAAGCCGAGCTCGAACAATTTCGTGTACGCCTCGACCATCTCCGGAATCAGCCACGTGCCGGTCTGCCCCGGCCGCGGTGCCGCGGAGCAGCCGAGCAGCACGTCCATGAACGCGGTGTCCATGGTGAGGCGATACGGCTCGCGCTTGATCTGCTTGCGCAACGAGCGTTGGATCACCAGATCACGCGTCGTCATCACCATCCGCGGATCGGGCGAATGCCACAGGATCGGCAGATTCTCCGCGTACCAGGGGAAGATGCCCTGCGTGTATCCGAGGATGAGCCGCTCCGGGCGCAGATCTCCGCCGAGCGCGAGGAGCCCATCCTCGGCGAGGTGCACCGGCGGAAACACGAGTCGGTCGTCGAGCCGGAAGACCGGCATTGTTCGGAGTGTAGCCTTATAATCGTGGCCAGCGCATGAAGCGCTCGACAACGCGCTCGACTTCGATCTCGGCCGCACGCACGACAACTTCCCGTACAAGGGCCTGCTCGACGAGGTCCGCCTCTATCGCACCGTGCTGACGCCAGACTGGATCGCCGCCGAGCACGCGAACCTCGCCGATCCTGGCTTCGTGGTGTTCGGCGCCGAGCAGATGCATTAGTCGCAGAATCCGGCGCGACACGTGCTCGCACGCCACACGCCGTTACTCGGATCGGGGCTCTCTTCAAACGCCGCATCGCACACGCCGCACGACGCACCCTCCGGGCACGCACACGGCAGCTCGCACCCTTGATTCGTGCACGTCATGCCTGGGGCGCAGTCCGTCGCGGTCGCACAGACGTCGAACATCGAGCCACTGCAACTTCCCTTCGTGGCGTCGCACGCGAGGCACGCCGTGCGCGACGTCGCGTAGCCATCGCGGCACTCCACGAGCGTGTCACCAGCGCAGGCGTATCCACTCGCTCCGCACGCCGATTCGCGGGTCGCCGCGAGCGCACAGAAGGCTTTGTCGCTCGAGATGCACAGGTTCGCGCCGCACGCGGTGTTGTCCTCCCACGTCGGACTGCTGCTGTGGACGTAGCTCGGATCGTCGATCGGCCCGTACAGCCCGCCGCCGTGCGCCTCGCAGGATTGGAGCTCGTCGCCGATGCAGCGCCACGCGCCGACGCGACAATCATCTTGGAGGCATCCAGGGAGCAAGCTCATCACGATCGCGATCCGGAGCATGCGCGGCCCTTACTCACGTCGCGTGCCACGCCGTTGGACGCGGGAATCACGGCGAATCCTGGCAACCGAGCGCCCGATCGTGAACTGTCGACGATCGCGATCGTGAACGCAGAGTGACGCAACCGAGCGTTCGCACCCCGCGGACAGGCGGTCAGCGCCGGCGCCGGCGCAGCATCAGCGCCGGAATCGCCAGCCCGAGCCAGCCCGCGCCACCACCGGTGGTGCTGCAACCGCCACTCTGGTCGTCGGCCGCTTCGTCGCCGGGGTCGCCGCTCGTGCCCATGTCGGCACCGGGCGCGACCGTGAGCGCGAGGTCGATCGTGCCGAAGCTCGTGCCCGCGTCGTCGAGCTCGAACGCCTGGGTCAGCGGCGTCTCGTCGGTCACCATCGGCGTCATCACGTCCATGTCGATCATGGTCTGCTGGTTCGCGTCGACGATCGCGCCGAGCGTCGTCACGACCGTCGCCGAGGTCCAGCTCGTGTCGTAGAGCGGGCTCGCATCGCCGCTCGCGATCTGGAGCTTCGTGGTCGCCGGCCACGGCGTCGCACCGGAGTTCTTGATGATGATCGTGTAGTGCGCGAGCGTCTGCGGCGGCACGCGGTCCGGACCATCGATCGACACCACGCTCGCCATCAGGTCGGTGTGACATGCCGGGCCGATCGCGAAGCCGGTCGCGGGTGCTTGCTTCAAGCGCGCCTCGGTCGCAGGGCCGTAGGCACCGTCCTCGGCGATCAGGTCGTTCGGATGGTTGCGGTTCCACAGCACCTGAAACGCCTTGGTGTCCTGGCCGCGCTCGTCGGGGGACGCCGTGTGATCGAAGTGCACCGGATCACCGGCGACGTCGTGCGCCCAACCGTGGGCCGCCATCGCCGAGATCCGCGCCGAATAATTCGACAGGTCGACCGCGCGACCGCCTTCGTGATTCGAGGTGCCGACGTGCGCCGCGGCCGTGATCCCGCAGCGGCCCTGCACGTACCAGTTGTAGAGCAGGTATTGCTGCGCGATCGATCGCAGCGCGCTGGTCACCGTGAGCGAGCTCCCGGTCGCGACCTCCTCGAGGTCATCTCGCGCGCCCTTCACGAGGTACGGCAACACCGCGTTCGACGCGAGCGTGATGCCGGGTGTGTTGGAGAACGAGACGAAGCTCGCCGGGTTTTCGCAGCCGGCCTCGTCGGCGATCTGCTTCGAGAGGCCGATCACCACCGCGGTCGAGCAGCCGGTCGAGCCGGTGTAGTCGCTGACCGTCGATGCCGATTCCGTTTCGGACAGCGCCGGCTCGGTCGTGCAGGCCGAGACGAGCACACCCACCGACACCACGACGAGTTGCACATGACTGGTTGCAGTCGCGCACGCCCGCCGAACCAACCCACTGGAATCGTGCTGCCTCGAACCGCGCGCCATCATCGTGCGCGACGGTTCAGCAACTCGCGGGCCTACTTGAGGAGCCGCGCTTCCGGAAGCCGATCCTGCTCGAGCTGATGCAGCGCTTTGGCCGCGCCGCGTTCCTGGAGGATGCCGACGCCGACGCTGACGATGCCGGCGGCGCCGCCGATGATCGCGAACGCTCCCGCGATCAACAGCGGGGCGATCGACCGCAGGCCACTCGCGACGAGCAGCGCCGCGACGCTGACGATCGGGATCGAGACCAGCAGGATCACACCGCGCGCGATCGAGCTGCGCCCGTTCGTGCGTTCGAGTTGAAGCCGCGCGTAGCGGCCGGAGAGCTCTGGCGAATCGAGCTCCTCAGTCGACACGCGCCACCGTGCCGGGCCCCGCGACCTCGTCGACGGCGTGGAGCAACAGCTGGAGCGAATCGGTGGGACGGAGATTTGCGCGCAGGCCCGAGCCGTTGGCGACCCAGTAGGCGCGGCGGCGATACGGATACACGGCCTCGCGCGCGACCACGGCGACGCGCTGGACCCCGGCCTTGCGCGCGTCGTCGAGGACGCCGCGGACCGCGACGAGGTTCTGATCGGGATGGAAGTGCAGCGCGATCACGTCGCCCTTGCCGCGCAGCTCCTTCAACACCTCGATGCGCTGTTGGTTCGGGCCGTAACCGTGACCGTCGACCACGATGTCGCCGCGCATCGTGAGCTCGGCTTCGGGGAGCTGCGGATCGTCGTCGGACGCCGCGCCCGCGACCGGCCAGTTGCCCGGATCGGCGGCATCCTCGATCGCGGTGATCGTCTGCGCGCTCGCGCGATCGAGCGCTTCCCAGCCCAAGACCGCATTCTTCCAGCCCGGATCCGCGGTCTCGCTCGAGCACACGAGGCACTCGCTGACCGCGATCCGCACGCGCTCGGTGGCGCGTCGATTCGCGAGCGCCGCGACGATGCTGCCCTGGAGCTCCGGCACCGAGTGCTTGCATTCGGTGACGAGCGCGCTCATGCACAGCCGCAGGAGGTACGCGCTCGGATCTTCACCCGGCTTCGGCGGATACTCGCCGGTCTTCGGATCGCGGACGCGATTCAGTCGATCGGCTTCGATCCGCGGCGCGAGCAGCGTCGGCCAGACCGTGAGCGCGAGCTTGCTGATCTGATCCGAGGTCGGTGCATCCTTCAACGCGGTCACCGGATCGAGGGCGAGGACGATCATCCGCAGCTCGGCCTCTTCGGCGACCGTCGCATCCATGCCCGGCCGCAGCGCGATCACCTTCTGTGCGAGATCCGCGAATGCCGGTGCGGTGCGCTTCGCGGCGATGAACGTATCGATCGCGACGGTCAGCTTGCCGTGGTTGTAGTCGTCCTGCGGTTGCGCCTTCACGCCGATCGTTTCTTGATCGCATGCACCGAGCACGAGTAAACACAGCCACCACTTCATACCAGGGCCGCACTCACGCAGGCGGCGAGTTGATCTTGCCGCAGGTCGCGGCCGAGCGCGACGATCCGACCGCGGTTGTCGGTGAATCCCGCCGGGGCATGCGGCAGCGGCTCGCTCGACACCCGCAGCCCGACCCGGTGAAACGCGGTCCACTGCCCTGCACCGGTCGCCGCGATGCCCTTGATCCGGACGTAGTCGGCGGGCAGCTCGGCGAGTTGATCCTCGAGCTCCTCGAGATCGATCACGCCTGGCACGTCGAGCGCGAGCGTCGCGATGCCGTGATGGTCGTGAGCGTCGTGATCGTGATCAGGCCCGGCCGGGGTGTGCTCGACATCCGGATCGGTGAGCACTTGCTCGAGCCACCGCGCGTGATCGTCGGTCGTCCCGATCAACACCTGCGCGCGCGGCGCGATCTGGCTCGCCGCCGCGATCGCGGTCGCGACCACGTCTTCGCCGGCGAGCTCGGCCTTGGTCACGAGCAGCGCGTCGCTGTACGCGACCTGCGCGTCGACCGCCGCGGTGACCTTGCGCGCGGTCACGAAATGCGTCGCGTCGACGAGCGCGACCACCATCGCGAGCCGGACCGCCGACGCGACCGGTTCGCGGCGCACGGCCCACGCGATCGGCAACGGCTCGGCGACGCCGGTGGTCTCGAGCACGATCGCCTCGAGATCGGGGTTGGTCGCGATCAGCTCGAGCAACGTGCGATCGAGATCATCGCCGAGCACGCAACACACGCAGCCGCCCGGGAGCTCGACCTGCCGCGCGCCGCCGTCGCCGAGCAACGCGCCATCGATCCCGACCTCGCCGAGCTCGTTGACGATCACGCCGAGCTTGCCCTTCGCTCCGCGCTCGGCGCGCCGCGCGAGCAACCGGTTGACGAGCGTGGTCTTGCCCGCACCGAGGAATCCAGTCACCAGGACGAGCGGGCAGCGCACCCCGGGACCATACCCTACGATTCGACGATCACGAGCTTTCGCTTACCCGCGGCGGTCAGCGGAATCTCGTCGACGATCTCGATCGACAGCGGCGCGCCCGGCAGGTACTTCGCGACCCAATCGCGGACCGAGCGGTCGCCGTTCGCGGACAGCGCCGGACCGTCGTTCAAGACCAGCCGCAGCGACAGGCGGCGATCGACATGCTGGACGATCTGGAACTGCTTGGCCTCGATGCTGATCATCGCGAACAACACGCTGAACACGAGGCCGCTGACCGCGTTGCCGTTGCCATCGCGCAGGGTCTCGGTCACGCGACCTTCGATCGGTCCGATCCGCAGCAACGAGCGCCCGCAGCGACACGCGGTCGGCTCGCGCGCGACCGCCAGATCGCCGGTGACGTAGCGGATCAGCGGGCACGCGAGGTTGTGGAGGTCGGTCACGCAGACCTCGGCGGTCTCCCCGGGCCGCGCCGCGCGCACGCGACCATCGCGCTCGCGGACGATCAACTCGACGACGAGCATCTCCATCGAGGTGTGCAGGCCGTCGTGGGCCTCGCACTCGGCGCCCATCAACTGGACCTCGCGCGCGCCGTAGGTCTCGAACGTGGGCCCGAACGCGCGGATGATCTCGGCGCGATCCTCGGGCCACAGCCGCTCCGCGCCGACGATCACCGGGGTGTCCTGCCAGTCGCGCAGGCCCTTCGCGTTGACGAACCGCGCCAGCGCCGCGGCTCCCGCCGCATACGCGACGATCACGTGCGGCTTGTACGCGCGAAACTTCGCGACCGCTTCGGTCAGCGCCGCATCACCGCGCGGCGAACAATCGACGAACAGATCGCGCTTGAACGCGTGATCGAGGTTCGCCTTGGTGCGCTTGGTCCAGCTCGTCACCGGCGGCCCGATGCCCCAGTAGTGCATCGCGCGCTGGCCGATCCGGTAGCCGGCCCAGCCGTAGCCGCGCCAGCGCGAAGCATCGCGCCAGTGCCGGGACTCGGCGTTGTACTTGACGGTCACCGGCTCGCCGGTCGTGCCGCTCGACGTCTTGGTCACCGCGACGAACGGCGGCGCCACCGACAACCGCGACTCCACCGTCGCACGTAGCGTCGCGCGATCGAGGAGTGGCAGCATCGCGAGGTCGTCGATCGACGTGAAGTCCTCGGGGCGGACCTCCACCGCGTCCATCAGGTCGCGGTAGTGCGCGGTGTGGGTGTAGGCGTGCCGGAGCAACCGGCGCAGAAACCCGAGCTGAAGATCGCGCAGCGCATCGATCGACCAACGCTCCGTCGTGTGCAGATACTGGAGCAACCCGATCGTCGGGCGCCCACGCATCGCTTCGAACGCAGGAAACAACGCCTTCGCGAGTAGCGAACCGTAGAGATCCATACGACCTTCTCGTTTTAACATCGATCACTTCCGTGCTGTCCCGCCTGCGCAAGAAGAACCTTCATCAGTGGCTGCCCGATTACGCGCGCCATCTTGTGAGACGCGCGCGCACACCTCGCGCGCGTGGCGATGCTCATCTGTTGTTCGCGCTGTGCGATCACTACGAGCCGCTCCACGGCCATGCCGACGACGCCACCGGCCAGGCGCGGGTCGACGCGTGGACGCGCGGCTATCCGGCGCTGGCCGATTTTCGCGACACCAACGGCCGCCCGCCGCGCCACGGCTTCTTCTTTCCCGGCGAAGAATATCGGCCGTACTTTCTCGACGCCCTCGGCTCGCTCGTGAAGAAAGGCTTCGGCGAGGTCGAGGTCCACCTTCATCACGACGGCGACACGCGGGCGACGCTGACCGAGAAGCTCTCGACGACGCTCGCGACGTTCGCACAACACGGCCACCTCTCGCGCGACGCGAAGGGCAAGTTTCGCTGGGCGTTCATCCACGGTAACTGGAGCCTCGCGAACGGTCGACCCGATCGAAAGTGGTGCGGCGTCGACGACGAGCTGCTCGTGCTCCACGAGCTCGGTTGTTACGTCGATCTCACGTTTCCCTCCGCGCCCGACCCGTGTCAGCCCGACAAGGTCAACCAGATCTACTGGCCCGATGGCGACCTATCGCGCCGCCGCAGCTACGACCACGGCGAACGTGCGCGCGTCGGCACCAAGTACGACGATCGCCTGTTGATGATCACCGGCCCGCTCTCGCTCGCACGCAAGGGCGCCGGCATGCGGCTCGAGAACGGCGCGATCACCGGCGACGATCCGCCGACCGCGGCGCGCGTCAAGACGTGGATCGATCAAGCGATCCACATCGAGGGCCGGCCCGAGTGGGTGTTCGTCAAGGTCCACACCCACGGCGCGATCGAGAGCACCGCCGCCTCGCTGCTCGGTGACGGTGGACGTGCGCTGCACGAGGCGCTCCACGCCCACACCACCGGCAGCTTCCGGCTGCACTACGTCACCGCGCGCGAGATGTTCAACGTCGCGCGCGCCGCGATGGACGGCAAACTCGGCGATCCGACCGAGTACTACGACTACATCGTCGCGCCCCCGCCGATTGCGATATGATCTGGTGATGCGTGGCTGGATCCGCGGCGCACTGATCGCTGCGGCCGGGATCGCGGCGTGCCGATTCACGCCGAATCAGGCGGGCCTGACCGACGCGCCGCTCGCCGCCGACGCCGGTCCATGTCAAGAGCTCACGGCGACCTGCGCCGACGACGCCACGCTGCGCGTGTGCTCGGTGATCGACATGCCGCCTGCCGACACCGCGTGTGCGTGGGGCTGCGTCGGGCCCGATGCTCACTGCGGCGCGCTGATCCCGACCGGTACGGGCGCGTCCGCCACCGACCTCACCGACGACGCGCAACTCCTGGACGTCGTCATCACCGACGACATCGACGGCACCGACGGCACGATCAAGGGCGGCGGGCGCACCGCTGGATCGGGCATCATCAACGGCATCGACTACAAGGTCGTCAACGGCTATGCCGTGTTTCGCGCGAAGTCGTGGCAGTTCGAGACCCACGACATGAACGTCGCCGGCCCGTATCCGATCGTGCTCGTCGCGATCAATGACATCACGATCGATCAACTGATCGATATCCGTGGCACGTGCACGATGGGGCGCTCCGGTCCCGGTGGCTCCCCGGGCGGGACCACCGCCGGTGCCGACGCGGCCGGGAGTGGTGGTGGCAAAGGCGGCGGCACCGCGGTCGATACGAACGGCGGAGGCGGCGGTGCGCACGGTGGCAGCGGCGGGCTCGGCGGTGGCCCACTCGCCGCGGCCGGCGGCACACCGTTCGGCGATCCGAGCCTCGCGCTCCTCGTCGGTGGCGGTGGTGGCGGTGCCGGCGGTGACGGCATGACCGGTGTCGGTGGCGGCGGTGGCGGCGCGATCCAGCTCGTCGCCGGGGGCACGATCAAGATCGGAACGGCCGGCGATGTCAACGCCAGTGGATGTGGCGGCACGCACGGCGACAACGGCGACTCGGGCGGCGGCGGTGGTGCCGGTGGCGCGATCCTCGTCGAGGCACACGACCTCATCGTGATGGGGTCGCTTACGGTAAACGGCGGCGGTGGTGGTGCAGGAGGTGGTGGCATGTCGGGATCGAAAGGCAGCCCCAACCGAACCCTCGCGGCAGGTGGCACCGGTGGGCAAGCCACAGGCGGTTCGGGCGCGGCCGCCGGTCAGCCCGATGGCAGTCCTGGTGCGACCGGCACGCACTCGAGCGGCGGTGGTGGCGGTGTGGGGATCATGCGGTTCAACACACGGACCGGGTCGGCGAGCGTCCCAGATCCCACCCTGCTCAGCCCGAACTTCGATGACCCAGGCACGATGACCAGCCAGGGCTCAGCCCATGTCCAGTAGGCCGAATTTTCGGGCATAATAGAAGTCGTGACGATTCCGGCGGGGACTCTCGTTCCCCGCGATGCCAGAGATTTCGGGTCCTATCAGCTCCTCGCGAAGCTCGCGACCGGAGGCATGGCCGAGATCTATCTCGCGCGACCTCAGTCGACGAGCGTCGCCGGCGAGAAGGACGTCATGGTGTTGAAGCGGATCCTGCCGCATCTCGCCGAAGACGAACACTTCGTCCAGATGTTCCGCGACGAGGCCGACCTCGCGTCGAAGCTCGTCCATCGCAACGTGTGTCACGTGCTGTCGTTCGGGCAGTTCGGCGGCACGTGGTTCATCGCGATGGAGTATCTCCACGGCGTCCCGCTGTCGCGCATGATGACTCGCCTCTCGAAGGGCGGGAGGATGCTCGACTACCGCGTGGTCGCGGCGATCATCACGCAGGCCTGCGAGGGCCTCCACGCCGCCCACGAAGCGCGCGACGCCAGCGGCAACCTCCTCGGCGTCGTGCATCGCGACGTGTCGCCGCCGAACATCATGGTCACCGGCGACGGCCTCGTGAAGCTGCTCGATTTCGGCATCGCGAAAGCACGCGGCGCCAACTCGCGTACGCGCACTGGCACGGTCAAAGGCAAGAACGCGTACATGAGCCCCGAGCAGATCCTCGGCAAGCCGCTCGATCGCCGCAGCGACGTGTTCGCGCTCGGCGTCGTGATGTACGAGATGCTCGCGATTCGCCGGCTGTTCCACCGCGACTCCGACTTCCTGACGTTCAAGGCGATCACCGAGGAGCCCATCCCGGAGATTCGCGAGCGGCGCTCCGATATTCCGGCGGGCATGCGTGCGGCCTTGCTCCAGGCGATGGCGCGCGATCCGGCCGGCCGCTTCGATACCGCGCAAGCGTTCGCGAACGCGATCAAGAACTCGGTCGCGACGATCGGTGGCCCGGCGTCGCCGCAAGAGCTCGCGCGCTTGCTGTTCACGGATTTCGGCGACGAGATGGCCTCGCGCGACGAGATCCTCAAGGCCGCCGACGATCCGGCCGCCGCACCGGTCTCGATGATCACCGCGCCACCGCGCATTCCGCTGGCCAAGCCACCGCCGATCCCCGCGCAGCCCGCGACCTCCGGCGAGGTCTCGCAGGTGTTGCGCGCGAAGACGCCGACCGGTCCGCAGGGCTCGGTCCCGACGATGATCGTCGGGAACCATGGGACCGGCCGCATTCAGATGGTCGATCTCGACGCGGTGCTCGACCTCAGCAGCGACATGGGCGCCGACGCGTGGATGGCCGAGGGCGGCACCAACCTGCTCGCCGCGCATCGCTGGAAGAGCCTGCGCAACGCGCTGATCGCGATCGCTGTCGTCGGGGTCGCCGTGGTCGGCATCGTGCTCGTCATGCAGGTCCTCGGCAACCGGTCGACCACGCAGAATCACGTCGCCGTCGCGACCGATGGCGCGATCCGCCAACCGATCCACGACATCCCGCTCGACGCGCCCGACGGCATGACGCGAGAGCAGAAGGACATCGTCGCGCTCTCGAAGTTCGGCTTCTACAGCCTGACGTCGAACGCGAAGACGACGGTCTACGTCGACGACAAGCAGATCGGCGAGACGCCGCTGACGCGGTTGCCGCTCAAGCCCGGTCCGCACACCGTCAAGCTCGTCGGGCCCAAGAACAAGACGAAGACGTTGAAGATCGTGATCACCGGCGGTGGCGACACCGACTCCGGCTCGCAAGATTGGTAGCGCTAGGACAGCGGCGCTGGCTTGATGCTGGTGATCCGCAGCGACGACTCGGCGCTCGTCTCGATCGTCACGCGATCGCCGGCGTTGAACCGCGGCAGCAACTCCGCCGCGCCTTGGAACTGGAGATCGACGAGGTTGTCGACGTCGAGCTCTTCACCCTCTTCATCGATCGCGCGCTCGATATCGAGACAGATCCGCGCGACCTGCCGAGAGCTCAAATGCTCGAAGTGCGCGTCCATGGTGTGGAGCTCGATCGTCTTGATCGTCCCCACGACGCGCAGACCGGCATCGGTCCCCATGCTTCCATAGTCTCAGCCTTGCGGTGGCAATTGAAGCTCGATGCCATCGAAAGCGCGCGCCACGAAGATCACATCCTCGTCGCCATCGACGGTCAGTAGGTGTGAGCTGCCTTGTGCGTACACGAGCTCGTCACCCGCGCGGTACAGCGTGCCGTCGAGATCGCGCAACGTGCCTGCGAGGACGATGCTGCGCTCTTCACCGCGGTGCATGTGCGGCGGAAACACACCGCCCGGCCGGATCCGGACGATGCCGCAGTCGGCCGTCGCGGCGGCCGGGCCGGCGTCGAAGTGGATCAAGAACACGCTCGGTGCTTCTTCGCCCCACGACGACTCGCGCTCGCACAGGCCGAGCAGCACGCGCACGCGATCGAGGCCCAGATCGAAGATCTGCGCGAACCGCGCAGCGAACCGTTCGAACCGTCCACCGCCGACCGAGGCCAGGAGGCGCCGCTCGAGCTCCGGCGGCGGCGCGATCGGTTCGATCAGGGAGTCTTCGAGGGACGCGAGCTCGCGCGCGAGGCTGGGATCCGCGGCGATCGCATCCTCGACCTGCGTCGCCTCGTCGCCTTCGAGGAGCCCGAGCGCGTACAGCGGGAGTAGTTCGGCGACGCTCATTTCGCCCCTCCCATACCTTCGCGCAGGCGGCTTAGCCCGGCCGCGAGGCGCGATTTCACGGTGCCGATCGGTTTTGCGATCTTGGACGCGATCTCCGAGCACGACAGGCCGTCGAAGTACGCGAGCTCCACGACCTGACGCTGATCGTCGCCGAGCGTGCCGAGCATCGTGCGGACCCGGCCGTGATCGGGGTTCGGCTGGTCGCGCTCGTCGACCACGACCTCGAGCCCGGCGTCGCCGGCATTCCGCGACACGCGCGCGGATTTTTGGTGATCGAGGGAGCGAGAGCGCATACGAATGGCCAACCACGTACGAACGCGACCGCGCCTTGGATCAAAATCCTTAGCGGCTCTCCATGCTTCCAGGAAGACGTCGTGTAGGAGATCCTCGGCCTCACGGCGCTCGCGAACGATCCGGACCGCTAAACCAAGGAGCAGGCTCGCGTGACGCGCGTAGAGCCGCGCCAGAGCGTCTCGGTCGCCTTTGGCCATCGCCTCGACCAGGACGGCGTCGTCCGCGTCGTCCGAGGCTGGCGCGCCCGTCTGCATCGCTCGAGCAACGTATCACGGCTTTGGTCTTGCCCGCTCCGCGTGGTAAACGGCCGGTCTTGTTGTTGAAGGACGCCGTCCGCGCTGAGGCGACCGAGCGCACCTGGACCCAGGGTGTGCAGTTGGCGCGCGACCAGCGCGTGAGCGGCAAAGCTACATCCGGAGGCGAGTTCGAGTTCGCGGTCCGCGTGCCGACCAAGCCGACGCCGTTTCATGTCGTGTTGAATCCGACGCATGAAGAATGGGAGTGCGATTGCCCGAGCAAGGAGTCGGTGTGCTCGCACGTGGTCGCGGCGGTGCTGGCGACCGAACAGGCCGGTGGCGAGCTCCCGGTGTCCAAGCGCGCCGCGGCGACGATCCGGTATCTGCTCGAACCGGATCCGGCGGGCGTGCGCGTCGAACGCCAACTGATTCACGACGATCGCACCGAGCAGCTACGCGGATCGTTGATGTCGCTGATCGCGAAGGGCAAGGCTTCGCAGATCGCCACCGAAGAGTGGGACCTCGTCGCCGATCGACTGCTCGGTACCAAGCCCGTGACCGGCGACAAGCTCGATCTCCTGCTCGGCGTGTTGGCCGACGCGAAGGACGTGCGCTGGAGGGGGGACAAGGTCACCACCAGCAAAGAGCCGGTGATGCCGCGCGGTCGGATCGAAGATTTCGGCGACGGCGTGAAGGTCGAGATCGTGCCGGATCCGGCGGTCGCCGAGGTGCTCGCGGTCGGCCTCGTGCGCACCCACGACGACGTGTTGCGTCCGATCGGCGCGGTCGATCTCAGCGGCGCGCGGCTCGAGAAGCTGCCGCAGCGCTTCGATGTCGGGAAGAAGGCGCTGCCCGAGCTGATGAGCAAGACGATTCCGATGCTCGCGCAGCGCATCGAGATCGACGTCCGCGCGAAGCAGTTGCCGAAGATCGGCGCGCGCGAAGAGCCGCGCATGAGCATGGACGTCGCGCAGGACGGCGACACGCTCACCGTGTTCCCGCTGCTCGTGTACGGCGATCCGCCGCGCGCGCGCGTCGACGGGCGCACGCTCGTGCATCTCACCGGCGCGCTGCCGATCCGCGACGAGGATGCCGAGCGCCGCCTCGTCCACCGGCTGCGCGACGAGCTCAACCTCGTCCCGGGCCGGCGCGTCGAGGTCGTCGGCCGCGAGGCGTTCATCATGCAGCAGGGGCTGTCGCACTGGTTGCGCACCGACGCGAAGGCCGCCGGTGGCAAGCTCGCCTCGCTCGAGGTCCGGCTCGACATCGACGGCAACAAGCTCGACGTCGAGCTCTATGGAACGGACGGCACGGCGCAGGCGTCGGTCGCGGCGGCGCTACGCGCGTGGCAAGCCGGCATCGATGTCGTGCCACTCACCGGCGGTGGCTGGGGCCGCGTGCCGAAAGAGTGGTTCGATCAACACGGCGAGCGGCTCGCGGATCTGCTCGCAGCGCGCACCGGCGATCGCAAGGTGCCGATCTACGCGCTGCCCGATCTCGCGAAGCTCGCCGCCGATCTCGATCAACCGCCGCCGCCCGAGCTCGAGCGGTTGCGGCCGTTGCTCGCCGGCTTCGAGGGCATCCCGCACGTCGATCCGCAGTCCGGCTTCGTCGGAGAACTGCGGCCGTATCAGCAATCCGGCATCGACTGGCTCGCGTTCTGTCGCGATGCCGGACTCGGCTGCGTGCTCGCCGATGACATGGGCCTCGGCAAGACGATCCAGGCGCTCGCGGGTCTGCCGCGCGGCAAGAAGACGCTCGTCGTGTGCCCGAAGAGCGTGCTGTTCAACTGGATGGCCGAGATCTCCAAGTTCCGTCCGGACCTCACGGTCTCGACGTACGCCGGCACGCGGCGCGCGCTCGACACGTCGGCGGATCTCGTGCTCACGAGTTATCCGATCCTGCGCAACGACATCGACGCGATCGGCCAGGTCGCGTGGGACATCGTGATCCTCGACGAGTCGCAGACGATCAAGAACCCCGATTCGCAGGTCGCGCGCGCCGCGTACAAGTTGAAGGGCGGCTGGAAGCTCACGCTGTCGGGCACGCCGGTCGAGAATCGTCTGGACGAGTTGTGGAGTCAGCTCCACTTCACGAACCCCGGCCTGCTCGGCGGACGTGGTGATTTTCTCGAGCGCTGGGCCGACCCGATCGGCCTGGGCGATCGGGCGGCGGCCGCGCGGTTGCGCGAGCGGATCCGGCCGTTCGTGTTGCGGCGCCTGAAGAAGGACGTCGCGAAGGAGCTGCCGCCGCGGACCGACGCGATCATGTACGTCGAGCTCGAGGACAACGAGCGCGTCACGTACGACGCGATCCGCGCGGCGACGCAACGCGAGATCGTGAAGATGCTCGAGGCCGGCGGTGGAGTGATGCAGGCGCTCGAGGCGCTGCTGCGGTTGCGCCAGGCCGCGTGTCACACGGCGCTGCTGCCGGGCGGGTTGCGCTCGGGCCCGGCGCCGCAGACGTCGTCGAAGCTCGAGCGGTTGATGGAAGCGCTCGAGGACGCGGTCGCCGATGGCCATCGCGCCCTCGTGTTCTCCCAGTGGACGTCGCTGCTCGATCTGATCGAGCCGCACCTCGATGCAGCGAACACCAAGTTCGTGCGGCTCGACGGCTCGACGACCGATCGCGCCGGCGTCGTCAATCAGTTCCAGGCCGAGGACGGCCCGCCGGTGATGCTGCTGTCGCTCAAGGCCGGCGGCACCGGGTTGAACCTGACCGCCGCCGATCACGTGTTCCTCGTCGATCCGTGGTGGAACCCGGCGGTCGAGGATCAGGCCGCCGATCGCGCACATCGGATCGGCCAGGACAAGCCGGTGATGGTCTATCGCATGGTCGCCCGCGATACCGTCGAGGAGCGCATCCTCGAGCTCCAGGCAAAGAAGCGCGGACTCGCCGACGCGGCGCTGTCCGAGGCGGGGGGCGCGCTCGCGATCACGCGCGACGACCTGCTCGCGCTGCTCGCCTGATACGGTGTGCGGGTGAAGATCGCGATCGTGCTCGTGCTCGCGGCGTGTGGCAGCAAGCGCGCGCCGGCGGTGATCGACCGACCGAGCGTGCACGTCGATCATCGGATCGAGACGCTCGCGATCATCGACCGGCTCGCGCGTTCGCCCGAAGCCACGCAGGCGACCGGGCCCTACGCGCGCGAGGTCGATGTCGCGATGGCGCCGTTCGCGGATCACGCCGCGGTCGCGATGGCGAGCGCGATGCGCGCGAAGGGCTTCGGCTTCGAGCAGCCGATGGACCTCGCGATCCGCCTCGACGCACCGCCGCCCGAGCTCGCGACCTACGCCGCCGCGATCGCTCAGTTCGCGACCGACGCGAAGGTCGAGGACTTTCTCGCCGCGCATCAGCGCTACATCGCGGACGTCGAGCACGCGTTCACGGCGCAGATCGATGCGAACAATCCGGTCGCGTTCTTCCGCGACGTGTTCGGCGAGACCGGGACGCACTTCACCGTCGTGCCGGCGTTGTTGCAGGGCCCGCAGAACTACGGCGTCCATCGCGACCGCGAGGCCTATCAGTTGATCGGGCTCGGCACCGTCGACGATCACGGCCTACCGACCGCGATCGACGGCGACCTGATCGTCCACGAGATGGCGCACTCGTTCGTCAATCCGGCGATCGATCGTCATGCCGCCGAGCTCGATGCCGCGGCGACCTCGCTGTTCGCGCTGGTCGCGCCGGCGATGGACGCGCAGCACTACACGACGCCGCGGATCATGCTCTACGAATCCGTCGTGCGGGCGGTGACGTCGCTGTACGTGCGCCGTCACCGCGGCGATCGTGCGGCCGCCGACGCGATCCGCGGCGAGGTCAGGCGCGGCTTCGTGTGGACCGCGGAGCTCGAGGCGACGATCGGCAAGCAGCACGCCCACGATCTCGAGGCGCTGATGCCGGTGATCGCGAAGTTCTTCATCGCAACGGCGGCGACGTACGAGCACGGCCTGCCGCCGCTCGCGTTCCTCGGGCCGGTCGATGCGGTGTATCAACATCCGATCGCGATCGTGACGTCGCCCGCGATCCACGACTACGCGGTCGCGATCAACGACAAGTTGTTCGCGGGCAAGTGGCCGGTCACGAGCACCGGCTCGTTCGAGCAGTTCCCGCACGTCGGGGTCGTCGCCTACGGCTCCGCCGCGACCAACCCGATCGTCGACGCGATCGTGAAGCGCGCCGGTTGGAGCGTCGCCGGGGACGGCATCACGCTCGGCACGAAGCACTGGAGCGGCGAGCATCTCCTCCTGATCGCGACCTGGCCGCGCACCGACGACCCGACCCGAGGCGTCGTCGTCTACACTGCCGCCGACGACGCCGACGTCAACGACGCGAACGCGCTGCGCGCCGGCCCGACCGACTGGGTGGTCGGCCAGAAGACCGCGACCGGCTTCACGGTGCTCGCGCGCGGCGACTTTCCACACGCCGCCGACGGCGCGTGGCTGCTGCCTTAGGTCAGCGGCCTCAGGTCAGCGGCCTCAGGTCAGCGGCCTCAGGTCAGCGGGGCGAGCCGCAAGATCTGGCCGTGGACGTCGCCGCTCTCGGGGTCGACCGCCGGATCGATGAACAACCGCGTCACCGCGGTGTTGCGCAGCCCGTCGAGCATCTCGGTCGAGATCATGTTGCCGAGGTCGAGCCCGACCGCGAACAGGTCCTCGCCGGTGCCCATCTGCTTCGCGAATTCTTCCGCGCTCTGGCCGGTCGAGAACAAGAACCCGTACGGTCGCCGGCACCACATGTCCTGGCCGTTCGACGTCAGGTACCAGATCCGCGGTGGCAGGAGCTCCACCAGCTTCTCCATCGTCACGTCTTCGTCGGGCATCTCGCGCACCCTAGCACTGAAAATGCTACCGATAGGCCGTGAGTCGTCCACCCGGCGTCCCCGCAAGGGCCACCCCGCTACGCCAACAGGCGGGCTACACGATCTGGGTCAACGGCGCCGAGCGCACCCGCCTGCGCGACGCGTATCACACGTTCCTGCGTCTCAAGTGGGGCTACTCGCTCGCGCTGATCGCGCTCGGCTTCTTCCTCGTGAATCTGATCTTCGCCGTGATCTATCTGATCGTCGGCGGCCTCGACGGCGTTCGCCCCGGCTCGTTCTTCGACTCGCTGATGTTCTCGGTCGAGACGCTCGGCACGATCGGCTACGGCGTGATGCACCCGGCCTCCGGCGCGGCGAGCGTCGTCGTGATCGTCGAATCGATCACCGGCATCATCATCACCGCGCTGATCACCGGCATGGTGTTCTCGAAGTTCGCGCGCGCGAGCTCTCGGATCGCGTTCTCGCGCAGCGCCGTGATCTGCAAGCACGAGGGCGTACCGACGCTGATGTTCCGCTGCGGCAACGAGCGCTCGAACGTGATCGTCGAGGCCAAGATCCACGTCGTGTTGTCGATGACGAAGGTCGACGACTACGGCTCGCCGTACTACAAGATCTACGACCTGCCGCTGGTCCGCGACCGCATGGGCGGGATGCGCCGCGGCTGGACCCTGATGCACAAGATCGACGAGCGCTCGCCGCTCCACGGCCTCGATGCGGCGGCGATCACGAAGGCCGAGTGCGAGATCGAGGTCGCGATCATGGGCTTCGACAACGTGACCATGCAAACCGTCTACGCGTTGCACCAGTACAACGACAAACAGATCTTACCGGGTCACCGGCTCGTCGATACCCTCACGATCTTCGAGAGCGGCGACCTGCTGTTCGACATCACGAAATTCCACGACACTGTGGTCGAGGACGCCCCAGCGTCGAGCTCGCCATTCTGATAGCGTCCGGCCATGGTCCGCATCGTTCTCGCGTTGATGCTCCTCGCTTCGTGCTCGGGCTCGCCCGGCGGTCCGAACATGAAAAGCTCGATGAACGGCGCCCCCGATCCGGTCCCGCAGAGCTCGCCGGTGGTCAGCGCCGAGATCTTGTCGCGCGAACCGGTCGCGAACACCGCGCAGGTCAAGCACATCCTGATCGGCTGGAACGACGGCGAGTCGCACGACCCGCGCGCCGCCAAGCGAACCAAGAAAGATGCCGAGGATCAGATCAAAGCGCTGATGACGCAGATCGCCGCCGGCGCAGACTTCGACGCGCTGATGAAGCAGTGGTCCGAGGACCCGGGCAGCGCCGGCTCCGGCCGCGCGTACACCGTATCGCCCGACGCGCAGCTCGTGATCGAGTTCAAGCAGCTCGGCCTTCGCCTCAAGGTCGGCGAGGTCGGCGTGGTCCAGTCGGACTACGGCTTTCACATCATGAAGCGCATCGAATAGCTACGAGCCCGAACCCGAGCCCACGCCCGCATCGACGAGATCGTGCGGCCGATCGCGCTCGCACGCGATCCAGATCGCGAGGCTCGTCCGCTCCTCACCGGTCGGCTGAGGACAATCCTCGTCGAGATTGCCGCCGGCAACGCTCGGACACCGACCACTCGTGCCGTCGCCCGGCATGAAGTTGTTGTGCGCGTTCGGTCCCCAACCGGTTTGCTCGTCGATGTGATCGGGCACCTCGAGCACGCCGAACAGCGAGTCGAAGTCGTGATAGAGCGGCGCGCCGTTGCGATGCGAGTACGTCAGCGTGCTCGCGTGGCAGTTCGTGCAGTACTTGGTCATGAAGTCGCGACCGAAGTTGTCCCACGTCAGCGTGGTCGTGCCGGTCAGCGGATCTGGATCCGCGCACGTCGTGCCCGTCGGCGTCGGCTTGTTACCGCAACCGACCGCGAGAAGAACTGAGACCACCAGGATGCGCATGAGCGGCTCCTAAAAGTGTAGTGCGGTCTCGAGCAGGCCGCGAATGGTAAAGGGATCGCCGACGAGTCCGGTCTGGATCTCGGCAGCCGTGTCGACTCGCCCCGTGCCCCACCCCACGCGCAGCGCGCCGATCACGCGCTCGTGGCCGATCCGGTTGGCGATCGGGTGCCCGCCGCCGGCACGAGCCCCTGCGTGCATCCCGTGACCGAAACCGTAGTCACCGGCGACGCCCCAGGAGATCTCCGACATGTTCATCGGCTCGACCAGCGGCCACACCCCGTGATCGTGGTTCGCTTCCATCTGGCCGAGTGCACGCGTGTAGCCGGCGTTCGCCGTCAGCGTGACGTGATCGTGCGACCACACGCCGAACGCCGACGGCATCACCATCGTGTGCCCCATGCCGAGGCCGAAGAGCTCGTCGCCGGTCGGGATCGAGACCATCGCGACGACGCCCGCCTGGACCTCACCGGCGTGGACCAGCGTCGCGCCGGCATGCAGCATCAGATCGCCGATGCCGTACGACTCGAGCCCGTTGAGCAGGATGCGATACGTGCCGAGGCTCGCGCCGACCATGTAGCGATCGCGCGAGTACCCGAGCGACGCGATCGCGCCCTCGTAGTCGCCCTGATAGGTCAGCGTCGAGTACGACGCCGCGATCAATTGCACGCTCGCATCGAACGGCGCCGGCTCGGCGACCTCACCGCTGCCGGCACCGGCGTCCATCATCGCCATGTCGTGATGGTGCTGCGCGCTCGCCGTGGAGGCAGTCAGCCCCACGACGACGAGCGCGATGCGAGCGGCCATTCCCATGTACGAGCTACATGCCCTTTTGGGTCACGTAGTCCGTGCAGGCGGCGGTGATCTCGGCGGCAGCGACGTCGGGCGAGACGACATTCGCCGTCACGTACGTGTCGCACGAGGCCTCGGTGGCGCCGCACACGACTCCCGCGGCGTTGCTGCCGATCGGATGGTCGAGGCAGCAGATCGTGATGGCCTTCGCCGCCGTGAAGCCCTCGGTGCCGTGGTGATCGTCGAAGCACGCTTGGTAGGTGTCGAACGGATCGGCATCGACCGAACCGCCGTCGCCACAGGCGGAGACGAGCGGGAACACGAGGAGAGATGCGAGCAACGAGAGACGAGCGAAGTGAATCAGCATGATGGTCCTTACAAAATCGAATGAATGACGTATGCGCGAGCGCGCATGCGATGAACGGATCTGTGGCCTGGTGCGAATTCCGCGCGCTAGGACGGGGCGTCGGGGCGGCGAGATGCCGGCGCCGGATGAGGCGCGGCAGGTTCGAGCACGGGCTGTGCGATCGCGATCAACTCGGGTTGCGCGATCGCAACCTCGGGCGGAGAGAACGCCGGCAACTGCGGCGCCACGAGGTCGTGAGACACGCGGTGGCAGTTCTTGAGCTGCGGGGCCTTCGTCGGATCCGGCGATTGCTGCGGGCAATGACACTGCGCCGGATCGGGGCAGCAACAGAGCTCGTTCACGGTCTCGACGGTGCGGAGCTGCGAGATCGGCATCGCGAGCGCGACGATGATCGCCACCACGGTCGTGACGGCAGCACTCGCGATCCGGCGGATCCTCACGCTCTCATTTGCTCAGACCCCGGCGCTGGAGTCAACGCGGCCGATCGACACGGGGCTGGGAGGGCTCTGGGATGCCTAAGGCGCTTCGACGACGAGCCCGCGCCGCACGATCGAGCGGCGAAGCGAGCGTAGCTTCACGTGATCGATCGTGACGATGACGCCGGTCACGCAGCCACCCACGGCGAGCCCGATGAACGTGAACCGCCCCATGTGCAGCGCGGCGAGCACCACCGTGCCCCACGAGATGAAGTCGCGGCGCACCGCGTACGGCGCGTAGGTCGCGAGCCACTGCAACCACGGCGGTAGCTCGCGCTTCGTCACGATCGCTTTGGGCGCGGCCGGCACCAACTTCACCGAGCTCGCCTCGCGACCGGGCGCGACCTCGAAGCTACCGACATAGTCCTGACTGTTCGCCGAACCGACCGCGACGATGATGTTGTAGTAGATGCAGTAGATCACCCACAGGAACACCGCGGTCGCGATCACCGTCGCCTCGAGCCACGGATCGAAACCGGCGTCGCCGTACATCAGGTGGCAGTGCCAACCGAGCGCGGCCATGTAGCCGACCGAGGACAGCTCGTCGACGATCGTGTCGACCCACGCACCGAAGCGCGACGACAACAACTTCACCCGCGCGACTTCACCATCGCAACAATCGACGTACGACGCGGCGAGCAGGATCACGGTGCCGATCAACACGCTCGTGGTCGACAAGCTCGCGGCGAACCAACACCCGATCGCGACCATGATCGCGACGACGTACGAGATCTGATTCGGCGTGATCGGCGTCCACACCAGCAGTCGCGTCAGCGGAAACGACACCGGCCGATACAGGTAGCGCGTGATCGCGTTGTCCTGCGGCTTGACCAGGATCTGGTAGAGCAGCCGGTGCGCGGCGCGGAGCTCCGCGGGCGTGCCGATCGGCGCGCGTGCGATCTTCCCGTGGACGACCTTCGTCGTCGACAACGCTGTGAGCTCGGTATCGCCGCCTACGATCGCTGCGAGCACCGCGTCGGCGGAGCTCCCGGCGGCGATCCACGCGCCTGCGAGACTCCCGGGCGTCAGATCCTGAACAGCTGGATCCTCGGGCACGACGGCTGCGACGATCTCGTCACCGGTGGGCATCGCGGCGACCAGCGGAGCCACCAGCGGCGTGTGCACGAGCTGATTTGCGCGGATCACGAGCACCGGACCGGTCCTGCCGGCCCGCCAGGCCATCACATCGGTCGGCTGGTCCACCACCAGCACGCGATCGGCGCCGACGCGCTTCGCCACCCGAACCGCGCGTTCCTTCGCCGTGAGCCCTGCGACGCGTACGTTCGCGAGCGGATCCGCAGCCAGGACGATCGCGTCGAGGTCGGGCACGCGCCATCTATCTACAAAATGCTGTCGGCGAACGCCAGTGACAGGATTTCATCGCATCGAAGGTGCTCCCGCGCCAGAACTGGTGAAACCCTGACAGGTGGCGTGTCGGTCGGGTGCCAAGTGCACGACAACACCGTGCCAGGGCCGTGGAAAGGTCATCGCACACGTATTGCATCAGGGCGACCACCTAATGAAGGCTGTCATCCTGGCTGCTGGTTGCGCGACTCGGCTTCGTCCGCATTCTGACGACACCCCGAAAACGCTGCTTCCCGTCGGTGGAGTCCCCATCCTGCGCCGAACGATCACCAGCCTGCTGCGCTGCGGTTTCGACCAGTTCGTCATCGGCACTGGCTACCTCGAGCACATGGTGCGCGAGTCGGTCGCCGCCTGGTTCCCGACGCTCGACGTCACGTTCGTGACGAACAGCGATTTCCGCACCACGAACAACGCCGCGTCGCTGCTGCTGACGCGCGCGCATGTCGAAGACGACGCGTTCATCCTGCTCGACGGCGATGTCGTGTTCGATGTCGACGTGATCGAAGAGCTCGTCGATCGCGGCCCCGACTGTCTCGCCGTGCGCTCGGTCGGCACGATCGGCCTCGAAGAAGTCAAAGTCACCGCCGACAACTACGATCGCGTCCTCGCGATCGGCAAGCACGTGCCGGTGCGCTCCGCGATGGGCGAGTCGGTCGGCATCGAGCTGTTCTCGGCCGCGTCGAGCAAGCGCTTGTTCGAAGCGCTGCATCAGCGCGTCGCCGTGCAGGGCCTCGTCAACGAGTACTACGAAGCTTCGTTCCAGCAGATCATCGACGACGGCTCGACGCTGTACGGCGTCGACATCGGTTCGATGTACGCGACCGAGATCGATACGATCGAGGATCTGCTCGCGGCGAACGCGCGGCTCGCGCAGCGCCCGACGTTCGACGTGCGCGTCGACGCCGTTCGCCTCGCCGTCTGAGATCCGGAAATCTCCAGTGGTAATCGATGGTTGGGTGCGATGCCCCGCCTCATCGGTTCCTGTTTCTCGAACACATTGGGATCTCGTTGTTTTCGTTGCACCCGGTCGTGCACGATACGGCGGATGAGGCCGTTGTTGTTGTCGCTCGTGATCGGGCTCGCTCTCGGTGCATGCGCGGAGGCGGGCAAATCCGCGATCCAGGGACATACCGACGGCGGTGACAACACGCACCCCGACGCGAGCGGGCAACACATCGACGCATTCGTCGATCACATCGACGCTCCGCCCGGCATGATGACGAAGACGCTCACCGAGACCAACTCCAACACGCTCGAGGCGGCGAGCTCGATCGCGTGCGGCAACGCGAACCAGACGCAACAGAACAGCTACTATCGCGTGTTCGATCCGGCGACGTTCGGCATCACGACCGACTTCCACATCACGCAGGTCACGTTCCAGGTCGAAGACTGTGAGTCCGCGGCCGGCAACGGTGAGGTCGTGACCGTCCAGGTCGGCACGTACAACGGCACGCCAAGCGGCACCACGATCTCGACGAACAACCTCGCGATGCTCGCGCAAGCCACGAACGTGCAAGTCCCCGAGGTCGACGAGACCGCCGCAGGCACCACCGGCGCAACGGTCAACGCTCCGATCACCGCGACGATCACGGCTGGGCAGAAGCTCTACGCCGAGGTCGATACGATCGCGGGCTCGACCGGCTCGTTCTTCTACATCGGGTCGAACACCGGCACCGAGACCTCGCCCGGCTACTTCTCGGCCGCAGGGTGCACCCCACCGGGAACCACGCCGACCAGCATGGCGAGCGTGAAGGCTGGCGCGGCGAGCATCTTGCTGACCGTCACCGGGACGTACTGATCCCGACGCGCGCGTAGCTCTCCGCGCGATCCGCTTCGATCGCCGCGAGCGTCGCTTCGACCTCCGCCTGAACCACACGCGCGTGGTTCGCCGACGCGATCCGCGACGCGATGTCGGGCTTCACCGCGTGGATCCCGCCCTCCTTGACGAGCATCGCGATCTGCGCGGACCGCTCGACGGTGAGCGGCGGGCCGCGCACTTGATCGAGCAGCGCGAGCGGCACGCACTGGAGCAGCGGATCCGGCGAGCGGCGCAGGAACGGCACGAGGCGCGCGGGCGTCTTGCCGTCGTACGTCGCGTCGGGATGAAACTCGGCGATGCCGAGCGTGCCGACCTCGCGCGCGACTTGATCGCGAACGTCGTGGAGCTCGCTGCGCGTGATCCGGAGCTCCGGCGCGACCAGCATCGCGACCTTGATCGAGGGCGCGAGCGCGCGGTTCGCGGCCTCGACCCACATCGCGAGCGTCGGCGTCCCCCACAGGATCTCGACGGCGAGCTCGCCGCCGGTGCGCGAGGTCTTCGCCCACGGGCACAGGTCGTAGGTCTCGACGATCTCGACGAGATAGCGGTCGAGTAACCTGCGAACTTCGCGGGCCTTGGGGTCCACGCAACCATTGTAGGCGTGGCGTGTCATGTTCAGGGAGTGAAGGTCGCAAGGATCGCCGCCGTGGTGACGATGCTGACCGCACCGGCGATCGCGGATCCGGACCGCTGTGCGAAGGGGCTCGAGCTCGCGAAGGCGGGCGACCTGCCGCGTGCGGCGCTGTACCTCGACGGCTGCACCGGCGACGACGCGGAGCGCGCGAGCGGGGAGGTCGCGGCGAAGCTACGCGCGAGCCAGCTGTCGGCGCTCAGCGTCGAGAGTGATGGTGCCGTGGCGTTCGAGACCGATGCGCTGCCGGGCGAGCACCTGACCGCACCGGCGACGATCTGGGCGAAGGCCGGGACCTACAAGATCCGCGCGAACGGCGTCGAGTCGTCGACGGTGCTACCCGCCCATACGCGCGCGACGGTGTTCCTCGCGCCGCCGCCGAAGCCGGTCGCGCCGGCGAAGCAGGGCAACGTCACGTTCAACGACGAGCCGACCGATCCGCCGGTCACCGGGCCACCGCCGGCGCAGCACCATCCGAGCCTGTTGCCGTGCAAGTACGACGGTTGCGACACCCACGACGGCGAGCAGCTCGTCGATCCACTCGCCGTCCCACTCGCGGTGCGCGCCGAGGAGCTGCACGCGACGCCGCCCGAGTTGCGGATCGGTGCGCGGCTCGGCGTGGCGGGGAGTGAAGAGCTCGCCCCGTCGTTCGCGATCGCCGCGCATTGGAGCTGGCTCGCGCTGCGCTTCGACGGCAGTCCGCGCGAGCGCGACGCCGCCACGTTCACGGATCTCGGGTTCTCCGCCGGCATCTCGCACGTGATCTTCGCGCCCGATGCGGCGTGGATCTCCGCCGGCATCGCGCTGCGTGGCGACGCGCGGGTCAACGCGCCGATGCGCATGGGCAGTGTCGGCGCCGGCGCGAACGCCGAGCTCGAGCTCGCGCTGCGCAGCCTCCCGGCGACGGTCGGCGCCCGCTACGAGCAAGGCTTCGGCGGCGAGCACGCCGTGATCGTCGAGCTCGGCTTCGACTGGCGTCACTTCAACTGATCGTCAACGCAGCGTCGAACCGCGCGGTGCGATCGCCGGTCGGCACCTTCGCCCACGCGAAGCCGGCGACCAGCTCGCGCGGGGTGCCCGCGCCGAGGTTCGCGGCCTGCGCGAGCACCGAGCACAGCTCGCGCGGATCGTCGTAGCGCGCGCGCAGCTCGCTCCACGGGATCGAGCCATGCAGCTTCGCCAGCTTGTCGCCGGCCGACTCGAGCAACAAGAAGTGATGGCGATAGTGCGGCGTCGCGAAGCCGAGCAGCCGCTGCAGCAACACCTGGGTCGCCGTACTCGGCGCGATGTCACGACCACGCACGACATCGGTGATGCGTTGCTCGGCATCGTCGACGACGACCGCGAGCTGGTACGCGATCGCGCCATCGCGCCGGCGCACGATCGGATCGCCGAGCTCGATCGCCGGCGTCTGCGACAACACCATCCCGCCGTCGTCGACGAGATCGACCCGCTCGTCGGGCAAGCGGACGCGCACCGCGAGCTCGCCGACCGCGCGCCAGCCACCCGCCGGCAGCGGGGTCCCGCGGCACGTGTTCTCGTAGGCCCAGCCGCCATCCGGCGCCCGCCGGCCCCCGCTGCGCTGCGCGCGACTGCACGTGCACGGATACAGCCTGCCCTGCTCGGCCAGCCGATCCAGCGCGACCTCGTGGCTCGGCGTCCGCGCGCTCTGGACCACCACCTCGTCCCAATCCAAGCCCAACCAGGTGAGCGCCTCGACCATCTGCGTGGCCCACGCAGGCTTCACGCGCGTCGTGTCGATGTCTTCCAACCGCAGCAGCGCGTGGCCACCGCGCGAGCGCACGTCGAGCCACACCAGCAGCGCCGAGAGCAGCGTGCCCGGATGTGCCTCGCCGGTCGTCGACGGCGCGAACCTCGATCGGATCAAACCTACGATCCGGCCTACGATCCGGCGCGATGCTCGTGACGAACGGTCGCGACGCGCGTGTTCTTGGCCGACTCTGCCCAGTACGGATGGTAGTGGTTGTCGCCCTTGAGGAACGTCCACGCGGTGTCGTGGATCGACGGGCGCGTATCGATATGGACGAACTGCTCCTGCGGATACCAGCCGACGCCGACATCCGAATAGGTCTTCCACACGTAGTCGCGGATCTCGCGGAGCTGCACGCCACGGATCCGGAAGTCGAGCGCACGGCCATCGCGGTGCGGCGACGTCGCCGATTCTTGACCACCGGTGCGATACGCCGAGACGTACTCGACGGTCTTGCCCGGGTAGTGATCCGAGACGTCCGCGAGCATCGCGAGCGTCTTCTGCGCCATCATCTTCTCGCGGAACGTCCTGCGGCACCGGAACAGGTGCTTGACCACCTTCTTGGTTGCGTCATCGACCGAGCCGTCGCGCCAGATCGCGATCGTGCCGGTCTGATGATCGTTCTCGTCGTAGAGACTCACAGCGACGGGCCCCGCCACCTCTGCATTCACCACGGTCGCTACGATCTGCGCCGGCATCGGAACCGGTGCTGCGGCAGCGGTCCACCCCGCCATCGCCGTGGTCATCAGCTTGATCTTGATCAGGATTGGGACCATCGGAGCGATCGAAGCTCGCACGATTTGGTTTGTGTTCAAACCAGTTTTTGCTCCCGTAAATTCTCGTCGAATATCAGCGAGATTCAGGTTCAGATGACAGCTCCTTACAACTCGAACTACCATCACCACACCGATGCGATTTACCGAGGAACACCTACAGCTGCGCCGAACCGTTCGCGACTTCGTGGAGAAGGAGATCAATCCACACATGGAGGCGTGGGAAAAAGCCGGCGCATTTCCCGCGCACGAGCTGTTCAAGAAAGCAGGACGGCTCGGCCTGCTCGGGATCAACAAGCCCGAGCCATACGGCGGACAAGGACTCGACTACTCGTATCAAGCGGTCGCGACCGAGGAGCTCGGCAACTGCGCCGGCGGCGCCATCCCGATGGCGCTCGGCGTGCAAACCGATATGGCGACGCCCGCGCTCGCACGCTGGGGCGCGCACGAGCTCCGGCAGGAATTCCTGGCGCCCGCGATCGCCGGCGAGGTCGTGTGCTCGATCGCGGTGAGCGAGACGTCGGGCGGCAGCGACGTCGCCGCGATCAAGACCACCGCGAAGAAGGACGGCAGCGACTACGTGATCAACGGATCCAAGATGTGGATCACGAACGCCGCGCAAGCCGATTGGTTGTGCCTGCTCGTCAACACCGGCGATGGCCCGGTGCACATGAACAAGACCCTCGTCGTCGTGCCGACCAAGCTCAAGGGGCTCACCGTCGGACCGAAAATCGCGAAGCTCGGCATGCTCGCGAGCGATACCTGCCCGGTGTTCTTCGAGGACGTCCGCGTGCCGCAGCGCCATCGCATCGGCGAAGAGGGCATGGGCTTCATGATGCAGATGGTGCAGTTCCAGGAGGAGCGCCTGTGCGGCGCGCTCGGCACCCTGCGCGGCATGGACAACCTGATCGATGCGACCATCGCCTACACCAAGGAGCGCCACACCTTCGGCCAGCCGCTGATCGACAACCAGGTCATTCACTTCCGGTTCGCCGAGATGAAGACCGAGGTCGAGTGCCTACGCTCGCTCGTCTATCGCGCCGTCGAAGAGTACCAAGGTGGGACAGATGTCACGATGCTGGCCTCGATGGCGAAGCTCAAGGCCGGCCGGCTCGTCCGCGAGGTCGCCGATGCGTGCCTCCAGTACTGGGGCGGCATGGGGTTCACCTGGGAGAACGTCGCAGCGCGTGCGTATCGCGACACGCGACTTCTCTCCATCGGCGGTGGCGCCGACGAGATCATGCTCGGTATCATCTGCAAGCTGATGGGCATCCTCCCCGGCAAGAAGAAGAAGCCCCAGTAGCTCTGTGCTCGTCCGCGCGATCGTCGTAGTTGCCATGCTTTTTGCGATCGCGCCCTCGGCGCTCGCGGATAGCGATCCCGCGCCAGTACCCACCGACGCCGGGATCCCGGCGCCGCCCGTGCTGCGCCCGATCGTCGGCTTTCGCGTCCGCGGCGCGTCGAAGCTGACCGAGCGCACGCTCGGTTGGATCGCGCACGTCGATCTCGGCGAGATGATCTCCGAGGACAAGATTCCGGAGATCGAGACCGCGCTGATGTCGAGCGAGCTGTTCAAGTCCGCGGTCGTCACGCTCGAGCCCAGCGACAACGGCGTGCTCGTGGTCGCGACGCTCGACGACAAGATGTCGTGGATCGCCGCACCGACGGTGTTCATCCTCCCGAGCCACTACTCGGTCGGCGCCGGCTACGCCGAGAGCAACCTCGGCGGCGAGAACAAGAAGATGCTGCTGTACGCGCAGTACGGCAACCTGACCTCGCTCGTGCTCGGCACGTTCCTCGACCCCGCGGTCCACGGCAGCAAGTGGGAGACCCGGTTCGATGTCTACCTGCTCCATCAGGTCACCGACGAGTACTCGAACGTCGACCCGCGCTCGTTCGCGGTCGAGCGCGAGTCGACCGAGACGTTCCTCGATGCCGGCGCGCTCGTCGGCTACCGCTTCGCGTGGTGGCTGGTCGGCGAGACCCGGCTCCGCGGCGCGTACGTGTACTTTCGCGACAGCAACGCCGGCGACGCGGCCAAGACGCCGGTGGCCGCACCCCAGACCGACGGCTGGGACGTCACGCTGCAAGGCATCCTCACGCTCGATCATCGCAGCCATCACTTCGGGGTGACCTGGGGCCCGTACGTCCAGCTCCAGCTCGAGTCGAGCATCCCCGGGATCGATAGCTACGGCTATCAGACGATCAAGTCGCGCGCGTACTACTCGTGGAAGTTCTTCGCGGAGCACGAGCTCGAAGTTCGCACGCGGTTCCAAGCCGGCCGGCGGTTGCCGTTTCACGAGGACATCACGCTCGGCGGCGCCTCGGATCTGCGCGGCTACAGCGTCGATCAGTTTCGCGGCAACCTCGCGACGATGGCGCGCGCCGAGTACTCGGTGCCGATCTACAAGTACAACCTGTTCGCGTTTCGCGCGCTCGCGTTCTACGACATGGGCTACGTGCGGCGCGGCGCGGAGGACCTCCCCGGCCGCGCGTACCTCGCGGATCAACCCGCGGGGACGTCGTGGTTTCGCAGCGACGTCGGCGGCGGGCTCCGCGTGTACGTCTCGACGATCGTGCTGCCGCTGCTCGGCTTCGACATCGCGTACGGCATCGAGTCGCACGCGCCGGAGTACTACTTCGAGCTCGGGCTCACGGACTTTTAGGCACCGCGAGCTCGAGATCGACCGTCTTCTTGACGATGTCGAGGTGGGTGATCGGATCGACCTCTTTCGCGACGGCCGCCTGGATCTTCTCGATGCCGGTCTGGATCGCCGAGCGGCTGAACACGTCGCCCTTCTTGATCGCGATCATCGCGAGGTACTTCTTCGCATCCTCGGGAGGCACGCCGGTGACCTCGAGCTTGCCGACACGGAACTGATCGCCCTCGGTGATCACGAACGTCGCGACCGACGGACCACCGGTCGGCGACGGCGCGGTGACCGCGATGTTGATGAAGCCGTGGTCGTAGTAGTAGGTGGTGAGCGCGACGACCGCGCGATCCATCGCGTCCGTGCTGAACGGCGAATTCGGCTCGATCGCCACGACCTTGACGAGGTCGGCCTGCTTGAGCTTCTTGTTGCCCTTCATCGCGACGCTCGTCACCGTCGACGCCTTGCCCGGCGTGACCTCGATCGCGACGTCGACTTGATGCCCCGCCGTGTCGGTCTGCTTCCACGTCGCGGCGACCGCGGTGAACCCCTTCGCGAGGTACTGCTCGCGCAGTTGGGCGACCACCGCATCGAGGACCTTCGGATCGAGCGGCAACCCGGTCGCCGTCGCGAGCTGACCCGGGAGCGGAAGGTCGGCGCCGCCGGCCTCGTGCGCGGTCAACGCGTGCAGCGCCGGTTGCGGCTTCACCGTGATCACGAGCTCGACGCCATCCGCGAGCTGGATCGCGGTCACCGTCGCATCGGCGATGCCCTTGCTGCCGACGACCTGCGAGAGCTCGCCGCGCAAGCGCCGGCGATCGAGCGGCTTGCCGACCTCGCCCGCGAACAACTGCTTCACGCTCGCGACCTGGGTCTGATCGTCGCTCTTGACGGTGACGATCTTGATCGGGCCGTCGAGCTCGCTCCACGCGACCTCGGTCGGCGCTGCGGTCGTCGCCGAGCCAGTCGGCAACGTCGGCACGTCGACGGTCGTCGGAGTACCGCCGCAAGCCGCGAGGAGAACCAGAAATCGCTTCATCGCTTTTCGATGTGGGCTGTCGCCTTGGCCTTGACGAGCCAATCGGTCTGCGCTGCGGCGGCCTTCTTCTCGAACACCATGCCGCGCATCCGGTCGTGCTCCTTCTCGAACGTGCCGGTCGACGCGTCCATCTTCTTGACCAGCTCGTACGTCGCCTTGATCTCGTCCTCGCTGATCTGCACGTGCGAGGCGAAGTCGGCGTTGAACACCTTCGCGACGCGCAACTGGCGCGCGATCTCTTCGCGGTAGCTCGCGCGCGTGAAGTGCTGCTCGGCGAGCGCCTTGTCGAGGCCGGCATCGTCGATGCTGTTCTGCTGCTTGATCATCGTGATCGCGCTGTCGAGGTCGGTGTCGGTGACCTCGACGTGCAGCCGCGTGGCGGCGTTGTCGATCAGCGCGCTATCGATCAGCGAATCGATCGCGAGCTGGGTCTGATCGAACGAAGGCTTGGTGAGCTGGCTGCGCTCGTAGAGCTCCTCGAGCTCGGAGTGCCAGATCGGCCGGCCATCGACGAGGACGATCACGTGATCGACGCGCGCGGTCGAGCCGGCCGGCGGCTTCGCGAGCGCCGTCGCCGTCATCAGCAGGAGCGCGGCGACGAGCTTCATGAGTCGTGCGGAACGACGCCGTTGATCGGCACCCAGATGGTCTCGCCCGAGGAGCCGACCTCGAGCTCGTAGTAGCCCTGCAGCAGTTGTCGCACGGTCGCGGATTGCATCAGGCCATTCGGCCCCGGCACGAGCACGCGCGCACCGGGCGCGACCTTGTCCGAGATTTCACCCGACGCGACCTGCGACGAGCCGATGTGCGAGACGCCGATGCCCATGATCGCACCGCGCGGCTGATCGGCCTCGGCGCTGACGCCGATCCGCATCGCGCCCGGTACCGGCGTCGGCACACCCGGCTGCGTGATCTCGTCGGTCGACTTCGGAATTTCGATCGGTGCCGCGCGACGCATCGGTGCCGGCACGCTCGGCATCAGGCGCGGCGTCGGATTGGGCTCCGGCCTGACCGCGGCGAGACCATCGGCCTTCGTCAACATCGCGGGCCGGCCACGCGGCGGCGGCACCGGCGTGCCCGCGGGCAGATCCGCCGGCGGCTTCGGAGCGAGCGGAACGGCCGGCGGTGGCGTCGACGACGCGCGCTGCCGCACCACGATCTCGCCGCTCGTCGCTTGCTGCGACGGCTGCGACGACGCGCGCCCCGGTGGCTTGTGCGACGGCGACGAGCCCAAGGCCGGCACCGACGGCGGCTCGACGATCACGGGATGGAGCGGCGGTGGCGTCGTCGTCGCCAGCGGTCGCCGCGATCGAATCTCGTCGTCGTCGTCGCTCAGTGGTGGTGGCAACGGCGGCGGCGCGACGGCGGTCGACGGCAGTGGCGGCGTGCCCTTGCGCGGCACGCGATCGCGCGCGGTCTCGGTGAGCGGCTTCTCCGGCGAGGCCGCGCGGCGCTGGGTCGGCAGGTCGCTCAGCCGATGGTGTCCCGACCATTCGAGGCTCGGCACGAGCTCTTCGAGTGGACGCGAGCCATCGTCGGCGAGCACCGCGAGGTGGCCCATGCGCACGAGCTCGACGCCGAACACGCCACCCGCGGCCGGGTTGTACGCGACGAGCTCCTCGAGGATATGCGCGTGCATCTGGAGATCCGTCACCGCGTTCGGCGTCCCCGCCATCACCACGCGGCGCGTGAGCAAGCGCGCGATCATGCGCTCCACGCTGCGCGACACCGAGCGCAGGATGCCGTCGTTGACCGCATCGAACGGCAGGCCGACGAACTGCGCGATCAACAGGCCCGGATCGGTGCAGCGAACTTGCAGCGAGCCGGTCGCGCGCAACCGGATGCCCTCGCCCGTCGTCGGCAGCATGAACATCGTCACCATGTCGAACGAAACTTCGACCGGTGCGGTCAGCACGAAGAACGCGTGGACCGGTCGCATCGGATCCGGCGTGCGCCAGCGATGACGGCCGACGTTGAGTAGATCTCCCACGAGCCACGCGGGACACATCACGACTTGCTCGTCGTCTGCGCAGACGACCTCGTGTTCTTCTGGACCGATGGGAAACGGCCAGGCGTACACGAGATGGTCAGACGCGACAGCGTCGCGCGCGATGACCGGCATCTGCGAAATACTACAGGATCTCGACGAGGGAAGGTTCGTGCGGCGACTTCGTAAAATAGCTAAAGAGGACCCTCAATCGCCGTCGCTTTCGGGCACTTCGTCCGACAACGCGATGGGGTGGATTCGCACGCGCCGAACCCGCCTCGGAGACGCCTCGATCACCTCGAGAACCGTTCCGTTATCGGTGGTCAGCCGCTCTCCGGCCTGCGGAATCGCCTGCGCGAGCGACATGCACAGGCCGGCGATCGTCGTCCGGTCGCGACCGACCGGTAGGTCGAGGTGGAGGTCGCGGTTGATCTTGCGGACGGCCGCCCAGCCCTGAACCACGATCGTGCCGGTTGCCTCGCGGGTGAAGTACTGCTCGACGACATCGTCCTCGCTCATGATGTCGCCGACCAGCTCCTCGATCAGGTCCTCGGTCGTGACCAGGCCCGAGATGCCGCCGCTGTCGTCCATCACGATCGCCATCTGCGTGCGCCGGCGCTGCATCTCGCGCAGCAGGTCGAGCGCGCGTGTCGATTCCGGGACTTTGTGGGCAGGCCGCAGGATGTCCTCGAGGACGACGAGGCCTTTCTCCCAGGCCAGCGACAACACGTCGCGCGCGACCACGTAGCCGATGATGTTGTCGATGTTGTTGTCGTACACCGGCATACGGCTGTGGCCCTCTTCGAGCAGCACGCGCTGGACCTCTTCGGGCGGCGCGGTGCGGCGCAGTGCCACGACCCGGTTGCGCGGCACCATCACCTCCGCGACCGTGACCTCGCCGAACCCGAGGGCGCGCGAGGCGATCTCGGAGGCGCGCGGATCGACCGAGCCGGTCTTCGCCGCCTCTTCGACCAGTTGCTGGAGCTCGTCGCGCGACAGCCGCGCTTCGGTGAACGTGGTCCGGTCGCCGAAGAACCGCAGCACCAGGTTCGACACGCCGGTCAACATCCACACGACCGGCCGAACGATCCGCGACATCGTGCGCAGCGGGCGCGCGACGAAGAACGAATAGCGATCGGCGTAGCGCAGCGCGAGCGACTTCGGCACGAGCTCGCCGACCACGAGCTCGGTGAACGCGACGATCGCGACGACCGTGATCAGCGAGACCGTCGGCGCCCAGCTGTCGAGGCCGAGCCTGCGAACCGTCGGCTCGAGTCCGCCTTCGAGCCGCGCACCACCGAACGCAGCGGCGGCGGTGCCGGCGATCGTCATGCCGATCTGGACGGTCGCGAGGAACCGCTCGGGGTGATCGCGCAGCCCCTTGAGTGCGAGCGCGCGGCGATCCTTGCGGCGGATGAACTCGCGGAGCCGCGTCTTGCGCACGGTCAAGACGGCGATCTCGGATCCCGAGAACAGACCGTGGATCATCAGCAAGCCCACCACGATGAGCAACTCGGAGATCATTGCTTCCTAGTCCGCGACCGCGCGCAGCATACGCTATATGCTGAGCCCCATGTCGCCCCGGCCACCGCCGACGACACCCCCTAAAAAGTCGTACATCACGCCGGACGGTGCCAACAAACTTCGCACCGAGCTCGCGCAGTTGTGGACCGTCGAACGGCCGCGCGTGACCCAAGAGGTCGCCGACGCCGCGGCTCAAGGTGATCGCTCGGAGAATGCCGAGTACATCTACGGCAAGCGCCGGTTGCGCGAGATCGATCGGCGCGTACGGTTCTTGTCGAAGCGCCTCGACGTGCTGACGGTCGTGCGAGAACCGCCGACCGACTCCAAGCGCGTATTCTTCGGCGCCTGGGTCACGCTCGAAGACGACGACGGCCTCGAGGTCACCTATCGGATCGTCGGACCGGATGAATCGAATGTCGAGCTCGGCTGGATCAGCATGGAAGCGCCGGTCGCGGTCGCGCTGATGGGCAAGCGCGACGGCGACGACGTGCTGGTGCGACGCCCGAAGGGCAACATCACGTACACGATCGTCGGAATCCGCTACTGATGGTCGCTCCGTACCAACCGAAGCCGACGTCCGATGGCGTGCCGCGCGCGATCTGGGACGACGCACCGTCGCGCGCGATCGCGGTGAACCTACCGGCGCCGCTCGCGTTCTACGCGCGCTCGCTGCTGCGCTGGCGACCGAAGTGCGAGATCACGGTGCTGCGCGAAGGTGCCGAGACGTTTCCGGCGATGCTCGACGCGATCGCCGCGGCGACGACGACGATCTGTCTCGAGGTCTACATCCTCGCGCCCGATGCGACCGGCGAACGGTTCAAGCAGGCGCTGCTCGAGCGCGCGCGCGCCGGTGTCGGGGTGCGCGTGATGTACGACGCGGTCGGCTCGTTCGGGATCTCCGATGCCTGGTTCGCCGAGCTGGTCGCGGCGGGCGCGAAGGTGATCGACTTCAATCCGATCGCACCGTGGCGCGCACGCTGGCGGTTGTCGCATCGCAACCATCGCAAGATCCTCGTCGTCGACGATGCGATCGCGTTCACCGGTGGGCTCAACATCGCGAACGAGTACGCCTCGCTCGCCGAGGGAGGGAAGGGCTGGCACGACATGCACTGCCGCGTGCGCGGCCCGGCGGTGTTGGACCTGTCGCGGTTGTTTCGGCGTACGTGGTTGTCGGCGGGCGGCACGCCGTATCCCACGCCTGCGCGCGCGAGCGACGCACCGGCCGGCCCGGGCGACAGCTACGCGCGCGTGATCGAAAACTCGAAGCGGTTGCAGCGCGGCGCGTTTCGTCGTGCGTATCTCTACGTGATCAAGCGCGCGACCACGTCGGTGCTGATCGAGAACGCGTACTTCTTGCCGGAGCGCAGCGTGCGGCGCCAGCTCACGCGCGCCGTCAAGCGCGGCGTCCAGGTCGCCGTGATCGTGCCCGGGCACTCCGACGTGCGGATGGTCGAGTACGCCGGCGACTACGTGTTGCGCCGGCTCGCGAAGCGCGGCGTCGAGATCCTGCGCTGGCAGGGATCGATGATGCACGCGAAGACCGCGGTGGTGGATGGCGTGTGGTCGACGATCGGCAGCTACAACTTCGACGCGCAGAGCCGGTTGAACAACCTCGAGGTCACCGTCGAGATCTTGGATCCGGTGGTCGGTACCGAGCTCGTCGCCGAGTTCGAACAATCGCGCGCGAACTGCACGCGCTACGACGAGGCGGCGTGGTTGCGCTTGCCCTGGTATCGCAAGGCGCTCGCGTGGATCAGCTACCGGCTGCGCCGTTTTTTGTAGCAGGCCTGCTTCGTTTCGGAGCATCGCCGCGTCGGACTGAAGCAGTCGCCGGCGCACTACGCGGACTTACGGCTGGCACCGAAGCTGCTCTACATCCTCCTCGCAAGGAGCATGGATATGACCCACGATCTCACCGTTCGTTTTCTCGGAGTCCGCGGCTCGATCGCGACGCCTGGAATGGCCGCGGGTGGCAACACGAGCTGCATCGAGGTGGTCGCCGGCGAGACCCGCATCATCCTCGATGCCGGCACCGGCCTGCGCACGCTCGGCGACGAGCGCATGGCGAGCGGCCCGCGTCACTCGACGATCTTGCTCTCACACCTGCACTGGGATCACGTCGCCGGCCTGCAGTTCTTCACGCCGATCTACGTTCCGGGTCATCGCGTCGAGATCGCGAGTGGTCCGAACGGCGTGATGCCGCACGACGCGGCGATCCGCTCGCTGTTCAAGGCGCCGTTCTTCCCGGTCGACTTCGATGATCTCGGCGGCGCGGTCACCACGCGCGAGCTCAGGCCGAACGACACGTTCGTGATCGGAGACATCACCGTGACGATGGCCAAGCTCAATCATCCCGATCCGGTCTACGGCTATCGCCTCGAGCACGCCGGTCAGTCGATCGTCTATGCGACCGACACCGAACACTTCGCGTGCGTCGATCCGACGTTGAAGAAGCTCGCCTCGGGCGCGGACATCTTGATCTACGACGCGCAGTACACGCCCGAGGAGTATCCGCAGAAGGTCGGCTGGGGACACTCGACGTGGGCCGCCGGCATCGACCTCGCGCGGGCCGCGGCGGTGCCGCAGTTGGTGCTGTTCCATCACGATCCGGGCCGCACCGACGGGCAGCTCGCCGAGCTCGAGGCCAACGCGGCGCGGGCGATGCCGGGCACCGTGGCGGCACGTGAGGGGATGATCCTGTCGGCGCGCGACGCGGAGAAAGCGGCCGCAGCATGAACCTCGCGCGAGAGCGTGCCATGCTGCAAGAGGGCATGGAGAACGATCAGCGGTTCGAGCTGCTCGCGGACCTCGGCGCGATGATCGCGGGCGAGGTCGAGCTCGACGCCATGCTCGCGACGTTCGCCGCTCGCGTCGCGCGCGCGTTGGGTGCGGATCGCGCGACGCTGTGGCTGATCGACGCCGCGACCGGCGACATTCGCTCGCGCGTCGCGACGCTGCCGGAGCTCGCGGAGCTGCGCGTGCCGGCGGGCCGCGGCCTGGTCGGGCATGTCGCCGCGACCGGCGAGCTCGTCAACGTGCGCGACGCCGCGTCGGATCCGCGGTGGGGCGGCGAGGAGCTCGCCCAGCAGATCGGCTATCGCACGACCTCGATGCTGACCGCGCCGATCGAGCGGCGCGGCCAGATCCGCGGTGTGTTGCAGGTGTTGAACAAGCAGGCCGGCGCGGGCCGGAATGAATTCGACGCGCGCGACGAGGAGTTCGTGCGCGCGCTCGCCGAGCAGATCGGCCGCGCGCTCGACTACACCACGCTGCGCGGTGACGACGCCTCGCGCGGGATGACCGTGCGCGGTCGGTTCAATCACGTGATCGGCCGCTCGCCGGCGATGGCGGCGGTCTACGAGATGATCGTGAAGGCGGCGCTGACCGACGCGACGGTGCTGCTCCACGGCGAGACCGGCACAGGCAAGGGCCTGCTCGCGCGCGCGATCCACGTCAACAGCGCGCGGCGCGAGGCGCCGTTCGTTCATGTCGATTGCACGACGCTGCCGGCCGCGCTCGTCGAGAGCGAGCTGTTCGGGCACGAGCGCGGCGCGTACACCGGCGCGGATTCGCGCGTGCTCGGCAAGGTCGAAGCCTCGAACGGCGGCACGCTGTTCCTCGACGAGATCGGCGAGCTGCCACTCCTGCTCCAGAGCAAGCTGTTGCGGTTCGTACAGGACCGGCAGTTCGAACGCGTCGGTGGCCGCGACACGCTGACCGCAGATGTCCGGCTGGTCGCGGCGACGAATCGCGATCTCGAGGCGATGGCGGCGCAGGGGCAGTTTCGGAGCGACCTGTTCTTTCGACTGCGCGTCGTCGAGATCGTGATCCCGGCGCTGCGCGAGCGCGGCGGCGATGACATCACCGATCTCGCGGAGCACTTCGTCCAGCAGTTCGCGCGGCGCTATCGCAAGGAGTCGCTGCGACTCTCGGATTCGGCGCGGCTCGCGCTCGTCACGTATCCGTGGCCGGGCAACGTGCGCGAGCTCGAGAACACGATCGAGCGCGCGGTCGTGCTCGCGTCGGGGCCGACGATCGGCGGCAAGGACCTCGCGCTCGAGACGCGCAAGACCTCTCAGATCGCGATCCCGGTGCTCCACGCCGCGCCGATCGCCGAGGGCATCACGCTGCCGACCGGGCTCTCGCTCGAGGAAGCCGAGCGGCGCTATGCGCGGGCGATCCTCGAGCGCGAGGACAACAATCAGTCCGCCGCGGCGCGCGCCTTGGGGATCAGCCGCAACAAGCTCGCGCGGCTGCTTCGCGGATGAATTTGCGCCGGCCGGCGCGGAGGGTTTACGTTCGGTGTATGCGCTTCGCCGTAGGGTTGTTGGTCATGCTCGCTCTCGCGTCCACCGCGTTCGCGGACGGCGATGAAGTCAAAGGCGAGAACGGCCGTCCCGCCGAAAAGGGCACGCTCGGGGTCGGCATCATCGTCGGCGAGCCGACCGGCATCTGCGCGCGGATCTATCTCTCGAAGGATCGCGCGCTCGACATCGCCGCCGGCTCCGCGTTCATCTCGAACGGCCTGCAAGTTCACGGCGACTACGTGTTCCACCCGTGGATCCTTCAGGATCGCGATTCGTTCGTGTTGCCGGTCTACCTCGGCCCCGGCATGCGCGTGATCGACTACAGCGGCGGCTCGAACGGCAACAGCCACTTCGCGGTCGGTCTGCGCGGTGTGATCGGCCTGCTGTTCGATTTCAAGAACGCGCCGCTCGATGCGTTCCTCGAGGTCGCGTTCGTCGGCGAGTACGACTTCAAGACCGGCAACGGCTTCGGTGCGGCGTTCAACGCCGGCTTCGGTATCCGCTATTACTTCTAGGGATACGTCGGGTGCGCCGGATCGAAGAACGCGATCGGCGCGGCCAGGCATGCATCCGGAATGCCGAACGCGTCGACGATCTCGCGCGCGTGCGGCGTGAGCTCGCGCAGCAGCGTCTCGGTGTCGCGGCGGATCGCGCGCGAGCGTGCGGCGTCGAAGTAGCCGGTCTCGAGGAACCACGCGGCGTGGGCTTCGAGGCGGGTCAACAGCGCGAGGTCGCCTAGCTTCGAGAACAGCTCGTGGCGCGGCGTGGGCTCTTGCGCGGCGAACCACTCGGCGGCGCAACGCTCGCCGAACGCCTCCGCGATCGCGACGACGTGCTCCTGGACCGCGAGGATCGCATCTTCGCCGTCCATCCCGTCGTCGAGGCGCTGCTTGATCCGCGCGGCGCAGGTCTCGACGACGTGGTCCTCGCGGAAGCGAAATGCGGCGAGCTGGAACGCGCGGTTCTGCGACGACTCCGTCGCGCGATGCACGCCGAGCGCGGACGCGACGCGACGCCCGACCGCGCGCAACACGGCGCGATTGCCACCGGTCGCGAATTGCTTGCGATACGTGCCGAGCAACGCCTTACCGACGAGCTGCGCCAGCACCGTGTTGTCGCCCTCGAACGTCGTGAAGATCTCGACGTCGACGCGGAGCTCCGGGATGCGATTGACCGACAGGTAGCCCTGGCCTCCGCACGCTTCGCGCGCAGCTTGCACGGCGCCGATCGCGTGGCGGCTGCCGAGGATCTTCATCGCGGCGGCCTCGGCTTCGAGCTCGCGAGTATCGCCGAGCTCGCCGGCGAACGCCTTCGCGTGACGGGCTCGGAGCTCGCGGAACGCGACGCGCAGCAGCACGGTGTCGGCGAGGTGGGGCAGCAACCGGCGTTGATGCGTCGGATAGTCGAGCAAGCGACGCTCGCCTTCGGCGCCGAATTGATGGCGCGCTTCGGCGTAGCGCACGGCGATCGCGAGCGCCGCGCGCGACGCCGAGATCGCGCCGGCACCGACGGAGACGCGACCGCCGATCAGCGTGCCGAGCATCGTGAAGAGCCGGCGATCCGGCGACGCGATCGACGAGCCGTACGCACCGTCGCGATCGATCGACGCGAAACGGTCGAGCAAGTGGTCGACGGGAACGCGGACGTGCTCGAACCACAGCCGGCCGTTGTCGACACCGTTGAGGCCCATCTTGTGACCGGAGTCGCCGGTGCGCACACCGGGCACGGGCTCGCCGGTCGAGGTCCGGATCGGCACGAGCACCGCGTGCACGCCGTGCTGCGACCCGGCGACCTCGAGCTGCGCGAACACGACGGCGAACCGCGCATCGTGCGCGGCACCACCGATCCACTCCTTGCGCGCGGACTCGCCGGGCGTGTGGAGCTCGAGCTCGCGCGTCGCGTGGTCGTAGCGCAGCGTGGTCTCGACGGCGGCGACGTTCGAACCGTGGCCGACCTCGCTCATCGCGAAGCAGCCGAGCTCCTCGCCACTCGCGATCCGAGCGAGCCGCGCGTGGTGGCGCGCGGTGCCGAGTGCCCAGATCGCGCCACCGTAGAGGCCGAACTGGACGCCGACCTTGACGAGCAGCGATAGATCGCCGTGCCCGAGCTCCTCGAACAGCGCGCTGAACGCCGAGAGATCATCGGCGGAGGTCACGCCCGGGAACGCGAGCCGCGGCAAGCCGGTCGACGCGAGGTCGAGCAACCAGCCGAGCACGATCGCGCGGTGCTCGGGGAGCGGGAGACCGTAGACGCGATGCGGGGTGGACAGCCACTGGCGCGCGCGCGCGCGAACTTCGGCGTGATCGCCGTCGAGGAGTTGGGCGAGTGCCGAGGTCGGCCGCAGGGCCTCGTGAATCTCGATCGGTGCGGTGATGTCGTCGCCGAGTGCGATCGGAATCGAGTGCGGCTTCGTATCTTCACCGGCGAACATCCCGAGGTCGCGCGCGAGCGCGTCGGCGGCGCGGCGCGCGTCACCATCGCCCGCGATCCTGCGGGCGACGCGGGCGAACGATGCCTTCGCGCGATCGCTCGAGGTCGCGGCGACGTGATCGATCAACGCCCGCAGGCGTGCGAGCTCGTCGGGCCCCGGCGGATGGGCCGGATCGAGCCACGCCTCGATCACCAACCGTGCCGCCGGCCGCAACCACGGCAGTTCCGCCATCCCGGTGAGCGCCCGGGCTCGCTCCTCGGGATCGAGATCGAAGTCGCTCCACGCGACGTAGATCAGCGGCGCGAACACCCGCAACTGCGGATCATCGAGGTCGGCGACGCGATCGGCACTCATCCGCGAAGTATGCCCCCAGATTGTCCGGAGTCCGGTTGCTCGTCTCGACGCTTCCGATCCCGAACCACGTGAGCTAAAACGGCTCGGTGCGGACCGCCAAGTCGATCAAGGGGAAGGTCGTCGCGAAGCCGGGCCGAACGGCCAAGGCGGCGGTTGCAAAAGCGTCGAAGGACGAGGCCAAGCCGGGCAAGGCGGGCAAAGACGACGCGGCGACCCGCGGCGATCGCAGCAAGCGCCTCCTCGATCTGGTGATGATCCTGTTGCGCGCGCGCACGCCGGTCACCTACCGCGAGATTCGCGATCAGTTCGTCGGCTACCAGACGTTGAACGTCGAGGCTGGCCTGCGCGCGTTCGAACGCGACAAGGCCGACCTCCTCGATCTCGGCGTACCGATTCGCTACGTCACGCCCGACGAGGACGACTCGCTCGAAGACGGCGGCTACGTGATCGACATGAAGCGGTTCAAGATGCCCGAGGTCCGGCTCACCGCCGACGAGATCTCCGCGCTCGTCCTCGCCGCGTCGGTCGCGCACGCGATGCCCGGTGGCACGTATCCGAAGATCGTCGACCTCGCGCTCAAGAAGCTCGCGTTCGATCTTCCGGAGCTCCCGGATACGCCGACGGAGTTTCCGCGGCCCGCGAACAATTCGCCGACGGTGCTCGTGCACTTCCCCGAGAAGCTGGTCGCGCGGCCGGAGCTCGCCGAGATCTACGCCACGCTCGAGGGCGCGACGCGGTTCCACAAGCGGGTCACGCTCACCTACCAGACCGCGACGACCGGACTGACATCGCGCCGCGATCTCGATCCGTACGCGATGGTCTATCGCGAGGGCGCGTGGCTCGTCGTCGGCTGGTGCCACCTGCGCCACGAGGTGCGGTCGTTCCGCGTCGATCGGATCCGCGAGGCCGTGATGGCACCGAAGCCGAAGTCACCCGACTTCGAGCGCCCGGTGAACTTCGACGTCAAGGCGTACGCGACGCGCTCGGCGTGGACGTTCACGAGCGAGCCGCCCGAGGAGGTCCAGCTCGCGGTCCTGGCCGCCGGCGCCGAAGTGTTGAACGAAGACTTCGGACCGACCGCGGTCAAGCGCGTCGACGGTGACCGCACGCTGGTCACGTTCGATTGCACGAACCCCGAGTTCGCCGCGAGCCGCGTGCTCGCCGCGAAAGGCGCGATCCAGGTCATCCGCGGCGAGAAGCTGCGCGCGCGGATCGCCGCCGAGCTCGAGGCGATCGACGAGCGCTACGCGACGGAGCTGGAGGCCGTATGAGCCGCGATGTCGCCCAGCGCCTGCGGCGCCTCCTGTTCATCGTGCCGTACGTCGCGAAGCACCCCGAAGGCGTGACGGTCGAGGCGCTCGCGAAACAGATCGGCGCGGATCGCGAAGAGCTGTTGGGCGACCTCGAGCTGCTCTCGCAGGTCGGCCCGCCGGATGGCGATCCGGGCGAGTACTTGCTGGTCTCCGTCGAGGAAGGTCGCGTGTTCGTCGATCTCGCCCATCGCTTGACCCGCCCACTGCGACTCACGGCCGCGGAAGGCGCCGCGTTACTGCTCGGAATTCGCGCGCTGCGCGAGAGCGGCGTCGCGCCGTTCGACGCGGCGATGCAATCCGCCGAGAAGAAGCTGCTCACCGCGCTCGGCCGCGATGCCGGCGAGGCCGAGTCGCTCGCGACCACCACGGTCGTCGCCGAGCCCGACGCCGCGGTCGCCACGCATCTGCGCACGCTCGTCACCGCCGCGCGCAAACGCGAGCGCCTCGAGATCGACTACGTGTCCGCGTCTCATCACCAGTACGAGCGCCGCCCGATCGATCCGTACGGCATCGTGCACCACGCGGGCGAGTGGTACGTCGTCGGTCACTGCCACAAGCGCGGCGACGTGCGCACGTTCCGGATCGATCGGATCGCCGCGCTCCGCAACATGGGCGAGCGCTTCGATCGTCCCGCTGACTTCGATCTCGAGGCCTATCGCCGCGAGCGGCTCTACGTGCCGAGCGCCGACGCCGTGACCGTGCGCGTCCAGCTCGACTCGGTCGCCGTCACGCGCCTCGGCGCCAACTGGCCGGTCGGAGAAGTCACGATGCGCGACGACGGCTCGGCCGAGCTGCTCGTCGATTGCGAAGGCTTCGAGTGGGTCTCCGGCTGGGTCCTCCAGCTCGGTCGTCACGCGTGGATCGAAGGCCCGTTCGAAGCGCGGCAAGCGATGCGCGAGCGGGTCGCGCGGTTGCGCGGCGAGCTGTCGGCGACCGCGGTGGCCTGAGCGATCTCGCCAGGTTGCGTCGTTACGATGTTTGACAAGTTGGTGCGAATCGCCGGCCGAGTCGGAACGTACGATCCCATGATGACGAACGAGCCACGCGCCGCGGTCGAGCTCGACCTGCCGAAGCTGCCGCTCGCCGTGGTCGCATCAACGCGCGACAAGCTCGTGCCGCGCGGGATCGGCTGGCGTGTCGCCGTGCTCGGCCTGCTGATCATCTACGTCGGGATGGCGGTGGCCGTGCTCGTCGATGCGACCACGCCATCGGGCTACAAGGGCGCGCATCTCGATCCCGGGCAGCCGTGGATCTATCCGAGCGAGGACGTGCAGTTCTCGCTGACCGCGATGACGATCGAATTCGTGATCACGAGTCTGACGTTAGTCGTGCGAACGCGGACGACGATCTGGACGCGTGCCGTGATGCTCGCGTTCCTGCATTTCTGCGGGATGTGCGGCTTCGGAGTTCTGGCGATGCACGCGACCCGGCCGTTCCTCGATCACATCGTGTATCTGTTCTTCGCGTGCGGGTTCCTCGTGGTGTTCGCGATCGGATCGGGCATCGCCCACGCGGTCGTTCGTCGCCGCAGGCTGGTGTCCGCAAGGTTGTGAGAGCGAGCTCGGGCGCTCGGCGCGACTAGAAGAGGAAACCCGAACTACTTCTTCGAGTGGTGCGTGTGGTTCGGGTACGCGATACACGGTCTGGCGTTCTGGCCGTATGGAGCGATCGCGATCGTTCCGCAAGCGTTGTTGCTCGCGAGCATCTTGTTCGTCACGGGCATTCCACCGACGGAGAAGCAGTCGATCGCGTCTCGCGGCGATTTGTACCGCGCGTACCAGAAGCGCGTGAGCAAGTTCGTTCCGTGGCCTCCGAAGCGGAGATGATCTGACGTCCGGATTTCGGACAACTTTTACGACCTGTTGCACAATTGCCGACGGGCCGGAGTCTACCTCACCCGTGCATGGGCACGGTGATCGGCGCGAGCAGGTCCGCGAACGCCTGCCAGCGCGCCTTCGCGGCCTCCGACGTCGCGTCGGACACGCGCTCGGAGAGCTGCACGTACAACAGGTCCCCCACGTCGCGAACGACCGGCGGCTTCACGACCGCGAGGATCTTCTCGCGCCCCCCGACCGCCGCGACGTGCGCCGGCTTCAGGTACGTGCCCCAGCGGGGCTTGCGGACGTACTCCTTGCCGAGCTGGTCGCGCTTCCTCGCGTACGCCGAGATCTCCTCGGGATGCGGATGCATCACCGTGTCGTCGACCGAGGTCAGGCTCAGCCAGCGCTCCGCGCTCATGACGTACGGATTCGTCGCGGTGACGATCACGGCATGGAGCGCGGCGATGGTCTCGATCACGGCGTGCTGGAGCTCGACCCACGCGGCCACGGCGCTCTCCAGATCCACGTTGGGTGGGACGCGCCACTTCGCGTTCGCGAATTGCGGCGCGTCGGGCTGATACACGGTATGGCGGCCGGTATCGACCTTGAAGTCGGCGTGATCGGACACCTCCTTCTTGCTCGTGCTGAACGACACGTACTCCGCGGACGCGGAGGCGAGCGACGTCAGCGCCGATGCGCGCAGCTGCGTGCGGGGGATCTGACCGGGGAACCTCGGCTCGCGATCCATCGTCGGGATGTAGCCGACGCTGACGAGCTTGAACGGATGGACCCAGCGCGGGTCCACGACGAGGTCCGCCAGGCGCGCCTGCCGGTCTGCCGATCTCGCCAGAGAGCCATCGTGCGCGCATTGCATCCCGAGGATGAGTTGCACCTAGTCGCTCTCCGATACGTCGGGTGAGATCTCGACCTCTTCCCCGAACGCCTTCGCTTCCGACGAGGTCGGGCAGAACTTGTAGGTCTGCAAGCGGGACTCGACCTCGAGCTTGCCGTCGTGTTCGCACGCCCGGATGTTGGGATACTTGCTGAAGAGCTCGCCCTTGTTGCGCGCATACCAGTCGCGGAGCCCCCGCGCGTACGCCTCGCGCTGGACGTCGCCTTGCTCCTGCGCGGTCGTCGCATCGGACTTGATCTCGACGACCATGCACGTGCTGCCGGTCAGCACGCAGTCGGCGCGACAGCCCGAGCCAGGGCGGATCGAGTTGCCGCAGTCCGTGCTGCTGATCTCGAATTCCGCGTAGTTGCTACCGCCACAGTTGCTGCTCTGCCACCGAGCGTGCTCGTCGATGCCGTACTGGAGCTTCGCCTTGGTCTTCGGGTTGTTCGTCCCCTGTAGGTCCGAATTCTTGATCTTCTCGAGCGTGGCGCGGTTCGCGCGAAGGCCCTCGAGGACTTCCTTGGCGCCTTTATACTTCTTGAGCTTGTCCGACGCGCCACGCTCGCCGAGGCGGTCGGACTGGCCGAGGATCGTGCCGTACACGTTGCTGATCTGGCCCGCCCACCGGTCGGCCAACTCGTCGACCTTCTGCGCCATGTCGTACTCGCCACCCGTGCGGCACATGACCTCGCGCAGCGTCTCGTGATCCTGGACCGTCATCTCGCGCAGCTTGCGGGCGTCGGCGAGCCAGGTGTTGTAGTCCTTCTTGAGCTGGGTGACGGTCTGCTTGGTGTTGCCGGTGTAGTTCTTCAGGTCGGCGAGGGCCTTCTCGATGTCGGGGTGCTTCTCGCCGAGCGCGAGGCGCTTGCAGGCGGCGTCGAGCGGGCTGTAGTGGTCCTTCCAGTAGGACTGGATGCGCGACGAGGCATCGGTGAAGTTCGACTTCACGTCGGACCAGTTGTCGCTGGAGACGTCGAAGCGCGCGTACGAGGCGTTGCTGCGGAGGTCGCTGTCGACGTCCTTCAACTTGTCGAGGAGCGGCGCGTAGGTGCGCCCGTACTCCTGGCCCTTGGCGCGGAGCTTGTCGCTCGCCTCGTCGGCCTCGTCGGGGCGGCCGACGTAGTTGCGGATCAGCGTCTGCAGGTCGGCCTCGTCGTGCGCGCAGCGATCGGCCACGCCATCGGCGAGGAACTGCAGCTCCTTGAGCTTCTTCAGGTACTTCGTGGCCTCGCGAAACGAGTCGAGGTACCCCGGATAGCGAGAGACGATATCGTTCGCGCGCGAGTCGCTGCCCTTCACACCCTCGAGCTTGTGGACATCGTCCGATACCTCGCGCGCGTACGACAGCGCATCGTCGGCATTGCTGTAGTCCCGTTGCGAGTCGAAGCTCGAGAGCCGCCCCGCGATACTCTTCACCTTGTCGTCGATGGCCCGGATCGCGTCTGCGCGATCGGAGTCATCGTCCGCCAGCGCGAACCGTGCGACCACCAGGAGCATCAAACCCACCGCCACCCATGTCTTCATGCAACGCTCTTATCACAGGCTCAGGCTCAGGGGCACTTCGACCTCGTCGTGCCCGCCGGTGTGTTCGTGGAGGATGGCGACAGACGTGCGTGATGCTCCCCGTGCTGAGTATGTGGCCGCTGCGACACTCGACTCGGCATGGGTCGGACACACCGCGCGGTGGACGTTCGCCGCACCGCTCGCGTTCCTCACCGAGCGCCATGACCTGGTCCCGGCTGGATTCCTCGCCGAGGTTCCGGATCAGCAGGAAGCACGCAAGGTCGCCCTCCGAGATCTCGGCAAGCTGGTCTACGCGGCCTATCAAAGCTTCGCGAAGGATCGCCTCGCGACGGCCCACGCCGCGCATGCCCGCGCGACCACGGCACGCGTCGGGCGCAACGAGCCTTGCCCGTGCGGGTCCGGCAAGAAATACAAGCGCTGTTGCATCGAACGAACAACGTGATCGTTCACGACGGTTGCCTCGAGCTGGTCGATCACTTCTTCCG
>JBDTJY010000037.1:0-82399 GCA_039935615.1 Kofleriaceae bacterium
TCGAGATCGGTGCGCAGCGCGGCGGCGCCGAACAGATCGACCATGCGGATCCAGCCGCGCGCGAACGCCTGTTCGGTGGCGGGGAGTCGCGCGAGCTCGTGGGTGTGACGGTCGACGGCGATCGTGATCGAGGCGAGATGTGCACGCCATACGGCGAACCGCAGGGGCTCGAGGTCGGCCTCCGTGTCGAGCGAATTCATCCGGTGAAATGCGCCGTGCCAGTGCGGCATCGCGGCGCGATACGCCGAGATATCGAAGGTCTCGTGCGGCACGAGGCCGTGCTCGATCGCGGCCGCATACGGCACGACGCTGAGCGCGAAGTTGCACGCGCCCCACCAGCTCGAAGCGGCGATCGCGTCGCCGGTGCCGAGCCGGCCGCTCGCGTGCTGCCAGGACAGTTGCGCGTCGTAGCCCCAAAACGGCGACAGGTCGCCGAGCTTGCACGCGATCAGCCGGCGGTAGAGCTCGTGCCGATCGCGAACGCTCGCGGGGTTCATGTCGATTCAGACATGTCGGGCTTGCAGCATAATGGAACAAGCCGATGGCAGGTCGCGTTGTTGCCGCGATCGTGCCGTCCGAGGACAATGCGCTCGTGCCCGAGGTAGGTCCGCGAAAACGCCGCTTGGGCGGGGCGATGGCGGTCGGCGCTGGGATCTTGATGTCGCGGGTCGCCGGGCTCGTGCGCTCGCGCGTGCTCGCGCACTATTTGGGAATCACCGACGCCGCCGATGCGTTCGCGGCGGCGTTACGGATTCCGAACCTGTTGCAGAACCTGTTCGGTGAAGGCGTGCTGTCGGCGTCGTTCATCCCGGTCTATACGCGCTTGCGTGCCGAGGGCCGCGACGCCGATGCGTCGCGCGTCGCGCGTGCGGTGGGCACGCTGCTCGCGCTGGTCGCCACGCTGATCACCGCGCTCGGGGTGATCGCTGCACGCCCGCTGGTCGATGTCCTCGTGCCTGGCTTCACGGGTGAGAAGCGCGAACTGACGATCGTCTTGGTGCGGATCCTGTTTCCAGGGGTCGCGCTGCTCGTGTTGTCCGCGTGGTGCCTGGGCGTGTTGAACAGCCACCGCAAGTTCTTCCTCAGCTACGTCTCGCCGGTGCTGTGGAATACCGCGCTGATCGCGACCGCGATCGTCGCAGGGCGCCGGTTCGTCGGTTCGTTGGACGACATCGTGATCTGGCTCGCATGGGCCGCGGTGATCGGATCGGCGGCGCAGTTCTTGGTCCAGTTGCCGACGGTGGTCGCGATCCTGCGCAGCTTGCGGCCGTCCCTCGCGGTGCGCGATCCCGGCGTGCAAGCGACGACGCGCGCGTTCGTGCCGGTGTTGTTAGGCCGTGGCTCGGTCCAGATCTCGGGCTATGTCGATCAACTGCTCGCGAGCTACCTCGGTTCGGGCATCGTCACCGCGATCGCGAACGCGCAGATCTTGTACCTGTTGCCGGTGTCGCTGTTCGGCATGGCGATCTCGGCGGCAGAGCTACCGGAGATGTCGCGCGCCACGGGCGATGATGCGGCGCGCGCGGCCCACTTGCAGCAACGCCTCGCGAGTGGGCTCAGGAACGTCGTGTTCCTCGTCGTGCCCTCGGCGATCGCGTTCATCGCGATCGGTGAGCCGATCGTGGCGCTGATCTTTCAAGGTGGAAAGTTCAGCGCCGAGGACACCCGCATCGTGTGGATCATCCTCGCGGGGTCAGCGTTGGGCTTGTCGGCGGGAACCCAGGGCCGGTTGCTCAACTCCGCGTTCTACGCGCTCGGCGATCCGACCAAGCCGCTCTACGCGGCGCTCGTGCGCGTCGCGATCACCGGCGTCACCGGCTACGCGTTTGCGCTGCCCGTGCGCCACTGGCTCGGCTACGAGCCCGCGTGGGGTGCGTTCGGCCTCACCGCGAGTGCGGGGTTCGCCGCGTGGGTCGAGTTCTTGTTGCTGCGGCGCTGGCTCGCGCAACGCATCGGCCCGGTGCCGGTCCCCGGCAAGCTCGGGCTCGGATGTCTCGCCGGTGCGCTCGTCGCTGGTGCCGCCGGCTACGGCGCGGACGTGCTCGTCGGTACGCTCAGCGCTCACCTCTGGCCGCGATGTATCGCCGCGATCGTCGTGTTCGGGGTCGTGTATCTGAGCGTGATGTCGATCGCGAAGGTTCCGGAAGCCGGTGCGTTCACCGGTCGCTTCACGCGCCGGTTCCGACGATCGCGGTGATCGCCGCCCGATCGCGCAGCGTGATCACCGTGCGCCGTAGGCGTGCGCGCCGATCTGCTCGAGCACGGTCGGACGGTGATGATCGTGGTAGCGCCACAGCCAGCGCAGAAACTCCGGCGTCAGGCTCTCGGGACAACCTTCGGTCATGTCGTCGCGTTGCTCCCCGCGCAGCCGGCGCGCGAGCACCCCGGCGAGCGACGCCCATCGCGACACGTCGAGGAAGACGATCGTGTCGGCGCGATCCGTGCGCGTCGCGAGCGTGCCGCCGTAGTTGCCGTCGATCACCCAGCGATCGCCCGCCACGAGCTCGGCGCCCCGAGCTTTCCACGCGGCTTCGGTGACTCGATCCAGCCCGGTCGCGAGCCACGACTTCCCGGCACCGCCCGGGCCGATGATCATCACGCGCTGCACACGGACAGCGTACGATCGCGAGAGCGATGGCAGCGTTCCAAGAACAGCCGAATCCATGGCAGCGGCTCGACTGGAGACTGCTGCAGAACGGTCCGCTCTCGATGTACCTGCGCCCGGTCGTGCTCGAAGACGATCTCGCCTGGCTCACCGAGAACGCCTACACGATCGATCGCCTCGACTGCAGCGGATGGCGCGACGCCGAGACCGCACACACCGCGCTCGCCGAGACGCTCGCGTTCCCCGACTACTACGGCCGAAACCTCGATGCGCTCAACGACTGCATGCGTGACCTCGACGTGCCGGACGAAGGTGGCCGCGTGATCGTCTTCGAGCGGTTCGACGTGCCGGCGGCGGCGATCAGCGACTTCGCGTACGTCGTGCTCGATATCGTGGCGAGTATCGCGCGCGACAAGCTGCTGTTCGGGCGCCGGTTGATCGCGCTCGTCCAGTCGAACGATCCCACGCTGGGATTTCCGCCGGTCGGCGCGACGTCCGTGACCTGGAATCCGCGCGAGTGGCTCGACTCGGCGCGCAGGGTGAGCGACCGATGAGCAAGGCGCGACAATGGTTGGCACTCGCCGCAGCCGACGCGAAGGCCGCGCGCGAGCAACTCGAGTCCTGTGTCGATGTCCTCGCGTTGTTCCCCGAGTTCCTGACGACGCCGGGTGGCGACGTTCTGTGGGAGCACTTGTCGCTGCGAGGCGCGGAGCTCGACGACGCGGCGATGCGAGAGCTCGGGGCACTCTTCGTGGAGCTGTGGCAACGGAAGCCGCGCAACGTGTACTGGTACGGCGACCTGCGCCAGAGCTTCGTGCCGTACAACTTGCAGTCGAGGATCGCGGCGGTGCCCGAGGTCGCAGCGCAGTTGCTAGAGGATTTTCGTTCGCTCGCCGCCGTCGAGCGCGCTCGTCCGACGGACCTCGGCTGCCGGCGCCTCGATCGAGCTGCCGAGTTGCTCCTCCACGCGCCGCCCGAAGCATGCCGTACCACGATGCTGCCGATCGTTCGTCTCGACTACGTCGATCGCGAGCACGTGACGCGCATGTCGCCGCACTACGAAGCGGTCTATTGGGGGATGCTGAAGATCCTGCGCAAGCTAGGCGAGGACCTCTAGATGTCGATCGATGAGTCGCGCCTGATGGCGACGAGAGCCACATTCCGACGAGCAACGCCCGACGGGCTCCGCCGTCGGTCTCGGCTCGGACTCGACCGGAGCAGCGGAACGCGGCGCTCCGCGAGGAACAAGCCGTCGTCGGCGAGCGAGTCGTCGAACACGACCGGCGACCGGGGCTCGCCGCCGCCACGTGCGCCGACCCGCCACGCTGATCGGAATTCGCGCGCTACCCGACCTCCATCGAATCTAACGAAGTCACGCCGCCGAGCGTCCACAGCATGATCGTAGAACTCGAACGCCGCGGCCTGATCCGCCGAGTTCCTCGCAGCCGCGCAGCATCGAGGTCCTGATCCCAGCCGCAGCACTACCCGCGCTCCAACCGATCAAAACCACTGTGGCCGGGTACTAACCGGTTAGTTGGCGTCCGTTGCTCGACGAGTCCAGCGCGGCGAGCATCGCGCACAGCCGTTCGATCGAGTCTTGTTGGCGAGCCGTTGGCTCGAACCCCACGTGGGGCCGAGCGTGTTTCGTGATCGTGACATTCGCGCCCTGCCCCGTGATCCTCAGCGTGCCCTCGTGAAGCATCGTGTGATGCGCCCCGCACAACAACAACAGATTCTCGAGCTCGTGCGAGCCACCATCCGCGCGCGCGACGACGTGGTGCACGTCGAGATTGCGCGACGATCGACAACCCTGCACGCGACACCCACCATGATCGCGCCGAAACACCGCCCGTCGTGTCGCTGGTGACACATCTTGTTTCGCTCGCTTCGGCTCGTGGTCTGATCCGATCCGTTGCGCATCGCACTCGGCACGCGCGACGTCGATCGCGCTGATCGGAATCTTGCGACCCGCTCCGTCCTGCCAGCCCTGCTGACAAGCGTCGCAAATCGTCGTCAGGATCTGATGCCGTGCTCGTGACTCGTCCGAACCACCCGCACCATCGAGCACTCGCGCACACAGCGTTTCGATCATCGCGTCATCGTCGAGGTGATCGCCGCACTCGTCGGCCAGGACGTTCTGTGTTTCCCGCCACCTCGCAAACGTCGCCGGCTTGATCTTCAACACGAGGACGATCGGCTCGTCCTCGAAGACCTGTGGATCGGTCGGCAGATCGCCCTTCTTGCGACCGACCACCATCCCTTCGATCTGCCGGAGGTTCTTGCCGCGCGCCGATTCTCTCCACGCGAGCTCCGTCTTCGAAGTAGCGACACGCGTCAGCTCGCGGATCGCCGAATAGCTTTGTTCGTTGGTCGCGAGCGCGCTCGTCAACGCGGGCATCTCCTCGAGCTCGATCGCCACCCGCACCCGGTCGCGCGCGACCTTCGGTCCATACCCCAAGACGTCTTCGAGATATTCGAACAGCGAGACCTTGGCGCAGTGGCGCCACACCTCGGCGCGAACCACGCGGCACAACAACACGGCTTCTTCCGCATCGATCGTGCAACGGCGACGCGCGAGTGCGCGCAACTCGCGGTCGACTTCTTGCCACGACGTACCCGCGCCGTTCGACACTCCCAGTTCTGCGTTCATGCTCGACATCGCGCACGCTCCTGATTGATCGGTCCAATGTTTCTACCACTTGGTTTTTCGGGGCTCTGTTTTGCGCTCTCGACGACGATTCGCGTCGATTGGGTGATTTCGCGAACGCGTGGCAGTTGGGTTTCGCAGAACGCAAACCGTGGGGTCTCGTGTGCAACGGGGACCGGGGCCGTGATCGCGCGCTCGTGTCGCCGTCAGATGTCGTCAACAACAATCGGCCGTGTCGATAAGAAAAGATCGAGTGATCGCGGCTACGTATTCAACGTTGGTGTTCATCGGTCTCGCCTGGACGCGCCCGCGAGCGAAGGTGTTGGGAGTGATCGAGACTCGCCTTGACGCGTTCGCGTTTCGGCGAACTACTCGCAGAGCGCGTGGTTCGCCGACCCCACGTGGGGCGGACCGGTTGCCACCTCTCGCGTTGACGCGTTCGTACTCGGCGCACCGCTCGTGCAAGCGTAAGTGTTGGAGTGATCCGGTCTCGCCTTTGCGCGTTCGTGCTCGGCGCACCGCTCGTGCAACCGCAGTGATTCGCCGAGACTCACGTGGGGCGACTGATTGCCGCCTCGCCTTGACGCGTTCGTGTTCGGCGCACCGCTCGTGCACGCGAAGGTGTTGGAGTGATCCAGTCTCGCCTTGACGCGTTCGTGCTCGGCGCACCGCTCGTGCAAGCGCAGGTGTTGGAGTGATCCGAACTTGCCTTGACGCGTTCGTGCTCGGCGAATCACTCCTGAAGCGCCATGATTCGCGGCGCCCCACGTGGGGCGACTGTTGCCACCTCTCGCCTTGACGCGTTCGTGTTCGGCCCACCGCTCGTGCAAGCGCAGCTGTTCGAACGATCCCGACTCGCCTTGACGCGTTCGTGCTCGGCGCGATGCCACGCGACGAGCACTGGTGTTTGCATGGGTCTCCCGGGAAAGCTCCTCGGAGCTGCGCGGGGTGGCTGGCCTTCGTCCCGACGCAGCTCCGGCGCCCGAGGGCGTGCCGAGCGCTCTGCACCGCGCGTGTGATCGCGCGACCGTTCGTGTGCGGGCCGGTGGCATTCAGGGGCTCACCGTTCGGCGCGACCGAAGCGCCGGGCCGCGCGGGACAGGCCAGCCACCTCGCCCAGCGGAGAGCGGTATTTTGCCGGCGATGGGTTCGTTCCCGCGAGTGGGCTTCGCGGTCCTCGCGCGCGAACACGGAGAAGCGAGCCGCTCGGCGCACCTCTCGTGCAAGCCAAGATGTCCGGCGAGGGCACGGGCGTCCAGCGGCTCGCCGGCCGGCGAATCACTTGTGAAGCGCCGTGGTTCGCCGCGCCCCACGTGGGGGCAGACTGGTTGCCACTCGCCTTGACGCGTTCGGCGCTCGGCGCGAGGACAGGCCAACAGGTGTCCGCTGCGAGCCACGGAGCGCGTTACTTGGCCGTCGAAGGCCTCGTCAAGCCGTCTCGGAGCAGTTCAACATTCGCGGCGCGCTAGCTCAACGAGATCTTCAAACCCTGATCGCGAATCGCCAGCAGCGCTTCCGCATTGCCTCGCGCATCATCGACCGGATCATGCGTGTGCGCCGTCTTGCGCAGATGCTTGAACGACTTCGCCGCATCCTTGACGAACCCTTTGTACAGCGACCCCAGATTCTGCGACGAGAACCCGAACGGGTTCTTCCCCACGAAGTGGTGGAGGTACCAGCACACGAACATCCAATCGAACCCGTTGTTGTCCGCTACGAAGATCAACCGCCCACCGAGCGTCCCCAGCCACGCCGCGAACCGCTGCATCTCCGCCTTCGGATCCGCGAAGCTCAACGTCGTCGCGCGCGTGTGACCGCTCACCGCCAGCGCCTCCGGAATCCACGCCTCGCTGATCGGCCGCAGCCGCGCCGAGAACGTCCGATCCAGCGCCGGCTCCACGACGACCGCGCCGAAGCTGATCATCGAGTAGTCACCCGGAATCGGCCCATCGGCTTCGATGTCGACACTCACGTACGGCATGCGTTCACCATGGCGCGGGCTTGTAGTCCTTCAAGAACAGCCCCCACACGTTGTTGCCGGTGTTCACGCCATCGAACAGCGGATCGACGATCCGCGCCGCGCCGTCGACGATATCGAGCGGCGGATGGAACCCGTGGATCCGCTGCTTGCGCTCCGCGTGGTGCTGCGGATCTTCATCCGTCACCCATCCCGTATCCACGGAGTTCATGTGCACGCCATCGCGCACGTAATCGGCGGCGCTCGTCCGCGTCATCATGTTCAACGCGGCCTTCGCCATGTTGGTGTGCGGATGTTTGTCGGTCTTCCACCGGCGATAGAACTGCCCCTCCATCGCCGAAACATTCACGACGTGCGCATCGTTCGTCGACACCGCCGCGAGTAGCGGCCGCAACCGCGCGTTCAACACGAACGGCGCGACCGCGTTGACGAGATGGACCTCCAGCAGCTCCGCGGTCGGCACTTCGGCGAGCGTCATCCGCCACGTATTCGAATCGCGCAGATCGACCTGCTGGAGATCCTGATCGAGCCGACCCTGCGGATAGAGATGCTCGCCGCGCTCGAGATCCTCCTCGAGCAGCGGCACCTGCGAGAGCACCGCGGACTTCCACAACCCGGTCGCCTGGATCGCCTGCCCGCCCGCGCGATCCAACGCCAATCCCGCATCACCGCGCAGCGCGCGATTGCGCTCGAGCACCGCGCGCTCGAACGCATTCTCCGGCGGCGCATCTTCGCCATCGACGACATGGTCGTACCAACCCGAAGGCCGGCGCACCGTCTGACACGCGTTGTTGATCAACCCGTCCAACCGCGACTGCGTCGTCAACAGATGCCGCGCCAACAACTCGACGCTCGGCGTGTGGCGCAGATCGATCCCGTAGACGTGCAGCCGACCGACCCACTCCATCGCGTCGAGCTCGCGGCCGAACCTGCGCGCGGCGTCGCGCGGGAACCGCGTCGCGACGATCACGTCCGCGCCGGCACGCAGCAACATCACCGCGGCCTGGTAGCCGATCTTGACGCGCGCGCCGGTCACCAACACGACGCGGCCGCGCAGATCCGCGGTCTGCTGGCGCTTCTGCCAGTTGAGCTCCGCGCACGGCGGGCACATCTGATCGTAGAAGTGATGGAGCTCGTGGAAGTGCTGCTTGCACACGTAACACATGCGCGCGGTCTCGACCCGCGGTGCAGCTTCGTCGCGCCGCGCTTCGGCCTGGGCCCACGCGTCGTCGCCCTCGTCGTCGCGCAGCGGCGCCTCGAGCGCGGTCCACTCCGGCTTCGGCAGCGGGGTCCGAAACACCGGTTCCTTGCGAAGTTGCCGGATGCCGCTCTGATCGAGCAGCGCACGGTCGGCGTCGCGCTTCGCGTGAAACCGCTGGCGCGCCAGGACCTTGCCTAGATTCTTGCGCTGATAGCGCTCCGGCCGCGACAGCTTGCCGGCCGCCGTCGACAGCCGAATTCGCAGATCCTCGTCGAGGTCCGCGAGCTTGCGCAGATCTTCGGCGAGCTCCTCGAGCAGCTCGATCGAGGCGAGCGAGCGGCTACGAATCTCGTCGCCTACTCCGCGCTGCCCTTCGGCAGCGCTGCCTCGCCGGGGCAAGCCCGGCTCGTCGTCCTCGGACATGGCGGCGCAGCCTAGCGCACGAACACTCATTCCAGTAGGGTCCGCTCGTGATCATCACGAAGCGCTTGATGGGTAAGGCGATCGCGACCTGGCTCGGCCCCACCGGCGATGCCGCCCGCCGCGCCGTGACCGAGCTGCGCGAGCGCGTGACGAAGGCGCCGCGCAAGCTCGTGCTGTACTACGACGTCGCCGAACCGTGGAGTTACCTCACCGCGCAGGTCGCGAGCCGACTGCTCGACAAGTACCCGGTCGAGTTCGAGTTCCACGCGATCACGCCACCCGCGAGCGATGTCGATGCGTTTCCGATCCTGCGCGCGCGCCACGCCGTGCGCGATTGCCAGCAGCTCGCCGACTACTACGACGTCGACTTCCCGGGTAAGAAGGAAGCCGATCCGGGCTCGGTCCGCGACGCCGGCACCGTGCTGATCCGCAAGCGTCCACCGCGCGATCAACTGCGCGCGGCGCTCGATCTCGGCGCCGCGATGTGGGCGAACGACAAGAAGAAGCTCGTCCAGATCCTCGGCGTGTGGGGGACCGAAACCCACGGGATGATCGCGCCGGTGTTGAACGCGAACTATTCGGACCTGCGCAAGGCCGGTCACTACATGGGTGGCATGCTGAGCTACGGCGGCGAGTGGTACTGGGGCATCGATCGCGTCGCGTACCTCGAGCAGGTGCTCGCGAAGGACTTCAGCACCGAGGTCGCGCACGTCGTGAAGCCGCGGCCCGAGCGTGCGCCGCAGAAGATCGCCGAAGTTCCCGAGGGCAAGCAGCCGCAGCCGCTCAAGTGCGAGATGTGGTTCTCGTTTCGCTCGCCGTATTCGTACCTCGCGCTCGAGCAGATCGAAGCGGTGCTCGCGCCGTACGACGTGCCGCTCGAGCTCCATCCGATCTTCCCGATGGTGACGCGCGGAGTGCCGCTCCCGACGATCAAGCGGACCTACATCATGCGCGATGCCAAGCGCGAAGCCGATCGCCTCGGCCTCCCGTTCGGCGAGGTCTGCGATCCGATCGGCGCCGGCGTCGATCACTGCATCGCGATCGCGTACTGGGCGAGCAAGCGGAGCCAGGCGGATCTGTTCGCGTTCGCGAAGTCGGCGATGCGTGGCATCTGGTCCGAGGCGCGCGACATGGCCGAGTACGTCGATCTCAAGTTCGTGGTCGAGCGCGCGGGGTTGCCGTGGGCAGAGGCCAAAGAGGCGCTCGGCAACGCCGAGGCGACCGCGTGGGCGAACAACACCGTGACCGACATGGCGGTGTTCAACCTGTGGGGCGTGCCCTCGATCAAGGCCGGCGATTTCGTGGCCTGGGGCCAAGATCGGCTGCCCCTGCTCGCCGACCGGCTGCGCCGCAACGCCCTCGTGTAATACCGCGTGAACGGGCGTCGCCCGCGTGTTACGAATCGGTCCGATGACCGAGCAAACACAGGACCCTGCTGTCGTCAACCTCGTCGATGCGGGCGTCCCTGCGGATCAGGGCCTGTCCGCGCTCGGCATGCTCATGCAGCTCGCCGGCAACGTGCTCGCCGCGTACGTCGCGCTGATCACGTTCACGCTGCTGTTCGAGATGCGCGGCGCGGGTGGCAGCGAAACGCTGTGGGCGTTCCTGATCCTCGGGCTGTCGATCGGGCGATCGCTGTTGCAGCGCTCGGCCGGATCGACCTTGCTCTACGGTGACCCGAACATTCAGGGCGGCCGGATGCGCGGTGTGCAGCGCTACATCAAGTTCGCGCTCGCCCAGTCACTGCTGTTCGCGCTGATCTTCAAGTTCAAGTTCGACGCGCCCACCAAGGTCACGTTCGCGCTGTTCCTCGGTCTCGCACTGTGGCCGTCGCTGCTCGCCGGGCTGCTCCGGCTGCCCCGGTTCAAGCGCTTCAACGACGACCTGCCGCTGACCGAGGACAAGGGCTTCGAGGGCGCGTCGATCCTGATGACGATGCTCGGCCTGTGCGGCGTGATCGCGACCGGCACCGCGCTCGTCATCCTGTTCCAGATGCCGACCCGCGAGCTCCAGCACGGCGCGTCGGTCGTGTTGATCCTGTCGCTATGCCTCCTCGTGGTGCGGTCGATCATGCACGTCCAGGCCGGCGTCTCCGGTCTGCGCGAGACCTCGGTCGATCGCTCGGTCGAGCTCGCGGCCCGCTACGCGAACTTCGGCGTGATCGCGGCGTTCTGCACCGGCGGCGCGACGGCGCTGTGGGTGATGTCGTCGGCGATGAACGTCGCCGGTCTCGCGATCGTGTGCGGCATGTGCTGGATGCTGCTCGCCTGGCCGATGATCATTCGCCGGTTCTTCAGCGACCGTCAGTTCGCGGATCTGCTCGCCGGTGACAACGCGCCGGTCCACCGTCGCGCACCGGATGCGGGGGCGACCTGGCTCGGCTGGTTCCTGATCGCGCACTGCGCTCTCATGATGTCGTTCATCCTCCCGCAGCTCATCATGGGCCTCGACGGCGGTGGTGGGGGCTTCGGCGGTCGCGGCGGTGCGATGGGCCTCGAGAACATGATGTCGGTGTTCGGCCAGACCGGCTTCCGCTCGGTGTGGTGGAGCATCGGTCTCTACGGGCTCCAGGGCTGGGCCGGGTTCGAGCTCGTCCGGATGAGCGCGCAATCCAAGACCATCTCGTCGGTGTTCGGGATCGCCGGCATCGCGATCACGCTCTACATCAACTGGCCGCTGCTCCAGATGCTGAAGCACACCGGTGGCCGGCTCACCGAGAGCGCGGTCATGTTCGGCCCGCTCGCGCTCGCGATGGTGATCCCCGTAGCGACGCTGGTGCTCGTCAACCGCAAGATCGCCCCGACGGCGCAAGCGCGATTTCGCTCCAAGACCTAAGAAGGCGTAAGCTCCTGGCATGAAGTACCTGCTCGCAACCGCAGCGCTCCTGGCGAGCGCGGGCTGCCAGGACAACATCGCGACGCCGTTCCCGGTCGGACTCGAGCCGCTCGAGGACAACCTCGTGCCCGTCCAACAGGGCGGCGACAAGCTCGAGATGCTGCGCACGACGTCGACCGATCTCGACAGCGAGATCGCGATCTATGGTCGTGGCTACGTCCTCGTCGCACCGTCGGTGATGTGGCCGGCGTCGAAGAACCCCGATGCGAACGACGCCGCGTGCTCGACGAACCAGCAGATGGTGACGCCGAACAACGACACTGCCTACGAGTACAGCTTCCTCGTCCACTACGTCGTCAACAACATCCTCACCGTCGAGTGGGACGATCAGTGGCGCTGGGGCACGATCCGAGACGGCACCGGCTCGGGGTCCGATGCTGCGTTCTTCGGGATGATGAAGCATCAAAAGACCGCGGGCTCGAGCTTCATCGAGCTGTCCGAGGGGACCGTGCAAGTGACCGCAACGGATGACCCGAACGTCACCGAGCTCGCGTTCGTGGAGCACCTGAAGGCGGCCGGCGGCGGTGTCAGCGACGTCTTGGCGGGTGTCCAGCACAACTACGACTCGCTCGTCGCCGTCGCACACGGAAATCCGATTCCGGCCTGCCCGTAGTACCCTTGGGTGTGGGTCTTCGCGCAGCCGAGGAGTTCGGCCCGTACCTCGTGTACGAGCAGCTCGGCATCGGCGGGATGGCGACCGTGCACCGCGCCGAGACCACCGGCATCGCCGGATTTCGTCGACCGGTCGCGCTGAAGCGGATGCTGCCGCACGTCGCGGCGAACGATGACCTCGTGCGGTCGTTCGTGCGCGAGGCCATGCTCGCGAGTCATCTCCGCCACGCGAACGTCGCGCAGACCTACGACCTCGGCAAGGTCGGCGACATCTACTTCATCGCGATGGAGCTCGTACTCGGTCGCACGCTGCGCGACATCTTGCGGCTGTGCTCGAAGACCGGCGAGCGGATTCCGATTCCGATCGCGCTCAATGTCCTCAACCAGGTCTGCGACGCGCTCGACTACGCGCACAACCTGAGCGATGACTCGGGGCAGGCGCTCGGCATCATCCATCGCGACGTCTCGCCGTCGAACGTGATCGTCGCCGAGGGCGGCGTCGTCAAGCTGATCGACTTCGGCATCGCGAAGGCGTCGGCGGCGGGGATGCAGACGATGTCGGGGACGATCAAGGGCAAGTTCGGTTACATGGCGCCGGAGTATCTCGCCGGCAAGATCGACGCGCGCGCCGATCTGTTCGCGCTCGGCGTGATCGCGCACGAGCTGCTGACCGGTCGCCCGCTGTTCCAAGGTCGCGACGACATGGACACGCTGTTTCGCGTGAAGCAGATGACGATCGAGTCGCCACGCAAGTGGAACCCGGAGATCCCCGAGGAGATCGAGTCGATCGTGATGACCGCGCTCGATCGCGATCCCGATGCGCGCTGGCAACGAGCGGCGGCGATGCGCGTCGCGCTGACCACCGAGACCAAGCGCCTCGGGTTGGCGGTGCTCGATCAGCAGGTCGCCGGGTGGGTCGAGCGGATCTTCGCGGAGGCGCTCGGTGATGTCGGCACGCCGGCGCCGACGCGCGTGCTCGGCACGTCGCCGAGCATCTCGATCTCGGAGGACTCGATCGTGATCGAGCGCGTGATCGACCGCGCGGAGACGTCGCCCGGTCATGCGCGCGACGACGACGAGCCGCTGCGCACGAGGTTGCGCGAGAATTCCCGGCCCCCACCGGCGGGCCGGACGCTGCTCGGCTCGCTACCGATCGCGCCGCATGCGCTGCGCATGCCGTTGCCGCCCCCGCCACTCTCGGGCGAGCACACTCACGTGAAGCTGCGGGCGGTTGCGCCGGACGCCGAGCCGCCGGCTGCACCGGTCGCCAGACCCGAGTCCCGCCGCCTGGGCAACTGGGCGATCCTGCTCTGGCTGTTCGTTGCCGCCGCGGCCGCTGGAGCCGTGGTTTACTTTGGCCTGCCGTACGTCCAATGAAGCGCATCGCACTTATCTCCACCGGTGGCACGATCGAAAAGACCTACGACGATCTGTCGGGCGTGCTCGCGAACAAGGTCTCGGTCCTCGACGTGATGATCGCCTCGCTCGAGCTGCGCGGTGTCGCGATCCATCGCGTCGCGCTCATGAACAAGGACTCGCTCGAGATGTCCGCCGAGGATCACACGCTGATCGCCGAACAAGCGACTCGACTCTCGAACGAGTGGGATGGCGTCGTCGTCGTGCACGGCACCGATCGCCTCGCGACGACCGGCGAGCGGATCGTCGAGGTCGCGGGCATGCCGGCATCGCCGATCGTGTTGACCGGCGCGATGCGCCCCTACGAGCTCCGCGCGACGGATGCGCTGCAGAACCTGACCGAGGCGTTGCTCGCCGTGCAGGTGATGCCACCCGGCGTGTACGTCGCGATGCACAACCACGTGTTGCAGTTCCCGGGCGTCGTCAAGGATCGAACGGCCGGGACGTTCGTGAAGGCCACGTGACGATCGACTCCGCGCTGCCGACCGCGCCGCCGACCGCGCTGATCGACGCGATCGATCGGTCGAACATCGGCTACGCGGTGATCCGCTACCGCGACGGGCAATTCACGAAGGAGTTCGCGAACGACGCGGCCACGCGCCACCTCGGCTACACGCTCGAGGAGTGGCTCGCGAAGCCGATGCTCGAGCTGGTCGCGGCCGAGCAGCGCGAGCCCATCGCATCGCTGTTCCACCGGATCGTGCAATCCACCGAGCCGCTCCCTGCGGTGGTCGAGCTGTCCTTCATCCGCAACGACGGCACGACGACGCCGGTCGAATGTACGTTCGGGCGCGCCCGCGACGACCTCGGCATGGCGATCGTGATGCTGTGGAACGATCGCGAGTTCACGCGCAATCGCATGTCGCTGCTCGAGGCCGATCGGATCTCGCTCGTCGGCGCGCTCGCCGCCGGGTTCGCGCACGAGACCAACAATCCGTTGACGTCGGTGTTGCTCAACCTGCGCTCGCTGCGCAAGCAGCTCGTGACCAACCTGAGCGATGCCAAGCAGACCGCCGCGCTGCGCATCCTGGACGACATCGCGACCGGCGCCGAGCGGATCGCCTCGAACGTGCGCGCGTTTCAAACGCTCGCGTCGCGCAGCGATGCCAAGCCGATCGATCTCGCGGCCGTGACCTCCGCCGTGCTGCGGCTCGCGCTGCCGACGCTCGAGAGCCGCGCCCACGTGGTCCGCCAGATCTTTCCGGTCGTCATGGTCGCCGGCGAAGAGGCGCGGATCGGCCAGGCCGTGCTCGCGATGCTGTTGTTCTCGTGCTCGGGCTTCGATGGCACGCAGCCCGAGGCGCGGATCGTGGTCGCCGTCGAGGAGCGCGCCGGTTGGGTGATCGTCGAGGTCTCCGACAACGGCCCCGAGTTGCCGACCGAGGAAGTGCCGCACGCGTTCGATCCGTTCTTTCGCTCGGCCGTACGTGGTGCCGGCTTCGGCGTCGGCCTCACGGTCGCACGCTCGGTCGCCAGTACGCTCGGCGGTGACGTCGAGCTCGCGGCGCGTCCCGGCGGCGGCACGGTGCTCACGCTGCGCTTGCCGCCGTCGGCCGTCGCCACGTAGAGACCACTCAGGCGTCGCGCATGACGAGAAAGATCGCGTGTGCGGTCGCGACCGGCTGCGCGCGATCCGCTTGCCAGGCCTCGACGCGGACGTTCGCGACCCGCCGGCCGTGCCGCGTGATCGTGCCGCGCGCGTGCGTGTCGACCGGGCCGGCCGAGCGCAGATAGTCGATCGTCAGCGTGATCGTCTTGGGCAGGACGATCGTCTCGGCGCGATACAGCAGCTCGAAGATCGCCGCCGATTCGAGCAGCGCCCCGATCGCGCCGCCGTGGATCGCCGGTAGCGCCGCGTTGCCGATCGTGTGCGCGCTGAACTTCATCGTCGTGGTCAGCTCGTCGCCTTCGCACGTGGGCTCGAGCCCGAGATACTTCGCGTACGGCACGATGTCGAACATCGCGGCGAAGTTGCCGGTGGCCTTAGCCTCGGCGAGCCGATCGACGAGCGTCACTTGCGACCTCCGGGTTTGGTGCCGAGCATGAACGTCCCGGCCGAGGTCGCGATCGGATCGGCCTCGTCATCGACGTACGCGACCGCGCGCGTGAACGCGACGTTCTTGGTCACCTTGTAGCAATGCGCGCGGCACAGCACGTCGCGCCCCGAATCGGCGGCGCGCAGATAGTCGATCCGCAGATCGAGCGTCGCGATCGGCTGCCAGTCGTTGAGCGCGGCGAACACCGCGGCACCAGAGGCGCCGTCGAGCAGCGCCGTGATCGCCCCGCCGTGGAGCGTGCCGGTATCGGGGTTGCCGACCAGCTTCGCGTCGTAACGCAAGACAAACAGGGAGGTTCCCTTGGCCAGCTCCAGCGCCTCGATGCCGAGGGCCTTGTTGTGGGGTATGCCCTCGGTCAGGCCGCGCAGGGCGTTGCGCCGAGCGTTCTGCTCGATCTGCGCATTGTCTTCGTTGTCGTTGGGCACGGCTCGACCGTAATGTATCGCGAACCGATGTTGGAAACGCTGGGCTGGGATGCCGGATGGGAGGCCGCTGCGAAGCTGCGCGGCGACGGCACCACCGTGCCCGCGCGGATCATCGCCGAGCACCGGATCTCGTACCAGGCGACCACCGCGGACGGCACCGTGTGGTGCGAGGCCACCGGCCACGCGTTTCATGTCGCGACCGACAAGCGCTCGCTGCCGACGGTCGGCGATTGGGTGCTGCTCGAGCGCTGGTCCGAGGCGCTCGCCGGTCACGGCAACGCGGTGATTCGCGAGATCCTGCCGCGCCGCAACCTGCTCGTGCGCAAGGCCGCCGGCGAGGCCTCGATCCCGCAGCCGCTCGCCGCGAACGTCGACCTCGGGCTCGTGATGACGTCGGCGAACTCCGAGCTGTCGGCGCCGCGACTCGATCGCTACCTCAACCTCCTGCGCGACGGCGGGATCCCCGCCGCGATCGTGTTGTCGAAGATCGATCTCGTCGAGGAGCCACTGCAGCTCGTCGCGCAGGTCATGACCAGCACGCCGGACGTGTTGGTCGTGCCGCTGTCGCTGGTCTCCGAGACCGGGCTCGACGATCTCCACGCGCTCGTGCGGCCGAAGATGACCGCGATCCTGCTGGGCAGCTCCGGCGTCGGCAAGTCGACGCTGTTGAACGCGCTGTTGCCGGAGGCGACCCAGGCGACCCGAGAGATCCGCGACGACGACAAGGGCCGGCACACGACCACGCGGCGCGAGCTGTTCGTCGCCCGCGATGGCTCGCTGTGGATCGACACGCCGGGCATGCGCGAGCTCGGCCGGTGGGCGCGCGAGGACAGCGAAGAAGAGGAAGAAGACGCGTTCGACGACATCGCGGCGCTGTCGGCGAACTGCAAGTTCCGCGATTGCTTTCACATCGCCGAGCCCGGCTGCGCGGTGCTCGAGGCGGTGGTCGCCGGTGACCTCGAGCTCGATCGCGTCGCGAGCTTTCACAAGCTGTCCGGCGAGCACACGACCGCCGTCGCCGATCAGAAGACCGCACGGCGAATCGCCGAGACCCAGAAGGCCAAGGCCAAGCGCTACGTCGCGCGACCTGGTAAACCGGGCACCGAGGATAGTTAAATGATCGCGTTCGCTGGAGTTAGTAAGCAGTACGCCGGCCAGATCTTGTTCGTCGACGCGTCGTTTCAGATCAACCCGAACGAGAAGGTCGGCCTGGTCGGCCCGAACGGCGCCGGCAAGAGCACCGTGTTCCGGCTGATCGTCGGCGAGGACGCGCCGGACGACGGCAACATCGAGAAGCCGCGCAAGCTCACGCTCGGCTACTTCCGTCAGGACGTCGGCGATCTCAAGGGTCGCTCGATCCTCGCCGAGACCTGCGCGGGCGCCGGTGAAGTCGCGACGCTCGCCGACGAGCTCGCCGCGTTGACCGCGAAGATGGAGCACGCCGGCGACGATCTCGATCAGGTCGTCGAGCGGTTCGCCGATGTCCAGGCGCGCTATCAAGATCTCGGCGGCTACGAGCTCGAGGCACGCGCGCAGGAGATCCTGCACGGCCTCGGCTTCTCGCAGGATCAGATGGCGAACGACGTCGGCACGCTGTCGGGCGGCTGGAAGATGCGCGTCGCGCTCGGGCAGATCCTGCTCGCGAAGCCCGAGCTGCTACTGCTCGACGAGCCCACCAACTATCTCGATCTCGAATCGATCCTGTGGCTCGAGCAGTTCCTGAAGGGCTACCTGGGCACGGTCGTGATGACCTGCCACGACCGCGAGATCATGAACCGCGTCGTCGGCAAGATCGTCGAGATCGACGGCGGCGAGCTCCGCACGTACACCGGCAACTACGACTTCTACGAGAAGATGCGCGTCGAAGAGACCACGCGGCGCGAAGCGGCCTATGCGCGCCAGCAAGCCATGCTCGCGAAGGAGAACCTGTTCGTCGAGCGGTTCAAGACCCACGTCGCGAAGGCGGCGCAGGTCCAGAGCCGGCTGAAGAAGCTCGACAAGATCGAGAAGATCGCCGAGCCGCGCCGGATCATCGAGAAGAAGCTCGAGTTCCGCGTTCCACCGCGCTCCGGCGACGATGTCGTGCGGCTCGACGGGCTGACCAAGGCGTACGGTACGCGCTCGATCCACAAGAACCTCTCGATGACGTTTCGCCGCGGCGAGCGCTGGGCGGTGATGGGCGAGAACGGCGCCGGCAAATCGACGCTGCTGAAGATGATCGCCGGCCAGCTCGCGCCCGATTCCGGCACCGTCACGATCGGCGCCTCGGTCACGATGGGCTACTACGCGCAACACGTGATGGAGGGGCTCGGTGGCGATCGCACCGTGCTCGAGGAGCTCCAGGAGCACGCGCCGCTCGCGAACCAAGGCACGCTGCGCAACCTCGGCGGCATGTTCGGTTTTCACGACGACGATATCTTCAAGCCGGTGCACGTGCTGTCCGGCGGCGAGCGCGCTCGCGTCGCGCTCGCGAAGCTGATGTACGACGCGCCGAATCTGCTCGTGCTCGACGAGCCGTCGAACCATCTCGACATCGTCACCAAGCGCGCGCTCGTCACCTCGCTCGCGAACTACGAGGGCACGCTGGTGTTCGTGTCGCACGATCGCCAGTTCCTGTCGGCGCTGGCGACCCGCGTGCTCGAGCTCACGATCGGCGGCGCGCCGCACGTCTACGGCGGCAGCTACGACGAGTACGTCGCCTCGACCGGCCACGAAGCGCCCGGCATGCGCACCGAGTAGTCGGTATCATTCGGGCATGGATCTCAAGAACGTAGGGGGCACCCCAGGTGGCATGCGGACGTTCCTGCTCGGCATGGGCATGGCGATCGTCGGCGGGTACCTGTTGCTGCAAGAGGTCCAGGTCAACGGCGGCTACTGGAACTGGGGCTTCGGCGGCTACGGGCGGAGCTTCGGCATCACGCTGATCCCGCTGCTGCTCGGCGTCGGCATGTTGTTCGCGAACGGCCGCTCGTTCGCCGGACGGTTCCTGACCGGCGCCGGAGCGCTGATCATCGTCGCCGGCATCATCATGAACCTCGACATTCATTTCCAGCAGACGTCGCTGTTCAACACGCTCGTGATGTTGATCCTGCTCGTCGGCGGCGTCGGGCTGGTCGTGCGTGCATCGCTGCCGATGCACGAAAAGCAGCCCGAAGACTGACTACGTCAGAGTGTGCGAGAGCTTCGCGTTCTCGAGCATCTATCGGTCGTCGTCGACGGGCTTCGGCTTCTTGTGCTTCTTCTTCTTCTTCTTGACCGGCTTCGCCTCGTCCACGGCCGCCGGTGCAGGAGCGGCCTCGGGAGGCTTCGGCAGCGCCGGCGCGACCACGGTCTTGAACTGCGCGCCGCCACCGGGCTCGTCGATCGCGGTCGATTCCTGGAGCGCGATCATCTTCCAGTCGCCGCCCGCCTTCTCGTAGACGGCGAACACGCGCAGCGGCAACGGATCGGTGTCGTCCTCGAACCGCACGACCGGCACCGTGACCCACGCGAGCTCGCCGTCGGCGGTGACCGACGCGGTGACCTGCCCCGCCGCGGTTGCGCGAACGTGCGCGTCGATGCGCTTCTCGAACAACTTCTTGATCGCCGCCTTGCCGGTGGTGATGTCGCCGGCGCCTGGTCCGATCACGACCGCATCGGTGCGCGCGTCGAGCTCGTCGCCCCACACCGCCGGTGCGGTCAGCCCGCGCGTGAGCTTGTCGACCGCCAACTTTGCCTTGGGATCGATCTTCGCGACGCCGCCGACCATGCCGGGCGGCACGATCGCGTCCTTCTTGAGCTCGGCGTGCACGGTCTTCATCGTCGGCGTTGCCGCGAGCGCCGCGACGCTGACCTGCCAGACGTCGTCGGCGTTCGAGAGCACCGCGGTGACGGTCATCGTCTGGCCCGCGACCTCGACGACATCGAACGCCCACGCCGAGTGACCGCCGGGCGACGCGACGATCGTGAGCTGGTCCGACTTCACGCTCGGCTTCTTCTTTTTCGGATCGACGACCGCCTTCAACGCGACGAGCGCGTCGGCGCGATTCGCGTGCGCATCGGATTTGCGCGGGCCGTAGACGACGAGCGGCACCGCGAACAGCGTCATCAGGCCGTCGGTGTCGGCCTGCTGGATCGTTTGATAGACCTCCTGGAGCAGACCCTTCGCATCTTTTTCGGCGGTGCGTTCGTCGACCGCTGCTTGCTTCGGCGCTTCCGCAGCCGGCTTGCTACCGCCACCACACGCGGTGGTAGCGACGAGCACCAGCGCCAGCGCGCGCATCACCGCTGCTTTGCCGCGACCCGCCTGGTGCTCGAGGCCGACGGCAGCAGGAGCCCGGGCCGCGTCGCGTCGTCGTTCGCCGCCGCGGCGTTGACCTGCGTGTCCTCGCCGATCCGATCCATGCGCGCATCCGGTGTGGTCGCCGGCGTCGCGCGCGGGAACCGGCGCGGTGCCGTCATCGCGGGTAGCTGACCCGTGGTCGAGCGCGTGCGCGGCGTGACGATCGGCTGCAGCGGCGCGCGCGGCGAAACCGAAGGCAGCATCGTCAGCATCGACACCGGTGGCAGTGGCGCCGGCGGCAACGGTGGCGGCGTGTGGGTCGCGATCATCACGATCGGCTTCGCGGGGGTCGGCGACTTCAGGCGCGGCATGACGCGGACCGGCGGCGCGGTGTTGTCCCACGGCTCGATCGTGTTGAGCGGTTCGGTCTCCGGCGACCAGTCCTTGAGCTTGGGCTCCGCGACGATCGCGATCGGTGAGGTCGCCCGCTGCTTCCGGATTGGAGGTTGCGGCGCTGGGGCGGTGGCCGCGATCTGCTGCGCGGCTTCCTCGGCCCACTCGGCCGCGGCGCGCGCACGTGCGACTGCGATCTCCCATTCCCACTCATCTCCATCCTCACCGACCTCGGTCGGATCAGCAACCCGTGCCATGGGCATGGTTTCGAGTGGGATCGGGGTCGGTGGACGTCGCTGCGCGGGAGCAGCCGTTCCAAGGGGTTGGGCGACCGCGACCGGACGCACCGGCGCCGTGGTCATGCCCGGCAACGGGCGCTGCGTGAGTACCGGTGGGGTCGTGGGTGGCTTCGCGCGCGGCATGGCGGCTGGTTTGGCCGTGGCGCTGCGAGGCGCCACCGGCGCGGGGGTCCAACGCTCGAGCTCCATCGCGGCCAGGTCGGCTTCCTGCCAGCCGACGATCTTCTGGCCGAGGCCGTCATCCAGCACCGTGGAGCGGGTCGAGAGGATCCGATCCTCGGGGGTCAGCACGAGGCCGTACGCGTCGAGCCTCACGAACCCCAACCGCCGCATCAAGCTACTGATGGCCATGCCGACTAGGATTGCAGCCCGCGCGCCAGCGACCACGCGAGCAAGCCGCCTGGATCGTCCCGATCGACCTACGCGATCTGCGCAATTCCATTCACCATGTCGCGCACGTTTGGGACGGTGGGGACGACAAACCCGACCGCCGTGGGGACCGCGGGTCCCAGCTCAGCGACCCAGGTACTTCGGTGGGCGTCCCTCCGCAAACGCCGCGAGACCCTCATCACGGTCCTCACTGAACAGCGTCACCTCGTAGCACTCGCGCTCGATCGCCAGCGCCTCCGCGAGGGGCATCCCGTAGCCGCGTTGGATCGCGGATTTTGCCGACATCAGCGAGACGGGCGCACAGCCGGCGAGCTCGGCGAGGAGCCCCTCGACCGCCGCCTTCAGCTGGTCGCGCGCGACGACCTGGTGGACGAGCCCGATCTCGGCGGCACGCGCCGCGGTGATCCGGCGGCCGAGCAGGATGAGCTCCTTCGCGCGCGCTTCACCGACGAGCCGCGGCAACCGCTGGGTCCCGCCGGCACCCGGCATGATACCGAGCCGGACCTCGGTGAGCCCGACCTCCGCGCCCTCGACGAGGACGCGCAGATCGCACGCCATCGCGAGCTCGAGCCCGCCGCCGTACGCCGCGCCGTTCATCATCGCGATCGTGGGCTTGCGGATCTCGCCCCACGTCTCGATCGCGCTCGCGATCGCGTTGAGGAACGGCAGCGTCTCGTTCGCGGGAACGCCCTTGCGCTCCTTGAGATCCGCACCAGCGCAAAACGCTTTGTCTCCGGCGCCGGTCAGCACGATCGCACGCACGCTGTCGCGCTGATCGAGCTCGAGCGCGATGTCGGCCAGCTTCAGATTCACCGCGCGCGACAACGCGTTGCGCACGTCTGGCCGATCGAGCGTGACCCACGCGACGCCGGCCTTTTCTTCGACGACGATCTCTGTCATTCGCGCAACGTAACACTTGTAGAATCGCGCGCGATGCGTTGGTTCCTCGTTCTCGTGCTCGTTCTCGTCGCGCTCGGGTCGGTGACCGTCGCCGCACCACGGCGCGCGACCCTCGACATCGCGGAGTACACGCCGCTCGACGGCTGGAAGACCACGACCGGTGGCGACGGCGTCGCGTTCGCGAAGACCAGCGGCACCGACTCGTGCTTGATCTCGTTGCAGAAGGGGCGCGACGCGGTCGCCGCGGACTTCGCCGCCGAGCTCGAGCCGACCTGGCGCGCGGCGCTCGCGGCGCTCGCGGCCGAGACCGTCGCGCTGCCTGCGACGACGTTTACCGGCACCACGCCGCATGACGTCGCGATGATCTCGACCGCCGCGGCGACGACGCGCACCGGCAAACCGGCGCTCGTGTTCGTCGCGATCCTCGATGCCGGCGCGAAGGTCGTGCCGGTGATCGCCGTCGCGTCGAGCGCCGAGACGTTGAAGGCGCTGTGTGCGCCGAGCATCGACGCCCTGGTCAACAGCATCACCGTGAAGGCGACGCCGCGCAAAGCGAAGTAGTTCGATCTGACGTCTCGACGACCGGAACGATGCTCAACTGCTCTGTTCGGTGCGCCGGCGCTGGCGCGACTGCTTGCCGAGATGCGCCTTGAGATACTTCGACGGCAGCTCGTGACCGACGAACGTCGCGGCGCCGCGCGAGGCCTCGACGAGCTTGTCGAGATCGATCCCGGTCTTGACGCCCATCGAGTGCAGCATCGCGACGACATCCTCGGTCGCGAGGTTGCCCGAGGCGCCCGGCGCGTACGGACAACCGCCGAGCCCACCCGCCGCCGAATCGATCGTGGTGATGCCCATCTGCATCGCGACGAGACAGTTCGCGAGCGCGGTGCCCTGGGTGTCGTGAAAGTGCACGGCGAGCTTGTCGAGCGGCTGATGCGCGATCACCTGGCCGAGCACGTCCTCGACCTGCGCCGGATTCGCGACGCCGATCGTGTCGCTGACCGAGATCTGGAACACGCCCATCCCGGCGAGCCGATCGACCAGCGTCACGACCGCCTTCGGATCGACTTCGCCTTCGTACGGACAGCCGAAGCACGTCGACAGATACGCGCGGACCGAAATCCCGAGGTCGCGCGCCGGCCCGATGACCTCTTCGAACGCGGCGAGGGTCTCCGCGATCGTCTTGTTGACGTTCTTCTTATTGTGGGTCTCCGACGCCGACATGAAGACCGCGATCTCTTTCATGCCCGACGCGATCGCGGCATCGAGCCCGCGGCGGTTCGGCACCAGCGCGCTCATCCGCACGCCGGGGGGCCGCGCTACACCGCGCGCGACCTCGACCGCATCCGCGAGCTGCGGGATCCATTTCGGCGAGACGAAGCTCGTGATCTCGATCGCGCGAATCCCCGCCGCGACGAGCGCATCGATGAAACGGATCTTGTCCGCGGTCGGAAGCGTGCGGGCTTCGTTCTGCAGGCCGTCACGTGGCCCGACCTCGTAGATGGTGACCTCCGGCGGGAGTTTCACGAGTTAACCATAATCCCGCCCGAGCGCCTCGACCAGCGACGGCGTCAGCTCGTCGAGCGTCTCGACCACCCGATGGGCATGATCCTGCTTCCAACCGCCAAAATTGCCTGCCCGAACAGCCAGCACGACGCAGCCGGCCTCGCGCCCCGCGCTGATCCCCGCCTCGGAGTCCTCGATCACGATGACCTCGTTCGGCGCGAGGCCGAGCGTCGCGAGCGCCGCGAGGTAGCCATCTGGCGCCGGCTTGCTGCGCTCGACGTCCTCGGCCGCGACGATCGTCTCGAACACCGCGTGCTCGCCGAGGTGCGGCAGGATCTGCTGGACCTCCTGGCGCGAGCTGCCGGTGACGAGGGCACGCCGATGGCTCGCGCGCGTCCACCGCAACACCTCGATCGCACCCGGCATCACGCGCACGCCGAGCTCGGCGATCACGTCGTCGCGCAGCGCCGCGGTCGCCGAAATCATCTCGGCGCGCGACCATGGAATCGTCGGATAGCGCCGGATCAGGCTGTCGTAGATCGCGACCCACGACCGGCCGATGATGAAGTCGCGATCGTATTGCTCGATCTCGATCCCCTGCTTCCGAAACATGCGCGCCATCGCCTCGGCGGTCTCGCGCTCGGAGTCGACGAGCGTGCCGTCGAGGTCGAAGAGGAAGCCTTTGATCACGAGCTTGAACCCGTTGTAACACGCGTGTTCCGAGCCCCGTGGTACCGCGAGATCACGATGGGGTACCGTCGAGCGCAGGCTTCGTACATCTCTGCCCCGCGTCCTTGCAACCAGCCACACGACGTCATGGCACTTGGTGCGCGCCGGTCTTCACACCCCGCGCAATCGTGCGAGCCGCCAGCACGTTTTAGTTCCTGCGAGGGAGTTTATGCGGACCCGCGTGTTACGAGGACGACGACTGCAACCGAAGGAGCTCCGATGAAGCGACTCACGTTGATCATTCTCGCGGTGGCGATCGTTGTGGTGGTGCCGGGTTGCACGAAGGCCGAGATGACCGGGGACGATGATGGTTCCGGCTCCGAGCAGCTCGTCCCCGGCTTCGATCCGCCGCCCGTGCCCGCGGGTTACAAGCGCTACGTCACGCCAGCGGTGCACGCGCTCCAGCCCGGCCAAGACCTGATCCTCTGCCAATGGATCGACGCGGCCTCGGTCGACGAGGTCGACATCGCCGACCTCGAGGGCTACCAGACCGTGACCGGTCACCACGTGGTGCTGTACTCGAGCGCGGAGGTCGAGCCGGTCGGCACGAGTCGCGAGTGCACCGCGGCCGACATGGTCAGCGTGCAATATCTCGGAGGCGTCGGCGGCGAGGGCACCGGCGCGCTCGCGCAGCTCCCGGATGGCTACGTGTTCCGCCACGGGATGGGCCGTGCGCTGATGGCGAACGTGCACTACCTCAACGCGACCGACTCGGTCCAAGAGGTCCAGTCGGTGCTCGATGTGAAGTTGGCGGCACCGTCGGCGGATCACAAGCCGGCCGGGATGGCGGTGATCAACTATCTCGATTTCCAGATTCCCGCGAACAGCACGTCGTACACCGTCGACGCGTACTGCGCGTGGCCGCAGGACACGAGCCTACTGATGTGGTCGAACCACATGCATGCCGATGGCGTGAGCGTGTACTCGGAGGCGAAGCGTCCCGACGGCACGATGGAGCCGCTCGTGACCGACACGACGTGGCAAGCCGAAGAGGCGTTCAACCCGGCCTGGAAGTACTGGACCACGCCGATGCTGATCCACGGGGGTGACGAGATGCATGTCAGCTGCACCTGGAAAAACCCGAACAGCACGATGCTGCTGTTCCCCGACGAGATGTGCGACGCGGTCGGGTTCTACGCCGAGAGCGGCCAGGAGCTAATCTGCGACGGCAACGTGAAGACCGCGCAGTGACGATCTGACGTAACCGCGGTTGCAATGGGAGGCACAGTGCCTGTGTCATGTCCGCACCCATGTTGCCGCGGCTCCTCGTCATCCTCGCCACCCTGACCGCTTGCGCCAGCAACGCGAAGCAATCGATCTCGCTCTACGAAGCCGGCAAGTACGAAGCGGCGGCGAAGGCAGCGGACGACGGGCTCGCCGATCATCCCGACGATGCCGCGCTGTGGGGCATGCGCGTTCGCTCGGCGGTCGCACTCGGCAAGCCCGAGGACATCGCGCACGCGTACGGCGCCTACATGGCGAAGCGCGGCGGCGACGATCGCGAGCTGCTCCACGACCTGTCGACCGCAACCCTCGCGCAAGCGCTCGCGTCACCGTCGACGATCCTCAAGCTCCGCGCGATCGCGACGATCGAAGAGCTCGAGATCAGCGACCTCGCCGAGGACGTCGGCCAGGCGATGAACGACGAGGACGAGCGAGTGCAAGCGGCCGCTTCGGTCGCGGTGATCCATGGCTTCGCGCAGGCGGCGCACGTCGCCGCCGACATGCTGCACGCCGACAACGCCGAAGCGCGGCGGATCGCGCTCGAGGGGGTCGCGAAGAAGATCGGCAAGATCGCGCTCCCGGATATCGAGAAGGGCGCGACCGATCGCGATCCGCGCGTGCGAGCGGTCGCGGTGCGTTGGCTCGGTCACTACAAAGACGCCGACGCGGTGACCGTGTGCACGAAGCGACTGCACGATCCCGACGAGAACGTGCGCGCTGCTGCGGCGACCGCGCTCGCGCAGATCGGCCTCGGCGACATCGCCGCCGTCGCGAAGCGCGCACTCGCCGACAAGGCGCTGGTCGTGCGGCTCGCGGGCGTCGGTGTGCTGCAGAGCTCGAAGGCGCAAGCCGACTACGACACGTTGGTCGCGCTCGCCGACGATCCCGACGCGTTGGTCGCGCTCGAGGCCGGGCTCGCGGTGCAGCAAGCGCATCCCGAGCTCGCCGCGAAGGCCGTGCAGCGTGCGCTCGCCTCGACCGAGTGGACGGTGCGCGCCGGCGCGGTCAACTCGCTGGCCCGCGCGCTCGCGAAACCCGAGGCGATCGCGGCGGCGAAGACGGCGACCACCGACCCCGAGCTCGCGGTCCGCCTCGCGGCCGCGCGCGTGCTCGCGCATGCCGGCGACGTCGCAGGGGCGACGGCGGTGTTCGCCGCGGCGCTGACCGATGTCGATGCCGCCGCGGATCTCGGCGCGCTCGGCGATCCGCGCGGGACCGCAGCGCTCGACGCGCTGGCGAGCGATCCGAAGCGGACCCCCGAGCAGCGCGCCGCCGCGATCTCGGCGCACCGCACCGCGCGACACGTGACGCCGACGTTGGTCGGCGCGCTCGCCGATCCGAGTGGGCTGGTCCGCGTCGAAGCAGCCGCGACGCTCGCCGCGCTCGCGAAGTAAGCGCTACCGGTGATCGCGAACGGCCGGACCGGCGGCGTGTTTCTCCCAGCGACCCTCGACCCAGATCCAGCGATTGCCCTGGATCTCCCAGCGACCGGCGACCCACCCTTGATTCGCGCGCTCGCGCTCCCAGTGGCCATCGACCCACGCCCAGTTGCCGGCCTTCCAATCCCAGCGCCCGCTGACCCACACGAACCCGGCGCGCGCAGCCTGATTCTCGGTGCGCAACGGCGGCGGCGCCGCGTTCGGATACTCCGACGACGACACCGTCACGCCACCTTGCGCCACCGGCGGCGGTTCGTTGCGCGGCGGCTCGTTGCGCGGCGGTTGGTAGCGCGGCGGTTCGTTCGTCACGGTCACGCCACCCTGTGCCGTCGCCGGCGGCCCCGACGACACGGTCCACGTGCCCTCGATCCACTCCGAGCGATTTCCGTGCCGCTCCCAGCGACCGTCGTTCCACGCGTAGCCCGAGCGCTCGCGCTCCCAGTGCCCGTCGGCCCACGCCCACTGACCGTTCTGCCAATTCCACCGCCCCTTGACGAACACGAAGCCCGGGCGTGCCGCGAACGTCTCGACGTGGGGAGGCGGCGGATCTTGATAAACGACTGGAGTGGTCTCGACGCCCATCGTGGCCTGGCCACTGGCGACACATGCCGACGAAGCGACGGCGAGACCGAAAACGAGAACGAGCGTGCGTGTCATCATTGCAAAGGCTCCTTAGCGAACGGCAGCTTACAGTTGGTTAGGCGATGAATGTGCCCGATTTGCCTCGCCCGTGGGAAGTGGCGCAAAGTGCCCCGGTGATCAAACGCACATGGCTGATCGGAGTGGCGCTGGCTGCATGTGGCGGTGGGCACGGTAGCTCGAGCGACGCGAGCATCGACAGCGCGTTCAGCGATGCGCCGATCGATGCGCCCGCGCTGCCGGTGTTTCGCAACCCGGTGAGCTTGCCGGACGATCAACTCGCACTCCAGGCGATGCAGATCCTCGGCGCCGAGGTCCCGAGTGCCTCGACCACGTCGTGCAACTCGTGCCACGGCATGACCCGCCAGCACCTCGCGTACTGGCGCGCGCTCGGCGAGACCGCGATGTCGACGTGCCTCACCGATCTGCAGGTGCAGACGCGGGAGTCGGCCCTCGGGATGATCAACTGTCTGCGCGCGATGCCCGAGGTCGCGACGTCGGACTTCATGCCGCAGAACCTCGGCATCTTCGCGACCGCGGCGCGCCTGCCGTGGTTCGACTACACGTTCTGGAGAGCGTACGGCGACGATGCGGCGACGCAGCAGGCGCTGTTCATCACCGAAGCCGCGATGCCGCACGGCGACACCGTCACGCCGCTCACCCAGTCGCAGTTCGACATCGTCGCCGAGTGGTTCACGCGCGGCTTGCCGCAGATCAACGCGTTCCTGCCGCAGGATCCCGAGCCCACGACGTGCACGCCCGGCATCTCGTCGGATGTAGCGGCGCACACCGCGGCGCTCGCGACCACCGGCTGGCGCGCGGTCAACCGCGACAACAACATGATGATGTTCGACTGCGCGGGCGCGGCCGATCCGAAGCAGTGCCTGACCAACCAAGCGCTCGCGTCGACGAAGACCTACGGCACGACCTGGGACGTCGCGACGCACGGCACCTGGCGCATCCTCGACGACGTCACGTATCGCTCGGCGTACTGGACGCGGTCGTCGCCGGACGGTCGTTTCATCGGGCACGGCGTGTCCGCCACGCACTCGTCGATGATCCTCGATCTACAGCGCTCGGCGGCGCAGGTCAGCGTCGCGGCGCTCTACGATCCGGGGTTCTTCCCCGACGGCAGCGGCTTCGTGTTCCAGGCCGGCACCAACAACATGTGCCCGATCAGCGTGCTGACCTCGAACCCGAGCTCGGTGTCGATGACCGAGCCGGGCTGCACGAACGAGCCCGATATCGGGCTCTATCAGCACGTCGGCAAGGCGCTCGACGGTGGCGACTACTTCACGATCGATAGCCAGTTCGTCTCCGACGACGGTGGTCACCAGGCCACGCTGCGCCAGCCGTACACCCAGTTCGACGCGCAGGCCTCGGCGTACTTCAATCCGTTCGTGTTCGACGGCTCCAGCTACGTCCACGGCACGCAGGTCAGGGTCCCGCAGGCGTTCGAGGGCGACTCGGTGCTGTCGCCGTCGGCGACGCTCGAGCTCACGCGGATCTCGGGCCCGAACAGCAAGCAGCTCGGCTACGTGCTGCACGAGGTCCACGCGGTCGACCACGGTGCCTCGGGCTTCTCCGTCGAGACGCCGGAGATCGCGCGCTACTGCATGTCGGGTGGCAAGGTCGCGTTCTCGTACGACGAGCGCTGGATCGTCTACCACCACTACGTCACCGCCGACGACGCGGTCGAGCTGGGCTACACCGGCTCGAACGATCCGAGCTTCGCGCTGTACCTGACGAAGGGCGCCGCGAACATCTACCTGATGGATCTCGCGACCGGCGTCACCCAGCGGATCACGAACATGAAGCCCGGCCAGTACGCGCTGATGCCGCACTTCCGCAGCGACGGCTGGATCTACGCGAACGTGCGCGACACCACGGCGATCGCCGGCGTCCTCCACGAGTACTTCATCGCGAGCGACGCCGCGCTCCTCGCCGAGTAGCTACTTCTCGAACCGGAACCGCCACAGGCCGAGCAGCGTGAAGCCGGCCGCGAACGCGAACAGCGCGGCGAGCTGTGGTGCGATCTCCGCGATCCCGGTGCCCTGGCGGACCAACACGGCGTAGTAGCCGTCGAGCGCCCACGACTGCGGCACCGCGTTGCCGATCTGCTTCATGAACGCGGGCATGAACATCCGCGGAAACATGCAGCCACCGAGCAGGCCCATCACGAGGATGAGCACCGGCACCGTGCTGCCGATCTGCCGCTCGGTGCCGCCGAACGACGACACCAGCAGGCCAAACGTCACCGCGCACAGCGCGAGCGCACACGACAGCAGCACGAGCGCCGCGAGACTGCCGGCGATCTGCATGCCGAACACGCCGGCGCCGAGGCCGAACAGAAAGCCGAGCTGCACGAGCGCGATCAAGAAGTACGGCACGAGCTTGCCGACCAGGGTCTCCCAGCGCGGCACCGGCGCGGCGAGCATGCGCTTCCACACGCCGGTGTGGCGCTCGTGCGCGAACGTGATCGCGACCGCCATCGAGATGAAGAAGCCGAACAACACCGCGTTGCCCGGCACCGTGACCTGGAACGCCGAGACGCTCTCGAGCGGGTGCGCGAGGCCAGGCGGCGTCGCCGGCACGACGAACGGCGGCAGGTCGCGCGGCGCCGCCGGTGACAGTGCGCGCATCACGATCCCGATCAGCGCGCCCTGCATCGGCCCGACGAACTGCAGCGACGCTCCCTGATCGATCGACAGCTCGATCGGCTTGCCGTGGATCGGATCGAAGTCGGCGGGGACGATCAGGCCGGCGGCGACCTCCGCGTGCGCGACCGCGGCGCGCAACGCGTCCGCCGTCGGGAACGGCTTCGCGATGAAGCCCGGCGTCTCGGCCAGGCCGTTCTCGATCGTGACGCCGCGCGGATCATCGGCGACGTGCCAGATGCCGACCACGCGCGGCTCGGCCTTGTCGGGGCCGAACTTGAACATCGAGCCGAACACGACCATGAACGCGACCGGCAACGCGAACAGCGAGATCAACCGGCCGCGATCACGCAGCAGCAGCCAGACCTCCTTGAGGATCGATGCGCCGATCACGCGACGTCTCGCAGCGCGCGACCGGTGAGCGCGAGGAACGCGGTCTCGAGGCTGGCCTCGCGCGATTCGATCCGCGCGATCTTGAAGTCGCCGCCCTCGAGCGCGGCGATCACCGGCGCGAGCGCGCCGGCCGGCTCGACGCGCAGCACGTTCTTGGCTTCGAGCGTCACCGCCCCGTGCGGGCGCACCAGCACCGCCGCGGCTTCGAGGTCGCCGACGATCTCGAGCGCGACCCCCTTGCCCGCGAACTTCGCGACGACCTCGGGGATCGTGCCGAGCGCGACGATCTCGCCGTCGTCGACGATCGCGACGCGATCGCACAACACCTCGACCTCTTCCATGTAGTGGCTGGTGTAGATCACGGTCATTCCACTCGCGCGCAACGTGCGCACCGTTTCGAAGATGTGGTTGCGGCTCTGCGGATCGACGCCGACCGTCGGCTCGTCGAGGATCAGCAACTCCGGTTTGTGCACGAGCCCCGCGGCGATGTTGAGCCGGCGCTGCATGCCGCCGGAGTACGTCTTCACGACATCGCTCGCACGATCGGCGAGGCCGACGACATCGAGCGCCCACTTCAGGCTGTCGCGCGCCTGCTGGCCACGAATGCCGTACAGCGCGGCGAAGTACAAGAGGTTCTGCGTCGCCGACAGCTCTTCGTAGAGTGCGATGTCCTGCGGCACGAGGCCGATCTTCGCCTTCGCGGTGCGCGGTGACTTCGCGAGGTCGATGCCGTCGATCGTGACGCGCCCGCGGGTCGGCGTGACGACGCCGCACGCCATCGAGATCGTCGTGGTCTTGCCCGCGCCGTTGGGCCCGAGCAGCCCGAGGATCTCGCCCTTCTCGACGACGAGGTCGAGCGCCTTCACCGCGGTGCGGTCGCCGTAGTCTTTACCGAGCCCGGCGAGCTCGAGGATCTTGGTCATGGCTCGAGCACGACCTTTCCGAACGCCGCGCGGTCCTCGAGCATGCGATGCGCTTCGGCCGCGCGCGCGAGCGGCAGCACCGCGTGGACGACCGGCGACAGCCGGCCCGCCGCGACGTGGCCGAGCACGGCGAGGAGGTCGGCCTTGGCACCCATCGTCGAGCCGAGGACCTCGATCTGACGAAAGAAGATGTGGCGCAGATCGATCGCGGGATGAAACCCGGCGGTCGCACCGCACGTCACGATCCGGCCGCCGTTGCGCGTGGCGCGGATCGAATTCGCGAACACCTCGCCGCCGACGTGCTCGATCACCACGTCGACGCCGCGCTTGCCGGTCAGCCGCTTGCACTCCGCGACGAAGTCTTGCTTGGTGTAGTCGATCACCTCGTCGGCGCCGAGCGCCTTCGCGCGCGCGAGCTTGTCCGGCGTACTCGCTGTCGCGACGATCCGCGCCCCGTAGAGCTTGCAGATCTGGATCGCGGCGACGCCGACCCCGGAGCCCGCGCCTTGCACGAGCACGATGTCGCCGGGCGCGACCTGTGCCTTGCGGACGACCATCTGCCACGCCGTGAGGAACGACAGGATCGACGCGGCCGCCTCCGGCATCGTCAAGCGCTCGGGATACGGCGCGAGGTTGACCTCGGGCACGACGATGTACTGCGCGTACGCGCCCTGCGTGTTCTCGCCGAGGATCTTGTAGAACCGGCACAGGTTGTCGTGGCCCGAGAGGCACTGCGCGCAGCGCATGCACGACACGCCCGGTTGCACGACGACCTTCGTCCCCACCACCGCCTGCGTGCCCGGGCCGATCGCATCGACCTCGCCGGCGACATCGCTGCCGAGGCGATGCGGATACTCGAGCTTGAACGCCGGGCCACCGCGCCTCACCCAGAGATCGAGGTGATTGACCGCGACCGCGCGGATGCGCACGCGAACCTCGCCCGGGCCGGGGTCCGGAATCGGAAGTTGCTCGAGCTGCATGACCTCGGGGCCACCATGCTCCCGCAACACCATCGCAGTCATCGACATGGGCGCGACCATACGCCATCCTCCGACCATGCGCGTCGTCGTCATCCCCTGCCTGTCCGACAACTTCGCCTATCTGATCATCGATGGCGGCAACGCCGCGGTCGTCGATCCCTCCGAGGCCGAGCCGATCGAAGAGATGTTACGAAAAGAAGGCGTCGCGCTCGCGGCGATCTGGTTGACGCACCATCACTGGGATCACGTCGGCGGCGTCGCGAAGCTCGTCGACGCGCATCCCGGGATCGCGGTCGTGATCAGCAAGATCGATGCAGCCAAGCTCGAGCAAGAGACTCGCCGTTGCGTCACGCGCCTCGTCGAGGAGCACGACACGGTCTCGCTCGGCAACGTGTCGGCGCGTGTGATCCACAACCCGGGCCACACGCTCGGGGCGATCAGCTTCTACTTCGAACATCATCCACTCGGTCGCGGGTCGGTGTTCACCGGCGACACGCTGTTCGCGGCGGGCTGCGGCCGGATGTTCGAAGGCACCCCCGAGATGTTCTACGCGGCGCTGCGGAAGCTCGCGCAGCTTCCGGATCGCACCGAGGTATTCTTTGGCCACGAGTACACCGCGGCGAACCTCGCGTTCGCGGCGGCGGCCGAGCCCGACAACGGCGCGGTCAAAGTCGCGCAGAGCGCGCTGAAGACGCCGTCGACACCGAGCACGATCGCCGCCGAGCGTGCGACCAATCCGTTCATCCGCGCCGACGACGCGGCCGAGTTCGCGCGCCGCCGCGAGTGGAAGAACAGCTTCAAGTAGTCATCGCTAACGCGACGACGAACATCGCGCCTCGCCCCTCGGGCACGCGGAACACCAACTCGCCGCCCATCGCTTCGGCGAGCGAGCGCGACAACGCGAGGCCCAGCCCCAGACCCGCGGGACCATCCGTCGCGACGCCGCGCGCGAACACCTGGAACAGCTTCGCCGGGTTCGCGATGCCGGCACCGTGGTCGCGCACGGTGATCTCGACCCGATCGCCGACGCGCTGCGCCGACAGCCGGATCGTTCGATCCTCGGCGTCGCGCGTGTACTTCTCGGCGTTGTCGAGCAGGTTGCCGACGATCCGCGCGAGCGCATCGCGATCGAACCGCGCGTCGAGCGTCGGAGGCACGTCGAGATCGATCGCCACGCCCGCGCGATCGAACGCCGGCTGGACGTGCTCGGCGAGCTCGCGCAGCGCGTCTGCGACGTTGCCGAGCTTCGGATCGATGCTGAGGTTGCCGCGCTCGAGCTGCGAGAACCCGAGCACGTTCGAGACGACGCGCCCGAGCCGCGACGCCTCCTCGCTCATCCGCCGCGCGTAGTCGCGCAGCTTCGTCGGATCGCCGAGGCCATCGGCGAGCATATCGCCGTAGAGCTGGAGGCCGGCGAGCGGCGTGCGCAGCTCGTGCGCGGCGGCGGCGGCGAACTGACTGCGCTCGCGCGCGTAGCGCTCGGCGCGGGCGACCAACCACACGACGAGCAGCGCGGCGAGCAACGCGATCGCGCCGACGATCACGAACCGCACGACGAACGTCGTCGCGACCTTCGCCGCATCGGTCACCGAAGTCGCGAGCTCCCGGGGATTCGGCTCGATCGTGAGCTCCCATCCCGGCACGAGCTCGGCGCTCGGCGCGCTCGTGTTCGCCGCCCGCGGATGGAGCTGTGCGACGAGGTCGCCCGCATGGTTCGCGAGCCAGCTCGTGAGTGCGGCGCGATCGACGACGAAGCCCTGCGCGAGGTTGCCGTCGGGGGTCTGCACTTCGCGCACCGCGACCAGCGACGTGCCACCGCTGAACGGCAGCGTGTGCCACTCGAGCGACGACACCGTGATCGTGATCGGCGCCGGAGGCTTCGCCGGCGGCGGCCTCGGCGGAATCGGTTTCGGTGGTGGCGGCGCGATCGGCGGTGCCGCCACCTCGGCGGAACTCACACCGGCGCCCGGGGTGACGACCGTCTCGTTCGCGACGTTCGATTGACGCGAGTACACCGCGTTCGCGTTGGTGTTCTGCACGTACGCGCTGGTGTCGATCTGAAACGTCTGCGTCGCGTTCGTCGGGTCGATCGCGCCGGTTACGTTCGCCGCGCCGCCGGCGCCCGGAGGCGGGACCACGATCGGCGGCCGCGGGTGATGCACCGGCTGCGGCTTGGGCTCGACCGCGACGATCAACGTGCCGTGGGGCGGCGCGAGCACCTGCGCGAGGTGCTGCGCGACCGCTTCGCGAAACGCGCGATGCTCGACGAGGTGCACGGTCTCGCTGAGCTGCGGAAACTGATCGTTGAGCGACGGCGTCGTGACCTGCGCGTGCTGATCGATCTGGAAGTAGCCGAGGATCAGCGGATCCGCCGGTCCACTCGCGAGCGGTGATGGCGTCACGCCCTCGCCGCCCGCGCGCGGATCGTGGAACAGGTTCTGGTAGTGAAAGTACGGGCGCGCCGCCTCCCGCTCGACGAGCTGATCGAGCTCGCCCCGCAGCTCGCGTGCGAGCTCACCGGCGCGCGCGGACGCGGCAACGACCGGCGCATCTTCGATCGCGGTCTCTTGCGCACGCACGTCGTGCCACCCGGTCGCGAACCACGCGCCGAGCAACGCGACGAGCACGACCGCCATCAACGCGGCGGCGATCACGACCCGGCGCGCGCCGCCTAGCGCTCGAGCCGCCACGCGTACCCCGCGCCTTTCACCGAGACGATCAGCTCCGGCTTCCCCGGATCGCGCTCGAGCTTCTTGCGCAGCACCGCGATCGCCATGTCGACCGCGCGGGTCTGCAGATCGCCGCGCTGACCGAACACCTGCTCGAGCAACTCGGCGCGCGTCACCACGCGATCTTGATGGCGGTACAGCCAGCGTACGATGCCGACCTCGCGCGGCGTCAGCGCGGTGTGGTGCTCGCCGCGCACCACGACCATGCGCGCGAGATCGATCACCGCGCCGTCGACCTGAACCTCGTCGAGCGACTCGGCGACCGGCGCACGCCGCCCGAGTGCCCGTACGCGCGCCAGGAGCTCCCGCGCCGAGAACGGCTTGGTCACGTAATCGTCAGCGCCTTCGCCGAGGCCGCGCACCTTGTCGTCCTCGGAACCACGCGCGGTCAGCATCAGGATCGGCAGGCCGGGCCGCGCGGCACGCAACCGCCGACACACTTCGATCCCGTCGAGCCGCGGCAACATCAGATCGAGCACCACGAGATCGAAGACGTCATGGGTGCCGGTTTCGACACCCGCGATCCCGTCGCCGACCGCGGTGATCGTGTGGCCGTCGCCGCGCAGGAGGTCCGAAATGCCCTCGCGCAGGCTCGGTTCATCTTCGACCACCAAGATCCGCACGCTCGGATTGTGTCACGTGGGCACCCGGTGGCGTGTAAGCGGCATGTAATGCCGATATGATGTGACCGATGCTTCGTGGCTCAGCCGCGCTCCTCGTCCTCCTCGCACCTGCAGTCGCGGCTGCTGATCCGACCCAGGTCGGCGCGTTCCTAGGCCCGCGCCTGTTCAGCCAGCACTCGGCGCTCGGCTACATCGACGGCGAACAAGCGCACCCGATGCTCGAGAACGGCGTCGCGTTCGGTGCGCGCGTCGCGAAGCAGTTCGGCGTCAACTGGATCTTCCCCGAGTTCGAGTTCGCGTTCTCGTCGACCAAGTCGACCACGCCGATGGATGCGATCCAGGCCGACATCTTCTGGCTCGATCCTCGCGTCCAGGTCCGCTTCGAGCTGATGCCCGGCCGCCGCGTGCAGCCGTTCGTCGTCGTCGGTGGTGGCGCGCCGGTCGCGCTGTCGTCGAAGCGCGCGACGCTCAACTCCGGCGTGATCGGCGAGGGCTACGTCGGCGCCGGCCTGCGGATCAACACCGACAAGGGCTTCGCGTTCCGCGCCGATGCGCGCTTCGCGATCATCCCCGGTGAGAACCCACCGCTCCTCGGCTACGAGGGCGAGGTCAACATCGGCATCGACATCCATATCGGCGAGAAGCATGCGAAGCCGGTGACCGAGGTGCCGGTCGGCGCGTTGCCTTCCGATCGCGATGGCGACGGCATCCCCGACGACAAAGACAAGTGTCCGGATCGAGCAGAAGACTTCGATGGCTTCGAAGACGAGGACGGCTGTCCCGACATCGACAACGACGGCGATCACGTCCTCGACATCGCCGACAAGTGCCCGATGCAACCCGAGACCATGAACGGGTTCGAGGACGATGACGGCTGTCCCGACACCGTGCCGCCCGATGTCGAGGCGCTGAAGGGCACGATCGAAGGCCTGATCTACGCCGACGGCGAGACCGCGGTGCGCGACTCCGCGCAGAAGTCGATCGCGAACATCGCGAAGATCATGAGCGACCACCCGTCGATCAAGGTCGTGCTGATCGGCCACACCGACGATCGCGAGGCCAAAGCGTTCGCGACGCCCGAGCCCGGCCAGCCGCCTCCCGATCTCGAATCGATCGCGACCCAGCTCGCGCACGGTCGCGCCGAAGCGGTCCGTCAGGCCCTGGTGTCCGCCGGTGTCCCGTCGGGCCGGATCGTCGTCGACGGCGTCGGCGCCGAAGACCCGGTCGCCGACAACGGTACGGCCAAGGGTCGGCTCGCGAACCGCCGCGTCGAGATCAAGCTGATGATCCCGCGCTGATTACTTCTTGCGACCGAACAGGCCGCGCTTCTCGGCCTTGACGTCTTCACCGAGATCGGTCGCGAGCTCGCGCAGCAGCTCTTGCTGGCGCGCCGATAGCTTCTTCGGAATCTCGACCTTCCACTGGATCACCTGATCGCCGCGACCGCCGTGGCCGATCCGCGGGATGCCTTGGCCGCGGCGGACGACGACGTCGCCCGGTTGCGTGCCCGGCTTGAGCTCGATCGTCGACGAGGCGGTGACCTTCTCTTCGAGCGTATAGATCTCGACCTCGCCGCCGAGCGCCGCCTTGACGAAGCTGATCGGCACCTCGGTGACGACGTCCTCGCCGTCGCGCTTGAACCGTTCGTCGCCCTGGACGTGGAGCACGACATACAAGTGACCGGTGGTGCCGCCCGGCGCGGTCTCGCCCTTGCCGGCGAGGCGAAGCGTCTGGCCATCGTCGACGCCCGCGGGCACCGTGACCGACAGCGTCGACGTCTCGGGTTGCACACCGCGACCGCGACAGTCGGCGCACGGCTCTTTGATCTGCGTGCCCGCGCCACGGCACTGCGGGCACGTCGACTGGACCATGAAGAAGCCCTGCGCATGGACGACCTGGCCCTTGCCCTGGCACGCCTTGCAGACCTCGGGCTTGGTGCCGACGGCTGCGCCGTTGCCGTGACAGGTCACGCACGCGATATCGCGCGAGACCTTGACCTCTTTGGTGACGCCCCACACGGCCTCGGGAAACTCGAGCTCGAGGTCGACGCGGAGGTCGGCGCCACGCGGCTGCCGGCGACCACCGCCACCACGACCGCCGAAGAAATCGCCGAACAGATCGCCGAACGCGGAGAAGATGTCCTCGACGTTCTGCGGACCACCGGCGCCACGTCCACGCAGGCCGTCGAAGCCGTAGCGATCGTAGGCGGCGCGTTGATCGTCATCGGAGAGGATCTGGTACGCGTTCGCGCACTCCTTGAACTTCTCCTCGGCGGCTTTGTCATCGGGGTTCTTGTCCGGATGAAATTCCTGCGCGAGCTTGCGATAAGCCTTCTTCAGATCGGCCTGGTTCGCACCCTTTTCGACCCCGAGTACTTCGTAGAGATCACGCATCGTCGAGAATTTTCAAGGCTTTGGGTAATGCGGTCCCGGGCAACTGTCAAGCCATCGGGCTGGGCAGTGACAGCCCCCGCCGATCTGGTAGCCCCAAAGCGGCCTGAATCTCACCAGCTTGGGCGGCGCCCCCCTCAGATCGCGCTCCAGGCCCCCGACGATCTTTCGTCGCCCCAAGGGCCGGATCGCGGCGGTGGCGACACCCTTCCTTCGCGACGCGGTGGACGCGGGGATCGGCCGTGAGCGCGTGACGAGCGGACGAGATCAAGCGCTCGCGAGCGATCGAATTCTTCGCGCACGCGATCCATCGATTCATCGATTCATCGATCGCGACGCTCGCAGCCACGCGCTCGCAGCTCGAGCTCACGCACGTCACACGCCGACGTCGCGCGATTCGCGCCGCGTACGCGTTCGTTCTCGGTGCGTAGCTGCGTGCGCAGCCGCAGCGCGTCACTGTTGCTTCGGGCGAAGCGCTTGTGATCCCAACGCTGGGTTGGTACGAAGCTTCATGGCCATGAAGAAGGTCGACGTGATCTGGCTCGACGGGCAGATGCTCCCGTGGGACAGCGCTCAAGAGCACGTGCTCGCCCACACGATGCACTACGGCGTCGGCGCGTTCGAGGGCATCCGTGCTTACCAACGGGCCGACGGCAAGACGCAGATCTTCCGGCTGCGCGAGCACATCGATCGGCTGCTCGATAGCTGCCAGATCTGCACGATGGAATGCACGTACACGCGCGAACAATTGATGCAGGCCTGCATCGATATCGTGAAGACCAACAAGATGACGTCGTGTTATCTGCGGCCGCTCGTGTATCTCGGCTACGGCGCGCTCGGACTCGGCTCGTTCGATCCGCCGGTGCGTTCGATGGTCGCTTGCTACGAGTGGGGCAGCTACCTCGGTGACGAGGGCCTGAAGAAAGGCATCAAGTGCATGGTCTCCGGGTTCACGCGCGGGAACTCGAACTCGATCATGAACAAGGGCAAGATCTGCGGTCAGTACGTCACGTCGGTGCTCGCGAAGCGCATGGCCGCGAAGAGCGGCTTCGAAGAAGCGCTGATGTGTGATCCGCAGGGCTACATCGCCGAAGGCACGGGCGAGAACATCTTCATCTCGAAGAACGGTGTCGTCCGGACGCCGCCGACCTCGGCCGCGATCCTCGCCGGCATCACGCGCGACACCACGATCCAACTGCTGCGCGAGCAGGGCGTCGAGGTCCGTGAAGAGGCGATCGCGCGTGACGAGCTCTACGTCGCGGACGAGGTGTTCCTGACGGGCACCGCGGCCGAGATCACGCCCGTTCGCGAGATCGACCACCGCCGAGTCGGCCGTGGCGAAGCGGGCCCGATCACGCGCCGGCTCCAGGAGTCGTTCTTCTCGGTGGTCAAAGGCAGCGACGCCAAGCACGACCACTGGCTCACGTTTATCTGAGCGTAGCTTTTCGGCGATCCCCGACCCGCCCCTGCTACACTTAGGGCGTCGTGGTCGCAGCTGCCAGTCCAGGGACACCCGGGGACATCCTCGCCGGTAAGTACCGCATCGAAGCCGTGATCGGCGTCGGTGGGATGGGACGCGTCGTCAAGGCGAACCACCTCTACCTGCAGCAGCCGGTCGCGATCAAGATCCTGCTGCCGCAGATGGTCGAGAGCGAGTCGACCGTCGCTCGCTTCCTGCGCGAGGCTCAGTCGACCGTCAAGCTGCGCAGCGAGCACATCGCGCGCGTGATCGATGTCGGCACGATGGCCGACAACACGCCGTTCATCGTGATGGAGTTCCTCGAGGGCTTCGATCTCAACCAGATCCTGCGTCATCACGGACCGCAGATGGCGCAGCCGGTCGTCGATCTGATCCTGCAGGCGTGCGAGGGCCTCTCCGAGGCGCACTCGGTCGGCATCATCCATCGCGATATCAAGCCGTCGAACTTCTTCATCACCCGCCGTCCCGATGGCTCGAACCTCCTCAAGATCCTCGACTTCGGGATCTCCAAGACGCCGGCGGAGCTGACCGAGCTCACCGGTACGCAGACCGTCGTCGGCACGCCGACGTACATGGCGCCCGAGCAGATGCGCACCGCGCGCTCCACCGATCCGCGCAGCGATATCTGGTCGATGGGCGTTGTCATGTACCAGATGCTCGCCGGTCGTCCGCCGTTCGAGGCCGAGACCTACGCCGAGCTCGTGATGAAGGTCGGCATGGAGCCGCCGTCACCGCTCCACGTCGCGCTGCCCGCCGGCCTCGACTCGATCGTGATGCGCTGCCTCGAGAAAGATCCCAAGAATCGGATCCAGACCGTCGGCGAGCTCGCGCGCATGATCGCGCCGTACGCCTCCGATCCGCTGAGCGCGCAGCAATCGGCCGAGCGCTCGACGCGGATCCTCAGCGGCAACGCGCGCAACAGCAACCTCTCGCTGTCGTCGGTCTCGGTCGGCTCCGGTGGGATGGGCCTGACGCCCGCGCCCGCGCTCACGCCGCACAGCTGGAACCGCACCGGTGGCTCGAGCGTCGGTGGTGCGGCCGGGCAGATGGGGACGAAGGTCACGCGCAGCAATCGCAGCCTCGTGATCGCGGGTGTCGCGACGCTGATCGTCGCCGCCGGTGCCGGTGGCTTCGTGATCGCGAACAACATGGGCAAGAGCGAGATCAGCCACGTCGGCACGCCGAATCCGCTCGAAGCGACGATGTCGAACGACAAGCCCGATCCGGTGCCGGTCAAGGCCGCCGCTCCGGCGACGCCCCCTACGCCCGTCGCGGATGTGAAGCCCGACCTCGGCGCCGCGATGGGCACCGGGGTCAAGAGCGATGTGCCGGACGCGACCAAGGTCGACGCGACCAAGGTCGATGCGACGAAGGTCGCGACCAAGACCGACGCGACCAAGGCCGACGCGACCAAGGCCGACGCGACCAAGCCGGCGACCAAGACCGAGACGACGAAGGCCGTCGTGAAGACGACGCCGAGGACCGACCCCAAGTCGACGCCCAAGACGACGACAAAATCGACGGCAAAATCGACGGCAAAATCGACGGCAAACAAGCCGAAAGACGACGGCCTGTTCGACGACCGTCACTAGTTCGAGCTGAGTCCGTAAGCGTAAGCGATCAGAGCTGTCACGCCGACAGGGACACCGGCGCGCGCCGCGCCGTCGGGAGTTCGTCGATCAACTGGCCGCAGATCTGCGATGCCGTCGGCCGATCGCGTGGATCGGCGGACAGCATCTCGTTGACCAGCGACCCGAGCAGGTCTCGACCATCGACCAGGTCGCGGGCGACGTCGGGGAACACGCCCGTGAGCCCGCGATACGCGATCGCGCCGAGCGTGTAGAGATCGGCTCGTTGATCGATCGGACCGACCGCGTGCTCCGGCGCGACATACACGCTGACTCCAGGCGGATCACCGAACGCCGGGATCCCCGGCGAGCGCAGCGATGCCCACCCGCCGACCGACACCGGCACCATCGCCTCTGGATCGTCATCGACGACGACGATCTGATGCGGCCGTAGATTCCCGTGCACGATCTCGTGCGCGTGGACGTAGGCGAGCACCGCGGCGACTCCGCGGACCAGCGCCTCGGCTTCACTGTGGGTCAGCCGTCCCGCACCGAACAGCTCCGACAGCGTCGCGCCGTGCGGACGCTGCGAGACCATCCACGGTCGATCGTCGGGCAGTGCGCCGTGATCCAGGATCCGCGCGATCGCGGGATGCGAGAGAGGATCGAGGATCGATTGCGCGCGCACGTAGCGCACGTCGACGAGCCGGGTGTCATCGCGATCGCCGATCTCGACCGTGACTCGCCGGTGCGTCACCGCGTCTTCGGCATCGTAGTAGTTAGGTGCGATCCGTCTCACGATCCGGAAGATTCCCACGCGGTCGCCGGCGGCGAGCTCCGCACCGAGAGGTCGAGTAGGGGGAACCGGGAACACGCACCTACCTAGTGCACCGGTCATGCCTCCAGAAACCGCCGAATCCGCGCACCTCGCAGGTCGCCGCGCTGGGGACAACCGACCTCGCGTTACCTCCGGTCCTCGGCGCGAAGACCCCTCCGACGAACGCCTACATCCGATGGGAGCTAGTCCTCTTTGACCGGATCATCTTCGCGGAACAGGCGTTCTCGCACGCGCTCGTGCTGGCGCTGCTTGTAGGCCTCGTGACTCGAGGCTCCCGACTCGTTGCGAATCGCCGTCGCCTTGTCGCAGATCTGAAACTCGGTCAGCACGAACACGACGTGACACAGATCCGGCGGAATCTCCGCACGCGACAGCAAGCGCTCGACACGCAACGGCAGATCCGCGACGAAGTTGATGATCCGATATTCGGGGCCCGAGAACTCGTTGAACGGCATCGCCGTCGGCGCGCGCGGATTGGTCGCCGCGAGCGTGCGCCGCAGATCGACGAGCTGATTCACCGACTCGCCCGGCACGACGTAGTTGAACGGCACCAGGTTGCGGACCAGCGTCGCCAACATCGGCACGAGGTCCGAGTCGTGCGGCACGATCAACCGAAACCGCAGCTTGTCGTAGATGCTCGCGGCCAAGGTCGAGCGCTTCGCGAGCAGCTTGGTGATCTGCGAATCGAGCGGCTTGCGACTCCACTCGAACTCGGCGATCGGTGCGCCCGCCGCGCGCAATTGCTCGACGACCTGCATCACCTTGAGCTCGATCTCGCGAAAGATCACTTCGTCGGAGACCGACATCTTGACGAGCGCGGCGCGCCCCGCGATGTGATGCAGGATGTGCATCACCTTCAACACGACGCACGCGAGCTTCTGCTGCGGACCATCGTGCGACGCGACCAGGAACAGATCGCGCGCGGCGAGCTCGTCGGCGACCTCTTCGGACAGCGTCATCCCGAAGGCACGGCCGAGATAGTCGACGGCATCCGCGCGCAGCTCTTCGAGCCGCTCGATCTCTTCATCGGATTCGGGATCGAACTCGTTGAGCCGAAGGAACCGGTCGACCTCGCTGTGATCGTCGAACGACAGCCGGTGCCAATCGATCACGGAATCGCCGCGCAACAACAAGCGCAGAGCGTTCGTGTCCGCGGGCGTGAGCTCTGCCACTTCGGGAGGTCGCGCGACGCGTGGCAGGACGGTGGTGGCCACCGATCCAGTCTACTACTTGATGGGCTTGGTCAGCCGTAACGTGGCGGCGAACAGACTGACAACCCCGAGCCCGGCGATCATGTTTCCGATAACAGCGAGCATGAACTTCTCCGTTACTGTGAAAACGTCGACGCGGCGACGTCTGTTCCCCGAAAAAGAAATGATCGCCCGTCGGGCTCCGCGAGTCCAAAAAACGGCTGCAACACCACGGGAGTGGCAGCCAACTGGTAGGTTCAGGCATGGCTGTACAGGGTGCCGCTGCGCAGCCGCAGGGATCGGTCTTCGCCTGCGGCCAGTGCGGAGCCACCCTCGCCTTCGACGGCGTGCGCACGCAGTGCTGCCCGTACTGCGATAGCCCGAACTTCGTCGAGCGCCCACCGACACCGGGCCTCCCCGACCCACAGTTCGTCGTGACGTTCGTCGGCGATGCCGCGGTCGCGCGGCGTGCGCTCGACCGCTGGCTCGGCAGCCGCTCGATGTTCGCGGATCGAGCGCTGCGCGGTGCCAAGGTCGAGGATCTTCGCGGCGTGTACGTACCGGCGTACTTGTACAGCGCGGTCGCGCGGACCGACTACACCGCGCAGATCGGTGAGAACTACACCGAGACCGAGACCTACACGACGACCGACTCGCAGGGCAAGTCGACGACCGCGACCCGAACCGTGACGCGCACCGAATACCGCGCGCTCGCCGGCGAGCACATCGGCTACGTCAGCGACGTGATCGTCACGGCGTCGGCCGGGCTCGGCAATAGCGAGCTCGAGCGGATCGAGCCGTTCGATCTGAAGCAGATGCGTCGGTTCGCGGCTCCGCTGATCTCCGGCTGGATCACCGAGGAGTATTCGCGCGCGAAGGACGACTGCGTGAAGCTGTCGCGCAGCGAGGCGCTCGATCAGATCGCCGCGAAGCTCGGCCGGTTCATGCCCGGCGATTCGTACTCGGATCTGACCTACAAGACCGCGGTGAGCTGGGAGTCTCTCGACCCCGTGCTCGTTCCGGTCTGGGTGTTCGCCGTCCGCTACCGCGACGACAAGGATCCGCTGCGCGTGCTGATCAACGGCCAGACCGGTCGGATCGCCGGCAAGGTGCCGCTGTCGCCGTGGAAGATCGTGTTCGCGATCCTCGGTGGGCTCGCCGTGGTGGCCGCGATCGTGGTCGCGCTGCACGCGCTGCACGCGCTGCACGCGCATCCGGGGCACCTGTGAGCGAAGGTTGCTCGCGCTGCGCGACCCCGCTCGAGGACGGCGATCTGCGCTGCGCCGTGTGTGCCCTACCGGTCGCGGTGGTCGGCTCCACCGTCGCGAAAGCGCACTCCGAGATCCTGCGCTGCACCGACTGTGGCGCGGCGATCGCGTACGACGCGAACCACCAGGCACCGGCATGCGGCTTCTGCGGCGCGGTGATGAAGGTCGAACAACCGATCGATCCGATCGAGGTCGCGCAACTGCGCCTGCCGTTCTCGGTGTCGCGCGACGAAGCCACGCTCGCGCTCCGCACGTGGCTCGGCCACCGCGGCTTCTTCGCGCCGAAGACGCTGCGCGACGAGGCGGTGATCGAGACGCTACAACCCCTGTGCTGGGCCGCGTGGATCGTCAACGCGAAGGCGCAGGTCGCGTGGACCGCGGATTCGGATCACAACTCGCAGCGCTCGAGCTGGGCGCCGCACTCGGGCCTGGTCTCGATCGACTTCGGCAACATCGCGGTGTCGGCCTCGCGCGGTCTCGATCAACTCGAGTGCGCGCGGCTCGTCCCGTACTACGACCTGTCGAACGTCGTCGGCGTGAGCGAGGAGATTCCGGGCGAGGTGCCGGCGATGACCGAGAGCTTCGACGCGCAGCGCTCGGCGGCACGCGCCACCGTGCAGCGCGCGATCGAGGCGGTCGCGAAGACCCGCGTGAAGAGTGCGGTGCCCGGATCGAACGTGCGCAACATCCACGTGTCGTGCTTGATCGAGCGCCAGACCACCGATCGCGTGGCGCTGCCGGCGTGGGTGCTCGCGTATCGCTATCGCGGCTCGCCGTATCGCGCGATCATCAACGGCCAGCGCGCCGATCAGGTGTTCGGCAATTCACCGACCGATTGGGTCAAGCTGATGGCGCTCGTCGTCGGTGGCGTCGCGATCGTCGTCGCGATCATCGCGCTGATCGTACTCGCTCGCCATCATTGAACGCGTCAGCGTTTCCGCAACAGATTTCGCGACGTCCACCAGCTCCACACCAGGAACACGCCGGCGACCCGCGCGGTCCACCAGCCCCACGTCGCGCGCTCGAGCTCGCCACGACCCTCGAACACGGTCGCGAGCACCGCACCCGAGATCCCGATCGCGACGAAGATCGCCTGATGTCCCAGGCGATAGATCAACTGGGTCGAGGTCTCGAGGTTCTTGAACTTGAGCTGGAGCTCGCCCGCGTGCGCCGCGCGCATGAACTTGCGGGCCTCGGCCGGCAGCGCGGTCACCGACATCACGAGATCCTTCGACGTCTCGACGAGGAGCTGCGACCAATCGCCCTCGTCGCCGAGCACGAACCGCTCGACGTACGGCCGGATCACCGTCATCGGGTTGAGCGTCGGATCGAGCTCGGTGCACAGTCCCATCAGCAGGAGCAGCGTGCGCTCGAGGACGATGATCTGTTTCGGGATGTGGAAGTTCTCGCTGAGCTCGCGCAACGAGATATCCATCCGCCGCAGATCGGCCACGCTCTCGAGCCCCTTCTGCGGATCGAACTTGATGTCCTTGAGGCTCAGCGAATCGAGCTGGATGTTCTCTTGAAACCGCTCGTGGAAATATTCGATCACTTGCTCGAACACCTGGTCGTTGGCCCCGCGCGCGACGAAGCCCATCTGCTTCATCGCCGCGACGATCCGCCGGGTGTCACGGGTCAACGCGCCTTGGATCAGCTCGACGATGCCACCGCGCACGGCCGCAGGAATCTCCGCGACCGCGCCGAAATCCAAGAACACGATCTGCGGCGGACCACCCTCGGTCGGCCCCGGCCGCACGAGCAGATTTCCGGGATGCGGATCGGCGTGATAGATGCCGTCGGTGAAGATCTGCTGGCAGTAGATCTCGACGACCTGGCGCGCGAGCTGACCGCGCTCGAGCCCGAGCTGCTTGGTCCCGAGCTTGTCGGTGATCTTGACGCCGGCCTCGAAGTGCGTGACGAGCACGCGCTCGGTCGACAGCTCGGTGACGACGCGCGGGAACGCGACATCGGTGCGGCCTTCGAAGTTCGCCGCGATCCGGACCGAGTTCTCGGCCTCGGCGCGGTAGTCGAGCTCCTCCATCACGATCGCGCGGATCTCGCGATACAGATCCTCGAGCCCCTGATACGGGATGAACCACTCGACGATCCGGAAGATCCGGCGCAGCGTGTTGAGATCGCGCTTCACGATCTCGTCGATGTCGGGATACTGGACCTTGACCGCGACCTTCGCACCGTCGTGCAAGCGCGCGAGGTGAACCTGCCCGATCGATGCCGAGGCGATCGGCCGGTGCTCGAAGCTCGCGAACAGCTCCTCGGGCGACTTGCCGAGCTCCTCGCGGATTCGCGCTTCGATGTCGGCGTACGGCCGCGGCGGCACGGCGTCTTGCAGACCCTCGAGCTCCTTGCGGAACTCCTCGGGCAGGAAGTTCGTCATGATCGAGATCAGCTGGCCGACCTTGATGAACAGGCCCTGGAGCGAGACGATCGTGGCTTCGATCCGGCGCGCGTTGCGCAGGTGAACGGCGCGCAGCGCGTGCTCGATCCACGTGTCGGAGTGGAACCGCGCGCGGAACCGTAGCCACAGGTAGCTCCAGATCACGCGCCAGGTCGCCCAGTAGGCGCGCAGGCTGCGGATCCTCATCGGCGCGGGACGCGATTCTTCTTCGACGCGATAGCGCCGCGACTCGTGCGCGATGCGATGGATCGAATCGAGCCCGCCCCCTCCGGCCGGAGCGCGCGGGACCCCAGGCGGCGGGTTGTCGCCCCCCTTCGGCGCCGGCTCCCGCACGGGCTCGACCATCCCGAAACAATACCATCTGTGCTACCCACACCATATGGCGACCGACGACGAGGCCCCGCGCGATCCAGCCGACGACAAGCTCGCCGAGCGCCTCACCGAGCGCATCCGGTCCGGGACCATCCCACCGCCCGACGACAAGCTGACCGAATCGATCCGCGCCCGGCTCGAGCACCTCGTGCCGGAGCTCGTGAAGAAGACGTTCGCGGCCGGCATGGGCGCCGTGTTTCAGACCGAAGAGGGCATCCGCCGGCTCGCGCGCGAGAACCTGCCCGATGTCGTCGGCTACGTCGCATCGTCGACGAGCGACGCGAAGGACAAGGTCTGGGAGATCATCGCGCTCCAGACTCGCGAGTTTCTCTCGAACCTCAACCTGACCGACGAGATCGCGAAGCTGCTCACCACGCTGTCGTTCGAGATCAAGACCGAGGTCCGCTTCATCCCGAACAGCGAGCGGTTGCTCGGCAGCGAGCCCGACGTCAAGGCGTCGGTCCGCCTCAAGCGCAACGACAACGGCGTGAAGACCGACCGAAGCGATAAGAGTGACAAGTCCGACGACACGGGCAAGTAACCGCGCGGTCCCGCCCGGTCGGTGTTACGATTTTTGAGATGCGCGGTTCAGGGGCCCTCGCGATGTGCCTGCTTGCAGGTTGCGCGCAGCTCTTCGGGCTCCACGAGACCAGCGGCGGCCCAGCGGCCGATGCCAGCCCGACCAGCGTGACGATGCAGATCCAGCGGATCAGCGTCGGCACGACGCCGGCGCGCACCGCGTACGACGTGTCGCAACTGCCCGCGAACTTTCTCGTTCCGGATAGCTCGACCGCCGGGTTCACGCGCGTGAAAGCGACCGCCGCCGGCGACACGTGGAGCGCCGAGCTTCCCGAGGGCACGCCCGCGATGGAGATCACGCTCGGGCTCGATCTGCCGGATCCGTTTCGCCGGCTCTACGCGCTGCCGCAGCGCAACCTGAAGGTGCTGTACGGCATCTACGAGCAGCCGAATGCGCCTGCCGCGCCCGCCAACGGTGCGCTGGCGGTGACGATCAACCTGCCGAGCCTGATCGATGCGAGCGAGAGCTATCAACTGTATTCGGTCGGCTCGTGGGCGAACCACGGGTTCACGCCGACGACCGACTTCGCGGTCGGCGCCGGCGCGATCAGCGCGACCGTGCCGTTCAACGCGACGCTGTGGGGCAACATCTCGGGGCGCCCGTTCACGAAGATCACGTCGGCCGACGAGGTGCTCGCGCTGCGCTACGTCGGCAATCAACTCACGGGCGCGGCGGAGTTCCCGCCGTTCGACCAGAGCGACACCACGTCGACGATCGCCGCGACGATGACCGCCGTCGCCGCTGCTCCGATGGACGTCCACGTGTCGCCGACGACCATCAACCAGCGACTCGCGATGCCGACGCCGAAGGGCACCTCGCTCGCGATGAACTGGTCGCTCAACGCGGCGCCCGGATCGGAGATCGCGAACGGCACCGGTCCGCAGCTCCAGGCCGCGGGCGTCGCGCTCGCCGATTCCGGCGCGCTCACCGTGCCGTTCGGCAATCCGTTCGCGGCGAAGGGCTGGAAGTCGACGTTCACGTGGGCGACCAGCAACGCGCGTACGTTCACGGTGCCCGGCCTGAGCAACCTCCCCGCCACGCTGTACTGCGGCCTCAACGAGATCGCCGAATACGCGCCGCCGCTCACGCTCGACACGCCGGCCGCGCTGCCGGTGTTGGTGTCGATCAACTCGATGACGCTCGCGACCGACGGCCAGACCATCGCGATCGATCCGACCAAGCCGGTGACGCTATCGCTCGTCGCCGACAACAGCGATGCGCTGTTCTACCAGTTCAACATCTACGAGCTGCGCGTCAACGCCGCCGGCACCGCGCTCGAGAACCACGTCGCGTACGTCGTCGTCACGGCAACCTCGATGACGCAGGTCCCGAACGACGTGTTCGAGACCGGCAAGACGTACTTCATCCGCGCTCACACGATCAAAGGCGGTTACCCTTCGTTCGCACAGGGTAACTTCTGGGATCGCAACCTCCCCTATTCGGTCGGTTTCCTCGATGCCGGCGTGTTCACGGTCACCGCTCTATGAAACTGCTCTGGCTCCTCGCGCTACCTGGCTGCGCTCAATTGTTCGGCCTCGACGACACCACCGGCGGTGCCGTGGACGCGCCGGGTCCGGGTGTTCACTTCGGCATCCAGCTCGAGCAGGTCGGAGCGACGATCGTCGACACGCCGGATGATCCGGCGGTCACCCACGACACCGTCGCGTTCTTGGTCCCGAACGGCGAGAGCTACCAGACGGTGCCGGCCACGCTCTCGACGGCCGGTGCGTGGACCGGGGACATCGCGACGGGCAATCCGCTCGTCGACTTCACGATCGACGGCACTCGCCACATCTGGAACGTGCCGACCCGCGACCTCAAGATGACGAGCGCCGCCTTGGGCCATCCGAGCCCGGTGGCGCCACCCAATGGCTCGGTGTTCAACCTGTCGATCACGGTGGCGGCCGGGCTCACGGGCACGGAGTTGTTGTCGTTCCTCACCGTCGGAGCGTGGTCGCAGCAGAGCATCCCCGCGGCGATGGCGGGCGCCGGTGCGATCGCCGACCAACTGATGTACACGGCCGCGACCGCGGTCGGTGGACCGCTCGCGAAGATCACGCCGACCGATGCGGTGCTCGTGCTGCGCCGCCGGATGTCGTCGACGCTCGATGGCACGTACCCGCTCGATGGCGTGTTCCAGACCAGCATCGATCAGACCGGGACCGACGCGCTCAGCGGCTCGCTCGCCGACACCGCCGTCGACAAGATGATCAGTGCGCAGATCGCGCCGACCGCGCTCGCGACCCGCTACGCCGCCGTGCGACCGGCGATCGGCTCGCTCGCGTTGGGCTGGTCGTGCGTCGCGGCGCCCGGGTATCAGCGCGGCCTGGTCAACGGACCGACGCTCAACGACGGCGGCATCCTGGCGAGCGCGACCACGATCACCGGGGCGTACGGCAACCCGTTCGCCTCGCTCGGGTGGAAAGAGCTGTTGTTCTACAACTCGTACGAGACGCGCACGGTGACGTTGCCCGGCGCCCAGACGTTCGGGCTCAGCGCGGGACTCCAGACGATCGTGCAACCGATGTCGGGGCAGACGTTCGACATGCCCGCCGGACTGCCGCAGACCATCTCGCTGAACGACATGCCGCTGACGAGCGACAACATGGCGGTCTACGTCGACCCGGCGAAGTACGTCCACATCACGATGGTCAACGACCGCACGACGAACACGTTCGTCCAGGCCGAGCTGTTCGAGGTGTTGACGCCCGATGCGATGACGGTGACGACCAAGCTCGTGCTCGACGCGCTCGCGGTCGATCCGACGGCGCTCGTCATGCCGCCCGACGTGTTCGTCGCCGGTCACACCTACTTCATCCAGGCGATCACGCGCCAGGGTGGCTGGCCGAACGCGGCCACCGGCGATTTCCAGACCCAGGCTCCGCCGTTCTACGTTGGCTACAACTACAGCGGTGTGTTCACCGTGAGCACCACCCCATGAACTCCAAGCTCGTCATCGCTGCCCTCGCGCTCTCGACCCCGGCGTTCGCCGACAAGGCCGACGAGGTGTTCAAGCAGGCCAAGAAGTTGATGGCCGAAAAGAAATACGCCGAGGCGTGCCCGAAATTCGAGAAGAGCTATCAGATGGACCCCGGCATCGGCGGCCAGCTCAACGTCGGCAAGTGCTACGAGGAGTGGGGCAAGCTCGGCAAGGCGTATCGCGCGTACTCCGAGGCGCTGAAGAAGGCCGAGGACACGAACGACAACCGCGCCGAGAAGATCAAGAAGCTCGTCGCGCAGCTCGAACCGCAGGTCCCGCGGCTCGTGATCCACGTCCCGCCGGATGCCGAGACCACCGGGTTGCAAGTCGCGATCGACGGCGTCTCGATCACCGTCGAGGAGCTCGCCAAGCCCCAGCTCGTCGATCCGGGGCCCAAGCAAGTCGAGTACGCGCTCGGCAGCGGTGCACGCAAGACCAAGATCGTGCCGGTCGAGCGCGGTGGCACGTCCGAGATCACGCTCGAGCTGCCGAAGACGACCGCCAGCTCCGAGCCGGCGAAGCACACCGACGTCGTGGTGACGCCGAAACCGGATCCCGACACCACCGAGGTCGCCGACGACACCGGTCACGGTCAGCGAGTCGCCGGGATCGCGATCGCCGGGGTCGGCGTCGTCGGTCTGGCCGTCGGGAGCTATCTCGCGCTGTCGGCGCGCGGCACCTACAACGACGCGCTGTCGGCGCACTGCATGAACATGACGAACGCGTGCGACGCGCAGGGCTTGACCGATACGCACGACGCCCGCTCGCGGGCGAACACGGCGACGATCATCTTCAGCGTGGGCGTCGCGGCGACCGTCGCCGGCATCGTCGTGTACGTGATCGCGCCGAAAGCCGCGTCGAACGAGCACGCGTTCTATGTCGTGCCGACGCTCGGCGAGACGACCGGCTTCGCGTTCGGCGGCCGGCTCTAGTATTTCGTCGACGGCTTCGTCGGCGGCTTGGTCTGCCACGGGCGATTCGCCGGCAGCATCTGCTCGAGGTGCCAGGCCTGCGCGAGCAGCTTCTGATGCGCCGCGTTGCGGCTGCGGCTGAGCGAGATCATGAACCGCACGGCGATCACCATGAACACCAGGTTGCCGAAGATCAGCACGATCTCGGAGACCACGCCGTGCAGGACGTAGAACTGCGAGGTCGTCACGACCGCGCCGTGATCGAGCTCGAACGTGCGCGGGAACAGGCCGCTGACCTCCGCCGCGATCGGAATGCCGATCGCGAGCAGTAGCCACATCCAGATCAGATAGGGCCTCGCCAGCAGGCGCGGGCTCGACGAGAACGACAGCAGGACCCCGAGCGTCAGGATCGGCGTCAACATGAACGGCCCGAGCATCCGGCTGAACAGCACGATGCCGAACAGGTTGATCGCGAACATCGCCTTCAACCGACTGCGCGCCGTCACCATGCCGCGGAACGCGAGGCCCGCCAGGATCGCGACGACCCCGAGGAAGCCGAGCTGCAGCGTCCAGTCCTTGACGTCGAGGACCGGCAACATCACCACCGACAGCACGAACAGCCCGGTGTACGAGACCAGCGCCTTGCGCGAGCGAGCGCGATTTCCCGCGCGCGCATCCTTGTCGATCGCCGCGAGCAGCTCCTTCGGCGGATCCGCCGGCGGCTCGAGCATGAGCTGACCGACGAGCGCCGCCGCGTCCTCGTTATCCGGATCGAGCGCGAGGGCGCGACCGGCGCGGCGCATCGCGGTGGCGTGGGCCGTGTTGTCGCCCGCGAGCAGCGCGTCGCGCGCGCTCTCGAGCTGCCCGGCGGCGAGCACGCGACGGCGCTCGAGATCGCGATCGCCATCGAGGTACGCCTGGATCCGGTCGGCGAGCTCGCGCGCGGTCGGGCGCTGTTCCGGATCCTCGGCGAGCGCGTCGAAGCACACGAGATCGAGCTCCGGCGCGATCGCGCGATCGCGCGCGCGCTGGGTCGGCGCCTCTTGCGGCTGGGTCAGCGTGGTGCCGAGGGCGGCTTCACCGCGCGGATGCAGGGCCTCACCGACGAGGATCTCGAACAGGATCGCGCCGAGCGCGTAGATGTCCGCGGCCGTCGAGACCTCGACGCCCTTGACCTGCTCGGGCGCCATGTAGCCCGGCGTGCCGAGGATCGCGCCGGCGGTCGTGCCGCCTTCGTCCGCGTCGTGCTCGCCGACCGCCTGCATCGGATGGGTCGACCGCGAGCGATCGGAGATCACGCGGGCGACGCCCCAGTCGAGCACGTAGACCTCGCCATAGTCGCCGAGCATGATGTTCGACGGCTTGAGATCGCGATGGACGACGCCGCGCGTGTGCGCGAGCTGGATCGCGAGGCAGACATCGACGAACGCGCGCAGCAGCGGCCGGACCTGCGCCTTGTCGGCGAGCCGCTTGTGCAGCGTCTCGCCGGCGAGCCGCTTCATCGTGAAGTACGGCAGGCCCTCGGCATCCGTGCCGAGCTCGTAGACCGGCACGATCGCCGGATGATCGAGGCGCGCCTGGATCCGCGCCTCGCGCAGGAAGCGCTCGACCGCATCCTGCGACGGCGCCTTCGCGCGGATCCGCTTGACCGCGACCTCGCGGCCGATCCGCTGATCCTGCGCGACCACGACCTCCCCCATGCCACCGCGGCCGATCAGCTCGCCGATCTGATAGCCCGGCTCCGGCAGCGACGCGTACACCGAGGGTCCCCAGCTCGGGATGATCGTCGGACCCGCGTGGTGGGTCGGCCCGCTGGTCGCGACGCCGGTCGGCGAGAACGCCTGGCCATCTGCGGTCGCGGCGCCCGGATCCGCTCTGGTCCCGCGCGTACGGTCGTCCGACTCCGACGTCATCTCAGACGGATGTTACTAGTTCGCGGGCTCGCCGGCTTCACACGTGATCGTGATCTCGCCGTCCTTGACGTCGATCGTCGCCGTGCCGCCGCCGACGAGCTTGCCGAACAGCAGCTCGTTCGCGAGCGGCGCCTTGAGCGTGGTCTGGACCAGCCGGCCCATCGGACGTGCGCCCATCGCCTTGTCATAGCCGTGCTCGACGAACCACTCGATCGCCGCGTCGGTGACCTCGAGGTCGACCTTCTTCTCCTGGAGCTGCCCCTCGAGCTCGAACAGGAACTTGCGCGCGACCTTCTTGATCACCGGCGGTGGCAGCGAGCCGAACATCACGGTCGCATCGAGCCGGTTGCGGAACTCCGGCGTGAACACGCGCTCGAGCGCCTTCTTGCCATCTTTGCCATCGGCGATCGAATCGCCAAAGCCGATCTTGCCGACGGCCATCTCGCGCGAGCCGGCGTTCGACGACATGATCAGGATGACGTTGCGGAAGTCACTCTTGCGCCCGTTGTTGTCGGTCAGCGCCGCGTGATCCATCACCTGCAACAGGATGTTGTAGATGTCGGGGTGCGCCTTCTCGATCTCGTCGAGCAGCACGACGCAGTACGGGTGCTTGTTGATCGCGTCGGTCAACTGACCGCCTTGATCGAACCCGACGTAGCCCGGCGGCGCGCCGATCAGCCGCGATACCGTGTGCTTCTCCATGTACTCCGACATGTCGAAGCGGAGGAACTCGATGCCCATCACGGAGGCGAGCTGCTTCGCGAGCTCGGTCTTGCCGACGCCGGTCGGGCCGGCGAACAGGAAGCTCCCGGTCGGCTTGTTCGGATCGCCGAGGCCGGCGCGCGACAGCTTGATCGTCGTCGACAGCGCTTCGATCGCCGCGTCCTGACCGAAGATCAGGTTCTTGAGCTCGACCTCGATGTTCGCGAGCTTGGTCTTGTCCGCCGACGACACCGACCGGGTCGGGATCCGCGCGATCTTCGCGACCACGAGCTCGATCAGGTCGGGCCGGATCTCGTCGGGACGATCCTCGGTCTTCATCAGGCGAACCTTCGCGCCGGCTTCGTCGATCACGTCGATCGCCTTGTCGGGCAGATGGGAATCGCTGATGTGGCGCGCGCTCAGCTCGACCGCGGCTTCGATCGCCGCGTCGGTGAACTTCACGTTGTGGTGCTCCTCGTACTTCGACTTGAGCCCCTTCAGGATCTCGATCGCCTCGGGCACGGTCGGCTCACCGACATCGATGCGCTGGAACCGGCGCTGCAGCGCGCGATCCTTCTCGAACGCCTGGCGGTAGTCCTTGAACGTCGTCGAGCCGATGCAGCGGAGCTCGCCGTTCGACAGCGGCGGCTTGAGGATGTTCGCCGCGTCCATCGTGCCGCCGCTGGTCGCGCCGGCGCCGACGATGTTGTGGATCTCGTCGATGAATAGGATCGACTTCGGATCCGCGATCAGCTCCTTCATCACGGCCTTCAACCGCTCCTCGAAGTCGCCGCGATAGCGGGTGCCCGCGAGTACCGCGGTCATGTCGAGCGCGTAGACCTTGCACTCGAGCATCGAGTCCGGAACCAACTTGTCGTTGATGCGCAGCGCGAGGCCTTCGGCGAGTGCGGTCTTGCCGACACCGGGCTCGCCGATCAGCAAGGGGTTGTTCTTCCGGCGGCGCGACAGCACCTGGATCATCCGCTCGAGCTCGTCGGCGCGACCGATCAGCGGATCGATCTTGCCTTCCCTCGCACGCTTGGTCAGGTCGACGCAGAACGACTCGAGCGGGTTCGAGATCTTCTGCTCTTCCTGGCCGTCATCCTCGACGCCCGACGAGCGACGTTGGATCGCGGGGCCGCCGGCGTTCTCGACCTTCGAGACACCGTGCGAGATGTAGTTGATGACGTCGAACCGCGTGATGCCCTGCTTCTCGAGCAGGTACACCGCGTGCGAATCGCGCTCGCGAAACATCGAGGCGATCACGTTGCCGGTCGTCATCTGCTGGCGGCCCGCCGCCTGGACGTGCATCGCGGCGCGCTGGAGCACGCGCTGGAACGCGAGCGTCTGATCAGGACCCGACTCTTCGCCTTCGGGCAACTGCTCGACCTGCTCGTCGAGGAAGCGCTCGAGGTCACCGCGCAGCGCGTCGACCGACCCGCCGCACTTCACGACGATATCGACCCCGCTCGGATCGTCGAGGATCTGCAACAGCAGATGCTCGAGCGTCAGATACTCGTGGCGGTGGCCGCGAACATCGTCGACCGTGCGCTGGAGAGTGGCTTGCAGCTCGGGAGACAGCATGGATTTCCAATTCTACGTCGGTGCGACGTCTACGGTACTGCCCGACTAGTCAGTGGGCTCGATCGAAAGCTGCAGCGGAAATTGCTGCGCCTTCGCGAGCCCCATCGTCTTGGTAACTTTGGTCTCGGCGACTTCGAACGTGAACACCCCGGCGATACCGACGCCGTTGTTGTGCACGTGGCTCATGATCGCGACGGCGTCGACCTCGTTCTTGTGAAACACGGTCTGCAGCACCCACACGACGAACTCGCGCGTCGTGTAGTCGTCGTTGTGCAGCAGCACCTTGTACATGGGCGGTTTCTTGGTCCGCGTCCGCTCGTCGAGGACCAGACCCTGTTGGCGGTCTCCCTCGCGTCGCGGCACCCCTTTGGGGGGTTTGTTCTCGTCCGCCATTGCCGGCCAATTGTACGAGGTTACGGGGCTCTGTGAAGTAGAGGATGGCACCGCGATTTCGGGCAGGGTGGAGCTAGGTAAACGCCTACTTTTTGTTCTTCGCGACGACGCTTGCGACCGCAGCCGTGATCCGGCGCGCGCGTCGCGAGCCTACGCGAATCCGATTGCGCGTCGCCGGCGCGCGCGCCATGACTAGATCGATGGCATCGCGCCCGCTCCGGGTCACAGGGTGGATCGTGAGCAAGGTGCTCCACACGGTGTGGGTCGCGCTGATGATCGCGACGCCGCTGTTCGGGTTCTGGCTCGCGTCGTCGCTCGCCGCCTACGACAACGCATCGCTGTGGCTGGCGCTCGTCGTCGGACTGTCGCTGTTCCCGCTCGTGCCGGTCGGTTGGGAGCTGGTCTCCATGTGGCGGCGCGCCCGGCGCGGCGACGTGTCCAAGCCGATCCTGACGCGGCTCGATCGGCTCGTGCTGCGCACGCTGATCATCAACGGCCTGTTCCTCGGGATCATGATGTGGCAGGCGCCGCAGACCGCGTTCCGCGCGCTCGCGGTGCGCGGCGATTGGATCCTCGACGGTCACGACGGGCCGATCGCGAGCGAGGCGCGCGGCCTCTTGCTCGGCTTTGCCGACCGGTTCTCGAAGCGCTGGCACACCGACGACACCACTTACGGCACGAGCGACAAGCCGCCGCCGCCGCCGGTCGCCGATTCGACCACCCCGCCGGTGCCAGGCGTGGTGCTGCCGATCCAGCCGAAAGATCCCAACGGCTGGCCGCTCGCCGAGGAGCCCGACGCGTTGGTGACCGCGATGCCCGAGGCCGAGCAGACCAGCGTCGAAGCGGTCGGCCGGTACTTCGCGACGAACATCTCGGATCCCAGGCGGCTCGCGAAGGCCCTCCACGACTACGTCGTGCTGCGCCTGCAGTACGACGTGCCGACCGCGGATCTCAAAGATGCGGAGCTCGCGCGCCGGCCGTCCCAAGCCGCCGAGGACGTGTTCGCCGCGCGCACCGGCGTGTGCGAGGGCTACGCGCGGCTCTACGCGGCACTCGGCAAGGCGGCCGGGCTCGACGTCGCGTTCATCACCGGCTACATCCGCGACGGTGCCCGCCATCCGAGCGAGGACGCGACGACCGACGAACAGGTCAAGCAGGCGCTCGAGGGCTTCTTGCACGCATGGAACGCGGTGAAGATCGATGGCCAGTGGTTGCTCGTCGATACGACGTGGGACGACCCGTCGGCGACGACCAACGAGTACTCGACGACGTACCTGTTCACGCCGCCGCGGATGTTCGCGTACGACCATCTCCCCGAGGAAGCGGCGTGGCAGTTGGTGGCCAAGCCGATGGGCACCGGCGAGTTCGCGCGCCAGCCGTTGCTCAGCCCGTACGTCGGCCGGCTCGGCGTCGTGCTGCAACAGCCGACGCGTTCGCAGGTCACGACGACCGACGGTGAGGTCGACGTGCAGCTCGCGAATCCGTTCCACGCGACGCTGTCGCTCTCGGTCGATCCGAAAGCGACCGATCAGGGTAGCGAGTGCACGCTGACCTCCGGCGAGGCGCTCGTCGCGACGTATCGCTGCCGCGTGCAGCCCGGGCAGCACGAGATCATCTTGTTCGGCGCGACCGGTGCGCACGCGACGCAACTCCGGTCGTTCGGCACGATCCTCGTCAACAGTCGTTGAGCTGATCCGCCCGCGCCGCTTGGGGTAGAGTCCGGCGCATGACCGTGACCGACGCAACTGCCAAGTGGGTCGAGGACCTGTTCCACAAGTCGATCGTCCCCACGCTCGTCGACTACATCAAGATTCCCAACAAGTCGGCGATGTTCGATCCGAAGTGGCGCGAGAACGGCCACGTCGATCGCGCCGTCGAGCTGCTCGCCGGCTGGGCGAAGCAGCACCTCCCCGAGGGCGCCACGCTCGAAGTCGTGCGGCTCGGCGATCGCACGCCGCTGATCTTCATCGAGATTCCCGGCACCGGCGGCAAGTCCGGCGACACCGTCATGCTCTACGGCCACCTCGACAAGCAGCCCGAGATGGCGGGCTGGCGCGAGGGCCTCGGCCCGTGGACGCCGGTGCTCGAGGGCGACAAGCTCTACGGCCGCGGCGCCGCCGACGACGGCTACGCGATCTTCGCGTCGCTGACCGCGGTCAATGCCGTGCGCCGCGACAAGATCCCGCACGCGCGCTGTGTCGTGTTGATCGAGGCCTGCGAAGAGTCCGGCAGCTACGACCTGCCCGCGTACATCGATCACCTGTCGCCGCGGATCGGCGACCTCTCGCTCGTCGTGTGCCTCGACTCCGGTTGCGCGAACTACGACCAACTGTGGTCGACCACGTCGCTGCGCGGCCTCGTGATCGGCAACCTCGAGGTCTCGCTGCTCACCGAGGGTGTCCACTCCGGTGATGGCACCGGCGTCGTCGCCGGTTCCGAGCGCGTGATCCGGATGCTGCTCGATCGGCTCGAGGATTCGGCGACCGGCACGATCAAGCTCGACGAGCTCGCGACCCAGATTCCGAAACCGCGCGTGCTCCAGGCCGAGCAAACCGCGAGCGTGATCGGCGACGAAGTCTGGAACAAGTTCCCGTTCAACCAGGGTGCCGTCCCGGTCACCAAGAACAACGTCGAGCTGATCCTCAACCGCACGTGGCGCCCCGGTCTCGCGATCACCGGCGCCGACGGCTGGCCGGCGATCGGCAACGCCGGCAACGTCTCGCGGCCGTTCACCAACTTGAAGTTGTCGATCCGGATCCCGCCGCGCGTCGATCCCAAGAAGGCCTCGGCCGCGGTCAAGGCGCTGCTCGAGAAGGATCCGCCGTACGGTGCGAAGGTCGCGTTCAGCGACATCGGTGCGAATGCCGGTTGGGACGCGCCCGAGATGTCGCCGTGGCTCGAGAAGTCGCTGCAGGAAGGCTCGCAGAAATACTTCGGCAAGCCGGCGATGTTCATGGGCGAAGGCGGCACGATCCCGTTCATGCAGATGCTCGGCGAGAAGTTCCCGAAGGCGCAGTTCTGCATCACCGGGGTCCTCGGACCCGGCTCGAACGCGCACGGTCCGAACGAGTTCCTGCACATCCCGACGGCGCGCAAGCTCACGCTGTGCGTGGCCGACGTGCTCGCCGCGCACGCGCAGCAGAAGTAGGCTCGGCGGATGGCGGTACCTCCTCGAGTCGCGCCTCTTCGAGTCGCGGTCGTGCTCGCCGGCGCGGTGGCGAAGGGGGCGTTCGAAGCCGGCGTGCTGCAGGCACTCGCACGCACCAGCGTGGACATCGTCCGCGTCGTCGCGGCGAGCTCGGGCGCGCTGAACGGCACGCTGCTGGCCTCCGCGGTGCGCACGCGCTCGGTCCCGCAGGGCGTCGACCTGCTCGCCGAGCTGTGGCGAAACAACGCCGGCTGGACCGACGTGGTTCACGCGAACTTCAGCGACATCACCCAGCGCCGCTCGGTGTCCGACAGCAAGCGGGTACTCGAGCTGCTGCGCGAGCGGATTCCACCGGTCGATCGCGCCGACGTCGAGCCGATCAACCTGAGGTTGCTGGTCGCGCCGTTGAACGGCGTCGCCGGCACGATCGGCGATCACCCGGCGAGCACGTTCGAGAGCGTGCGCGACTTCGAGAGCCCCGACTTCGCGACCGCCGCGTCGCTCGAACGCGTGTTCGCAGCGGCGACCGCGTCGTCGGCCTTTCCGTTCTTGTTCGCGCCGGTCGAGATCGACGACATCGGTCCGTGCGTCGACGGTGGCGCGGTCAACAACACGCCGGTCAAGTGGGCGCTCGAGGGTACGCTCGGCGCCTCGCTCGATGCGATCGTCGTGGTCTCGACGATGGTCGAGCTGCGCACCGCACCCGCCGCCGCGCTGCACGGGCTCGCCTACGCGGGTCACCTCGCGACGATGCTGATCGGCGAGCGGCTGTATCGCGATCTGCACGAGGCCGAGCAGGTCAACGCCCAGCTCGCAAATCTGATGTCGCTGGTCGACGCAGGCGTGATCGACGGTGCCCAGCTCGCGAGCGTGTTGAATGCGCTCGATTGGAGCGGGCGGCGGCCGGTGACGATCATGCAGATCCGTCCGGAAGCCGAGCTGCCAGGCACGTCGTTCTCCGGCTTCGCCGAACCGGCGCAGCGCCGTGCGTATCTCGCCGCCGGCCTCGCGCGCGGCCTCGCGGTGCTCCAGCACGCCGGTTGGATCTAACGTAAGCGGCGAGCGCAGTGGATCTAGATCAGATCGGCGACGATGATCGCCGGCGCGCCATCGAGCTCGGTCACCAGGCGGCGCGCTCGCGCGATGTGGATGACGCCGACCAGCTCCCGCTGATCATCGACCACGCCGATCGTGTGGTGGTCCGGGAGGAGCTCGATCATCTTGCGCAAGGCTCTCGGCGTCGCTTTCCAGCCAATGCTCGCGGACGGTGGCGGTAACGGTTGCCGCCGCTTCATCCAACGTCCGAGAATGGCCCACACGTATGAGAGGACGGCAGCCGGGCGCGCGTGTTCACGCCAGATCCCCGAATAGGCGGGTTGGGACGTTTCGCAACTCCGCGAGTTGTGGTGGCATCCCACCATCGTGACGTGGTTCGCACGCTATTCTCGCTCCTCGATCGGCGTGAAGCAGACGATGGCCGTTACCGGCCTCCTGCTCGTGCTGTTCGCCCTCGTTCACATGCTCGGTCACCTGCAGATGTTCGGCGGGCGAGACATGTACAACGCTTACGCGCACTTCCTGCAGGAGCTGTGGGAGGTCAAGTGGCCGGTCCGCGCCGCGTTGCTCGCGTTCATCCTGGTCCACCTGGTCTCTGGCATCACGGTGAGCTCGCGCAATCGAGCGGCCCGACCGGTCGGCTACGCGAAGTTCACCCCGGTGGTCACGAGCGCGGCCGCGCGCACGATGATCTGGACCGGCCTGTTCGTGTTCGTGTTCCTCACGTTCCACATCCTGCACTTCACGCTCGGCCAGGTGCAGCCCGACTCGTTCCACCACCTCGATTCGATGCAGCGCTACGACGCCTACGGCATGTATGTCGCGGGCTTTCAGAACGCCGCGATCTACGTGATCTACCTCGTCGGCATCGCCCTGTTGTCGCTGCACCTCGGCCACGGCGCGTCGTCGTGGTTGCAGACGCTCGGCCTTCGCCATCCGAAATATCCGACCGACAAGCTCGGCCCCGTGATCGCGTGGCTGCTGTTCATTGGCTACATGGTCCCGCCGACCGCGGTGCTCGCAGGAGTGATCAAGTGAAGTTGGAATCGCGCAGCCCGACGGGCCCGATCGAAGACGCGTGGTCGAGCGCGAAGTTCAACATGAAGCTGGTCAACCCAGCGAACAAGCGCAAGTACAAGGTGATCGTCGTCGGCAGCGGCCTGTCCGGTGGCGCCGCCGCGGCGACCCTGGCCGAGCTCGGCTACGACGTCGCCTGCTTTTGCTTTCAAGACTCGCCGCGCCGCGCGCACTCGATCGCCGCGCAGGGCGGCATCAACGCCGCGAAGAACTACCAGAACGACGGCGACTCGGTATACCGCTTGTTCTACGACACCGTGAAGGGCGGCGACTTTCGCTCGCGCGAGTCGAACGTCCACCGCCTCGCGGAGGTCTCGGTCGACATCATCGATCAGTGCGCCGCGATGGGCGTCCCGTTCGCCCGCGAGTACGGCGGCACGCTCGCGAACCGCTCGTTCGGCGGCGCGCAGGTCTCGCGCACGTTCTACGCGCGCGGCCAGACCGGCCAGCAGTTGTTGCTCGGCGTCTATGCCGCGCTCGAGCGCCAGATCGGCGCCGGCAAGGTCAAGATGTTCCCGCGCACCGAGTTGCTCGACGTCGTCGTCGAGGACGGCCGCGCCCAGGGCATCGTCGTGCGCGACCTCGTGACCGGCACGATCACGTCGCACTCGGCCCACGCGGTGGTCCTCGCGACCGGTGGCTACGGCAACGCGTTCTTCCTGTCGACGAACGCGAAGGGCTGCAACGTCACCGCGACCTACCGCGCGTTCAAGAAGGGCGCCGGGTTCGCGAACCCGTGCTTCACGCAGATCCATCCGACCTGCATCCCGGTGTCGGGCGACTACCAATCGAAGCTGACGCTGATGTCGGAGTCGCTGCGCAACGACGGCCGCGTCTGGGTGCCGAAGTCGGCGACCGATGCGGCGAAAGCGCCGAAAGACGTCCCCGACGAATCGCGCGACTACTACCTCGAGCGCAAGTACCCCGCGTTCGGCAACCTGTCGCCGCGCGACATCGCCTCGCGCGCTGCGAAGGAGCAGTGCGACGACGGCCGCGGCGTCGGCCCCGGTGGCCGCGGCGTGTACCTGGACTTCCGCGACGCGATCAAGCGCGATGGTCGCGACAAGATCGCCGAGAAGTACGGCAACCTGTTCGAGATGTACGAGCGGATCACCGGCGAGGATCCGTATCGCGTGCCGATGCGGATCTACCCGGCCGTGCACTACGCGATGGGCGGCCTCTGGGTCGACTACCACCTGCAGACCACCGTCCCCGGCTTGTTCTGCCTCGGCGAAGCGAACTTCTCCGACCACGGCGCGAACCGGCTCGGCGCATCGGCGCTGATGCAGGGCCTCGCCGACGGCTACTTCATCATTCCGTACACGCTCGGCAACTACCTCGCCGGCGTGCAAGCCAACACGCTCGCGGACACCAAGAGCGCCTCGTTCAAGACCAGCGAGACCGAGGTCAAGGCGAAGCTCGACAAGCTGCTCGGCATCCGCGGCAAGCGCTCGGTCGATTCGTTCCACAAGGAGCTCGGCCACGTGATGTGGGAGGACTGCGGCATGGCGCGCAGCAAGGAATCGCTCGAGCGCGCGATCGGTAAGATCCACACGCTGCGCGACGAGTTCTGGGCCGACGTCACCGTCCAGGGCACGCAGGACTCGTTCAACCAGTCGCTCGAGAAGGCCGGCCGCGTCGCCGACTTCCTGGAGTTCAGCGAGCTGCTCTGCCGCGATGCCCTCGAGCGCGAGGAGAGCTGCGGCGGTCACTACCGCGTCGAGCACGAGGTCGCAGGCGAAGCGAAGCGCGACGACGTCAACTTCTGCCACGCCGCGGTGTGGGAGTACGCCGGCCCCGAGGCTCCAGCGATCCGCAACATCGAGCCGCTCGTGTTCGACAACGTCCACCTCGCGACCCGGAGTTACAAGTGAGCGATCTGGATCTCAAGCTCCACGTCTGGCGCCAGGCCAAGCGCGAAGCGACCGGCAAGTTCGTGACCTACGAGGTCAAGAAGGTTTCGACGCACGCGTCGTTCCTCGAGATGCTCGACATCCTCAACGAGCAACTGAGCGCGAAGGGCGAAGAGCCGGTCGCGTTCGATCACGATTGCCGCGAGGGCATCTGCGGCGCGTGCTCGATGATGATCAACGGCCGTCCGCACGGCGGGAACAAGGGCACCACGACGTGCCAGCTCCACATGCGGTTCTACAAGAACAACGACGAGATCTGGATCGAGCCGTGGCGCGCGTCGGCGTTCCCGGTGCTCAAGGATCTGTGTGTCGATCGCACCGCGTTCGACAAGGTGATCGCCGCCGGTGGCTTCATCACGGCGAACACCGGCTCGGCGCCGGACGCGAACGATGTCCTGGTGCCGAAAGAGCAAGCCGACTCGGCGATGGACGCCGCGGCCTGCATCGGCTGTGGAGCGTGTGTCGCCGCGTGCCCGAACGGCTCGGCGATGCTGTTCGTCGCGGCCAAGCTGTCGCACATGCATCACCTCCCGCAAGGTCAACCGGAGCGCGCCCGTCGCACGCTCGCGATGGTGACCGCGATGGATGCAGCGGGCTTCGGCGACTGCTCGAACCACTACGAGTGCGAAGCCGCGTGTCCGAAAGACATTTCGGTCGACGTGATCGCGGAGCTCAACCGCGACTTCGCGAAGGCGTCGTTCGCGCATCGTGAGCCAACAAAGTCCGACGGCGCGTAGCCGCCCACTGCGCACGAGCGCACGAGCTACCCGCGTTGTGGGTCGTTGATGTAGTCGATCACGGCTGAGAGCTTTACCGGCTTCGCGAACACGCGGCAGCCGCGAGGCGCGAGAGCGGGCGAGCCCGTGAGGATCGCGATCGTGACGTCGCGCAGCTTGTCATTCGAGCGTACGTATTCGATCACGCTCGTGCCCAGCACGCCCGGCATGAGCAGGTCACTCAGGATGACGTTGGGCGTCATGCCCTGCTCGAGCATCGCGATCGCCTCCGCCCCATTGGGTGCGCAGCGCACGGTGAAATGATGTTTGCGTAGATACTCCCCGAGCAGCTCGCGCTCCTCGACGTCATCTTCGACCACCAGAACCGATCGTGGGAGGTGCACGACATTCTGTGTTGCGAGATGCGTGCCGCCGAGTCTGTTACGCTCCGCGCAGATGTCGCAGTTTGCATCGAAGCATACGTACGATCTGGTCGCACTTCCCGGCGATGGCATCGGGATCGAGGTCATCGCCGAAGCGCGGGCGATGCTCGACCTGATCGCGCCGAAGCTCGGCGTGACGTTCGCCGTCGACGAGATCCCGTGCGGCGGCAAGTACTATCTCGATCACGGCAGCGATCGCGATTGGCCCGAAGGCGCCGAGGCGAAGTGTCGCGCCGCCGATGCGATCTTGCTCGGCGCGGTCGGTTGGTCCGGCGCCGATGGCGCGCCCGTGATGATGAAGGACGGCAAGATGGCCGGCTGGTCGCCGGTGATCGGCAACCGGTTCCACCTCGATCTCTACGCGAACGTTCGCCCGGTGCGCTGTCTCCCCGGCACGAAGCACGGCATCTCCGGCACGTTCGCGTCGGTGTGGAGCCCCGACAAGGTCGACATGGTGATCATTCGCGAGAACACCGAGGGCCTGTACTCGGGCATCGGCGAGAAGTCTCACGACCGGGCGACCGACCTTCGCGTGATCACACGGCGCGCGTCGGAGCGCGTGATCACCAAGGCGTTCGAGCTCTCTCGCGCGCGCGGTCGCGGTGCGCCCGGTGATGGCAAGCAGCGCGTGACCTGCATCGCGAAGCACAACGTGCTCCAGGGTTGCCGGCTGTTCGTCGAGGTGTTCAAGGACGTCGCGAAGAACTATCCGGACATCGAAGGCGAGCTCGCGATCGTCGATGCGTTCTCGATGTTCGTGCTCACCCAGCCGGAGCGCTACGACGTGTGCGTGACGACGAACATGTTCGGCGACATCGTCACCGACCTCGGCTCGGTGTTGCAGGGCGGCATGGGGATGGCGGTCGGCTGCAACGTCGGCGACGACCACGCGATGTTCGAGCCGATCCATGGCTCGGCGCCGCCGCTCGCCGGCAAGGACAAGGCGAATCCGATGGCGATGCTGCTCGCGACCGGCGAAGCGCTCGCGTGGCTGGCGACGCGCTACGGCGACGACCGCCTCGCGCGCGGTCACCGAGCGATCGAGGGTGCGGTCGCGGCGATCGTCTCGCGCGGCGCGCCACTCACGAGCGATCTCGGTGGTAGGGCGGGCTCGAAGGCCGTCGCGAATGCGATCCGCGAAGAGGTCGTGAAGGCGCTCGCCTGAAAACCTCGGTTGATTCGACCCCGGTAAGATGGCATCTTACCGGGGTGAAGACCGCGATGTCGACGAAAGGCCAGATCGTCTTGCCGGCCGAGCTCCGGCAACGTGACGACCTCCGACCCGGCCAAGAATTCGAGGTCGAGCGCATCGATCGAGGCGAGTATCGACTGGTCCGCGTCGAGGCGCGGAACCAGGGGGTCGTTCGCTGGTTGTTGGCGTGCCCGGCGAAGGGCTTCTTTGTTCCGATCGAGTCCGAGTCGACCGAGACGCTGTGATCCTCGTCGACGCCAACGTCCTCTCCGAGGCGACGAAGCCGGCTCCCGATCCCCGCGTCATCGCGTGGCTCGAGCACAGCGAAGCCGAGCTCGCCGTCGACCCGATCATCCTCGGCGAGATCCGGTACGGCATTCTGTTGCTCAAGCGCGGAGCTCGTCGCGCGAAGCTCGAGCGCTGGTTCGACGAAGGGGTCGCGGCGCTCCACTGCGTGCCGTGGGATTCCGCGACGGGGTTACGATGGGCACAGCTGCTCGCCGAGCTCCGGCGGCGAGGGCGCGCCATGCCGATCAAGGACAGCTTGATCGCGGCGACCGCGCTGACTCACGATGTTTCGATCGCGACGTTGAACCGCAAAGACTTCGAGCCCGCAGCCGTCAGGCTCATCGAGCCATTCGCCTAGTCAGTTGCGCAGCGTGCGTGCCGGGAGTCGGACTCGAACCGACACTCCTTTAAGGGGAAGGGGCTTTTGAGACCCCCGAGTCTACCATTTCTCCATCCCGGCCCTGGGAGATGCGTTTTACTGCATCTCCGCCGAAAACGAAACGCGCCGGGCATTCCTTGCGGAGTGGACCGGCGCATCCCGATGGATCCCCACGAGCGGGATCCAGAGCGATCTACATCGCCGCCGAGCCGCCGCCGGCCGGAGCATCGCCCGAGCCGCCCGCAGGCGCCATCGCCGAACCCATGTCCGAACCCGCTGCCGGGGCGGTCGCCGGAGTCGCTGCGTCTTTCTTCTTGCCACAAGCCGCGAGCGCCGTGGTCACAACGAACAGAACGATTGCAATCTTCTTCATAACTCTAGTCCTCTCTCTGTCTGGTTGGTCATCGCCGCTGGCGATTGCCAACAGCAAACTGGTTGGAGCGCGATCAGTTCGCGCAGGGGTCTCCGCCCGAGGTCGGGTTCGCCGGCGTCATCGCCGAGCCACCGCCGTAGCCGGTGCCGCCCATCGAGCCCTTGGTGTCACTCGTGCCGGTCTTGTTCGCCGGCGTGGTCGAGGTCTTGGGCTTCGAGCCGCACGCGGCGACCGCAACGAGCGAGAGGAGGAGGAGCGTTGTCGTCTTCATAGAGTGGTGTTCCTTAATCGGGGCTGAGCTCGGCGAGGGCGGCCTCGAGCTCGCCGCGAGCATGCTGATCACCGGACGTCGAGGCAACTTCGGCGCCGCGCCGATAGATGTCAGCTGCTTCTTCCTTGCGGCCGAGACTGACCAACGTGCCACCGGCCATCAAATAGGTCGGGACGTAGGTTGGGAAATTCTCCAGCAATTCGGCAAACGCCGCCCATGCCTCCGCGAGCTCCCCGCGGGTCCGATGCTCCATGGCCAACCCGTAACGCGGGAATGGATCCTGCGGCGAGCGGCTGATGAAGCTGCGAAAGTTAGCGAGGCGGTCCATGTCCAGCGAAACAAACAAAGCAGGTGCCCGGACATCAACGCAGCGGGCCATCCGCCCTTACAGGGCCCGCCTCATATCGCAAGACTTTCGGCCAAATGCCAGCGTCTAAACAACATTTCGCAATCCGCGAACGTGCTACAAAGGGAAAGGAAGCCGAGTGCAGCGCTCGTATTCACGCTTCATAGGAGTCGATCTCGGGGGAGGTCGTGGCAAGACCACCGCCCTCGCGGAGCTCCGGAGTGGTGCGAACGGTGCTGAGGTGATCGAGGTCGCGACCCGCTCACCAGGCAAGCAGCCGTGGACCGACGACACGTTGCTGTCGCGGCTCGGCGAGGTCAGCAGCGAGCGCGCGATCGCGATCAACGCGTCGCTGACCACCACCGCGTGCAATCGCTGCGAGCTCCCGGTGTGCCCCGGGATGGAATCATGTTCGGTCCCCGCGGTGGTCTGGCTGCGCACGACCGGCCGCGCGCTCGTCCAGGAGGTCGCCGCCGAGACCGTCGGATCCGGCGGTCGCCCGCGCCTCCAGCACGCCGCGCAAGCGCGCCTCGCGCCCTACGCCCATCGCGCGACCGACGTGATGATGACGTATCAGCGCGGCCTGCTCCCGATCTCGGCGCTCGGCGCGGCCAACAGCATGATCACGGCGCGCGCCGGTCAGATCAAGAAGCGCCTGCGCGGCACCGGCTACACGCTCCACCACAACCTCCTCGAAGTCTCGCCGGCCGCGACGATCGCCGCGCTGTGCGGCACGCGGCTCGCGCGCGGTTACAAGCACGACGCCGATCCGTGGCGCACGCGCGCGATGATCCTCGAGCACCTCACCGATCTGTCGTTCGCACCGCAGAGCCGGATGGCGCGCGAAGAAGTGCTCGGCAACGATCACTGCTTCGACGCCGTGATCTCCGGCTACACCGCGTACCGCTGGGCGCGCGATGGCTGGGAGCTGCCCGAAGGCGTGTTCGCCGACGACGGTTGGATCTTCGCGCCGCCCTAAAGCAGCGCTTCGTACGCCGCGGTGACCTCGGCGAACCGCTTCTCGAGGTTGCGCCGGCGCTCGCCCTCGGCATCGGGCTGGAGATCGGGATGCAGCGAACGCGCGAGCCGGCGATAGGCGCGCTTGATGGTCTCGACGTCGGCACCTTCGGCGAGACCGAGCGTACGCGCTGCGGCTTCACGCTGCGGATCGATCACGCGCGTGGGAGCGCTGCGCTCGGCGACCACGCCATCGAGGACGAGCGCGTCGATCGCGCGCAGGAACCACAGGAACGCGAGCATGCGAAACCGCGGCGTGCGCGCGAGCGGCCAGATCTGATCGAGGCGGCGCGGCTGAGTCATCGCGGCGAGGATCCGGCGATCGGCTTCATCGCAGGTCGAGAGCTCGGGGACGAGCTCCTCGCGCACCGATAGCCGCATCCCGGCGAGCTCGCGGACGAGCCGCTCGGCGACGGAGTTGTCGAGCTGGGCTTCGAGGTGCGAGCGCGCCCACGTCGCGAGCGCGAGCTGATGCTGGGGCCCTGGCGGATACGCGCCGACGCCGCCTTCGAACACGGCGTGGCAGCGATCGAGCGAGACCAGCCGCACGAGCCGCAACACCAGCGTACGTTTCGCGAGCTCGCCCTCGGCGAGCATCACCGCACCGCGCCGCAACACGAGCACGTCGCCACGGACGTTCGGTACCGAGCCGGCGCGCGGCGCATTGGGCGGCGGCGGCGGCGTACCCGGCGGCAACGCGCGGATCGTCAACACGCCGCTGCCTTGCTGCCGGCCGAGCCGATACAGCAAGCGCACTAGCTCACCGCGATGGAGCTCGCGGCGGATGTTCCTCGTGTCCACGCCCCACCTTCGGGGGGCACGATCCAGAGGGCCAGTTTTTGGCCGGCGAGTCAGGTACCTAACTCGCCGAAGACGTCACATGAATCCGGCTTTGCGGCGCTCGATGATGAACTCGACCACCACCGCCTTCACGTCTTCGCGGAACTTCACGAGGCCCTCAGCGATCTCGCGCAGAGCAGTCACGGCCGGCTTGTTGTCGCAATCGACGCCCGGGGTCGCACCGCGGGAAAGCTGACGCGCACGCTCGGCGGCAAGAACGACAAGGGCGAAGCGGTTGGGGATTTGATCCAAACAATCTTCGACGGTGACGCGGGCCATGGAGGCGCGGACCTTACTCTACCGGCGCGCCGTGTCAAGCGCAGTGCTTGCCGACCGGTAGGGCGCGCAGTACGCTCGGTGTTGGAGCCTTGTGTCCCACCGGCAAGTGGGCCTCGGCACTTAACTTATGCCTGTTCGTCCTATCGTCACGGCCGTCGCGCGCGGTCCGGTCCAACTCGACCTTGATTGGGATGCCCTCGAGATCGCGGTCGAGCGAAATTCGCCCGACACCGACAGCTATCTCGACCTGCAGACCGGCCGGGTCACCACCATCACGACCGGCGACCCGGAGGCGGTCATCAACCGCCAGAAGGTCTCCGAAAATATCCGAAATTACCTGCGCGTCGAACCCGCCTCGTCCCGCGAGCAGTATCGCTGGATGGAGAAGTTCGTCGGCTCGGTGACGGACGAACCACTGCGCGAGCGGCTGGTCATCTCGATCGATGGCAAGGGAGCGTTTCGCCGGTTCAAGGACGTGCTGCTCGCCTATCCGGCGGAGCGCGAGCGCTGGTTCTCGTATCGCGCGGAGCTGCTGCACTGGCACATCCGGACCTGGCTCGAGGAGCACGAGATCAGCGCCAGCAACGAGCCGCCGTGGGGTCAGGTCGAGGCACCGAGCGAGTTGGCCACCGCCGGTCCGGTCGTCCACGGCACCGAAGCACCGGGCGAGCTCCTGCGCCGGCATGCGCGCGATCTGATCGAGACGATCGCCGCGATCGAGCTGCCGACCGCGATCGCGTTCCTCGAGTTCTTGAAGCTGCGCAGCGCCGAAGCACTCGCGAAAGACCCGACGCCCGATCCGACCGACGGTCGGGACGACGAGCCCAACGAGCCCAACGAGCACGACGACGATCTCGGGCCCTCGTGACCAGCCCGTCGCTCGAGCTGATCGAGCCCCAGATCACGCGGCTCGTCCAGGAAGCGCCGGCGCGCGATGCCGCGACGGTCGCGGCGCTGCTCACCGGGCTGCGCGAGGTCGGCTCGCCGCTCGCGCTGGTGATCGCGCGCACGCTCGAATATGTCGACGACGATCTGGTCGATCCGGGGATCGCCCTGCCCGCGCTCGCCGAGGCGTGCGCGACGCTGGTCGCCGGCGTGCGCGGCACCGTCGATCGACGCGTGCTCGACGCCGCGACCTATCAGATCGCGACGCTCGAGCCGATGCCGGATCGCCCGCCGAAGATCGCGACCCCCGACGTCGACATCACGCGACTGCGCAAACGATGAAGACGCTGATCCTTCAGCCGGAGCGCACGATCGTCTCGCAGCTCGAAGCGACCGGCGCGGTGATCGCCGTCGGCGTCGCCGCGGTGACCTCGTCGTATCTCTGGCTGATCGGCGCGCTCGCGCTCGCGGGGATCGTGCTCGCGGATTGGACCGCACGCGTCGAGCTCGTGCGCGACGGCGACGCGATCACGATCACCTGGCGCAACGTGTTCGGACCGCAGCGCCAGACCGCGCTGTCGCGCGCCGCCGTGCTCGGCGTCAAGCAACGCGACGACGCGCTCGTGCTGCGGACCAGCGATGGCGACATCGCGCTCGGCGGCGGCGACCTCGACGAAGTCCGGGCGTTCGTCAGCTAACCGCGAACCGCGACGGCGAACTTGAGATAGCTGCCCTCGGGGAAGCCCGGCAGCGTCGGAAAATCGGGCGGCAGGCCGCGGCGATCGATGATCTGCAACCGCGTTCCGGCCGCCAGCGCACCCTCGGCGAGCGCTTGCTCGAACTCTTGCTGGGTCATCTTGTGCGTCGACGATGCGGCGGCGAGCAAGCCGCCGGGCGCGGTGACGTCGAGGGCCGCGGCGATCAACTCGGAGTAGTCGCGCATCGCGCTCCACGGCTTGCCACCGCGGGCAGCCGCGCTCGCGAACGCCGGCGGATCGACGACGACGAGATCGAACTTGCGACCGCGCTCGTTGAACCGCGCGAGCACCTTGAACACGTCGCCGACGATGTGCTCCGGCTTCTCGGCATCGAACCCCGAGGCCGTGAAGTTGCGGCGCGCGCGCGCGTGAGCCTTCGCGGCGACATCGATCGCGACGACCTCGGTCGCGCCGCCGGCTTGCGCGTAGACCGAGATCGCACCGGTGTACGAGAACAGGTTGAGCACGCGGCGACCGTTCGCCCACTGGCGCACGGCGCGGCGACCCTCGCGCAGATCCGCGAACAATCCGGTCGACAGCGGCGCGGTCACGTCGCAGATGAAGTTGAGATCGTCCTCGGCGACCTGGACCTCGACCGGTGCCGCATCGCCGCGCACGAGATCCGCGCCCGCTTGCCTCGGCGCTTCACCGCCGAGCGAGCGATAGCGGCGCTGCTCGTAGATCGCCTTCGGTGCGACCTCTTTGACGAGCGCGTCGAACAGGTCGTCGCGCAGGTGCGTGATCGCGCTCGTGTAGAGCTGGACGACGAGATAGTCGCCGTAGCGCTCGACGACGATGCCCGGCAGGCCATCGGCCTCGGCGTTGATCAACCGGATGTTGCCGAGCTTGTCGCTGACCAGCCGCTTGCGCAGCGCGATCGCGGCCTTCACGCGCTCCTGGATCAGCGCGCCGTCGATCTGAACCTCGGGGTTGCGGACGAAGATCCGCAGCGCGATGATCGAGTCGGCGTCGTAGAGCCCACGCCCGACGAACTCGCCATCGGGATCGACGAGGTCGATCACGGTGCCGGCCTCGGGAGACAGTGGTCTCGGCCCGAGCGCCTCGCGATACACCCACGGATGCCCTGCGCGCACGCGATGCGCGATGTCGCCCGGCAAGCGGACGGTGTTCTTGCGGACCTGCGCGCCGACGAGCGCGTTGCGGCCTCTGCGTTGGATCGCCATGGGGATCGGCGTCCTTATGCCCGAACTACCCGATAACTCCAAGCCCGGGGCTCGGCTCCGCCAAACATTCTTCGGTAGACAGACCTCCTACCCATATGTAAGGTCGCCTCGCTGAATCCGCTTATGCATCCTGCTTCCCCACTTGCGACGCTCGAACCGGTTCGGTTTGGTGAGTTCCTACTCCACCGCAACCTGATCTCTGACGAGCAGTGGCTAGCAGCGCTCGCGCAACACTGGAGCCTCGCGGTCCTCGGCAAGCGCTCGCGCATCGGTACCGCCATCGTCGAGAACGGCTTTCTCGCGAAAGATGTGGTCGAACGCGAAGCTCGCGCGTTTCACGACGAGATCGATGTCGTCGAGATCATCGAGACGGCGCCGCGCTCGGAGCGCATCACCGTACCTGCGCCGCATCGTTCCTAGCACTCACGCGGTTAATGATCGTGGGGCGATCTGCTGCTAGACTTCAGCCCCGCTTCTCGGAGATCCATGATGGCAGTCGAAACGAACAAGGGTGATGTTTCTCCGGCCCAGACCCTCACGGGTGTGGCCGCGGCGGTCAACGGCAAGCATCGCCGCAAGCGGCCGTCGTCGCTGCTGCAGGCCGCCAGCTCGCTCCCCACGGTCGAGAGCTCGCTCGACGAGTTCATCTCGCGCGCGAACCAAACGCTGACCGATCCGGATCAGTGGCACGCCGCCGAAGAGGCCGCGAAACAGCAAGACTCCGATCAGCGCGAGCAGGATCAACTGCGCTGGCGCGCCGCCGAGCAGCAGCTCCGCGAGGGCGATGTGCGCGAGCAATCGCTGCGCCGCCAGCTCGATGGTCTGCAAGGCCGCCTCGCCGAGGCCGAGGCACGCGCCGCGGTCGCCGGCACGGGCTCGCACGACGGCGTGATCGCCGATCTCAAGATGCGCCTGACCCGCTCCGACGAGCGGATCGCCGCCGCCGAATATCACGCGCAGCAGGCCGAGGGCCGCACGCAACAACTCGCGACCGAGCTCACCGCGGTGAAGGCCACCGCGGTCAGCACGCCGTCGACGCAATTCTTCAACGCCGGTGACGCCGACGATCGCATCCGGATCGCCGAAGCCAAGGCATCGAAGGCGATCGCGATCGCGCGCGCCGCGTCGGCCGGCCTCACGGTCTCGCCGGGTGACATCGCCGCGATCGAGAGCGGCCTCGTCGTTCCCGATCACGGACCGGCCAAGGGTACGAACTGGATCGCCATCGCGGGCGCCTTCATCGGCGGCCTCGCGATCATGTTCGGGGTCTCGAGGATGACGGCCAAGGATCAGCCCGCTGCCCCGGTGGCCGCGGCTGCGGCGGTCGCGCCTGCGCCCGCCGTCCCGGTCAAGCCGACGGTCACCCCGATCGAAGAGCCGAAGGACACGGCGGCAGCGGCCGCACCTGCGGCCGATCCGAACAAGGCGGCGGAAGCCGCGGCACCGGTCCCGACGACCGACCCGGCGAAGCCCGAGCCGCCGAAGACCGACATGCCGGTGGCCGCCGAGCCGGCCAAAATCACCCAACCTGCGAAGCATGGCGCACCCGCCGCGGTGGCGCCGAAGCACACCACACCCGCCGCGAAGAAGCAGCAGCCCGCTGCCGCAGGCAGTATCGCCGATCCGTTCGGTGACAGCACCACGGCCAAGAAGACGCCTGGGAAGAAGACGCCCGAGAAGAAGCCGGCCGGCGGCGCGATCGTCGATCCGTTCTGAGCCGTTCGCTACGCAGTCTGTGCATCGCGCTGCCGATCTGGGCGGCGCTGCTTGTTTCGGCTGGATCCCCGTCGGAGAACTGAGGGTTGGACGACGTCGCAAAGGCGTTGCAACACTCTGTCGCCTGCGTTAAAGACCCTCGTCCGAGGTGCGTTCGGCCTCGGTATGTTCGGAGGGTCTGTGACTCGCAACTTCATCTCCATCAGCATCGTCTTGGCCCTGTGCGCGCCGTTCGCGATGCACTCGGCGTACGCGCAGGAAGCTCCGACCAAGGAGCAACTCGACCAAGCCAAGAAGGCGTTCGGCGAGGGCAAAGCGCTGCACGACGAGGGCAAGCTCGGCGAAGCGATCGAGAAGTTCAAAGAGTCGTATCGGCTCTCGCGCAACGCCGTGCTGCTCTACAACATCGCGCTCACGCTCGACGAGAACAAGCAGGCCGACAACGCGCTGTTCTACTACCGCAAGTTCCTCTCGGATGCGCCGGCCGATGCGGCGCAGCGCAAAGCGGCGACCGATCGCGTGAAGACGCTCGAGTCCGAGAAGCTCGAGTCCGATCTCAACGGCAAGCCGGCGGACGCGAGCAAGCCGACCGACACGTCGACGAACACGGCGCCGACGCCGCCGACCAAGATCGACACCCACGCGAACGTCAAGATCAAGCCGGCCGGCACGTACCAACCGACCGAGTTCCAGCACCAGGTCGTCGAGGACGCGCCGCCGAACAAGCCACTCGACATCTCGGCGTTCGTCCCCGAGGACTCGGGCTGGACGGTCACGCTGTACTACCGCGGCGCCGGCGACGCGCAGTTCCTCTCGAAGCCGATGCAGTGGCACTACAAGCAACTGATCGCGCGGATCCCGGGATCGAAGGTCACCGGCTCGTCGATCCAGTACTACGTCGAGGTCAGGGATCACGAGGGCAACCCGATCGCGAAGTCGGGCAAGGCGACGAGCCCGAACCTCGTCAACATCGACGTGACCGCGCAGCAACGGTTCTTTCCGGACTTCACCGATGACGTCGAGCCGTCGGGGAAGACGACCGAGCAGACCAAGCACCACGACGACGAGGATCCGCTCAACAAGGACAAGCACAGCGAACAGCCCGTCGAGCAGGCCCCGGTCGTCGTCGGTCCCACCGGCACGAGCTTCACGGATGTCGGCTCGTCGAACTTCGAGAAGGCGAAGTGGGGCAGCACGATCGGTGCGGTCGCGCTGCTCGGTATCGGCGTGAGCTTCTACGTGCTCGCCGGCAACCAGGCGAGCGCGCTCGCGGACGACACCAAGTCGCCGCACGGCACGTTGCCGAATGGCTCGCCGTGTACGATGGCACCGTGCGTGTTCGATGCCTACGACGCGGATCTCCAGTCGGCGGGTCAGCGCGATCAGACGATCTCGAACATCACGCTCGGCCTCGGCGTCGTCGGCGCCGTCGTCGCCGGCTACTTCTGGTATCGCGAGCTCAAGAGCCCGCACCACGGTACGACCTCCGCGGCAAAGGCCGGCGGATCACCCGAGATGACGTGGATGATTGCGCCGAGCGTCGGCGACCACTACCAAGGCGCCGCGGCCGCGGTTCGGTTCTAGGATCGTCATGAAATTCGCATTCGCTTCGCTGATCGCCTTCGCTGCTGCCTGCTCGCCGTACTCGCCGGAGCTCGGCGCGTCGCCCTTCCTCTGCGGCTCTGGGGGCGAATGCCCCGACGGCTATGTCTGCGTCGCCGGCGCCACCACGATGGTGTGCTCGAACGGCGACATGCTGCCCGACGCCGGCGCCGGTCAGTGCGCCGACGATTCGTCGCTCGAGCCGAACAACACGATCGCGACGGCGCACATCTTCGCGACGTTGCCCACGGGTGGCCTCAAGCTCGCGGGCCTCGCGATCTGCCCGGCCGGCGACAAGGACACGTACGCGGTGACCCCGACGACCACCGGTCAGACCCTTCAAGCCGCGATCACGTTCGACGCGAACCAAGCGGTCTTGAACGTCAACATCCTCAACTCGAGCGGCACCATCATCGCCAACAGCCAGGCCAACGGCACTGGCATGGCGAAGGCGAGCCTCGTCCCTGTGCCGAGTGGTGGTCCTCCCACCTACGTCCAGGTGCTGGTGTCGCCGACGTCGACGACGCTGATGACCAACGGCAACTACAAGCTCGACCTGTCGCTGATGTAGTCAGCTCACGAGCTTGATGTTCCACCGTCGAACTTCGGCGGCGAGCTCGTTGTCGTTACCAATTCGCTGGGTAAGCTGGGCGAGCGCTGCCACAGCACCCGGGTGATCCGAGCGCTCGAAACACGCTCGCAGCTCCAAGCGGAGCAGTGCGATCTCTTTTGCATCGGCGTAGCTCATCGCGACCTCCTATCTGCAAGACGACGGCCCAGCTTTAACTGCACCGAATGCTGGGCCGATGGCAACTTTTCTGACTCACCGCCAAGGAACTCCAAGCCTCGATTTGACGGCGAGTTGGCCGAAACATTCCCCAGACAGGGCCGATGCTTTGACGCTGCTCGATTTGGGGGTTACCGTGTGGAAAACCCGAGTCTTTTCAGGGGAGACTGGTAATCAATGAGCCGTATCGGTGAGCTCCTGGTGCGAGAGAAGATGCTCTCGCTCCAGCAGCTTCAACAGGCGCAGGACGAAGCGAAACGCACCGGCAAACGGCTGGGCGCGACCCTCGCACGCCTGGGCTACGTCAACGATCAGGCGCTGACGCAGTTCGTCGCCAAGCAGTACAGCCTGCCCTCCATCAACCTCGGCGAGATCGAGATCGATGTAGCGGTGCTGAAGCTCGTGCCGCGAGAGATCTGCGAGAAGCATCAGGTCATCCCGGTTCGCCGCAACGGCCCCACGCTGATCGTGGCGATGGCCGATCCGTCGAACATCTACGCGATCGACGAGCTCAAGTTCCTCACGCAGTACAACATCGAGCCGGTCGTCGCGTCGGAAGCCGGCGTCGAAGCCGCGCTGTCGAGGTACTACGACAAGGGCCCGGATCTCGATCAGATGGTCGGCGAGCTCGATGTCGACAACGTCGACTACACGAGCGGCGGCGACGAGTCGGTCAACGTCGTCGACCTCGAGAACCAAGCCGGCGAAGCGCCGGTCGTCAAGCTGTGCAACGCGATCCTGCTGTCGGCGATCAAGAAGAAGGCGTCGGATATCCACGTCGAGCCGTACGAGAAGAGCTTCCGCGTGCGGTTCCGGATCGACGGCATCCTCCAGGAAGAGATGCGGCCGCCGTTGAAGCTGCGCAACGCGATCACGTCGCGCCTCAAGATCATGGCGTCGCTCGATATCGCCGAGCGTCGCTTGCCGCAGGACGGTCGCATCAAGCTGAAGATCGGCGGCAATCGCGAGATGGACTTCCGCGTCTCGGTGCTGCCGACGCTGTACGGCGAGAAGATCGTCATGCGTCTCCTCGACAAGACGTCGCTGCAGCTCGACATGACGAAGCTCGGCTTCGACATCAAGCCGCTCGAGGACTTCAAGTACGCGATCAAGAAGCCGTACGGCATGGTGCTCGTCACGGGCCCGACCGGCTCCGGCAAGACCACGACGCTGTACTCGGCGCTGTCCGAGCTCAACACGACCGATCGCAACATCAGCACCGCCGAGGATCCCGTCGAGTACAACCTCCACGGCATCAACCAGGTGCAGATGCACGAGGACATCGGGTTGAACTTCGCCGCGGCGCTGCGCGCGTTCCTGCGGCAAGACCCGAACATCGTCATGGTCGGCGAGATTCGCGACTTCGAGACGGCCGAGATCGCGGTCAAGGCCGCGCTCACCGGTCACTTGGTGTTGTCGACGCTGCACACCAACGACGCACCGTCGACGGTGTCGCGCCTCCTCAACATGGGCATCGAGCCGTTCCTCGTCACCGCATCGGTGAACCTGGTCGTCGCGCAACGCCTCGCGCGCCGGATCTGCGAGGGCTGCAAGGGGCCCGGCGAGAAGCATCCCGAGGCGCTCGCGCGCATGGGGATGACCGAGGAGATGATCCGCAAGGCCAACATCATGAAGGGCCGCGGCTGCCAGATCTGCAACAACACCGGCTACAAGGGCCGCGTCGCGCTCTACGAGGTGATGCCGTTCAGCGATGCGTTGAAGGAGCTCGTGCTCCAGGGCGCCTCCGGTGCCGAGATCAAGACCGAGATGATTCGCGGCGGCACGCAGAGTCTCCGCATGGCCGGCGTCCAGAAGATCCTCGAGGGGATGACGACACCGGAAGAGGTCCTCCGCACCACGGTGGACGATTGAGAGGCGACTAGTGGCGCAGCTCAGCCTGCAAGCGTTGCTGAAGGCGATGCTCGACAAGGGCGCGTCGGATCTCCACATCACCGCGGGCTCGCCGCCGCGCCTGCGGATCGACAACGAGCTCGTGCGACTGCAGACCGATCCGTTGGGTCCGGTCGATACCAAGACGCTGTGCTACTCGGTCATGAACGACGCGCAGAAGCTGCGCTTCGAGGAGGACCTCGAGATCGACTTCTCCTTCGGTATTCGTGGCCTGGCGCGGTTCCGCGCGAACGTCTACATGCAGCAGTCGTGCGTCGCGGGCGCGTTTCGGCTCGTGCCGTATCAGGTGATCCCGCTCGACGAGCTCGGCGTGCCGCCGGTCGTGATGGAGCTGTGCGAACGACCGCGCGGGCTCGTGCTCGTCACCGGCCCGACGGGCTCGGGCAAGTCGACGACGCTCGCCTCGATGATCGATCGGATCAACTCGACGCATCGCGGTCACATCGTCACGATCGAAGATCCGATCGAGTTCCAGCATCAGCACAAGTCGTGTCTCGTCAACCAGCGCGAGATCGGGCGCGATAGCCAATCGTTCAAGCGGGCGCTGAAGTACATCCTGCGCCAGGATCCCGACGTCGTGCTCGTCGGCGAGATGCGCGACCTCGAGACGATCGAGGCCGCCCTCGCGGTCGCCGAGACCGGCCACTTGTGCTTCGCGACGCTGCACACCAACTCGGCGATCCAGAGCATCAACCGGATCGTCGACGTCTTCCCGTCGCACCAGCAGGCGCAGGTCCGCGCGGTGCTGTCGTTCGTCCTCGAAGGCGTCGTGACGCAGACGCTGATCCCGAAGGCGTCGGGCTCGGGGCGGGCGCTCGCCGTCGAGGTCATGGTGCCGAACGCCGCGATCCGCAACCTGATCCGCGAGGACAAGCTTCACCAGATCTACTCGCAGATGCAGATCGGTCAGTCGAAGTTCGGCATGCAGACGATGAATCAAGCGTTGACCGACCTCTACATCCGCAAGGTCATCACGCTCGAAGAGTGCGTCGCCCACTCGAGCGAAGTCGACGAGCTCAAGACGATGATCGCGAATGCCGGTGGCAGCTTGGGCGACCTCGCGCGCCCGGCCCACACCACATCACCTCGGCGCTAAGGAGATCAGATGGCCAAATTCCTCTGGGAAGGCACGACTCGCGCCGGCGAGAAACGAAAGGGCGTGATGGAGGCGGAGTCGGCGTCGATCGCTGAAGAGCGGTTGCGCGGCGACGGCCTGTCCAACATGCGCGTGAAGAAAGAGGGCGGGTTCGGCGATATCAACATCTCGTTCGGCAGCGGCGTGCTGCCGAAGGATCTGCAGATCTTCACGCGCCAGCTCGCGACGATGATCGACGCCGGTCTGCCGCTCGTGCAGTGCCTCGACATCCTCGCGAACCAGACCGAGAATGCGTCGTTCAAGAAGGTCCTGTTCGGCGTCAAGAACTCGGTCGAGCAAGGCGCGACGTTCTCGGACTCCCTGCGCCGCCACCCGAAAGTGTTCGACGAGCTCTACGTCAACCTCGTCGCCGCCGGTGAGATCGGCGGCATCTTGGACACGATCCTCAACCGCCTCGCGATCTACATCGAGAAGGCCGTGAAGTTGAAGGGTCAGTTGAAGAGCGCGATGTACTACCCGACCGGCATCATGGTCGTGGCGCTGGGCGTGATCTGCGTGATGCTGATCAAGGTCATCCCGACGTTCGAGAAGATGTTCAAGGACCTCGGCAACGCGAAGCTGCCGGCACCGACCCTGATCGTCGTGCACATCTCGCACGGCTTCATCAACAACTGGTACCTGATCCTCGGCTCGATGATCGGCATTGTCGTCGGCGTCAGCCTCGCGCGACGCACTCATCAAGGCGAGGAGCTGTTCGATCGAGCGCTGTTGCGGATCCCGATCCTCGGACCGACGCTGCGCAAGATCATCGTCGCGCGGTTCACGCGCACGCTCGGAACGCTGCTGTCGTCGGGTGTCCCGATCCTCGACGCCCTCGAGATCTGCGCGAAGACCGCCGGCAACAAGATCGTCCAGATGGCGATCATGCGTGCGAAAGCGAAGATCAGCGAAGGTCATGACATGGCCGGGCCGCTCGCCGAATCCAAGGTGTTCCCGACGATGGTCGTCCAGATGATCGGCGTCGGCGAGCAAACCGGCGCGATGGACCAGATGCTCTCGAAGATCGCCGACTTCTACGAGGAAGAAGTCGACGCCGCGGTCACCGGCCTGACCTCGTTGATCGAGCCGGTGATGATGGCGTTCCTCGGCGTTGTCGTCGGTGGATTGATCATCGCGATGTACCTGCCGATCTTCAAGCTCGCTGGTACCGTCAGCGGGTGACCGCGCCCGCCTCGCCGGCAGACTCGCTCGTCAACGCCCCCGTCGTCGTCGCAGGCGACGACCTCGGCCGGCGCATCACGCGCCACCTGCTGCTCCGCACGCTCGTGATCACGGCGGTGCTAGGGCTCTCGGTCTGGCTGCTCGCGAACAATCCGAGTCCGGCGCGCGTCGCGATCTGGCTGCAGTCGTCGGTGATCGCGGCGACCTACCTGTCGAGCATCGTGTTCGGCGTGCAGTTGCGCCGAGGTGTCGCGCCGCGATCGGTCGCGCGGCAGATGCACGCGAACGACATCGTGCTGACGACCGCGTTGCTGTTCATCACCGGCGGCGCGCTCAGTCCGTACACGTTCCTCTACGCGCTGACGATCGTCTCGGCCGGCGCGCTGTCGTACCGGCGCGGGGCGGTGTACGCGACGGTAGCATCGCTGGTCGCCGCATTTTCGGTCGCGCTCCTCGCCCACACCCACGCCCTCGCGTTTCCGGTCGGCCAGATCCGACCACAGGATCAGAGCTGGTTGGATCTATTTCGCACGCTCGGGATCAACTTCGCGGCGTTGACCGGCGTCGGAGCGCTCTCGGTGATCTTCGGCGATCAACTACAGAAGAGCGCCGAGACGCTCGCGTCGACGCGGCGCGCCGCCGCGGATCTCTTCACGTTGCACCAGGACATCGTGCGCTCGCTGAGCTCGGGCCTGATCACGATCACGCCCGACGGCACGATCCTGTCGGCGAATGCGGTCGCCGGCGATATCCTACGGATCCCGCAAGAGGCGCTCGCAGGTCGGCCGGTCGATCAGGTGATGCCCGGCGTGTCGGTGCTGATCGCGGACAATCGCCAGCGCGCCGACCTCGCGATTCCAACGCCGAGTCAACAGATGGTGATGCTCGGCGTGACGGTGTCCCCGCTGCGCGACGTGCGCGACGAGGTCATCGGTCGCGTGATCAACTTTCAAGATCTCACCGACCTGC
>JBDTJY010000038.1:0-5628 GCA_039935615.1 Kofleriaceae bacterium
CCAGGTCGAGGAGCTGCGCCGCATGCCCATTACCGAGCCCTTCGCGTATCTGTACATCGACGCGACCTTCGTCGACGCGCGGTGGGCTCGCAGCGTCGAGAACGTGTCGGCGCTCGTCGCGTACGGCATCGGCCCCGACGGCAAGCGTCACCTGCTCGGCATCCACATCGGCGTCTCGGAGTCCGAGGCGAGCTGGACCGAGTTGCTCGCCGAGCTCGTCGAGCGCGGCCTGTCCGGCGTGAAGCTCATCATTCGCGACGAGCACGCCGGACTCACCGCTGCGGCGCGCAAGGTCCTGCCCGAGGTCAAGCAGCAACGGTGCACGGTGCACCTGACGCGGAACGTGATGTCGAACGTTCCGAAGCGGCACCAGAAGCGCCTCGGCCGCGAGGTCGTCAAGGTGCTGCACGCCGACACGCTCGACGACGCCAAGCGCAACCTCAAGCAGTTCCGGCTCGAGTTCGCCAAGCAGTTCCCCGAGGCCGTCGAGTGCCTCGAGCGGGGCTTCGCCGACGCCACCACGTACTTTACGTTTCCCGCGGCGCACCACCGACGTATCCGCACGACGAATGGGCTGGAACGCCTGCACGGCGAGATCAAGCGTCGAACACGAGCCATCGGCGCCTTCCCCGACCGCGCGAGTGCGCTGCGCCTCATCACCGCGGTCGCACTCCAGGTCACCAGCATCTGGAGCGACCGCGTCTACCTCGACATGACACTGCTCACCCATCAAGCTGCCGCTGCGGCATGAACAACGAACCCGTGCTCTCTCGTCAGGCATTCACACAAAAAAAGAGACTTGACCGAACGAAACGTTCGACGAAAGTTTAGGCAGTGCAGCGCATTGTCGATCCTCAAAACCCGGGCGCGCCGTTTCTGACTGACCTAGAGTGCTGGGCCTCGCTCTCTAACCGCGCCCCACACCGTGTGGATCTCGACGAGATCGTTCTCGCGATCGTGGAAGTAGTAGACGTGGAAGCGCGTCTTTGTCATGAGTACCCGTTGGATCAGCTTGCCTCTCGCGCGGCGGTAGACTCGGCCGACCTCGGGGGTCGAGCTCAACAGTGCGAGTGTCTGCTCGAACTCATCCACGAAGAGTTCCTTCGCGGCGCGATGCTCGCGCCACCATTCGTCCTGTGTTTCGAACCGCCGTTGGGCTTCAGCGAGAAGGACGATCTTCACGGCGCGCTCGGTGCTGTTTGAGGAAGTCGCCTGCGTCCATGCTGCGACCAGCTTCGGATTCGTCGAGCGCCCGGTCGAGCGACGCGTGCAACTCTGCACGCTCTTCGGTCGTCAGCTGATCGTCGATGACGACGATCTCCACCTCGGCACCCTCAGGTAAATCGGTTGGCTCATCGACGATGAGCCTGCCGTTCTTCACTTCAACCTTCAGTGCCTGCATCTCATCTAGCCTACCGCTTCCTGTAACGACTGCTCTGCCAAAACTCTGCCAGACCCGGCGGAATTGCCGAGAAGGAGACGGAACCCACCGGGACACAAGTTGTTGACAGTGCAGCAAGCGCTCGTCATCGTTAGTGTCCAGGATGGGTTCGATCCCCTACTTCGGAGCCAAGACGATCGAAAGATCGAACTGCTAGCCGAGAGGTTAGCGGCCGAGAAAAGCTCCATCGTTACTTCGGCGTCGTGGCCGCGGAACACGATGCGCTTGATCAGGAGCTGAAGCAGCTCCTTACGAGTCGGTCCACCTTCCTGCGCACCTCGTTGATCCTCGCGGCTCGACAAGATCTTCGACCGCTTCTTCCAGACGAAGCGAATACGATCGGCGCGGGTTAGCCTCGAGCTCTTCATCGCGAAGTCGATCGTCGAGGCTCACGGCGGAAAGATCTGGACTGAAAGCAGGGCGCGGCAGCACCTTCTTTTTCACCTCGGTCGACGCGGGCTCGCCGGCGTTGGCGCATCGTGTGCAAGTAAATGGGGATAGAGCCTAGACCCACCGTGCCTTCTATCACGAACCTCTCATGTACTCATGAAAGCTCCTCGACGCGAACGTTAGTCGTCGAAGACGACAGCTCGTTGCTGCCATTGATCGAGGAGGTCCTCTTTCAGGTGGGGTGCGCGGAGATCCGGTTCGTCGCAACGGGTCGTGATGCGATCGCAGTCGCGGCTGCCTTCGCGCCCGACCTGGTGTTGCTGGATCTCGGGTTGCCCGACATGGATGGCATCGACGTCTGCCGCGAGTTGTCGGCGTTGTTGCCGGCCATCCCGGTCGTGATCATCACGGCGCGCCACGACGACTCCGTCGTCGAAATGGCGTTCGAGGCCGGCGCCGAGGACTATGTTGCGAAACCGTTTCGCCTGGGCGAGCTCGGTGCGCGCGTGCGCTCGGCGTTACGATTGCGCTCTGAGCGAGTGGCGCGGCGAATGCGCGACGAGGCGCTCGCCGCGCGCGCTCGCTCGCTCGAGGTTGCCGCCCAGGAGCTGGAGCGCGCAATCTGTATCGATGCGCTGACCGGCGTCGCGAATCGCGGGCATTTCGATGACCTGCTCGCACGCGAATGGGCCCGAGCGGCGCGCCGGGGCTCGCCTGTGTCGCTCGTGATCACCGACGTCGACGATTTCCACGCGTTCAACGAGCACTACACGCACCTCGGCGGCGACGCTTGCCTCAAGGACGTCTCCAACGCGATGGCCGACTGTCTGCGCCGTCCGTCGGACGTTCTCTCACGGTATGGCGGCGAGGAGTTCGTGGCCCTACTGCCGGACACCGACGCGTCCGGCGCGTGCGTCGTCGCGGAACGCCTGCGTGTTGCCGTCGAGGATCTCACGCTCCCACATGCGGGATCGCGATGCGCGAAGGTCGTCACGATCAGCGCCGGCGTCGCGACGCTCGCGCCCGCGGTCGATCGTCCTGCCGCCGAGCTCGTGCGTGCTGCGGACGGAGCGCTGTTTCGCGCCAAGCGCGACGGCCGCAATTGTTGGCGCGCCGACCTCAGCTCGCCCGCGCAGGTGGTGGTAACTCGGCGGCCGTGGCCGGTCTGCCCGATCGTGTGTGTCGACCCTTACCTCGCGCTTCATATTCCCCGGTTTCTCGAGAACCGCCGGACCGAGATCGAGCGGTTGCGCGAAGCGGCGCGCGCCGATGATCTCGGTGTCGTGCGCGCGATCGGCCACAAGCTCAAAGGAGCCGGCGGCACGTTCGGGTTCGACGACCTGTCCTCGCTCGGCGAGCGCCTCGAACAAACTTCGGAGCGTGCCGAAGCGATGCGCACTCTCGACGAGCTCGGGTGGTATCTCGAGCACGTACACGTCGTGTATCGACGTCCTTCGGCGGTTCGCGCGAGTTAGCTCGGTCTCACTCGCCTCACGGCGCAGCTGGATCGCCGGTTCCAAGCGGCGTGATCGATGTGTTCGGTGCGAAGAAGTCAGCTCGCGCCGGCCGACCGATCCGCGGTCCAAAGCTGAGTGCATCGTCGCGAGCCGGATGAGCTGCCGTCGCTAGGTGCGGTGTGCCAGACGTCGCCGCGAACGTGCTCCTGCTCGCGACGAGCCGGCCGTGCGCGGGCGGCAACGGGGCGCGACCACTTCGCCACGTCCACGCCTCGCCGGCTTTCGGTGTCAGGAACGCGCCGGAGTCGAGCGCACCATCCGCTGCGCTATGGGATCGTGATCATCGCGCCGCGGACCGTGACCAGCGTCTGCGCGAGCAGGCGACCGTGTAACGTCGCACCCGTATCGAGCGTGGTCGCGGTCTGTGACAGCACGTTGCCCTCGAGATGTGCGCCGGTATTGACGATGACCTCACCGCTGACTTGCCAGAAGATGTTGTTCGGCGATGCCGCACCGGCCAGCACGATGTTGCTGCTGAGAGTCAGGTCCTGCGCGATCTGGAAGACCCACACGTCGGTCGCGCTTCCACTCAGCGTGATGCTGGTCGGAATCTGCAGCGCCGAGCTCCACTTGTAGACCCCCGGAACGAGCGTGATCGAACCGATCGTTCCAGCGCCGAGCTCCGTCACGTCCGGCGCGCGGCCGGCGGCCGCCGTGAAGGCAGTCTGCATGTCATTGATCGCGGCGGTCAGCTTGTCTGGCGTCGGGCTCGCGAAGTCGGCGGCATACACGTTACCGGTGACCTGTGGCGTCGTCGAGAATTGGTTCGACGCGTCGGGCGTCAGCGGAAGTCCGGTCACTGCCGTCGAGTCGATCGGACTGACGCCGATGTTGCCGACGATGATCGAGGTCGGCACGTTCGTGATGCCACTCATGCCGAGGAGTACGAAGTCGGCGGCGGTCCCGAGGTTCACGGGATGTCCGGTCACGCCCGTCGTCGTGCCGGTTTGAAAGCTCCACACGTGCGCTGACGCGAGCGCGACGGCGGCCGCACTCGTGGCTCCTACCGTGATCGTCGCGGTGTAGGTGGTGTTTGCGGCGAGCTGCGCGGTTGGCTCGAACGTCACCGTGGTGCTGGTCGAGATCACGGTGCCGGCGACAGGGCCTTGCGCGGAGCTGAGCTTGAACGTGTTGCCGGTCAGCGTCGCGCGATTCATCGGCTCGCTGAACGTCGCGCTTAGCAGCTCGTCGAGCGGGACGTTCGAGGCGGTATCTTCGGGAATGCTAGAGATCACCCGAGGCCCGGACGTCGTCGCATCCGAACCCGCAGCAGCGTCCGAGCCCGCAGCAGCGTCATGGCTGCCGTCGGCGGCCCCGCGGTTGTCACCGCATGCCGCGACTGAAACAAGCAAGCACGTTCCAAGAATTGACAGATTCGATCGCATCAAGCCACATCTCCCACACAGACACTCGAGCGCGTCTTCATCATGGAAGCCTTCTCGGGATCACGCAGTGCAAGCAGTGGTCCCAGGCGGCAGGCCTCGTGACGCTGCGGTCTGCGGCACCTGTGACGAGTCGCGCTGGGCGCTGAGCCGCAGCGCACGGCGAAATGAGTCACCGACGACGAAACGGTCCGCCGTCTCGTCGAATTGGCGCAGACGCCACGGCCGGCCTGGTGGTACACCACGCTAATATGGGAGCGGATCCGACAACCGACGGCCGCGATCCGCGGAGCGGATCGCCCGTCGCGCCCGAAACCGACGAATCCGCGTTCTTCGTCGTCGGGATCGGAGCGTCGGCTGGAGGGCTCGAAGCCGTCAGCGCGTTGCTACGCCGGGTGACGTACGACGGCGCTGCGTTCATCGTGGTTCAACACCTCGCGCCGAACCAGACCAGCATGTTGACCGAGCTGCTCGGCCGCGCGAGCAGGCTCGCGGTCGAAACCATCGAGGACGGCGTCCTGATCCAGCGGAATCATGTCTACGTGTGCCCGCCGAATGCCGTGCTCTGTCTCGAGGGCAATCTCATTCGCTTGCTCGCGCCGGGTGGGAATCGTCCGGAGATGCCCATCGACGCGTTCTTTCGCTCGTTGGCCGAGAACCGTGGCCTCAAGGCGATGGGCGTCGTGATGTCGGGCACCGGGACCGATGGCACGTTCGGCCTGGCCGCGATCAAGGCGGCCGGCGGGATCACGTTCGTGCAGGAGCCTACCTCCGCGAAGTTCGACGGCATGCCGCGCAGCGCGCGCGACAGTGGTGCGGCCGATTTCTGCCTCGCACCCGAAGCGATCGCCGACGAGATCTTGCGGGTCTCGAGCCATCCTTATCTCCAACCTGCGAT
>JBDTJY010000039.1:0-14502 GCA_039935615.1 Kofleriaceae bacterium
CTAGGCCTGAGCCCACGGTCCGGCGATGCACAACGTCGGTGCGTAAGCACGGCGCGCCGCAACGAGGAGCTCGTCGCGGCCGGTGCCGGTGGTGATCACGGCGACCTTTGCATGGAGATACAGATCCAGCGCGCCGACCAGCGCCGACGTTGCCCACGCATTGACGCCGGTCGTGCCGGTCAGGCGCTGTGCCAGGTAGGTCTCCGCGAGCGCGAGCGCATCGGCATCGCCGGCGACCAAGCCGAGCCGCAGCAACGCGCGGGTCGCGATCGCGGCGCCCGCTGGAATCGCGCTGTCGTGGTGAGACTCCGGGCGATGGACGAGCAGCGCTTCATCGGGCGGCGACAGGTAGAACACGGCGACGCCGTCGGGCTGTTCGCAGAACCGCGTGCGGATCGTCGCGGCGAGCTTCGCACCGAGGTCCCACCACGCGCGATCGCCGGTCGCCTCCGCGAGCTCGAGGAAGGCGTCGGCGACGAACGCGTAGTCGTCGAGCGTGCCCTCGAGATCCTTCGTGACGCCCTCGTGGTGCACGCGCTTGATCGACGATCCGGTGATCATCGTGTCGCGCAGGAACGTCGCGACGCGCAGCGCGAGTGACAGCGCCGGCGGATGGCCGGTCGCGCGCCACGCCGCGAGCAGGCCGGTGATCGCGAGGCCGTTCCACGCCGCGAGCACCTTGTCGTCGGTGCCGGGGCGCACGCGCGCGGCGCGCGCCGCGAGCAGCTTCGCGCGGAGCTCGCCGAGCTGGACCTCTTCGTCGCGCGAGCTGCGCGCCGTGATCCGCGACAGCACCGTCGTGCGGTGCTCGAAGTTGCCGGCATCGGTCACGCCGTACGCGTGGTTGAAGATCAGCGCCGCACTCGGACCGAGCACCGCCTTCACCTCGGCCGGGGTCCACACGTAGAACTTGCCCTCTTCGCCTTCGCTGTCGGCATCGAGCGACGACCACAGGCCGCCATCGCGATCCGAGAGCTCGCGCTCGAGGAACGCGATCGTCTCGACGATGACCTCGTGCGCGCGCTCGCTGCCGGTCATCGCGAACACGGCCGCATAGATGCCGAGCAGCTGGGCCTGGTCGTACAGCATCTTCTCGAAGTGCGGCACCAGCCACTGCGCGTCGACGGAGTACCGCGCGAAGCCACCGCCGAGATGATCGTAGATGCCACCCTCGGCCATGCCGCGCGCCCACTCGAGGAACGCGGTCTTCGCCGCCTCGCCGAACGAGAACCGGCTCGCGCGCGCGAGCAGCTCGTGGGTCGAGCTCGACGGAAACTTCGGTGCGCCGCCGAGGCCGCCGTGCTTCGGATCGCAGCGCTCCGCGAGTTGCTTGCCGGCCGAGATCAGCAGCGAGGCGTCGAGCTTCGCGACCGCGCCACCGATCGCGCCGCGGCGATAGTGATCGTCGACGCGCTGCAACCCATCGATCAACGCGAGCGCGTTGTCCTCGGCATCGCTTCGCCGCGTCGAGAACGCCTCGTGCATCGCACGCAGCGCCTCGCCGAAGCTCGGCTTGCCGAACTTCGCGACCGGCGGAAAGTACGTGCCGAGAAAATACGGGCGGCCATCCGGCAAGCAGAACGCCGACAACGGCCAGCCCCCGCCCTCGCCCATCACCTGGATCGCGTTCATGAAGATCGTGTCGACATCGGGTCGCTCTTCGCGATCGACCTTGATGTTGATGTAGAGCTTGTTCATCAGCGCCGCGGTCTGGTCGTCCTCGAACGACTCGTGCGCCATCACGTGGCACCAGTGGCACGCGGCGTAGCCGATCGACACGAAGATCGGCTTGTTCGTCCGCTTGGCCTCGGCGAACGCGGCCTCGCCCCAGGGCCACCACTCGACCGGATTTTCCGCGTGCTGGCGGAGATACGGTGAGCTCTCGCTGGCGAGACGGTTCGACATGTCGCGCACTATGCCAGAGCCTCGCGTCTGCTAGGCTCAGGCGTGCTCCGCGTCGCGACGATCGTCGCCGCAACCGAGGCTGAAGGACCGGGCCACCGCTTCGCGGTCTGGCTCCAGGGTTGCTCGATCCGATGCCCAGGCTGCTGCAATCCCGAGATGTTCGACCAACGTCGCGGCGAGGCCATGACCGCGGCGGAGCTCGCCGCGAAGATCCCCGAGTCGGTCGAGGGCGTCACCTTGCTCGGCGGCGAGCCGTTCGAACAGGCCGGCGAAGCGGCGGAGTTCGTGCGACTCGCCAAGGCGCGCGGGCTCACCTGCATGGTGTTTTCGGGCTACACGATCGACGAGCTCCAGGCGCGCGACGACTCGGCGCAACTGCTCGATCAGGTCGACGTGCTCGTCGACGGCCGCTACGATCGCGACCGGCCCGAGCCCACTCCCCCCGAGGGCCGGCGGTGGATCGGCTCGGCGAACCAGGTCATGCACTACCTGACCGCCGCGTACTCCGCCGACGATCCGCGGATGCGCGAAGCCAACACGATCGAGATCCGGATCTCGCCGCAGGGCCTGCTCGTCAACGGCTGGCCGAGCGCCGATCGATTGGTGCGCCGCACGTGAGTGACGTCGAAGAGGACCTCGACGAGATGGCAACGGTCTCGGCGAGCGAGTCGGAGATCGTGGCGATGGCGCGCGCGCTGACCGCGCCCCAGCAGCTCGATGTCTGGAGTCTGCTCGCCGGCTCGCGCACGCTGCCTCCGAAGATCGGCACGACGTGCGCGGAGCTCGTCGCCGATGCGCTCGCGCAGATCTGGCCGACGCTGTGGACGCGCGATGGCGCTCGACCGGGTGCCTCGGTGCGCGACGGCAAGGTCGTGCGCGGTCGTGGCTGGGAGCGCAACCCGGTCTCGCCGCTCGAGTACTCGGCGTTCACGATCGCGCTCCTGCGCTGGCTCGTCGAGATGCCGCTCGCGACCGCGGGCGTCGTCGACAAGCTCGGGATCAAGCCGGCCACGATCGGCGATCAGGTCGTCGCGTATCTCGCGCTCGAGGTCGCGTCGGAGACCCCGGCGCAGCTCACGATCGCGCGCGCTTCGAAGGCCGCGATCGCGCCGCTCGCGTGGCTCGGCTTCGCGCACGTGTTGCCCGGCGAGCCGCCGGAAGATGACCCGGCGTGGGACGCGTTGGCGACCGGCGTCGGCGCGGTCGTCGTCGAGACTCTTCAAGTCGCGCTCGCGAAGCGCTGGCGCACGATCGAGCTCACCAAGCGCGGCATGACCGACCCCGAGGCGCTGATCGCGCTCGGCCGCGCGCAGGACGCGACGCTGCAGCGGTTCATGGCCGCGTGCACGCGCGCCGGTCGACGCGACCTTGCCGGCTTCGTCCTCGACGCTATGGTGCCGCTCCTCGGACGTGACGTGGCACCGTTTCCAAATGACCTCGACCGCACCAAGCCACTCGGCGTGCGGATGGCGGCGCGCAACGCCGCCGGAGCGCTGTTGCGCGCGATGCAGACCTGGTGCGACTGGGACAAGGCCCACCGCGGCGTGCGGTTTCTCGACGACGATTACGAGGCCTCGCAACTGTTGCTGACCCGTTTCGAGAGAGCGGGTCGCCATGGCGCCGACCTCCTCGTCGCGAACTGGCTCGCCGAGCTAGCGTCCCTGTCACCCACCCCGAGCCCTGCCTCGGCTACCATCGACGTCCCCGGGAGCAAGTCATGAGCCGTGCCATCCAAGTCCGCGTTTCGGAGTCCGTGGTTCGCACCGTACACGTCGAGGATGGGGTCGAATCGCCGCTCGAGATCCTGCCCGTGCTCGCGCCCGCTCGGATGGCCGAGTTGCTCGCGAAGGAGCTCGAGGGCCAGGGCTTCGTCCGCGACGGCAAGCTCGCGAAGCGCAAGGATCCGGACGGCGTCGAGATCACGGTCGACCTCGAGGCGGCGACCGTCTCGGTGAAGCTCGGCGCCGACACCCGCCTGAAGGAAGAGGTCGACCTCGAGAGCCGCACCGCGATCGAGAACCAGCACACGACCGAGGTGCGTCTGCGCGACGCCGCGATCGACGAGCTCGAGCAACGCCTCGCGGCCAAGACCGAAGCGATGCGCCGCGAGGTCACGGCAACGCTGGAGAAGAAGCTCGGCGATTTGCGCGGCGAGCTCGACGCAGCGATCGGCCGCGCCACCGTCGAGGCGTTGACCGAGCGCGCCGCACAACTCGGAAAGATCCAGGAGGTGTCCAAAGACGACGCCGGAAACGTCACGATCAAGGTGAAGCTTTGACGAGGGTCCTCGCCGAAACCGAGCTACCGAGCGAACTGTCCCCGTTTCAGGCCGTCGATGCCGCGTATCCGCTCGAGCTCGCGCGGTGCTACGACGCGCTTCGCCGCCGCTTGCCGGTGCTGATCGAAGCCGAGAAAGAGCTCGCGCCGTACATCTATCGCAGCCTGCGCGATCGGCTGAAGGCCGACGGGACTCGCTGCCTGTACCTCGACGGTCGCGCGTCGGCGGATCTGCCGCCGCCGCCGCAGGGTGCGTCGCTGGTCGGCGCGATGATCCATCAGATCCGCGAGGTCGTGCGCGGCGCGGTCGGCGAGCGCATCGTCGTGCTGCCGCACCTCGACATCCTCGGCGCGAGTGGTGGCGCCGGCTTCCTCGGTGCCGAAGCGCGTGAGCTGATCCCGCTGCTCTACGAGAACCCCGAAGTGCTGTGGCTCGGGTTCAAGGATCCGTCGTTCCCGCTGCCGCAGCCGATCACGAATCTGTTTCCGCATCGCGAAGCGATCATGGGCATTCCCCGCGATCGGCTCGCGTATCTCGTCACGCAGCGCGAGGCGCGCAAGCTCGGGCGCGGCTTCGATCCGTACCTGCTCTACAAGCACGTCTCGGGCATGAACGCGGTGCGCTTGCGCCGCCTGCTCGGCTCGCTCACGGGGGAGGACTATCCGACCGACCCGGCGCTCGCGATCGCGCAGCTCCGCACCGCGACGTTGTCGAACGATGTCGAGTTGCCGAACGTCTCGCTCGAGGGCGATATCGGTGGCTACGGCCCGGTCAAGGATCGCCTGAAGGCCGAGATCCTCCAGATCCTCGCGGCGAAGGACAAGCTCGACGATCCGTCGCAGATCGCGAAGCTCGAGGGCCTGTTGCCGCGCGGGATGATCTTCTGGGGACCGCCCGGTACCGGCAAGACGCTGTTCGCGAAGGCGATGGCGACCGCGCTCGGTGCCGCCGTGCAGATCGTCTCGGGCCCGGAGCTCAAGAGCAAGTGGGTCGGCGAGAGTGAAGAGAACCTGCGCGCCGTGTTCATGCGCGCACGCCAGAGCGCGCCGAGCGTGATCGTGTTCGACGAGCTCGACTCGTTCGCGGCCGCGCGCGGCACGTACACCGGCTCCGGCGTCGAGCACTCGATGGTCAACCAGCTGCTCACCGAGATGGACGGCTTCCGCAGGGAAGAGCTGGTGTTCGTCGTCGGCACCACGAACTTCGTCGAGTCGCTCGATCCGGCGCTGCTGCGGCCCGGGCGCTTCGAGTTCGCCCTCCATATCCCGTATCCCAACGCCGAGGACCGGCGCGAGATCCTGAAGGTCCACGACCAGAAGCTCGGCCTCGAGATGACCGACCCCGCGCTCGACTACGCGGTCAAGCGGAGCGGCGAGAGCGTGCCCGGCCCGAGCGGCGGCACGCTGTACTCCGGCGATCACCTGCAGGCGCTGTGTCGTCAGCTCGCGCGGACACGGCTGCGCGAGTCGATCGAGGGCCCGACCGAGCCGGCCGGGATCGATCGCGCGATCGAGCAGTACCTCGATCTGCCGAAGCTGACCAAGGGCGAGGAGCTGGTCGTCGCGACCCACGAAGCCGGTCATGCGATCTGCGCGCTCGGCTGCAAGCACGTGCCACCGATCGATCGGATCTCGATCCGTGGCGATATCGGTGGGGCGCTCGGCTACGTCCAGCACGCCGACCGCGCGCACCGCTACGTCGTGACGTACGCGCAGCTCCGCGACACGATCTGCACGATGTTCGGCGGCCGCGAGGCCGAAGCGCTGATCCTCGACGACGTCTCGATCGGCGCGGGCAGCGATCTTCACAACGCGACCGCGATCGCGCGCGCGCTCGTCGAGGAATACGGCGAAGAGGTCCCCGAGCTCGCGATCGGGCGGTGGGCGCAGCACAAGAACGACAAGGATCACTCCGAGTCGACGCGCGCGGCGCTCGACAACGCGATCGCGAAGATCCTCGAGCACGAGCGTGCTCGCTGCCGGGCGATCCTGACCGAGAAGCGCGCGCTCGTGATCGCGCTGCGCGACCTGTTGATCGAGCGCAAGGTCCTCGACCGTGCGTCGTTTGCCCACCTGGTGACCTGAATGGCTGATCTGACGCTTCGTTTGCGCGTGGACCCGAAGACCGGTCGCCGCGAGATCGTGATCGATTACGCGAGCGACTCCGACGCGCTGCCGTTCGAGCACGAGGAAGAACATCGCAAGCTCGCCGAGAAGGTCGTCAACGGCGGGCTCGAGCACAATCCGAAGGTCGAGGTCAGCCGCGAGGAAGAACCGGCTGCGACCGAGGCTCCGGCGGCCGAGCGGCCGGCGGCCACGCCCACCGCGACCAAGACCTAGGCCATGGCACTCGGGTTCGCTGATAGAGACGCGCTGCTCGTCGCGATCAAGACCGGTCTGGCTCCGAAACAGGTCGCAGGCGGTTCGGCGCGCGCCGGACGCAGCGACGACGGCATGATCGTGCTCGAGCCCGACCAGGCGCTGTCGACGAACGTGCTCGCGAAGCTGCGCGCCGCTGGGGTCCGCGATGCGGTGCTGCCAGCGAACGCCGTCGCCGTGGGCTGCTGGGCCGAGGCGCTGCCGCCGATCGCGATCGGCGTCGAGAAGGTACCCGCGCTCGCGCTGTTCGTGACCGAGCGGGTCGCCGACGTACTCGACGTCGCCGCCGAGCTCGTGCGGCTCGGGTGCGATCGGATCGAGCTCTCGATCAGCGGCGATCACGGCGTGCTGCGCGTCGTCGATTCTCCGACCTACACGATCGTGCGCGCACTCGATCGCGATCACGGCCTGCGCGTGTTCGGTCCGGATCCGGCCGGTCAAGAAGCGATCTGGACCGAGCTCGGCTATCACCATCCGCTCGCGGAGCACCTGCGCACCGAGCGCGGCGTGATGCTGCTCGCCACGCGCGACGGCTGGCGGACGATTCGCGACGAGGGCTGGATGTCGCTCGACAAGGCGCTCGAGCTCACGGTCCCCGAGCGCGCCGAGAAGATCGTCCCCGGTGCGATGCCGGCCCGTCGCAAGGTCGAGCTCCGGCTGTCGAGCGGACGACGGGACGTCACCAGCCTGTGGGTGCTGCGCGACGACGCGATCGGCAAGATCGACAAGCTGCTCGAGTATCTCCCCGAGGAGGTCGTCGGCCGCTTGATGTTCGCGGTCAGCGACGCCTCGCCACCGACCGTGATCCTGCGCGCGCGCACCGGTCGGCAAGCCGCGCCGGATCTCTCGCTGGTCGCCGAGGAGTACGCGCCGCTCGCCGGCATGGCCGACGTGTACGCACCGACCGGCGCGATCGTCGAGCCGCCGCTGCGCCGCGAGCGGCTGCGCATGATCCTCGCGATCGAAGCGCGCGAGGTGATGTGGCTCGCGCGGGTCGAGCACCACCGGTTTCGCGTCGAGCGGATCAGCGACGACGCGTTCACACCGCTCGACGAGTGGGCCGACTACGTGCTGCACGCGAGCACCCCTGCGCTGACGCCGTGGGTGCGCTCGACGCTGTACGACTTCGCGCCATTCGTGTCGACCGGCGTCGAATGGGCGAGCGAGCGGCCGCGCGATCACGACGATGGCGAAGCGCGGCGCAAGAAGAAGGAGCGCGGCGGCAAGGAGCGCGTCACCGTCGAGGATGACGTGCCCGCGGTGGCGGCCAAGCCGGTCGCACCGAAACCGGCGCCGAAGCCGTCCGCGCCGGTCGCGTCGGCGCCGACCCGAGCGGTCGCGATCGACGTCGAGCTCGCGAACCTCGAGGCCGAGTTCATCGCGCTCGATGCGCCGGGCGATGCGCCCGAGCGAATCGCATTGCTCGACCGCCTCGGCCACACGTACGCGCGGCTCGATCGCAAGCGCGAGGCGGGCCTGTGCTTTGCACGCGCCGTGTGGGAGTCGCCGCCGGCCGAGGCGCAGTCGCGACTCGATGCGTGGATCACGGCGGACCTCAAGTCCGCGCAGCCGGCGAAGGTGCTCGAGTCCGCGCTCGGCTTGGAGATCCCGAGCGGCGATGTCGTCCGCACCGTCGCGGCGCTGACCGCGCGCGTGGTGCCGGCGGTCGCGAAGGATCCGCATCGCGTGACGCGCTGGCTCGACGATCACGACGGCGAGCTCGATGCGCGCACGCTGTGGTTGTCGCGGTTGGGCTTGGCGAAGCTCTCGAACGGCGATCCACTGCTGCTCGCACACGCGCGCGATCGCATCCTCGCGCGGCTCGCCGGCGGCTTGCCCGTCGAGCGCGAGCTCCCCACGTTCCTGCGGCTCGCCGGGCGCAGCGGCGCGCTCGGCAACGCGAGCGGCGAGCACCTGTCGACCGCGCTCGAAGAGCTCGCGACGCGGATCGACAAGACCAAGCGCAAGCGCACGCCGCTCGAGGCGCCGCCGCACCTGACCGGTGCGTACGTCTCGTTCTTGCTCGCCTACGGGTTCGCGCGCATCGGCCTGGCTGATCGCGCGCGCTCGCTGGTCGCCGACGCGAAGAAGGCGCTCACGCCGCTCCAGGGCCCGAACCCGGAGGTCCACGGCTATCTGATCGCCGCGTACTCGGCGCGCGTCGATCAAGCGATCGCCGGCATCGCGGCGGAGACGCCACTGTCCGACGAGCTCGGCACGCAGTTGACGAGCCTCGATCGCGTCGCGCGCTACAAGGTCGACCGCTTGCGCGAAGCGTCGCGCATCCTCGAACCGCTCGAACGCCCCGACGCGATCGGCGCGTGGATCAAGAAAGAGAAGGACTCGCGCGGTCCAGAGTTCGCGGCGCTGCGCGCGCTCACCGATCCGGTGAAGCGCGCGAAGGCCGTCGACAAGCTCGTCGATGCAGCGGCCGCGAACGAGGCCGAGCGCGAGCGCTTGATCGACGGCATCTTCGACGTGCTGCTCGAGCTGCCCGAGTCCGGCGCCGTACCGATCCTGTCGCGGACGTGGCCGCTGATCGCGCGCCTGCCCGAGGCGCGGCGCGCGGTGCTCTACGCGGAGGCGCTCGTCGTCGCCGGTCACTTCGGTCGCACCGAGCTCGTGCCCGGCATGCTCGATGCGCTCGGCGTCGCGATCCGGCTGGTCCAAGGTCCGGATCTCGAGCGCGTGCTCCAGCACAGCCTGCGCGCGTTGCGCCGGATCGGCCTGCGCGCCGAGATGGCGGAGTTGCTCGTCGAAGCCGAGCACGCCTTGCCCACGAATCGCGTCGAAGCGTTGCGCGGGCGCCTCGCACTCGCGGCCGGCCTCGCGTTCCTCGGCGAGACCAGCCGCGCGCTGCCGATCTACGAGCAGGCACGCGCCGCGTTGACCGAGAGCATGGTGTTGCCGCAGCGGCTCGACCTCACCCGCGCGCTCGCCCTCGCCTACGCGCAGGCGCCGCTGCAACACGCGCTCGGAGGTCTCGCCGACCTCACGACGCAGTTGCGCGACATCAGCGACAGCTACGGCACGAACAGCCACTACTGCCTGTCGGTGCTCAACTTCGTCGAGTCGCTCGTGCTCGGCATCACGTCCGATGACCTCGCGCTGGGCGAGGCCGGACGGCGATTTGTCGAGGATGACGAGCACCTGATTCGCCGCCGCTTGCACCGTGATCTTGGAGGAGCCTCGTGACCGCTACTGCCCCCCTAGCTGCGATCGATGCCATCGACCGCGCGACTCAAGCCACCTACGACGAGCTCGCTCGCGACTCGGGCCTGCTCCGCGATCGGATCAACAAGTTCCGGATGTCGCTCGGGCGGTTCTTCGTCGCCAAGCAGCCACTGATCGATCTGATGTGCGTCGCGGCGGTCGCGCAAGAGCCGCTGCTGCTGGTCGGCCCACCGGGCACCGCGAAGTCCGACCTCGTGATCAAGTTCAAGGACGCGCTGAAGATTCCCGACGGCGAGTACTTCGAGTACCTCCTGACGCGGTTCACCGAGCCGTCCGAGGTGTTCGGCCCGATCGACATCGCCGAGCTCCGCAACGGCAGGTACCTGCGCCGCTCCAACGGCAAGCTGCCGACCGCACGGCTGGTGTTCCTCGACGAGATCTTCAAGGCGAACTCCGCGATCCTCAACTCGCTGCTGACCGTGATCAACGAGCGCAAGTTCTACCAGGACGGTCAGCCCGTCCCGGTCAAGCTGAGGATCCTGCTCGCGGCGACCAACGAGTTGCCCGAGAACGTCGAGCTCGCGGCGCTCAAGGACCGGTTCTGCCTGAAGGCCGCGTGTCGCTCGGTCCAGGACGAGCACTTCGTCGAGCTGATCGATGCGGGCCTCGAGGCGTACACCCATCGCGAGCTCAACCAGAAGCCGTGGATCGAAGGTCACGCGACGCTCGAGGACTTCGTGAAGGCGCACCGCTACCTCACGCACGTGCTCGCGCGCCGCACGAACGGCCCGGATGGCAATCCGCTGAAGGATCGCGATCTGTATTTCTCCGACGAGCTGTTGCGCGAGCTCCGCCGCGTGTTGAAGACGCTGGTCCGCGAGGACGGCGTGTTCGTGTCCGATCGCAAGGTCGTCAAGCTCTACCGCTTGCTGCGGACGCACGCGTGGATCACGCACGGCGGCGCGGTCGAACGCTCGGACCTGCGGCTGTTGTCGTACCTCGGCGAGACCCGCGACGAGATCGATCTGCTCGAGGAAAAAGTCCCACGCCTGCTCGGACTTTCGTAGGCACGTGAAGGCCCCGGTTCGAGAGCTCCGGACGCACGCAGATGTCGCGAGTTGGCTCGCGGCGGGGTTGGCGTTGCGCCGCGTCGTCACCGAGGACGATGACGCGTTGGTCGCGCAGGCGATCGGCGCATGTGCGAACGAGCTACCGGCGCTGCCGCCACCGGGGATGATCGCGGACGTCGCGGTGTTGCTCGGCGGTGCGCGGTTGCCGTTGTCGACCCCGGTCGCGACCAACGAAGAAGGCCTGCGCGCCGCGATCCGGGCGTACGACGACGACGTGCTCGCGCGGCTGGTCACGAACGCGCGGTTCGACGACGTGCTCGCGGCCTACGCGCACTTGCAGACCGGCGATCGGGCGACCGCGACCGCGCTCGTGGTCGGCGCGATCTGCGAACGCGCCGGATTCGCCGGCGCCTCGGTCAGCCCGGCCGCGCTGCGCCGCGCCCTCGCTCGCCCCAAGGACGAGCGCGAGGCGGCTGGACGCGCCGAGCTGCTCGGCGGGCCGATCGCGCTGCGCCTCGCGGATTCGTACGATCGGTTGTCGCGCTCGGCCCGCCAAGCGCGCTCGCTCGTCGATCAACACGAGGTGTTCGCGCTCGATCACCTGAGCGTGCTGCGCGACCTCGGCGCGCGGCTGACCGCGGATCACATCTCCGCCGCGGCCGAGGCGATCGAGCGCACGCTGCCGCGCCGGCTCCCGGCGAACCGCCAGAACCGCGGCCTGCGCGATACCCATCTCGCCGACGAGTCGCTCTACCCGGCCGGCGGGTTCACCGCGATCACTCCCGGCGGCGCGAACGCGAACCTCGAGAACCTCGTGACGTCCGAGCTCGTCTATATGGAAGACGGCCCCGAGACCGACGTCTTCACGCTGCGCTACGTCGAAGGCGAGCTGCTCTACTACACGCGCGACGACAGCGTGTTCTGCCGCCATCGCCAGGTCATCGGCATCGCGCTCGGCGCCGACCTCGACGACGCCCGCGTCAAGGATCGCGACCTGCCGTGGCAGCGGCTGATCCTAACGCTCGGTTTGTTGGTCGCCGCGATCCGCTGGCTCACCGAGCAGCTCGGCGATCACGCGCTGACGATCCGCATCGCGTTTCCGCCGAACTTGTTGAGCGAAGAGCGCGAGATCGTGACCTTGCTCCTCGGCGGCGAGGTCCATCGCGGCACCGTCGTGATCGAAGAGACCGCGTGGCAAGATCTCGTGGATGCGACCGCCGCCGCCGGATCGTCGGCGATCTCCGACGTGATCGTGATGTCGTTGGGGCCGGTTCCCTCGATCCCCAAGGGGCTGCGCGCGCTCCATATCAACCTCGGCGGCGCGGCGCCCACCGCCGCTGTGGTCGGAACCACCCCGGCCGAGCCGAGTCCGGATTCGTGGCGAGAATGGTGCGAGGTCGCCGAGGATCTGCTCCGGTGGCTCGTGTAACGTTTCGGGCATGCCGCGTTACGAGCTCTCGGAAGGCAGCTCCAACAAGTTCTGGGAGATCAATCTCTCGGGTAAGTCGTTCACCACCACCTATGGAAAGATCGGAACGTCGGGACAGACGACGATCAAATCGTGGAAGGACAACGCTGAGGCGAAGACTCAGTACGACAAGCTGATCGCAGAGAAGAGCAAGAAGGGCTACGAGCTCGTGGGCGGAGCGTCGAAGGCACCGGTCGTCGCCGACCGCGACGACGACGACGACGATGACGACGATGACGACGACGACGAGGAAGAGGCGCCGCCGCCGAACAAGAAGGTCGTCGCGGCCAAGCCCGCCGCGAAGCCGGCCGCGAAGCCCGCCGCGGCTGCGAACGGGACCCGCCACTTCGAGTTCAGCGAAGGCTCGTCGAACAAGTTCTGGGAGATCACACTCTCGGGCACCGACGTGAAGACCAAGTACGGCAAGATCGGAACCGCCGGTCAGCAGACGTTGAAAGAATTCGGTGACGCGGCCGCGGCGAAGAAGGAATACGACAAGCTGGTCCACGAGAAGACCAAGAAGGGTTACGTCGAAGGCGGCGGCGGAGACGAGGACTAGGCGATGCCACGGCACGAGCTCTCCGAAGGCAGCTCCAACAAGTTCGACTCCGAGCAGACGCCCTCGAGCTCGGGCGACGAAGACCACGACTACTGCGCGCCCTGCTCCGCCGCGGTGAAGCCGCCGCGCATGGTGAGGGCGTGCCCGCGATCGCGGCCGCGCAGCTCGCTCGGATTCCGCGCGAGGTCGGTCGGATCTTGTATCCGCGCCAGCAGCACCTCGGCTCTCTCGCGGTGCTCGACGAGATCGAAGCGGCGACCCGCGATGGCGAGCTGCGTCGCCGTACAGCGCGCGACCGGGGCGTTTCACGTCGGTGTCGATCTGATGTTCGAGCCCGATCTCGCGCGCCATGCGTGATCGAGGGCAACGCGTTCGGTGATCTACTCCCGAACCTCGAGCGCGACGGTCTCGACGTCTACGGCTGGCAGATCCACCGTCTGCTGGGTACGGTGCCGGGATGAAGCAACGCAAGCTGGGCACGCTCGAGGTCGGCGCGATCGGCCTCGGCTGCATGGGGATGTCCGAGTTCTACGGCGTGCGCGACGATGCCGAGTCGGTCGCCGTGATCCATCGCGCGCTCGAGCTCGGCGTCACGCTGCTCGATACCGCCGACATGTACGGCCCTCACACCAACGAGGTGCTGGTCGGCAAGGCGATCGAGGGCAAGCGCGACCAGGTCGTGCTCGCGACGAAGTTCGGCATCCAGCGTGGCCCCGGCCCGACCGATCGCTCGGTCAACGGCAGGCCGGAGTACGTGAAGTCGGCGTGCGATGCGAGCCTGCAGCGGCTCGGCGTCGATCACATCGATCTCTACTATCAGCATCGGGTCGACACGAGCACGCCGATCGAGGACACCGTCGGTGCGATGGCCGACCTCGTCAAGGCCGGCAAGGTCCGCCACCTCGGGCTCTCGGAGGCCGGCGTCGAGACGCTGCGCCGCGCGTGCAAGGTCCATCCGATCAGCGCGCTGCAGAGCGAGTACTCGCTGTGGACGCGCGATCCGGAGGACGGGATTCTCGCGGCGTGTCGCGAGCTCGGCATCGGCTTCGTCGCGTACAGTCCGCTCGGCCGCGGCTTTCTCACCGGGCAGATCAAGAAGTTCGAGGACCTCGAGCCCAGCGACTTCCGGCGCTACTCGCCGCGATTTCAGGGCGCGAACTTCGACAAGAACCTCGAGCTGGTCGCGCGCGTCGAGCAACTCGCCGTGCAGAAGGGCTGCACCGCGAGCCAGCTCGCACTCGCGTGGGTGATGGCGCAGGGCAACGACATCGTGCCGATTCCGGGCACGAAGCGCCGCACGTATCTCGAGGACAACCTCGGCGCCGAGGCGATCACCTTGACCGCGCAAGAGCTCGCGGCGATCGACGAGATCGCGCCGAAGGGCGTCGCGGCCGGGCTGCGGTATCCCGAACACACGATGGCGTCCGTGAACCGGTAGCTGGTGGCTCGCAACGAACAGCTCGAGCGCCGGCTCGCCGACCATCCCGACGATCGCGCGACCTACGAGGTCTACGCCGACTGGCTGCAGACCCAGGGTGATCCGCGCGGCGAGCTGATCCTGCTGATGCTGCGCGCCGAGGATCAGCCGAACGCGCGGCTCGCGGCGCAGATCTCGGCGTTCCAGCAGCGCCACGTCCACGAGCTCCACGTCGCGTTCGGCGGCACGCTGA
>JBDTJY010000040.1:0-73223 GCA_039935615.1 Kofleriaceae bacterium
ATGCCGCGCGCTCGCGTGATCGCGACGCGGTTCGCGCGCCGCTTCATCGCGGTCTCGCAACCGATCGCCTGGTGCGGCGCGATCCTGTCGCTCGGCCTGTTCGCCGCGATCTATCCGTTCGTCGAAGGCTGGTACGACCTGGTCCGCGCCGACACGCTGTTCCTCGGCATGGCGACCGCCGGAATCGCCGCGATGCCGCACCTTGCGCGCAGCCAGGACGGCTGGCGCGGACACGCGCGGGTCGCCGGCGGTGCCGCGATGCTCGCGCTCGCGTTCTTCTGCAAACAGACCGGCATCTTCTACGTCGCACTCGGCGGCGCGATCGTCGCGGTGATCAACTGGCGACGGCTCGCCGCATACGTCGCGACGGCGGGCGCGATCGGCCTCGGCGGCACGCAGGCGATGAACTCGTCGACCGATGGTTGGTTCTGGACCTACATCTCGAAGATCCACCGTGCGCACGACTTCAACTGGGACCGGTTCTGGGCGTCGTTCGGCAACATCCTGTGGCACTTCCCGGCGCTGACGATCGTCGTCGCGGCGGGCGCGGTCGTGCTCGCCGCGACGTGGCTGCGGACGCGCGAGCTGCCCAGCGCCGCACCGGCGTTCTTGCTGTGGCTCGCGACGTTCGCGCTGTCGATCGTCGTCGGGTGCATCGGGTGGGGCACCGAGTTCGCACACTTCAACGCGTACATGCCGGCGTTCCTGCACGGCGCGTTCGCCGCGGGTGCGGCGCTGCCGCTGCTCGCGCAGTGCGTCCAGGCGTGGCGCGCCCACGACCGGCCGAGCGAGAACGATACGAGCGCGATGACCATCGTCGATTCGCGGATCGCGCAAGCCATCGCCGGGCTCGCCGCCGCGGCGCTCGCGTTCACGTGCATCCACGCGCGGTGGTCGCCCTCGAAGTACATCCCGACCTCGCGCGACGTCGCGGCCGGCGACAAGTTGATCAAGCACATCGCGTCGCTCGAGGGCGACGTGTGGATGCCCTCGCATCCTTGGTACCTCGTGCTCGCCGGCAAGCAGCCGCACGTGCATCGCATGGGGATCAAGGACGTGACGACGCGCCAGCACCGCACGATCGCGGGCATGGACGAAGCGCTGCGTTCGCACCAGTTCTCCGCGATCGTGATGGACGATCGCGATCTGTTCCTCGAGCTGCCGCAGCTCGCCGCGCAATATCACCCGGCGCTCAAGCTCCCCGACGACGAACGGCCGCGGGTGTTCACCGGCGCGCGCGTCGTGCCCGATACCGTGTGGTTGCCGCGCTTGCGCGCGAAGCCGCCCGCGGGTGCGGCCGCCGTGTTCGATTTCGAGACGCCGACGTGGCAGGGCTGGACCCGCAGCGGTCCGGCCTGGGGCGACGGTCCGGCGATCGAGCCCGAGTCGGGCCAAGGTCTCGTCGTCGGCGTCACCGGTCAGCGGTTCGCGAACAGCATGCACGGTGGCGACATCGCGACCGGCCGCATGACGTCGCAGAGCTTCGTGCTCGACGGCGCGCGGATGTCGCTGCTGGTCGGCGGCGGCACGGATGACACCAAGCTGCGCGTCGAGCTTTGGTGCGAGGACAAGCTCGTGCGCACCGCCGGCGTGCCCGCACCCGGCGGCGAATCGCTGCAACGCACGACGTGGATGATCGACGACGACATCCGCGGCAAGCGCGCCACGCTCGTCTTGGTCGACGACTCGACGACCGGTCACCTCGTCGTCGACGATGTGTGGCTGTGGGCCAATCCCTGAGTTACCGTTCGGGGATGGTTCGCCTCGCGCTCATTTCACTCCTCGTCTCCAGCGTCGCGCTCGCCGATCGAGTGGCCACACCCACCGCGGGTGCGCCGATGCCGCAGTCCGAGCAGACGATCATGCCGCCGATGCCGCCACGACCGCCACCACAGCCGATCGCGGTGGCTCCGGACATCGCGACGCAGGGCAAGCTGCTCGCGGGCACTTACGCGTGCAAAGGCAACCGCCAGCTCGGCAATGGTGCCTCGACGCCGTTGCAGTCGAGCCTGGTCGTCAAGCTCGAGCTCGACAATGCGTGGATCGCCGGGACGTGGACCGAGAAGGGCAACAAGCTCGTCGACTACCGGACGTTCGACGCCGTCGCCAAGCAATGGACGCGGATGCAGCTCGTCAGCGATGGATCGCACGCGGTGCTGACGTCGATCGGCGAGAAGGCTGGCGAGTGGGTGTGGGAAGGCGTCGCGAGCTCGCCGCGCGGCAGCGTCACGGTTCGCCATCACGAGACGCTGAAGGGCAAGCAGCTCAAGGTCTGGGGCGAGGCTCAGCTCGGCGGCACGTGGCAGAAGAGCTACGAAGCGACGTGTAAGCGCTAGGCGTGTCCCACCGTCGAGGACTTCGCGGCCCAGCACCTGCCGCTGACTCGCTTCGTCAAGAATGTCTCCGATCGTCACGACCAGGCGATCACCGAACTGGACGATCGCGTCGAGACCCTCGAGACCGAGTCGTCGGCCCGCTAGTCACGGCCGTTTGTAGACCGACACGATCGGCACACCGTCGCTGCGCAACACGAACAGCGGACGGACCGTCCCGTACGCTCTCCAGATCAGATAGTCGTGACGATTGAAGTGCAGCTCGTGGATCACGAGCGCGTACGTGCTCGCGTTGATCCCGCCGACCTCTTGGCCGGAGTCGGGATAGCCCTTCGGCAACAGGCCGAGCCGCTGGTACCACCCCCACGCCGGCGACGCATCGTGCGAGTACACCGGGCCCGGCGGTTGGGTCGCGAGCTCCGGCAACACGCCGCGCGCGGCGACGCCCCAGAACTGGCGATTCATGCCGCGGTCGGCACCACCCGGAGCACCGCCGGCGAGCGCCGAGTACCAGGTCAACGCATAGGGATGCGACACGATGACCTCGCTGACCCCGGCGAGCGCGATCGCTCCCGCGACCACGCCGATCGCGACGCGCTGCGGAACCTGCACGAACGTCGCCGCGAGCTGGCGCGCGGCCCAGATCCCACCGACACCGGCGGCGATGCAGATCGTCGGCAGGATCGGCATCCAGTGTTTCTCGGCACCGAAGATCGGCGTCGTACCGATCAAGAACGGCGCGATCGACGCGGCGGCCGACAGGGCGAGCAGCAACACCGGCGCGCGCGTCTGATCGACGTTCGTGCCGCGCCGCCAGCGCGCGATCCACACGCCCGCACCGACCGCGGCCGCAGCGAGCGTCGCCACCGGCACCGTGAACAGCGTCGTGACGAGCGCGACGTGCCACGGGAACGGCGGCGCGTTCCAGTTATGGCCGAGGTACTCGAAGTTGTAGTGGACGTGGTTCGAGTGGAACTGCAGCCAGCCCCTCACGTGCCCGATCGGATCGAGCCACAGCCACGGCCACAACCCGAACAAGACCAGCGGACCGATCACGGCCATCGCGATGGCGACCCGCCAATGGACGAGCGGTTGCTTCGCGCGCCACGCGATCACGACGTAGTGGACCGCGATCGCGAACGGGATCAGCAGCGCGGTGTGCTTCGTCGCGAGCGCGAGTCCCCACGCGACGCCGGCGAGCCATGGCCATTTGCGCCCGTCGAGGCAGCGCCAGTACGCGTAGATCGTCGCGAACCACAGCGTCATGATCGGCGCGTCGAAGCAATCGAGCCCCGCGTGGAACAGCGCGCGCGGCAGGACCATCAAGCACACGACCGCGAGCACACCCTCGGCGAGGCCCCACAGCTCGAGCACGAACACGAAGATCAGCCACGCGAGCACGCCGTGGAGGATCGCGCTCGGCAAGCGATACGCGGTGAGCTCGTCGAACATCGGGATCGAGTCGTGGAACCAACGGTGCGACAAGCCCGAGGCGAGCTTGACCAGCGGTGGGTGCTCCGGGTTCGCGCCGCCCCCGAAGCCGCCGCCGAACGTCTGATCGATCAGCTTGCGATCGAAGCCGTGCTGGAGCTTCACGAGCCCTGTCCACCACTCGGCGTAGTGCGAGCCCGCGGTCATGTAGACGGTCTCGTCGCGCGCGATGCCGACATCGCGCTGCATCACCACGACGCTGATCGTCGTGACGAGCGCGAGGATCAAGCCGACCAACCTGGGCTTCACGATCGCCTCCCGCTCGAAGCGTAGCCGTACGCGTTCCGCTCTGGGAATCCGGCGATCCGGCGGCGTTCGGTCGTTCCCGGACCGTTGACGCGAGCGCCGCCTACGAATTCACTCACTGCCGGGCCTCCGCGGCGAAGCAGATCAACCGATCCGGCGACACCGCCTTCGCGATGAAGGTGACCTCGCTCGCCCCCGGCACGGTCGCGAGCTCGAACCTGACCCAACCGTCGTCGACCCCAGGTTTGACATCCGTCGTCACGGTGCCCGCGTGGACCTCGAGCTCGCCCGGCGTGCGGATGTCGCGACGCTTGAACACGTCGGCGAGCCCGACGTAGCCGACGAGCTTCGTGCCGAGCTGCATCGGCACCGTGATCGTGACCACGCCGTGCGCGGGCGGCACGATCTGCAGGCAGCGATGCGGCGCGAAGCCGACCTCGGCGAGCTCGAGCGTCGGCCGCGCACCATCGCTGCGGAGCTCCGCGACGTGATCGAGCACGTCGCTCACGACCACCACCGGCGTGCGCTCGAAGTAGCGCAGCGTCACCCCGCCGACGTGGGTCTCGGTCTTCGGCGCGAGCCCGGCGACCTCCGGCGCGTGCGCCCCGCGGATCGAGAGCTCCCAGATCGCGCCGTACTTCGCCGCGTCCATCCGCGCCGCCATCGCGACCGGGATCAGATCGCCCAGGTGCAACCGCCCGATCGGATCGGCCCAATCCGGCGCGAACACGATCAGCTCGCCCGGGTGGTAGCTCTCGCGCACCACCTGGGCCGCGCTCTCCCACTCGTCGTCCTCGGGCGCCGATCCGGCGTCGCAACGCACCGCCACGACCTCCCACAGGGAGATCATCACCAGCAGAAGCGCCGGCGCTGCGGCGAGCCACTTCTTCACGGTGCCTCGCAAACTAGCACGCAATCATCATAGTCTCTCGCCGTGAAGCTCTACGCCGCGCTGTTCGCGATCGGCCTGGTCGTCTATGGCGCGCTCGCGTCGGAGCGCCTCGGCAAGCAGTCGCAGGCGCCGCAGTTCGTCTACCAAGCCGATGCGTGGCTCCACGGCCACGCGTCGATCGAGCCGCCGTTCGTCGACAACGACTGGGCGCGGCTCGACACCGTCACGCTCGCCGACGGCCGCGAGGTCCAGGGCCGGCGGATGACGACGCGCCCGGCATTTCGCACCACCACCGGTGCCGAGCTCCCCCTCGCGCAGGTCCGCGGGACCAAGCGCACGACGTGGTTCATGTCGTTCCCGCCGCTGCCGACGCTGCTGATGCTGCCGTCCGCCGCGATCTCGGGCCGCGCCGGCAACGACGTGTTGCCGACGGTGCTGTGCGCCGCGCTGATCCTCCCACTCGCCCTGTTGCTGCTGCGCCGGCTCGTCGCGGCCGGGCTCTCGCACCGCACCGATCGCGAGAACCTGTGGCTGGTCGCGACGCTCGCCTTCGGCAGCGTCCTGTTCTTCTCCGCCGTGCAGGGCAAGGTCTGGTACACGGCGCACGTCGTCGCGATCGTCCTCGCGCTGGTCTACGCGTGGGCCTCGATCGAAGCGAAGTATCCGATCCTCGCCGGCATCGTCCTCGGCGCTGCCGCGCTGACGCGCACGCCGATGGCGTTCATGTTCCCGCTGTTCGTCCTCGAAGCGTGGCGGATGAGCGGCAAGCGCTTCACGCCGCTGCTCGTGCGGTTCGCGATCCCCGTGATCGCGTTCGCCGCCGCCGGCATGATCTACAACGTCGTTCGGTTCGGCTCGCCGACCGAGTTCGGTCACACGTTCCTCGACGTGCGCCAACAGACCCAGATCGAACAGTGGGGCCTCGCGAGCTCGCACTACCTCGGCCGCAACCTCGCGGTCGCGTTCACGCTGCTCCCCGAGTGGCTCGGCCGCGCCCCGTGGGTCCAGATCAGCGGCCACGGCCTAGCGATGTGGGTCACGACGCCGGTGCTGGTGTTCCTGATCTGGCCGCGCGACAAGCCGGCGATCCATCGAACGCTGTGGCTGACGATCGCGCTGGTCGCGATCCCGTCGCTGTTCTACATGAACTCCGGCTGGGTCCAGTTCGGCTACCGGTTCAGCCTCGACTATTTCGTGTTCCTGATCATGCTGCTCGCGGTCGGCGGCCGGCCGCTCCACGCGGTCGCAAAAACCCTGATCGTGATCGGCATCGTCGTGAACTTGTTCGGCGCGTACACGTTCGATCGCGACTGGAGTTACTACCGCGTCGGCGGTAACGCCTACGATGTGGTCGTGGCACACTAGGCGGCATGCCGACACCCGAGATCCTCGAGCGCGTCAAGAAGTTGCAGGACGAGCTCGGCGAGACCACGCCCGATCCGGCCAAGGCTCCCGACATCGATGCGATCCAGAAGCAGATCGCCGTCGTGCTCGCCGAGCCCGACCACAAACAGCACTACAAGTCGCTCAGCGACCAGTTGCTGTTCCACTACATCGGGTTCCAGATCGATCACCCGAAGCTCGCGCAGTCGATGGAGTCGCTCGCCGACTCCCTCGCCAAAGCCGGCCTCTGAGCCGTCCCGCCCTCACATCCAATTCCGTCAGGCCCCTGCTCGGTCAGGACGAGTCGGTCGCGGAGCAGCTCCATCGCGTACTGCGCTACCTCGAACGCCACGCCCCGGGTACAGGGCTCTCGAACATCGAGGACCGCGAGATCTGGGTAGTCGACGTGTAGCTGCGATGCGTCGGCGCTCGGTGTCGATGAAGCTGACGCCGAACCACGTGGCGATCACGGCGATCGTAATCGGCCTGGTGGTCACGCTGCTCGCGAGTCGCGACACCTACGGCAGCGTCGCGCTCGCGGGCGCGATGCCCGAGCTCCACTCGATCTCGATTCGTGCGACGGCGAGCCGTGGTTGCGCGTTGGGGATTCGAAGCTCGGCCCGTGGCTCGATAACCTGTCGGACATCATCGTCGACAACGTGTTCCTGATCGCGGTCGGGCACGGTCTCGGCGGGATCTGGCAGACGTTCGGGATCTGCGCGGCACTCGGCGCGTGCGGGTCTCGCTGGTGACGTACGTCGGCGTATATCGCCGCACCGGGACCGGCGAGGTGTTCGCGTTTCGCTGGCGGTTCGAGAGCGACACGCAGACCGACGACGACGTCTACGATCCCAAAGTGATCACGACGTGGCTGCGCTCCGACACGTTCGTATTCATCTGGATGCTCGCGTGCGTGGTGGCTCTCCGTGTTGGGGCGTCGGTCACGGCTGGTGATCGCGGCGGTCAACGTCGGGTTGCTCGTCCTGCAGTTCACCGTCCATCGGAACAAACGGTAAGTCTCCACGTGAGGAACTGCCTCACCGCGAGTACTTCAACGCGTCGCGGATGAGTTGCTCGAGCGTCGCCGGCGGTGGCCGACTCGCGAGCGCCCCATCGACGCATTTGCGCGCGACGGCTGATCGAAACCCCAGTTGTTGTAAGGCCTGCTTGGCCTCGGCTCTCATCACCGCGACCGAGTAGGCGCTGCGGGCTGGCTCCGAATGTCGCGCCTTCACGTGCGCCGAGCTCGTGGCGGCTGAAGTCTCTCCGCGAGGAATCGCGGCGCGGCCCGTGGGCATCGGCTCGGCGTGACGTGCTTCGACGTGCGTCCCCCTCGCCGGAGTCTCCACGTGAGGAATCTCGGCCGTCCGCACGTCGGTCGAGGATTCGCCGAGCTCCACGAACGTCGCCCTCGCCGGAGTCTCCACGTGAGCGGTGAGGTGAGGTTCGACGAGGGTCGAAGTCGCCAAGGTCTCCACGTGAGGAATCGTCCGCGTCGCCACGTTCGGCTCGATGTGTCTCGTCTTCACATGGCCCGCACGCAGCGGAGTCTCGACGCGAAGATCATGAACGAACCGCACGCTGATGTTCGGCGCCGTCCCCGACAATACCAACTTTCCGTCATGGAGATTTTTGTGATGACCATCGCATAGCGACGTGAGGTTCAACGCGTCGTGACTGCCACCCTCGCTGCACGGCACGATGTGATGAACCTCGATGAAGCGCGCCGACCGGCATCGCGGCACCGTGCATTTACCCCCGTCACGGTGCAGCACGTCGCGACGCGTCTTCGGCGCGATGTCTTGAGTCGCACGTTGATCCGTACCGATGCGCTGCGCGTCGCACTCCGCACGCGCGGCGTCGGCATCGTCGACCGCGATCTTGCGACCTCCACCCTCGAAGTAGGTTTGCGAACACAGGTCGCACGTCGTGACTCGTACTTGATGCTTCGCGCGGCCCGGATCCGTGTCGCTCGTCCCACCCTCCAACAGGGCCGCTGCCATCGCCGCGAGGAATTCATCGTCCTCGATAAATCGTCCACGCTCGTCGGCCAGCGCCCGGCGTGCCTCGCGTAGCAACGCGTCGGTTGCGGTCGAGACTTCGAACATCAACCGTCGCGGCTTCAGATCCGGGTCGCCCGGGTCGGTGGGAAGATCTCCCTTGCGATGCGTGCGCACGAGGTCCTCGATCTGGCGAACACTCTTGCCACGCACGGCAGCGAGCCATGCTTGTTGCGTGTTCGGTGTCACCACGCGCGTCAGCTCGCGCAGCGCCGAGTAGCTCACGTCGCCATTCGCGAGCGCTTCGCGCAGCTCCGGCAACGTATCGAGCGCCAACGCAACGCGGACCCGCTCATGTCCGACCTTCGGCCCGTACCCGAAGATCAGTTCGAGATATTCGAGCATCGTCGCGCACCCGAACTGTCGCCAGATCTGCTGGCGCGCCACGACGCACAGCAGTGCCGCTTCTTCGGCATCGAGCGCGCGTTGCCGCTTCGCGATCGAGCGGAGCTCGCGATCGATCTCGCGCCAGTCATCACCATCCAACACCATCGCGTCAACGTTCGAGCGCATCGCGAACATGAGATCCTCCTTGGTTCCTTCTTTGTAGCACCAGGTTTTTCGGCGCCACATCCTGCGTTCTCGTCGACGATTTGCGAGCGGACCGAAACAACAATCCCTCGCTGCGATTTGCATGCGCCTCGCGCAGAACAATGCGACTCGCAAACGATCTGCGCGCGCGTCTCGCTCCAGCGTGTTTTCTCGGCGAGAACTCGTCAAGCACCTTCCAAAGAAAAAAACCGGAGAGATCTCCTTCTCGCAACTCGCCATGCGCATGTTCTCGGTGCTCAGACGTCGTTTCACTCGCGCGCTCCGCGTGTCACGGCGCAGCGATCCTGCCGGAGGCGTCTCCGATCCCGACCGCGGAACGCTCCGCCGATCCGAAGATCTTGTCTTCGAACAGAGGCGGAGGTGAGCAGAGGCCGTGGCGAGCGGACGTGGAGGCGACTGCTCGAACGCCGTGGATCGGCGCAGCGCTCGTACGACGATCCGGCTGTGCTCTGGAATTTCATGAAATGAAATTCTTCGAAGGAGCATTGGCGCGGGCACGGGCGCTGTGGAATCGGTGGGGAGGCGCGCCGTTCGCGTCGGTGTCCTCGCGGGCGCTGGCGGCGCGGCTGTCCACCGAGTCCATAGCGCCGCCACGCGTTCTGCAGAGCGGAGGTTCTTCATCGCGGGGCCAGCGGTGTCGCGCACGCCGCGTTCTGCAGAGCGGAATGTCGTCGTCGCCGGGCCAGCGGTATCGAGCGGAAGTCGTCGTCGCCGGGCCGCGCATCGCGAGCCCGCCGCCCGCCGACGAGCCGGAGGTCGGCTGCGGCGGAAGCCGTCATCGCGGGGCCAGCGGTGTCGCGCACGCCGAACGCCGGCGTGTTGGCGCTGCCGGCCCGCCGCCGAGCCGGTGGTCGGCCACGCAGCTGGCACGGCGGTTCAGGTCATGGCCGGAACGGCTGCTCGTCTTTGCCGCGGACCGGATTCGCGAGCCGACGCGCGACTGCGTCTTGCTCGTCCTTGGTCAACCGGCGGACGTAGACGCCCGCGGCGTCGATGCTGCGCGCACCGAAGAAGCCCTCGGACACCGCGTACTCGACCTCGATGATCATGTACGGGTCATCGCCGATCCACATCAGCTCGTGCTTGCGTGGGATGCCGACCCACGAGCTGAGCGTGAACTTGTCGCGAGAACCGTCCTCGTTGAGGACGACCATCGTGATCCGTTCGGTCGCTGTCACGAGGGCAAACCTAGCACGTCGAGCATCGTGTAACGACCCGGCGGCTTGCCGACGACCCACGCGGCCGCAACCAGCGCCCCACTGGCAAAGATGCCCCTCGACGTGGCGCGATGGCTGATCTCGATGCGCTCGTCGGTGCCGAAGAAATACGCGGTGTGCTCGCCGACGACGTCACCACCGCGCACGGTCGCGACTCCGATCTCGCCGCGCGGTCGCGGGCCGACGTCACCGTCGCGCGTGTGCCGCTTGACCTCGTCGTAGTTGGAGCCATGCCCGGCGGCGATCGCCTTCGCGATCGCGAGCGCGGTGCCCGACGGCGCATCGCGCTTGAGCTTGTGGTGGGTCTCGACGACCTCGGCATCCCATGCCGGACCGAGGGCGCGCGCCGCCTGGCGCACGAGCCCGAGCATCAAGTTCACGCCGAGCGAGAAGTTCGCAGCGACCACGATCGGCGCCACGCGAGCGAGCTCGGCGAGCGCAGCTTCGGCGTCGTCGCCGAGGCCGGTCGTCCCGATCACCGCCGCGGTCTTCGTCGCGCGCGCGGCCCGCGCCACCGCGAGCGTCGCGGCCGGCGTCGAGAAGTCGACGTAGACATCGCACGTCGCGAGCGCCGCTAGATCATCGCCTTGATCGACGGTGGCACTGATCGTCAGCTCTCGTTCGCTCGCCGCCGCTTGCACCGCGCGGCCCATCTTGCCCGCGGCGCCGACGACGAGGACCTTGATCACAGCATGCCCTGCGCGTGCATCTCGGCGCGAAGCTCGTCGTGGAGCTTCGACGTCGCGGCGACCAGCGGCAACCGCACATCGGTCGAGCAGCGATCGAGCATCGCGAGCGCGGCCTTGGTCGGTGCGGGGCTCGGCTCGACGAACAACAGCGACATCAGGTGGCGCAGCTTGTAGTGGATCTGCTTCGCCTTGTCCCAGTTGCCGGCCTTCACGTGATCCCACATGTCGGCCATGTCCTTCGGCGCCACGTTCGAGATCACCGAGATCACGCCGCGCGAGCCGAGCGCGTACAGCGGGAACGACGTGCCGTCGTCGCCGGACAGCACGACCAGGCGCTCGCCGACCTTCGCGATCAGCTCCCCACCGCGCACCAGGTTTCCGGTCGCGTCTTTGATCGCGACGATGTTCGAGAACTCGCACAACCGCGCGACGGTGTCGGTCAGCAAGTCGCACGCGGTGCGCGTCGGCACGTTGTAGAGCACGACTGGCAACTTGGTCGCGCGCGCGATCGCGGCGAAGTGCTGGTACAGGCCCTCTTGATTGGGTCGGTTGTAGTACGGCGTGACGTGCAACAGCGCATCTGCGCCGGCGTCCTCGGACGCTTTGGTGAGCGCGAGCGCCTCGCTCGTCGCGTTGCCACCCGCGCCGGCGATCACCGGCACCCGACCGCGCGCGGCCTTCACCGTCGCGGCGATCACCGCGACATGCTCTTCGACATCGAGCGTCGACGACTCGCCGGTCGTGCCGACCGCGACGATGCCATCGACGCCGTTCTCGATCTGCCAGTCGACCAGCTTCGCGAGCGCATCGAAGTCGACCCGCCCCGCCTTGAACGGGGTGACCAATGCGGTAAGGCAGCCTTCGATCACGTGCTTCACCATGAGGGACCTCATACAACTAACGCCCAACCTATCCAACACATTCCGACACTTGGAATTGCCGGCGGGGGATTGTGGTTGTGTTTTCCACGCGCTGCGTTATGAAGCGCGCTCTTCATGAAGCTCCTCGCGCTCGCACTCGCCTCGTCTTCACTCGCCGCCTGCGCGATCACCGACTCCTACGACGGCGACGAGCAAGACTCGAGCTCGACCGCGTACGTCCAGATCCAAGACTTCGGCGCGAACGGCGCCGAGGACGCTTGGTATGGGATCACGTCGACGCTGAACGGCCAGTTCAACGACGTCTGCGGCGACACGTTCTGCGAGGGCGACTTCTCGAACCTCACGCCACTGCGGCTGTTCTGCTCGGTGACGAGCAAGCAGGGCCAGATTCACGACTGCGCGTGGACGTTCACCGCCGGCCTCCACGAGGTCGATCCGTTGAACGGCAAGGTCGCGGTCGACGCGGTCACCTATCAATGCCACTTCAAACCGGCGACCACCGGCACGAAGTTGATCGCTCTGTTGCAGGGTTCGCCCGACGCACTCCACCTGGCGCTCCCCGGCATGGGCTCGATCTACGACACGCTCGGGGACTGCTTCGATCATCCGATCGGCGCGTCGCAGCTCGTGATCGGCAAAGGCCAGACGTACGTCGACGCGCGCGACTACTACACGACCACCACCAAGTGGGACACCGCGGTCACCGCGCTGCACGCCGGCTTCGACAACATCTGCGGCGACACGTTCTGCGGCAGCGACTACAGCGATGTCCAAGCGCTCGATCTCGGCTGCGCGATCACGAAGTCGACCGGCAACGTCAAGGCCTGCGTGTGGACGTTCGGCGGCAGCTACACGACGATCAACAAGAACGGCACGCTCGCGCTCGCCACCAAGACCTGGAGCTGCCCGGTCGCCGTGCACGGCACGCTGTTCCAGATGCTCACCGCGGTGAGCACCACGAGCGATCCGGAGACCAACGCGATCCGGCGGCTGCTGCCGGGCGGCACATCAGCGTATGACTCGATTGCAGGCTGCGTCACGCGCTGAACCACGGGTACGCATCTGAGACGCAGAATCCGAGCAGGATCGTGCGCTTGGCACTGTGATGAGCCCTCGATGCGCGGTACATCCAGGGCGTTCTGGAGGGACCGATGCGCTCTATCTTTGCTTGTCTTGTCACACTTGTTACGGCTGCCGGATGTGCCCATCCCGATAACCCCGGACCCGAGCTGACGATCACGCCGAGTGACCCGTCGGGCACGGTGGCGATCACCGGACCGACCAACTTCTCGGCGGTGATCTCGAACACGACGGCCGAAGAAACCGTGACCTGGACGGTCAGCGGTGGCGGCACGATCTCGAGCACCACGGGCCTCCACACCGTGTTTCAACCGGCGCTCGGGCTGATGCCGGCGGCCGCGACGCTCACCGCCGCGACGGCCGATGGGCTCACCGCGACGGTGTCGATCTCGTCGGGCCCCGCGGTCATCACGAGCGACACCATCCCGAACCTCCTCGCGCCGGTGACGGTGCTCACCGACGCTCAGGATATCCCGCACATCCGCTGTGCCACGAAGATCGATTGCCTCGCCGTTCAGGGCTACATCCACGCGCGCGATCGGTTCTTCATGATGGATTTCCTGCGCCACGTCGCGCGCGCGAACCTCGCGGAGTTGATCGGCGTCGACGGCGTCTCACAAGACGTCCAGATCCGCACGCTGTTCGTGACTCGCAGCGGTCAGCGCATCGAAGACGCGCTGTCGGCGAACTCCGACCCGGCGATCAAAGCCCTGCTCGACGCTTATACCGGCGGCGTGAATGCCTATCTCGCGTATCTCCGCGCGCATCCGTCGGACATGCCGGGTGAATACAAGCAGCTCCCGTTCCCGATCACCGCTGCCGATATCGGCCAGTGGAGCGACGAGGACACGTTCGCGATGGCGCGCCTCCAGCAGTTCCAGCTGTCCGAGACGCTGTCGGAGGAGACCGGGTTTGCGACGTTCGCGCAGGCGTTCGGCCCGACGACGGCGCGGTTCCGCGCGTGGATTCGCTCGGCCGCTCCGGCGGGCGAGCAAGCGCACACGCTCTCGGCGACGGCACACACCGGCGTCGTAGCCCGGTCCGCGGGTGCGCCCGCGACCAACCTCGCCGCGCTCGGCGATGGTCTCGCGAAGCTCGACGCGAAGCTGGTCGCGCTCCGCGATCGCCTCCGCCCGTACGACGCGTCGGTCGGCTCGAACAACTGGGTGATCTCGTCGGCGATGTCGGCGACGCATCAGGCGATGGTCGCGAACGATCCGCACCTGTCGCTCCAGTATCCGCCGCTGTTCCACCTCGCGGTGATGACGTCGGCGCTCGCCGCCGATCACCTCGATCTCGCGGGCGGTGCATTCCCGGGCATCCCGGGCGCACTCGTCGGTCGCGGTCAACACGTCGGGTGGGGCGTCACGGTGGTCGGCTACGACGTCACCGACGTCTATCAAGAGGTGCTCTCGGCGTGCGCGCCTGCCGGTTGCGTCTCGTACAACGGCGTCCCCGAGCCACTGATCGTGGTCCCGCAGACGTTCTTGGTTCGCACCGCCGCGGGCCTCGTCAACGCGAACACCATCCAGGGCGTCAGCGTGCCGGCGGCGGTGTTGATCGCGCCGCACCACGGTCCGATCATCCAGCTGATCTCGCCGGGCGTCGCGCTCAGCGTGCGGTGGACCGGCCAGGAGGGCAACACGCAGGACCTGCGAGGCATCCTCGGCCTCAACACCGCGACCGATGTCGACTCGGCGATCGCGTCGCTCAAGGACTTCGCGACCGGCGCACAGAACTTCGTGCTCGCCGACGATCAGGGTCACATCGCGTACGACCCGCACGCGCTCGTGCCGGTGCGTAACTTCGCCGACCCGCTGCAAACCGCGGGCAATCCGCAAGCGCCGTGGTTCCCGCTCAAGGGCTACGACGGCAGCGCCGAGTGGGGCCCGACGGGCACCGACTGCGCCTCCGCCGGCGCGACCGCGGTGCCCGCCACGTGCTGGATCGCTGACAACCTGCTACCGCAAGGCAAGGATCCCGCGAAGGGCTACTTCATGACCGCGAACGCGGATCCGACGGCGAACGGCGTCACCGATGGCAACAGCCCGCTCTCGCCGGCCAACCAGCCGTACCTCAGCTTCGACTGGGATGACTCGACCGGCTTCCGCGCGACGCGGATCCAGGAGCGCATCGAAGCCGCGATCGCGACGAACGGCTCGGTCTCCGAAGCGGATATGGAGTCGATCCAATCCGACCACGTGTCGCGCCCCGGCAAGTTCTTCGCGACGTACATCGCGGGCCTGCCGACGGCGAGCGACACCGCCAACCTCACCGCAGCCAAGGCGATCCTCGCGACGTGGTCGGCCGATGGCTGGGATTGCCCGTCGGGCCTGACCGGCAGCGATCCGAACAACAGCGGCATCGATACGAGCGGCACCGTCGTCGACGATTCGGCCGGTTGCTTCTTGTTCCACGCGTTCCTGCGCGACCTGTTCACGAACGTGTTCACCGATGACCTCAAGGTCGTCGGGCAAGGCGTCAATCAGCTGCAGGCGATGAAGGCGATGATGTACATGCTGACGCCCGACGGCGCCGGCGATCAGGACTTCTGCGGCACGGCGAACGGCGCCGGTGCGGTCACCCCGAAGACCTGCGCGTCGCAGGTCGTCACCGCCCTCGCCCAAGCCTACGCGCAAGTCGCCGGCTCGTACGGCAGCGTCTCGTCGCAATGGAAGTGGGGCAAGGTCCACACGATGCAGCCGGTGCCGCTGCTCGCTCTGATCACCACGAACTACGAGCCGGGGCCGTACGCGCGCCCGGGTGGCGCGTTCACCGTCGATGTCGGCACGCCGTCGACCGCCTCGGCCGGCCTCAAGTTCCCGTTCGGCTCCTCGGGCAACGTTCGCCACATCTCGGTGATGAACCCGACGACGCCCGTCACGAAGATGCAGTTGCCCGGTCCCGAGAAGGACGGCCCCGTGTTGTTCGGCGGCCCCGACCTCCTCGGTCAGTGGGTCCTCAACAAGTACTTCGACTTCGCGATCGGCACTCAGGTCGACGCGGTCACCGTTTCCACCCAGACCTTCACCGCTCACTAATCGTGGAGAACCTCATGCTCCGCCGTATCCTATTGCTAAGCATCCTCACCGGACTCGCAGCGTGCGAACCGGATCTCGCGAAGACCGCACCGACGGGCTTCGTCACCGCGGTGTTCGACCCGACCACGGCGTCGATCCCGCTCCCCAACGACCTCGCGTTCTCGAACCCTCTCAACGAGGTGTGTCCGACGCCGAGCCCGACGTCGAACCCGCCCGCGTGCGCGCAAGCCGAGCTGCTCGCGCAGTTCGCCGGGAAGTTCCCGAGCGATCAAGAGGTCGCGATCACGATCGACTTCACGCAGACCTCGTTCGACTCGAGCAACGTCGCGACGCAGACCGCGCCGGATCTCGATCTGACGACGTTCACCAGCGACAAGTTCTTCATGGTCGGCACGTCGAACGGCGCGTCGGGTGAAGTCGCGTTCGAGCCGCTGACGCCGACGAGCTACGTCAAGGGCATGACGAAGGGCACGCTGACGCTGCACCACAAGGACTTCGCTCCGTGGACGCACGGCCAGTACACGCTCGTCGTCCGCGGCGGTACCGACGGGGTGAAGACCAAGGATGGTCAGCCGATCTACGCGTCGCAGGTGTTCGACCTGATCGCGCAGGGCAAGGACATGACCGACCCCGCGAACATCGGCCTCTTGAAGGCGCAGACCGGCTCGACCGCCGCGGCGCTCGTCCAGGGCGCGCAGCTCAACCAGGTCATCGACCTCTACAAGCAGACCGCGTTCCCGGTCGCGGACTCGAAGTTCCCGCACGAGCAGCTCGCGATCGCGCTGACGTTCCAGACCCAGCCCGACGTGACGAACGTGACGATCGATCCGGCGCGTGGTCTCGTGCCGCTGCCGATCGACCTGCTGCGCGACGCGACCACCGGCAAGCTCACCGCGCTCGCGGCGTGCACGCTCGCCGGGTCGAAGCTCGACTCGAACGGCAACTGCCCGAGCGCGGCCGCCGGCGGCTTCGAGGCGCTCGACGGCTTCTCGACGACCGGTGCGATCCTCGGCCCGACGTCGGAGCTGATCGAAGCCAAGACGATCACCGCGACGACGCTCCAGCTCTACGACCTCAGCGACCCGGCGCACCCCGCGCTGGTGCCGGCGTCGAACCTCGTGCTCGAGCCGTGCGAGTTCACCTCGGGCTGCGGCGCGCTCAACCCGCTGTCGCCGGTGATCGCGATCCAACCCGCGGGCCCGACGGCCGGCGATCCGAGCTCGGTGTTCCGCACCAAGCCGCTCAAGGACAACACCGACTACGCGGTCGTGATGACCACCGGCATTCATGACAAGGCCGGCAACCCGATCGGTCCCGGCACCGTCGCGAAGGTCGTGCGGTTCGAGAACAAGATCAGCATCGCCGGCAAGTCGCAGCTGATCGGCATCGCCGACGGCACCGCGGCGCAGCTCGAGAAGATGCGCCTCCAGCTCCAACCCGTGTTCAGCACGCTGGCGGCCGGCGGCGTCGACTCGGCGCACGTCGCGATGGCGTACACGTTCCACACGCAGACGATCCTCGCGACGGCGGTCGGCCTCGGCGCACTGCCGTATGCGACTCCGGCGGCGACCGCGAGTGTCACCGGCACCGTGCTCGCCGAGACCACCGCGACGGCGTTCGCGAAGTACGGCGTCAATGGAGCCGCGGTCCCGAGCAACCACATCCACGAGATCCTCGAGGTCGACATCACCACGTTCAACCTCCTCGACGACCTGACCGGCGCGTTCAAGTCCGATCCGACGATGGCGGTGCCCGAGACCATCCACGTGATGATCGCGACGCCCGTCAACCCGGCCGTTGCCGTCTGTGGCGGCGCGCTCGCGGGTTTGGCCCCGGCGAAGTGCGCACCGCTGATGGTGTTCCGCCACGGGCTCGGCGGCGGTCGTGCCGACATGCTGACCGTCGCAGACACGTACGCGGCGAACGGCATGGTGACGGTCGCGATCGACGCCGCGAAGCACGGCGATCGCTCGTACTGCACCTCCGGTGCGGCGACGACCAACATCCCGGGCGTGACGGTGCCGCAGTGCTCGGCCGGCGGGACGTGCGACACCGCGCTGCCCTCGGGCGCGCAGGGTGACTCGGCGCCGCCGGGCAAGTGCTCGACCGGCTTCTTCTATCGCCCGGTCAGCTCGTTCTGCTCGGCGAACCCGGTGCTGTGTGGCTACAACGGCCAGAACGGCATCCCGGTGGACTCGTCGAACTACCTGGTGACGTCGAACTTCTTCCGGACCCGCGACACGTTCCGCCAGGACTTCATCGATCAGTCGCAGCTCGTGCGCGCGCTCGGGTACTTCCCTGGCAACACGGCGACCAGCACGGTGTTCGACTACATGATCTCGGCGACCGGCGGCGGCGTCGTGATCGACCCGACGAGGATCTACTTCTCGGGCCAGTCGCTCGGATCGATCCAAGGGGTCGGCGATGTCGCGACGAACCCCCGGATCTCGAAGGCGGCGTTCAACGTCGGCGGCGGCACCGTCGTCGACATCTTCACGAACTCGCCGGCGTTTGTCGCCAGTACGAACGCGCTGCTCGCGAGCCTCGGCGTCGTGCCCGGCACGTCGCAGTATCTGCAGTTCCTCGTCGTCGCGAAGACCGTGCTCGACCCTGCCGACCCGGTCAACTTCGCGGGTCACCTGACCGCCGACACGCTGCCGAACCTGCTCGCCGATCCGAACGGCGGGACGCCGCAGGTCGCGAAGAAGGTGCTCGCGCAAGCCGCGAACTGCGACGGCACGGTGCCGAACCCGTTCAACCTGATCCTCGCCGAGAACTTCAACACGATCGGCCCGCTGCCGAGCGGCGCCGCGTTCTTTGCACCGGCCGCGGTCGGGACGTTCCAGTTGTTCACGGGGCCGGGCTTCAACCCTGCCAACTTCGGGACCTGCTCGAGCGGCGCGCTCGAGCACGGCTTCCTCACGGACTGGTCGAACAACCTCACCACCTTCACCGCGCAGAGCGATATCAGCGCGTTCGTCGTGTCCGACACGATCCCGCTTAGCGTCCGCTAAAGCCTAGGTTAGCCATGCGAACACTCATTCTACTAAGCACGGTTCTCGTTGTTGGGGCCCCCGCGGCTGTATCGGCCGGCGGGTACGTCATTCCGCAGGTCAACGCGCGTGACGTCGCGCTGTCGTCGGCGGCGACCGCCGATCAAGTCGGCCCCGAAGCACTGTTCCTCAACGTCGCAGAGCTCGCGGGTCTCGACGGGCTCTCGGTGTCGCTGTCCGGTGAGATCCTCGCGAACCGCACGACGTGGTCCGATCCGAACCTCGGCAGCTCGTCGCTGATCCCGCAATACAACACGCCGCCCAGCGGCGAGATCTCGTACGGCCGTCACATCAACCACGACATGGCGTTCGGCGCCGCGGTCGGCGTCGACGTTCCGGCCGGTGGCTCGCTCGTGTGGCCGAACGGTTGGCAGGGTCAAGAGTCCATCCAGTCGGTGAAGCAGCAGATCTTCCGGATCGGCGGCGGCGTCGGCTTCCAACCGGTGCCGTGGATCAAGATCGGCGCGTCGTACCTGCGCTATCAGGCGACCGAAGAGCTCCACCAATCGCTCAACTTCCTCGACCACTACGGCGATGGCGGCATCGGCCTCGCCGGTGGTGCGAACTCGTTCGGCCTCGGCATCGGCATCCACGTGCCGACGATCCCGCTGTCGATCGGTGTGCAGTACAACGGCTCCGGCGCGCTCGGCCTCGACGGCGACGCGCACTTCACGAACGTGCCGCCCGCGTTCACGACGCTGATCCACGATCAGAAGGTCCACGAGGACCTCAAGATCCCGAACACGCTGTCGATCGGTGCGGCGTATGCGGTGCAGCCGAACGTCACGCTGATGGCGGCGTACAGCTGGGAAGGCTGGAACGTCTACCACACCGATACGTTCGTCGGCTCCGATGGCTTCACCGTCGTCGTGCCGCGCAACTATCGCAACGCGCACGTCTATCGCGGCGGCCTCGAGTGGCAGCTCTCCGGCTTGCCGGCGCTCACGATGCGGTTCGGCGCGCTGCGCAGCGTGTCGTCGCAATCGCGCGATACGCTGTCGCCGTCGCTGACCGACGGCAACAGTTGGGCCGGCTCGATCGGTGCGGGCTACAACGTCGTGCCGACCTTCCGGATCGACTTCGGCTACCAGCACGCGTGGTTCGATACGGTCACGGCGACCGGCGCCGAGGCGTTCCCGGGCTCGTACTCGACGCACGTCGATATCTTCTCGCTCGGCTTCACGTATCGCAGCGATGTCGGCATGGCTCCGAGCAACGGCGCACCGGCGCCGACCAAGTCGCTGTTCGAGACGCCGGACAGCCCACAGTAGTCCGCTGACGAGCCATGAGCGACGCGGTCGTCATCGGCTCGGGACCGAACGGGCTGACCGCGGCGATCCAGCTCGCACGAGCGGGCGCGCAGGTCACCGTGCTCGAAGCACGGCCGACGATCGGCGGCGGGATGCGGACCGGCGAGCTCACGCTGCCGGGGTTCGCGCACGACCTGTGCTCGGCCGCGCACCCGATGGGGATCCTGTCGCCGGTGTGGCGCGAGCTCGAGCTCGAGGCGCACGGCCTGCGCTGGTGCCAGGGCACGGCATCGTTCGCACATCCGCTCGACGATCAGCCCGCGGTGATCGTGCAGCACAGCCTCGACGCCACGATCGACGAGCTCGATCGCGACGACGCGCGCGCGTATCGCGCGCTGATCGCGCCGCTGCTCGACGATCCGCACGGACTGCTCGCCGATCTGATGGCGCCGCTGCGGATGCCGCGTCACCCGCTGCGGATGGCGCGGTTCGGGCTGCGCGGGTTGCGCTCGGCGATCGGCGTCGCGCAGCGGTTTCGCGGACCGCGCGCGCGGGCGCTGCTCGCGGGCTGTGCCGGCCACGCGATCCTGCCGCTCGATCGAGCGGTGACCGCGGGGCTCGCGATGACGTTCATGATGACCGCGCACGTCGAGACCTGGCCGGTCGCGGCCGGTGGCTCGCAGGCGATCGCCGAGGCGCTCGCGAGCAAGCTGCGCTCGCTCGGCGGCGTGATCGAGACCGGGGTCCACGTCCGCTCGCTCGCCGAACTGCCGGAGGCGCGGGTGTTCCTGTTCGACACGAGCCCGGCGCAGCTCGCGCAGATCGCCGGTGACGTGTTGCCGCCGCGCTACGTGCGCCGGCTCCAGCGCTTTCGCTATGGCCCCGGCGTGTTCAAGCTCGACTTCGCACTCGCCGGCACGATCCCGTGGCGCGATCCGCGCTGTCACGGCGCATCGACGGTGCACCTCGGCGGCACGCTCGAGCAGATCGCCGCCGCCGAGGCCGCGGTGTGGAACGGCGACCATCCCGATCAGCCGTACATGATCGTGTGCCAGCAGAGCGAGCTCGATCCGAGCCGCGCGCCCGCCGGCCAGCACACCGGCTACGCGTACTGCCACGTGCCGCCCGGCTCGACGGTGGACCTCACCACCGTGCTCGAGACCCAGCTCGAGCGGTTCGCACCGGGCTTTCGCGACCTCGTGCTCGCGCGTCACGTCACGACGCCCGGTGATCTCGAGCGCTACAATCCGAACTATCTCGGCGGCGCGATCGCCGGCGGCGTCTCGGATCTCGCGCAACTGTTCGCGCGGCCGGTCGCGCGGTGGAGTCCGTACACCACGCCGCATCCGCAGATCCTGATCTGCTCCGCCTCGACGCCGCCCGGCGGTGGCGTCCACGGCATGTGTGGCTTTCACGCCGCGCGCGTCGCCGAGCGCCGGCTGACGCGGCCGATCGCGAAGCTTCGGTGAGCGCGCAGCTCGGGATGGAGCCTCAGATCCGCGACGCGAGCAGCGCCTGGCCGTTGCGCAGCGGTAGCTCGATCGTGAACCGCGCACCGCCGCCCGGCGCGTCGGTGATCACGATCCGGCCGCCGTGGTCGCTGATGATGCGATGGACGATCGCGAGGCCGAGGCCGGTGCCGCCCTTCGCGTGTTTGGTCGTGAAGTACGGTGCGAACACCTTGTCCTTGAGCTCGCTTGGCACGCCCGGACCGTTGTCCTCGACGACGAACGTCAACCGATCGGGCGCCTCTCCGCGCTTGGTCGTCACCGTGACGCGGCCATTCGGGCGAGCCCCGAGCGCGTCGCGCCCGTTCTCGACGAGGTTCAGCAACACCTGGCTGAGCTGCCCCTTGTCGGCATCGAGCTCGGGGAGCTGCTTGTCGAGGTTGGCCTCGACCTGCGGCGTCGCATCTTTGTAGAGCGCGAGCGATGACCGGATCACGTCGTTGAGATCGACGCGCCCGAACTCGGGCTTCGGCATCCGCGCGAAGTCGCTGAACTCGGCGACGATCCGCTTCAGGCGATCCGCCTCTTCGAGCACGGTCGCCGTCGATTCCTCGAGGATCTCGGCAAAGTCGGGGTGCTGCTTCTTGTACGACTTGCGCAGCGTATCCATCGCCATCTGGATCGGCGTGAGCGGATTCTTGATCTCGTGCGCGAGCCGCCGTGCGATCTCCTGCCACGCGGCGATCCGCTCGGCGATCACGAGCTTCTCCTTGGAGACCTTGAGGTCTTCCATCATGAAGTTGAACGCGTTCGCGACCGCGCCGACTTCATCTTTGTCGCGCACCGGCACGCGATATTCCAGGTCACCGCGCGCCGCTGCGATCGATCCTTCGACCAGCTGATCGAGATCGCGCGCCGTCCTGCGAGCGACCAACGAGCCGACCAGCACGACCACCCCGAGCGCTCCGAGCGCGAGCAGCGCCGCGGTCAGGATGTTGTTGAGCAGGAGATGATCCAGTCCACCGTCGGAGATCGCGACCTCGATGTAGGCGACGGGCTTCCCGTCCGGGCCCGGCATCGCGATCGGGGGAATCTTCGCGAGCTTCGTCCACGCCGCGCCGCCAGCCTTCGGCGGAAACAGCACCTCGCCCGAGGGCAGCACGATCTGCGCATCCTTGCCGTCCTCGCGCACGAGCGACAGCAGATCTTCGGTCACGCGCTTGCCCGCGACGACCACCACCGAGTCATGCGCATCGCGCGCGACCTGCGCGGACTCGATCACGAGCACGTTCTCGGCGGTGTGACCGGTCCAGATCGAGTCGCGCGTGAAGAACGGCGTGCCACCGGTCGCCTCCGCGCGTTGCCGCATGACCGGCAGCGGATTCGGATCGTTGATCTTGCCGCGGTAGTGCGGCGAGACGAGCACGATCTCGTCGGGCCCCGTGACCGTGAGGATGTCGAGCGAGAGCCCCCTCATGGTCGGAATCTCCTGCTCGCGCAGCCGGCGCTCTTCCTCGCGACTCGGCGTGCCGCTGTTGTTGCCGAGATCGATCAGCAGCGCCCCGACGAACGGATGGTCCTTGCTCGCGAGTGCGGTCGCGGCATCGCGCACGCTCTTGCCGAGCTGCCCGAGCTCGCGCTTGACGACCGCGGCGGCTTGCTCGCGCTTGCCGAGGTAGTCGGCGTTCAGCTTGTTCTTGTACGACCGAGTGGTGATCACCGCCGCGAGCGAGATCGGGACGAGCGCCGCGAACGCGAGCGTGACCGTGAACCGACCGCGCAGCTTCACGGCTTGCTCCTCGCCGGCGCGCCGAACAGAAACGCATCGGCGAAGCACGGCCGGCCGAGCGCATCGAACGCGATGCCGTGGACGTCGCCGCGGTACCACATGCGCACCGAACGAAACATCAGCGGCACGATCGGTTCGCGGTCCGCGAAGGCCTTGGCCGCGGCGGCGACGTCGAGCGAATTGGTCTGCAGCGCGGCGACCGGCCAGTCGTCACCGCCGGCCGCGAACGCGGCGCCCCACCAGATCGCGGGCGCGGTGAACGGCTCGACGAGCTGCCCGATCCACAGGTCGGCCTTGCCGGTCGCGACCCGCTCGCGCAGTGCGGCCGCGGGGAGTTGCGCGACCGACCACGCGATGCCGAGCTTGTCGAGCGCGAGCCCGACGCGCTCCGCGATATCACGATCGTCGGGCCGAGTATCTTCGACGAGGATCTCGAGGCGCAACCCGTGGCCGAGCTCCGGCGAGTGCTTCGCTGCTTCGGCGAGCGCCGCGCGTGCGCGAGCGAGATCGCCGGTCTTGCCCACGGTATCGAGCGGCGGAGCCCCGGGCACCGGCGTGCGGGTCGGCAGCACTTGTTCGCCCGAGCCGATCGAACCGAGTGCACCGCGCGCGAGCGCGAGATCGATCGCGCGGCGAAACGCCGGATCGTGATCGAGCCCCGCGTGCGCCGATCCGAACCCGACATAGACCAGCACCGTCGCCGGCCCCGCGACCTCGTGAGCGACGAACGTCGGCGTGCCGCCCGCGAACGCCGAAGCGCCGCGCGTCGAGGTGTGCGCGTTGCCGGTCTGAAATCGCCGCGCCTCGCCGTCGGGGGTGTCGTACCAGCGCAGCTCGAGGCGATCGACGTACGGCCGTCCTGCGAAGTGGTTGTCGAACGCGCGCAGCGCGAGCCGGTGGTGCGCGAGGTCGGCCTGCTCGACGGCGAACGGGCCCGAGCCGATCACCTTCGCGCCGGGTGGTTTGCCGGCCTTCGTGATCGAGAGCTGCGGCAGCGCGAGCAACAGCGCGAGGTCGCTCGGCGGCACCGCGAGCGAGAGCTCGATCGCATCGCCGTCGGCGTGGACCGCCGTCACGATCGGCAGCGCGTAGCGCAGGCTCGTCCGCGCACGCTCGAGCGATGCGGCGACGTCCTTCGCGGTGATCGCGGTGCCGTCCTGAAACACGACGCCCTTCTTGAGCTCGATCCGCGCGGTGGTCCTGCGCTCGTCGAACACCGGCGCCGCCGCGGCGAGGTGGGGGCGTGCCGCACCGTCGGGACCGAGCACGTAGAGCGTGTCGAACACCAGCCCGATCACGGTGACCTCGGCGTGGGTCTTGGCCGCGACCGGATCGAACGAGATCGGGGCGCCGAGCAGCGTGACCTCGATCGTCCCGCCGTAACGCGGTCGCAGCTCGGCGTGCGCGGTGCTCGCGAGTGCCAGCACCAACAGCGCCCGCTTCAATTCAACCTCCAGACGTCGACCCGCGTCGATCCGACCAACCGCACCGCGGCGATCGCCGCCGGTGCGCCGTCGAAGTCGCCGACCGCGATGCCGGCGACACCGCCCGCAGTGAACGCCTTCTTCCACTTCGTCTTGTTCTCGTCCTCGCCGAGCGTCACCGCGCGCAGCTCGTCGGGCTCGCCCGGCGCGCTCGCACTCGCGTAGACCAGCTCCGGCTTGCCATCGCGATCGAGATCCGCGAGTTCGAACGCCGTGCCGACCTTCGGGAACGTGTAGTGCGCGGCGTCGACGGTGATCTCGAGCTTGCCGGTCATGCCGAGCAAGGCGCGAGCGCGTTGCGGTGTGCCGGCATGGTCGGCGAGCTCGCGACACCGCACGCCGTAGTAGCCATTCTTGTCGTCGCCGAAGTAGTCGCGCCCGGGGACGAGCACCGCGTGCTCGCCCGCACACAGCTCCATCCCGGTGTCGCCGAGCTCGGCGACCAGTTGCTTGCCGTGCCACGACACCTTCACGCCATGCGCATACGCCGACGAGCTCGCGAACAGGACGCGCCCGGCGATCACGGCCGCACCGACCGGATCGCGCGACGCGGGGACCGCCGGCTCGCCGACAAACGTGACTCGCCCGAGCTCCTTGAGCCGATGCGCCGCGAACCCGAACGCGACCACCTCGCGCGTGGTCACCGCGTAGAGCTCGTCGCGGCCATCGCCGCGCAGATCGCCTGCGACCAACGCGACCAGCGGGGCGCCGAGCTCCTCGGACGCGATCCGGATCGGCTTCCACTTCACCGCCACGGGCACCGGCGCCGGCGGCACCGCGTGGGCCGCGCGGATCGCATCGAGCTTCGCCGCGACGTCGCTGGCGAGATCGTGCAGCACGCCCGCTCGAGCGGGCACCGCGAACGCCATGGCGACGATCACCAGGTAGTTACGTGCATTGGTGTGCATCACCCGAGCAACGCTCAGTCGCCGTACTCGTTCGTCACCGAGCTTCCCTCGGTCACCTCGCCGGGTTTCGGCGCGACCTCGGTCGGCTGCGTGCCCTCGACGAACACCTCGTTCAGCGTCGTGTCCTTCGGCGCGCCCTCGGGAGCGAGCAGGCCGGTCTGGCGATCGATCGTCGCGTCGACGACGTGCGCCGGCCGCGTGAACGCCTTGCCGGGCAGGTTCATCTGCTTCGCGATGTCGAGGAAGATCGGCGCCGCGACCCGCGCGCCCTGCTCGCCCTTCATCTCCTTCGGATCGTCGAAGCCGCACCACACTCCGATCACGTAGTCCGGCGTCATCCCGATGAACCAGGTGTCCTTCGCGTCGTTCGACGTGCCGGTCTTGCCGCTGATCGGCACCTTGAGCTTCGCGCCGATCATCGCCGCCGTCCCCTCGGTCACGACCGAGCGCATCGTATCGGTGATCACGTACGCGACCTCGGGCGAGATCACTTGCTCGCCCTTCGCCGCGGGCAACGCCTTGCCGTCGATCGCGTCGATGAACGTCGGCTCGGCCAGGATGCCGCCCGCCGCCAGCGTCGCGTACGCGTTCGTCATCTCGAGCGGCGTGACCTCGCCGGCGCCGAGCGAGATCGCCATCTCCGTCGGGAGCGCGCTCTTGATCCCGAGCTTGTGCGCCATCGCGACGACGGTCTCGGGCTTGAGGTCCGAGGTGATCCGGATCGACACCGTGTTGATCGACTTCGCGAGCGCGTCGCGCAACCGCACCGGGCCGAGGTACTCGCCGGTCTCGAAGTTCTTCGGGCGCCACAGGTCGAACACCTCGGGCGCGTCGTTGACGATCGACGCCGGCGTGCCGCACAACTGCTTCGAGGTCGAGTCGTTCGCGTGACACTTGAGCTCTTCGGCGCGCGCATACGCCGCCGTGAAGATGATCGGCTTGAAGCTCGAACCGGGCTGGCGCTTCGCCTGGGTCGCCCGGTTGTAGTCGCCGAGGCGCGTCGAGTAGCCACCGACGAGCGCGCGGACCTTGCGGGTCTTGACGTCGATGATCACGACCGCGCCTTCGGGCCCCGGCGCGAACTGCACGCGCCGCGTTCCGTGCTTCAACTTCACCGGCGCCGGCACATCGTCGTCGCCGGCCGCGACCTTCTTCGGCGCCGATCCGGCGGTCCACACCTCGAGCACGTCGCCGATCTTGAACCGCTCGCTCGGCTTCTTCTGATCCGGGTTGTAGCGCTTGTCGGCCTCGTCGCCGAGCGGCAGCACCGCCGGGTTCTTGCCGAGGTCGACCTCGAGCTCTTCATCGTCGTCGTGGATCGCGGTCACGATCGCGTCGTACGGCGTCCGCGCCTTCAACACCTCGCCGCCCATCTTCTTGCCCAGCCGCACGAGCTCGGCCTCGAGCTTGTCGGGCTTCACGGTCCGGATCGCGCGGCCGATCTTGTGGCGCGCGTCGACGGCGCGCAGCCCCGCCTGGAGCGCCGCGATCGACTCCGCCTGCAACCCCGGATCGAGCGTCGTGCGCACGACCGTGCCCTGGTCGAGCGCGTCGACCTTGTGGTCGGCGAGCAACTGGGTCTTCACCAGGTCGACCCACTCCGACGACGCGTTGCTCTCGGGCACCGCCTTCACGATCTGGATCTTCGCATCGCGCCACTTCTGCGCCTCGGCCGGCGTCAGCTTGCCGATCGAGACCAACTGCTCGAGCACGTACGACTGCCGGCCCTTGAGATCGGTGAGCGTCTTGGTCACCTCGCCGCGATCGCGGAACGCGATCAGCGCGCGCCCGAACGACTCGGGGGACTTCGGCAGCGACGCGAGCAGCGCGGCCTCGCCGACGTTGACCTGATCGATGTTCTTGCCGAAGTAGTAGCGCGCGGCCTCCTGCACGCCGTAGCGACTGCGACCGAAGTCGATGTCGTTGACGTAGAGCGAGATGATCTCTTGCTTCGACAGCGACTTCTCGAGCCGGCGCGCGAGGATGATCTCCTGGACCTTGCGCTTGAACGAGCGCTCGGGCGTGAGCAGCATGTTCTTCACGACCTGCTGCGTGATCGTCGACGCGCCTTCCTTGGTGTGACCGGCGCGCATGTTCGCGACGAACGCGCGCATCATGCCGACGTAGTCGACGCCGGAGTGGGTCCAGAACTTGTTGTCCTCGGCGGCGACGAACGAATCGATCACGATCGGCGGAATCTTGTCGTACGGCACGAACGTGCGGCGGTGCTCGCCGAGCGTGCCGATCAAGTGGTCATTGCGATCGAGGACCTTCGTCGATTGCTTGAAGTGGTAGTCCTCGAGCTTCGTGATTTTCGGCAGGTTCGGATCGCGGCCGTACATCCACAGCACCATCGCGATCGTCGCGACCGCGAGCAGCATGCCGACGACCGACAGGATCGCTCCCCACTTGACCAGCGTCAGCCACAGCGGCCGGCGCCTGGGCGGCGTCGGCTTCTGCAGCGGCTTCTGCAGCTTGGCTTGGTTCTTTTCGGCCATAGGATCTCTACTTCAACGTCTGATAACGGCTGGATAATCCCTCGGAAGTCCGCGCAACGCCAGTTCAGGAAAAGTGGCGCTCCAGGATCCCCACAACACCGCGGATCCGTAGCGCGAACCAGCGTGCCCTGAGCCGCGCTCGGCGCTCGGGATCGAGATCGCCGGCCGCGTTTATGTAAGCCCGGCGGCGCGCGGCGAGCCGGCTCATCGCGAGCCCGACGGTGACCGAGAGGTTGAAGCTCTCGGTGAACCCGAACATCGGCACCACGATCGCGCCATCGCTCGCGGCGATCGCCGCCTCGGTCACGCCGGCGTGCTCGTTGCCGAACAGGATCGCGATGGGTGTCGTGACATCGACATCTTCGATCGAGACCGTGGCTCCGGGCGCGGTCGCGTAGACCCGGAACGAACGCGCGTGCAGCCCCGCGATCGCCGCCTCGGCGGTCGGCCATCGCACGAGGTCGATCCAGCGATGCGCGCCGCGCGTGACACCCTGGGCTGCCGAAAACCGAAACTGAGGCTCGATCACGTCGAGCTCTTGCAGGCCGAGCGCCTCGGTGGTGCGGATCGTCGCCGCGGCGTTGTGCGGATCGTAGGTGTCTTCGACGCAGGTCACGACCGAGGTCAGCCGCTGGTCGAGCACGCTCTCGATCCGCGCGATCCGTTCGGGCGTCATCATCGACCTCAGCGCGTCGCAGATGTTTGCAGGTCCATGCTTCTCGATCAGGCGGTCGATCGCGTCCACGCCGGCATGATAGCGTCGTAGTGGGTGTTTGCGACCGAGGGCATGGATCGGTTCGTTGGCGATCGCTATCACCTCGTTCGCGAGATCGGTCGCGGGGGCATGGGCGTGGTCTATCTCGGCCGCGATCTGCGCCGCGACATGGACGTGGCGATCAAGTTTCGCGGGGTCACGCACCACAGCGCGACGCTGTGGCTGAAGCGCGAGTTCCGCGCCGTCGCCTCGCTGCGCCATCCGAACCTCGTCGAGCTCTACGAGCTGGTCGTCCACGACGAGGCTTGCTACTTCACGATGGAGTACCTGCCCGGGATCGATCCTCGACGCTGGGTCGAGCGCCCGAGCGTGGTCCTGCCGGCGCCGATCCTCGACCTCGCGGACCGCAGCACGCGGTCGGCGCTGCCGATCCAGGCGGCGCATACCGAGTTCTCGTCGACGCCCTCGAACGAGCCCACGATCCCCGCGGTACGCGCGGTGCCGAAGGTCGAGTTCGGTCGCGTGCGCAGCGTGCTCGCGCAGCTCGCCGAAGGACTCGCGTTCTTGCACGCGCGCGGCGTGATCCACCGCGACGTCAAACCGTCCAACGCGCTGGTCTGCGACGGCGTGGTCAAGCTCCTCGATTTCGGGCTCGCGCTCGAGCATCGTCGCGCCGAGCAAGAGCTGTCGCGCGAGACCCGCGTCGTCGGCACGGCCGCGTATCTCGCGCCGGAGTACGTCGAGAAGCTGGTGGTCAGCCCGGCGATGGATGTCTACGCGCTCGGCGTCGTCGCGTTCGAGCTTGTCACCGGTGCACCACCGTTCGGCGGCACGATGCACGTGCTGGCGCGGCTCCATCGCTCGGTGACGACGCCCCGCGCGAGCACGGTCAACACCGACACACCGGCCGAGCTCGACCAGCTGATCGCGGACATGCTGCACCAGGATCCGGTGCTGCGTCCGACCGCGCTCGAGATCGCGGAGCGCTTGACCGGCGAGCTGTCGCAACCGAGGCACGTCAAGCGCGCGTCGCGGTTCGTCGGCCGCGAGACCGAGCTCCGCCGGTTGGCCACGCGGCTCGCTCATCCGACCGATGGCCGGCTCGTGCTGGTGACCGGGCCGTCGGGCGTCGGCAAGTCGTCGCTGATCGACGAAGCGGTGAGCCGCGCGCGGATCGCCGAGGGCACGCCCGACGACGTGACGTGGCGCGGCCGCTGTCACGAACGCGAGCGCGTGCCGTATCGCGCGTTCGACTTCGTGATCGACGATCTCGTGACCGAGCTCGCCGGCAACGCGCAACTCGTCTCGCAGATCGAGCATGCGGGCGCGCTCGCACGGGTGTTCCCGACGCTCGGCGCGCTGCTCGAGGATGCCGTCAAGACGCCGGCGGCCGAGGATCTGCGCGTCGAGCGCGAGCGCGCGCTGATCGGGATGACCGAGCTGTTCCGCCACGTGCTCTCGCTGCCGCGCGGATCGTGGTCGGGCTCGGGCGTGCACGCGATCCTCGTGATCGACGATCTGCAGTGGGCCGATGAAGACAGCCTCGAGTTGCTCGCGCTCCTGGTCGAGCGGGTCGCGCGCCCGCTGACGATCGTCGCGACGTGGACCACCGGCAACGATCAAGCGCCACCGTCGCAGCCGCTGCTCGATCGGCTCGGCGCGCGCGTCGATCTGATCGATCTCTCGCCGATGACCGCGACCGATCTCGCGGAGCTGATCGCGGACCTCGCGCCCGACGCCGCGACCGAGCGGCTGCATGCCGCGGCCGAGCTCGCCGCCGGCAGTCCGTATCTCGCCGAGCTGATCGGGCGCGAGCTCGCCGATGCTGGCCTCGCCGATCCACACCACGCCGAGCTCCGCCGGCTCGAACGGCTCGCGCGCGACGAGCGCGCCGTCGCCGAGGTCGCGTCGCTCGCCGCCGGTCCCGCGACGTTCGAGCAGTTGCGCTCGCTCGCGGCGCTGCCGTCGCAACAACTGCAATCGGCGCTGCGCGGCCTCGAGGATGGTCGGATCGTCGTGTCGACGCCGACCGCGAACGGCAACTCGGTCTACGTGTTCTATCACCAGCGGCTGCGCGACGCGGCGGCGGCCGCGCTCACGCCCGCGGCGAAGCGCCAGCTCCACGAGCGCTACGCCGTGTTGCTCGAGGCCGAATCCGCGACGCCGGATCAGCTCGCGTATCACTGGGCCGAGGCCGGTGAGGCTGCGCGCGCGATGACCTGGGCGGTCGTCGCGGCCGATGCCGCGCACGCGCAGCTCGCGTGGGGCCTCGCCGCCGATTGGTACGGCCGCGCGCTCGACCTCGCCGTGACGCCCGAGCTCCGACACGAGCTCCGTGCGAAGCGCGCCGAAGCGCACTTTCTCGGCGGCAAGCTCGCCGCGGCTGCCGCCGACTTCGATGCGCTCGCGCGCGCCGCGCCCGGCGGCGACGGTGATCGCTGGTACGTGCGCGCCGCGGAGTCGCAGATCAAGCTCGGCGAGATCGAGCGCGGGCTCGAGATCCTCGACGGCGTGCTCGATCGACGCGGCCGACATCGCGCGCGCGGCCGGGCTGTGAGCGCCGCGCGTGCGATCGGCGTGACCGTCCGCTGGCTCATGCCGCACCGCCGGGTCGCGCACGCGCCCGATGCCGTGCTGACCGCCGCGTACCGCGTGATCGCGAGCTTTCTGTCGACGCCGTATCCGATCGAATCGTTCGAGTACGTCGTGCGCGGGATCGCGGTCGCCGAGCGCGGTGGTGATCGCGCCGCGCAGTCGATGGGCATGGCGATGCTCGCCGCGTATCTCGCGGCCGGCACACTCGGTCGGTTCGGCGATCGCGCGATCGCCTCGGCGCAGCGGCTGTCGGTCGAGAGCGGTGCACCGTACCCGCGGATGGTCACCGCCGGCGCGGCCGGCATCCTCGCGACGTTGCGTGGCAACTGGACCGGCATGCGGCTCGCGCACGAGGAGGGCCATCAGATCTGCAAGCGACTCGGCATCGAGCGCTCGTGGGAGGCGTCGTTCCTGCGGACCTACTGGGCGCTCGGCGAGCTCTACGCCGGCGAGCCGGTGACGTCGCTGAAGATCCTCGCCGAGCTCGCCGACTCGAGCGACGACCTGATCGCCCGCGCGATGCTCGGCAGCTATCGCGGTCGCGCCCTCGCGGTGGCCGGCACCGATCTCGAAGCGGCACGCGGGCTCGAGCGCGAGCTGGCTCGCTCGCCCGCCGCGCGCCGCGGCATGGCGTACATCTATCGCCAGGTGTTCTCCGGCGAGCTCGCGCTGGCCGAGGGTGACTACGGGCGCGCCGCCGCCCTCGGTGTGGAGCTCGAGCGCACCGCGCGCTCGCAGTGGCTGTCCGCGATGCCCGCGATCAACGCGATGATCCTCACCGTGATCGCGACCGCCGAGCTCGGTCGCGGCGTCGCCGGCGATCGCGCCGCCGCCGAGCGCGCTCGCGGTCGTGCGCGCGCGCTGCATCGCCTCGGCAACCGTTCGTTCTACGCCGCGACCGCGCTACGGCTGTGGGGCCAAGCCGAGCACGTGCTCGAGCATCACGACCGCGCGCGCGCGTTGTTCGAACGTGCGCGCGCCGTCGCCGCGCATCAGGGCGGCAAGGTCGATCAACTCGCGATCGCCGCGCTCGCCGGCGCGCCGATCGATCCGGGGCCACTCGGGTTCGCCGTGCGGTGGTTCACCGGCGGCGCGATCAGCCCTTGAACGTCGACGGCCCGAGGTCGCCGTACGGCTCGTCGCGCTCGCGCACGGCCTGCTTGAAGCCGACCTCGGCAGCGCGCTGCTGAAACGCGTAGCCCTCGCGCGTGTGGCGCGACACGCCGTCGAACACCGTGCCCAGCGTCTGCGTCGCATGCAGTTGCGCGGCGATCGTCTGGTTCGTCAACAGCTTCATCATCACGAGCTGATTGATCGGCATCTGCGCGATCCGGTCGAGCAGCACCTCGAAGCGCTCGTCGAGCTTGTCGGCGGGAGGAGCCTCGACGCCGAGTCCCCACGCCACCGCTTCCTTGCCCGAGAGGCAATCGCCGGTGAACAGCAGGCGCTTGGTCCGCTCGACGCCGATCCGCGCCATCCACAGGGCGGTGGTCGGCACGCCCCACACCCGCGCGGGCGGATAGCCGATCTTCGCGGTGTCCTCGATCACCAGCAGATCCGAGCACAGCGCCAGATCGGTGCCGCCGGCGACGCAGAAGCCCTGGACCTTGCACGCGACCGGCTTCTCGCTCCAGAACAGGCTCATGAAGCCGCGCACGTTGCGACTCATCATCGCGTAGTCGACCATCGGATCCCACACGCGCTCGGGATCGTGATTCTCCATCTGCACGCGCGGATCGAGCGGCGAGCCGTCCGGAAGCTCGGAGCCACCACCGATCTCCATGCGCTCGGCCGACGCGACGAGGTCGTAGCCGCCGCAGAACCCTTTGCCGTTGCCGGCGAGCGCGATCACGTGGACCTCCGGATCGAGGTTCGCGCGCTCGACACACGCCGTGATCTCGCGCGGCATCTCGAGCGTGATGCCGTTGCCGCGCTCGGGCCGGTTCAAGGTGATCCGCGCGATCTTGCCGGTGCGCGCGTAGGTCAGCGTCGTCAGCATGGTCTCCATCGAGCTCTACTGTGCTCCGCGCCAGGGGCCAGGTGCAAACATCGCGACAAACTGCTCGGGGACCCGCACGCCGCGCTCCGTCATCACCGTACGGGCGTCGTCGATCAACGCCGCGCCGTGGTCACCACCGGCGAGCTCGCCGACCCGGAACCTCGCCACCGCCGCGTGCAGGTGCATGTCCGCGGCGGCGAGCTGTCGCGCCGCACCCTCCGCGAGCTCGATCGCGGAGTCGTCGCCGCGCGCCGCGCAGATCGTCGCGTCGACCAGCGCCGCGAGCGGCGTCGCCCACGGTGCGCGCTCGCCGGCGATCGCGGCGGCGGCGCGAGCGGCGTCACGCAACAGCGACCGAGCCTCGGAGCCCCGACGGCGCGCGGCGATCGCGAGGGCCGTACGAGCACGCAGGTAGAGCACTTCGATCCGCGGGACCTGGAGGCGCAACACGCGCGATCGAGCGAGTCCTCGCGCCTGCTGCGCGAGTCGCGTCCGCGCGCGCTCGGGATCGTCGGTGTAGAGGTCCTTGTGACCCAAGGCCATCAGCGAATTGAAGTGCTGGAGGTGAAAGCCCTTGTCGGTCCAGTGCGCGAAGGCGTCCTTGACCTCGTGCTCGACCCGATCCGGATCGTCGATCGCGAGCCACGGCAGCGCGATGCGCGTGCGGAGGTCGGTCGCGACGTAGAGGTTGCCGCGCTCGTTCGCGTGGCGGAGCAGCCCCGGCAACCGCCGCAGGACCTCGAGCATGTCGCCCTTGTACATCAGCGATCCGAGCGCGAACCGCTGCGCGTTGGTGACCTCCCAGGTCAAGCCCGAGCAACGCTCTCGCAGCGTCTGCTCGGCGGACTCCACGAGCTCGAGCGCCGACGTCCAGCGTCCTGCGAGGTACTCGCGCACGCCGGCCATCAGCGTGTGGAAGCCGATCGCGTACGGCGTGCCGACCCGCTGCGCGAGCTCGCCGGCCTGGCGCAGGAGTGCCCGCGATGCCGCCTCGGTGGCGCTGCCGGGTCCGGACACGAACCCGACCTCGAACGTGAACGCTCGCGTGATCCGCTCGAGATCGCCGGAGCGCAGCGACAACAGGAGGTGCCGTGCCTGGAAGTCCGCGGCTCGGACGTTGTCGACCATGCTGAGCCCGACGGCGACCGACCAGCACATGTCGATCCGCGTGAGCTCCTGTTCGTCCAGCGTTCCCGGCGGGCGCACGTGGTAGCGCAGGCCGCGCAGCTTGAGAAACAGCCGATGTGCGACGACGGACGCCAGCGCTTGCGCCGGCGATCGGGCGAGGCGAAGGCCGACCGCGTGGAGCACGCCGCCGAGCAGCTCGCTGCCTTCGTCGAGGTGACCGCTGACCAGCAGTTGTTCGGCGGCGCGACGGCGCAACTCGAGCGCGGTCGGGATCGTCGCGGTGGCCGCCGCATCCTGGTAGGCCGCGGCCGCGTCCGCCGCTCGCCCCGCGTTCTTGAGCGCCTCGGCGAGCCGCTGTTTCCACGGCTGCGTCGCCGCCGGCGAGCACTCGATCGCCATCCGGAGAAACGTCGCCGCGCGATCGAAGGCGAGCGCGTGCTCCGCGGTCTCGGCCGCGCGCGCCGCGAGCTGCCCGGCCTTGTCGTGATCACCCGCCGCGTGGAAGTGCGGCGCGAGCTCGTCGGCGCCGGCGCCCGACGACTCGAGCGCGAGCGCGAGCTTGTGATGGACCGAGCGCTGGACCGCCTCGGACACGTGCGACGCCACGGTCTCGCGCACGCGATCGTGATAGGCCTCGACCTGATCCTCCGCGCGCGCACCGCTGGTGCGGATCATGTTCGATGCCTGGAGCAACGCGAGCGCGCCCTCTTCGGCCAGCCGGTCGGCCGCGGCGCCCGCGCGCTGCGTCGACAACAGCACCGTCTGCGACACCGGACGCCCGGCGATCGCGACGACCTCGAGGAGCTCGCGCGCGAGATCGGGCAGCCGCTGGACGCGGCGATCGATGATCGCGTCGAGCGAGAGCATCGGAGCACTGTCGCTCGGTGAGCTGGCGGCGAGCTCGAGGACGAGCTCGGCGACGAAGTACGGATGGCCGCCCGATTCACGCACGACGAGCTCGGCCTTGGCATCGCGCCCTGGATCCGCGCCGTCGATCCCGACGAGCGCGAGCTCGCGCACGTCGACATCGGACAGCGGACCGACCGCGATCTCGCGAACGCCCCCGACCTCCGCGGGCGTCGCCGCGAGGACGCTCCGCAAGAAGGCGCTCCGCGTCGTGTCCTCGTCGCGATAACAGCCGAGCACCAACAACGGCGGCGCGGAGGGCGGCCGCAAGATGGCTTCGAGCAACGCGCAGCTATCGAGATCCGCCCACTGCAGATCATCGAGGACGATCACGAGGGGCCGCTCGGCGGCGAGCCGGCGCAGCAGCTCGCGCAACCCGGTGAAGCCTTGCCGGCGCCGCTCCAGCGCGTCGGGGACCACGCGATCCTTGCGCAAGCGGGTCTCGACACCGGGGAGCTGCTCGAGCACCGGAAACAGCCGCGCGAGCGCCGCGGTCTGCGGTGGCAGCAGCGCGTCGAGGCGCTCGGAAGGCAGCGCGATCAGCTCGCTGCACAGCGCATCGAGCAAGCTGTCGAACGCCTTGTAGGGCACCGACTCGCGCTCGTAGCAGCGGCTGCGCAGTACGCGCACATCCGGAGCGAGCTCGGCGAGGAACCGCTCGACGAGCGCCGTCTTGCCGACCCCCGACGTGCCGTGGACGAGGACCGTGACGCCGGTGCCGGTGCGGACCTCGGCGAACGCATCGCGGAGCTCGCGCGCCTCGCGATCACGACCGATCAACGAGCGCGCCCGCGCGGCATGAGCGCCGAAGCTGCTGGTCTGGACGATCGCGCCGGCGCTCGGATCGACGCCGACCCGCTCGATCAGCTCGCCCCCCGTGATGCGATCCGACGGTAGCGGTCGCAGCAGTGCCATACATAGGTCGTCGAGATCGGCCGGAACGAGCGGATTGAACGTGCTCGGCGCCGGCGGCACGTGCTCCATCTTCTGATGCAGGATCTCCCACATCGTTCCCTGGAACGGCAGCCGGCGGGTCAGCGCCTCGTAGAGCAACACGCCGACGCCGTACCAATCGCTCGGCTCCCCCATGCCTTCGCCGACCTGCTCCGGTGCCATGTACGCCGGCGTCCCTCGCATCGAGCCGGCTTGGTCCGGGACGTCGAGCTCGCGGCCGTCGAGGCGCGCCGCCAACCCGAAGTCCAGCACGACCACGCGCCCCGACGGCGTGATCAGCACGTTGGAGGGTTTGACGTCGAGATGCAGGATCCCGGCGAGGTGCAGGGACTGGATCGCACCGACGAGCTGACGCAACGCCGGCCGCAAGCGAGTCTCGTCGATCTTGAACGGCATGCGATCGACGTTCGTCACCGCGTGACGCTCGGCGATCAACCGGTCCGACGCCGTGAGCGGGAGCGTCGCGAGCTCCTGCACGTGCGGCTCCCCGCCGGGGCTCGAACCGCGCGGCGCCGTCGGTGTGGCGACGGCCGAGAGTGTCGAGGCGTAGTCGTTGATCCGCTCGCCGACGACGTGGTGGATGAAGTCGATGCCGGCGACGTACTCCATCGTGAAGAACCAGTCGTTGCCGTCCGAGACCAGCTCGTACAACTGGATGAGGTTCGCGTGCGTGATGCCCGCCAGCGCGCGGAACTCCGACTTGAGGCGGAGGATCTTCGACGGATCCGGCATCGGCAGCGTCTTGAGCGCGACCACGCCGTCGCGCTCGCGATCGCGCGCGAGATACACCACACCCATGCCGCCTTCGCCGAGGCGCCGGATGACCGAGAAGCGATCTGTCCCGCCGAACACCATCGTCCTAGCTCAGTTCCGATGCGCCGAAACGATCGCCCCCCTGACACTTGCGGTCAAGGTCGGAGCACCATTGGTGCGCAACGTGCGAAAAGACCACTAGATGCCCTCGACTCGGGAGTTTCTCAGCTCCGTCCTGCCCGTCGCGTGGGTCCCGAACCGGACGCGCGACGCCGAGCGGGTCGTGCGCGAGCTGTTCGAGCTCGCCGACCTCCAGGTCGGCGGCACGCGGCCCGGCGACATTCAGATCCACGACTCGCGGTTCTACGAGCGCTTGCTGCGCGACGCCTCGATCGGGCTGGGCGAATCGTACATGGACGACTGGTGGGAGACCGATGCGCTCGACGTGATGATCGACAAGATCGTCCGCGCCGACCTCAAGCAGAAGGTGAAGGGCAACTGGCGGCTGCGCGCGCTCGCGGTCAAGGCCGCGCTGCTCAACCTCCAGAACAAGGATCGCGCGAGTGCGTCGGTCGCCGCGCACTACGACATCGGCAACGACCTCTATACCCGCATGCTCGACGAGCGGATGAACTACTCCTGCGGCTACTGGAGCGCCGGTGCGACGACGCTCGCCGCGGCGCAGGAGGCCAAGCTCGAGCTGATCTGCAAGAAGCTCGGGCTCGCGCCGGGCATGACGGTGCTCGACATCGGTTGCGGCTGGGGTGGGTTCGCCGGGTTTGCGGCGGAGCGCTATGGCTGCACGATCGTCGGCGTGACGCTGTCCAAGGCGCAGCTCGCACTCGGCACTCGACGGACCCGCCACCTGCCGGTCGAGCTCCGGCTGTGCGACTACCGCGACCTCACGGGCACCTTCGATCGGGTCGTCTCGATCGGCATGATGGAGCACGTCGGGCCGAAGAATCATCGCGATCTGATGCGCGTCATCGATCGCTCGCTCGCCCGCGACGGCATCGCGCTCGTGCACACGATCGGCAACAACCGCAGCCGGACCCACGGCACGCCGTTCGTCGAGAAGTACGTGTTCCCACATGCCGTCGCACCGTCGCTCGCGCAGCTCGGTGGCGCGATCGAGGGCCTGTTCGTCGCCGAGGACGTCCACAACCTCGCGGCCGACTACGATCCGACGCTGATGGCGTGGTGGGCGAACTTCGATCGCAGCTACTCCGAGATCGCGGACCGCTACGACCGTCGCTTCTACCAGATGTGGAAGTTCTATCTGCTCGGCGCCGCGGGTACCTCGCGCGCGCGCGACGCGCAGTTGTTCCAGCTCGTGCTGACCAAACCCGGCAGGCTCCAGCCCGACTGCCGGTGGCGCTGAGGGCGATCACGTAGCAAAGGGGAGCGTCATGGTTAGTGTCATCGTCATCGGCGGCGGCGTCGCCGGTCTCACAGCGGCGCACGAGTTGATCGAGCGCGGGTTTCAGGTCGACGTCTACGAAGCGCGGCCGACCTGGGGCGGCAAAGCGCGCAGTCAACCGGTCACCGGCACCGGTACCGACGGACGCAAGGATCTCCCCGGCGAACACGGCTTCCGGTTCTATCCGCGGTTCTACACGCACGTGATCGACACGATGGCGCGGATCCCGTCGGGCACCGGCAGCGTCGTCGATCGCCTGAAGCCGACCACCGAGAGTGCGATCGCGCTCGTCGACAACGACACGTGGTTCCGGTTCGCGCGCCAGAAGGTGACCAAGCCGTACGACATCCTCGACGCGCTCGAGTTGTTCTTCCAGGAGCTCGGCTTCGACGAGGGCGACATCGCGGTGTTCGGCGCGAAGATCCTGCAATTCTTCACGTCGTGCCCCGAGCGCCGCCTCGGCGAGTACGAGGGTATCGCGTGGTGGGACTTCCTCGAGGGCGACCTCTACTCGCCGAAGTTCCAGCGCCAGTTGCGCGCGGTGCCACGCACGATGGTCGCGATGGATCCCAAGAACGGTTCGGCGCGCACCGTCGGGACGATCTCGATGCAGTTGATCCTCGACTACGCCGCTTCCGGCGTGAACAACGATCGCACGATGGGCGGGCCGACCAGCGAGATGTGGTTCGAGCCGTGGTTCGCGTATCTCGACAGCAAAGGCGTCGGCCTGCACGCCGGTACCAAGGTCGTCGACATCCAGACCAACGCGACCGAGATCACGGGGATCGTGCTCGACGACGGGACGATCAAGACCGCGGACTTCTATCTGCTCGCGGTGCCGATCGACGCGGTGGTCGGCCTGATCACGCCGGCGATGGGCGCGATGGATCCGGTGCTCGAGACTCTTCGCACCAAGAACCCCGACGATCTCGTGTCGTGGATGTCGGGCATCCAGTACTACCTCTACGAGGACGTTCCGCTCGTCCGCGGCCACACGTTCTATCCGGACTCGCCGTGGGCGCTGACCTCGATCTCGCAGCCGCAGTTCTGGCGCGACCTCGGGATCTTTCGCCGGATCTACGGCGACGGCGAGGTCGGTGGTCTGCTGTCGATCGACGTCTCGGATTGGAACACGCCCGGCACGTTCGTCCCGAAGACGGCGAAGATGTGCACGCCCGACGAGATCAAGACCGAGATCTGGGGCCAGCTCAAGGCCGCGCTCAACGGCACCCATCCCGAGGACAAGGTCCTGATCGATGACCTCTTGCACTCGGCCCATCTCGACGACGATCTCGATTACGCGAGCGGGACGTTGCCGCCGATCAACAAGTCGCGGCTGCTGGTCCATCCGCCCGGCTCTTGGGCGCTGCGTCCCGAGCCCGGCACCGCGATCCCGAACCTGATCCTCGCCGGCGACTACATCCGCACCCAGACCGACCTCGCGTCGATGGAGGGCGCGAACGAAGCCGCGCGGCACGCCGTCAACGTGATCCTCCAGCGGTCGCACTCGACGGCGGGCACGGTGCCGACGTGGCCGCTGACCGAGCCGGAGCGGTTCGACATGTGGAAGGCGCTCGACGCGCAGTTCTACGCGCACGGCAAGCCCCACCTGTTCGAGATGATGGGCATCAAGCACGCGGCCGAAGCCGCCGACCTGTTGCGACGGTTCACCGCGTTCACCGGGCTGTCGAAGATCGATGACCTGCTCGACAAGGTGCGAGCGACGTCGATCATCAAGGGAATCCTGACGCGACTCGGCGTGCCGTAACCAACGATCGCCACGGACGAGATCGGACGCGATCTAGAACGTCACACCGGTGAAGCTCAACAGCCGCAGGTGGCTCGGCTGCGACAACGGCTCGGTGACGATCATGCCGTCGCGACCGTTGCCGTTGCGATGGACGAGATGGCCACCGTCGCTGCCGTACGTGGTCATGAAGATGCTGATGTGATTGGTCGTCGCCAGATCGGTGTTCAGCGACGAGATCACCTGTTGCTTGGTCTCGAACGGCAGGTCGGTCGAGTGGATGCCGAACTGGGTGTAATCGACGTTGACGCCGCCGTGCCAGCCTTCCGCCCACGGCTCGTTCGGCAGATCGTGATCGATCGTCGCCGTGTGGACGTCGTCCATGTTGGTCGTGCCATCGGTCGCATCGACCGCGACGTCGTAGGTCGCGCCCATCATGCGGATCTGGAGATGGACGTGCGACGTGTCGGCGTTGCACGAGCTCATGCCGCTCGGCGCGACGATCGAGGCGAGGTAGCCATCGAGGCGACCGTAGGTGCCGCTCGCGGGGAGCTGCTTGCCGAAGCTGCTCGTGCACGCGATCCGCGTCGGCGTGCCGTCGTCGACATGCAGCCGACCATCGGTCGAGACGTCGGCTGGCGCACCGTCGATGACGGTGTTGTCACCGTTGCCGCAGGCGACCACGACCATAGAGAGCGCGATCACGTACTGCCTCACGCCGCGACTGTAACAGTCGTCGCGAGCGTTGTGCGGCGGTGTTGCAGCGTGCGCGTTCTCACGATCCTGACGGCTGCACGGCCGCAACCGGTGATCGCCAGCGCCAGACCCATCGATGCCAGGAAGACAGCACGCCCTGCCGAGCAACACTTGTTTAAGCTGCTTCACCGGGGCGCAACGCCGTTCGGACCGACGTGCTGTTGGTCGCGGATATTCACACCCGAAATTGGCCCACACCTACATGTAGCGCGAACCTGCGTGAATGCGTTTGTTGGTCGGTTGCGCGGTCGTGCTGGCGGGGAGCGCCGCGCGCGCCGACGTCACGGCCAGCGCCTCGATCGGTGCGGGCGCGCAAGGCGACGCGACGTACGGCGCGCTCGAGCTCCGGCTCGACCAGCAATGGCGCGACGCGAAGCTCGGGTTGGGCGTGCGCGGTGTGTGGGACGACGGGGTGTTCCGGCGCAGCGATTGGTCCGGAATCTCCGACGCGGTGACGATCGTGCGCGACTTCGAAGCGATCGATCCCCTCGACGATGGCGGTCACCTCGCGATCGCCGCCGGCGTCCTGGCGCCGAGTCACATCGCACGGATCGCGGACGGCTATCGCTCGACGCTCGACGATCGCTGGCGCACCGGCGTGCGGACCGCCGCGGTGACCGGCGACACCGAAGCCACGCTCGAGCTCGACGACGTCCTCGATCCGGTGCTGATCGCCGGCGCCGTGAACTATCAGCTCGCGCCGCCGTACGGCGCGCACCTCGCGGTCGCGATCGATCCGACCGCACCGACGAGCGCCACCAACACCCGCGTCGCCGGCATCGTCGAGATGGGCGCGAGCCGGCGGTTCGAATCGCCGCACAGCCGCACCGAGGTCGGTGGGTCGATCATCGCCGAGCTCGGCCTGGGCTTCTCCGCCGTCGGCTACGTCGACTCGAGCGTCATGGTCGACGACACGCGCTTCACGCTGCGCGGCGATGCCCGCGGTGGCAGCGGCACCGTCGGCGCGATGTTCGGTCCGCTCTATCGCATCGAGCGGCTCGGCACGAACGGCATGACGCTGTGGCAACGCGCGCGCGCCGGCGAGCTCGAGGGTGGAGCGCTCGGCGCGACCGCCGGGGTCGCGCTCCCCGCCGGTTGGTTCGAGCTCGGCCTGCGCTCGCGGCCCGGTCTCGGCATGCTCGCGACCGCGAGTGCCGGGGCGCCGATGTCGAAGCGCTGGCAAGCGGCGATGTGGGCCGCGGCGAGCACGAGCGATGCGGCCGGCGCCGCCGAGCTACGGGTCGCGCCCACGAAGCAATTGTTCAGCGCGCTACAAGCCGCGCGGATCTATCAGTTCGACACGACCGGGCCGACCGCCGTGTGGAGCGTGACCGCGTGGTTCGGCGCGGCGACCGACTGACCTAACGGCGGACCGGCGGCTTCGCGTTCTTGACCAGCCGGATCGTCAACCAGCCGGTCAAGCCCGCGACCGCGAGCCCGATGCCGAGCAGGCGATACTTGTACGCGCCACCGACGGCCGGTCGATTCGACGTCCAGAACCCCGACGGGCGCTCCGAGAGAATCTCGTGCGGTCGCTCGGCGGTCGGCGGCTCCGCGAGCACCGGCGCTGCCAGTGCGAACACGAACCCGATCGCGAGAACCAACCTGCGCATGCAGCTTCTTAGCACTAACCGGGGCGACCTTCGTGATCGATCGAACGCGTCAATTGAGCACACGTCAGCCGTACGATCGGGATCACGGGTAGCGGTGTTCGAGCAGGACGCTGTAGCCGACACCCGCGGCGAGACCGATCGTTCCCGAAAGCCACCACCAACGACGCTCGCGTTTGGTCAGGGACGGCGTGTTGTCGTCGCCCATTGGTCCCGAGCCCGGGAACGTCGCCATCGCGAATCCAAGGATCGCGGCCATCGGCCCTGCGATCCAGAGCTTCGAGTGAATCCACTCCCCGCCTACCGCTGCCTCATGCCAGGAGAACGGGATCAACACGAGGCCGATGATGCCCAGGCCGACGCCTGCCCGCTCGTTCGAGATCAACGCCACGACGCGACGATAGCAGAGCTCTAGGTCCCGCTCTTCTTGTGCTTCTTGTGCGGCTTGGAGTCGGGCTTCTTGTCGCGCTTGAGGTCGTCCTCGCGATCTTTCAGTGGGTTGGTCGGTCGTGCGTTCTTGATCGCCTTCTTCACCCGCTTCATGCAGTCCTCTTCGGACTCGCTGTCGAACGTCTTGTAGAACAGGAGCGGCGTCACCGAGGCCTTGTCATACTCCTCTTGCGTGAGCTGCTTGCGATGCAGCTCGTTCGCGAGGATGTGCTCGATCTTGGTCTTGGTCCACTTGGTGAGCTCGTTCGTGCAGTACTGCGACGACCGATCCTTGGGGTTCGGCAGGATCGTCGAGAAGAACGCCGCCTCGACCGGAGTGAGGTCCTTCGGCGACTTGCCGAAGTAGTAGCGAGCGGCCGGCCCGATGCCGTAGAGGTCGGGACCGAACTCGATCACGTTGAGATAGATCTCGAAGATCCGGTCCTTGTCGAGCGTGTTCTCGACGTGCCACGTCAGGAACAGCTCCTGGAGCTTGCGCGCGAGCGTCTTCTCGCGAAACAGCAGGACGTTCTTGACCATCTGCATCGTGATCGACGACGCCCCGGCCGCGAACTTCTCCTTCCTCAAGTTCGAGATCAGCGCGGTGCGGAACTCGCTCGGGATGAACCCGTGGTGGTTGTAGAAGCCGAAGTCCTCGCTCGACTGGATCGACTTCAAGAGATAGGGCGAGATCTGATCGAGCGGAACGAAGTCCGGGTTGGTCGGCCCGACGATGAACGACGACCACTCGCCCTTCTCGGTCTCGACGTATTGCTCGAACTCGTCCTTCAGCCGCTTCGGCGAATCGGCCGGCTCGTCGACGACCTTGCACTTGTTGATCGCGACGTGACCGGCGAGCTCGAGCGCATCGAGATCGAACCAATCGATCGCGGTGTGGATATCGACGTCGAACACGCCGCGCACCTTGTAGCCGTGCATGTACGGCACCATCTCGACCGGAAACGAGTCGAGCATGCGCTGGCAATCGATCGGTGGGATCACGAGCCGCGCCGTGACTTGTTGAATGCCGTGTGGCCCGCGCATCGGCGGCGTGCGCTCGGTACCGTCGGGATTCTTGCGCACGGCCTCGAGGTCGAGCTGCACGACCTTCGGCGCGACCGCGCTGCCGGTGATCGAGAACGGCACGTTGCGCGCGACGAAGTCGCCCTTGGTCAGCTCGAGCTTGCGGGTCTCGCGATCGAACGAGCCGACGATCTGGCCCGACAGATCGAGGTCGTGGACCTCCTTGTCGGCGATGTACGGATGACCGACGTTGAGGCCGGTGAGGTGAAAGCCACCGGCGAACCTCGCGCCGCTGCGATCGACGTCGAGGTGGATCTTGGTATCGATCGCGGTCGCCTGATAGTCGACCACCGCGGACTGCGCGAGGATCGGTGCGAGCCGGTCGAGTTGGAACTTCGCGGCTTCGAGATCGACGTGCGCGCCACCGTTGCTCGGATCGAGGTCACCCTTGGCCGTCCACAGCTGGCCCGGCACGCCGCCGTAGCCACCGGCGAGGTCGAGCGTGTACATCCCGGGCTGCGCGGGGTTCGCGACGATCTCGCCGGCGATCCCCGACAACGCCATCCGCGGCCACAGCTCGATCCCGCCGCCTGCGACCTTCACCGTCGGTGGTTTGCCGGTCGCGCGCGTGATCTCGACGCTCGCGACATTCGCCTTGGGCGCACCGGTCGTCGTCGCGGTGATGTTGCGGCCGTGCGCGACGACCAGGTCCGCGGTCCACACCGCATCGCCATCACCGACCAGCGCGGTGGCGCCGGTCTGATCGTCGTTCGCGAGCAGCCGCGCGTGCGTGACCGTGATCTTCGTCGGCCGCGCTCCGTGGCCACCGCTACCACCGCTCTCCGAGCTCGCCTTGTAGTGCTCGAGCGCATCGCGCACGTTGTCGCGACCGTCGCTGCCGCGCCGCAGCGTCGCGATCACGCCATCGACCTTCGCATCGCCGAGCGAGATCCGACCGAGCACTGAATCCCACGCATCGAAGTCGACGTCGACGCGATCGACATGGAGCAGCGGCAGATCACCGTCGAGCGGACCGTGGACCGCGATATCGCGCACCACGACATGGCCGAGCGAGACGTCGATCGAGCCGATGTCGATCGTCCGATCCAACTTCTTGGCGAGCCGATCGGCGCGCACGCGGATCATGTGCGCCGCGACCTTCGGATAGACCACCGCGAGGCCGATCACGATCAGCGCGAACACGCCGACGGCGATGCCACCGCCGATCCAGAGCCAGCGTCGATTTCGTGGGAGCCGTACGCCGGGGTGCACTACGGTCAACGCTTATACAACATCGCGCGCGGTCGGATTGTTCGACGCGGGAACGACCAATATTCCCGTTACTTGCAGGTCAAAGCGAGGATGTGGCCGTCGTCTTTGACGTTGTGACCCCACACCGACCAATCGCCGACCGCGAGGCTCTGCTTGTTGTCGAGGACGCGCTTGCCGTCGGCGCCGTCGATCGTGACGGTCAGCTCGAGCCGCTTCTCGCTGCGATCGCGCAGGATGATCGACGCGGCGCCCTGCGCGAGCTTGAGCGCATTCGGCTTCGATTTCACCAGCGCGATCGGGCCGCCCGACAACTTGTGGAACGTGTTCCACGACGCGAACGGGGGCTTCTTCAACTTCTTGTCGAGCGCCTTGAGCTCCGGATCGATCGCTCCGACCTTCGCGGTCGACGCCGTGATCTCGAGGTACTCGCAATCGGCCTTCGGATCGTCTGCACGAGCCGCCGTGCTCGTGGCAACCACGATCGCGAACGCAACCACGTACCTCATATGCCCTCCACAGTATCCTCAGGCGTCACCCAGATCACGGTCGTGCTCCCATCTTCGTCATCGAGATTGAACACGGTGCTGGTGCCCTCGGGCGTATCGAGAGCTTCGATCTCCGCGGGGCCTCCGTGGGCATTTGCCACAGGGCGGACGTCGATCGGGTCGTGCGACGTGTGGGTCGCCGCGCCGCCGCCACCGTGCAACACGAGCGCGAGCGTGGCGACCGCACCGGCCGAGACCGCGCCGGTGATGATCTGACTGCGATAGCGATCGAGCCAGCGCCCGAGCCGCGACAACACGCCGGCCGACTCGGCGGCGAGTGGCGCAGGCAGCTCGACCTTGCCGAGCGCGATCTGCTTGTCGATCGCGCTCCACATCGCGGCGAACCGCGCGTCCGGCACGTCATCCGCCGCGAGCTCGAGCCGGCCGCGCACCAGCTCGCCCATCTCGTGGATCGCCTCGACCTTCGCCTGGCCATCGGCGGTGAGCTCGGTCTCGGCCTCGCCGTCCGCGTGCTCCATGAGCTCGAGATCGCGGTTGCTCACGAGCGACTCCCAGAGGCCGCGGCATCATCGACGTCGAGCTGATCGTTGACCGCGACCTTGCCGTCGACCAAGTCGATCAACCGGGCCTGCATGTTCTTCCGCGCGTGAAACAGCCGCGACATGATCGTGCCCTTCGAACAGCCCATCGCCTTGGCCATCTCCTCGTACGACAGCCCCTCGAGCTCGCGCATCACGAGCACCGAACGGTGGTTCTCCGAGAGCTCGCCGAGCGCCGTGTCGATCCGCGCGCGGATCTCCTTGTCCATCAGCGCCCGGCCGGGGTTGCCGCCGAGCAGCTTCGGAAGGAGGCCCTCATCGACGGTGCTCTCGTCGAGCCGCGTCTCGTCGAGCTCGACCGGACGCACACGACGATGCTTGCGGAGGTGGTCGATGGCGAGGTTCATGACGATTCGGTACAGCCAGGTGTAGAAGCTCGAGGTGCCCTCGAACTTGTCTAAGTATTTGTGAGCCTTGATGAATGCGTCTTGCACGACGTCGAGGGCGTCGTCCTGATGGCGCACGACGCCGAAAGCGAGCGCGTACGCGCGGCGGTGGTAACGCTCGAAAAGGGTGCGGAACGCCTCGTGGTCGCCGCGTTGGGCGGCGAGCACCAGGTCTCGATCATCGACAGCTTCACGTCCAGTGGACGCCCGCTGCCCTCCCTTATTCACGGTCACGCAGTGCGGAGTTATATCACCCGAACCGGCGTTACCTCGGTCGACCGGGTACGGTCATAATGCAACGACACGTGGCGGAGGTGCGCACACCAGAACCGGTCGCCGGCTTTTTGAGCCGGGTGCGGGCGCTCGTCTACCGCCACGAGGCGCGACGGGCGGTATTCCTCGCAGTTGCGTTGCTCGGCGCCCTGGCGCTGGCGCTGCCGCTGGTCGGTCATCTGGTCCGCGCACACCGCACCGCCGCGATGAGCGTGCTCGGGATCGGAGCGCTGCTCGCGATGATGATCCTGATCGGCGCGATCGTCTTCGGCTGGATCGCGCCGCGGCGTTCGTACGCGCGCGATCGCGAGCTCGCACGCTGGGTCGGTCGCCGGCATGCGGTGATCGCCTCGGATCTGTTGTCGGCGGTCGAGCTCGTCGAAGCCCCGGTGCGGCCGGGGGCGCCGTCGGCCGCGCTGGTCGATGCGCTCGTCGATGCGACCCGGACCCAGCTCGCGACGATCGCGCCCGCGTCACTGTTGCCGGCGGCCGAGCTGCCGCGCGCGCGCGCGTGGATGCTCGGGGCGCTCGCCGCGAACGTCGCGCTCGCGCTGATCGTCCCGCACTTCGTCGCGATCGGATGGCAGCGCCTGGTCGCCGCGCCGCCCGCGCCGTTCGATGGTGCGGAGCTGTCGGCGGTGCCGCTCGTCGGCGATCTATCGGTGACGCTGACCGCGCCGGCGTACGCGAAGCGCAAGGTCGTCGAGCTACCGTCGTCGTCGGGCGATCTGCGCGGGCTCCCCGGCACGAGTGTCGTGTTCAAGGCGCACTTGCTCGTGCCGGCGAGCGCGGCCGAGCTCGTGATCGAGCCGGCGGCCGGCGCCGGTGGCGCGCCGAGGTCGCTGCCCGCGAAGCTCGTGGGCGATCAACTCGTGGCCTCGTTCACGATCGATCACAGCGCGCGCTATCGCTTCGCGATCACGTCCCCGGATGGCGATCGGTCGATCGAGGCGACGCCGCGCTCGATCGAGGCCGAGCTCGATCAAGCGCCGACGGTGCAGTTGCTGGCGCCGGGAGATCCGCTCGACGTCTCGAACATGAAATCGGTCGAGCTCGCGTACGTGATCGAGGACGACTTCGCGGTGACGTCGGCGGAGCTCGTGTGGGAGGCCGGCAAGGATCGCGGCAGGAAGCCGATCGGGATCGATGCGTCGGCGCGCGCGCAGGGCAAGCTGACGTGGGACATCGCCGAGGTCCAGGTGCCGTCGGGCGGTGACGTTCGCTACTGGATCGAGGCGAAGGACAACGACTCGATCGGTGGACCGAACCTCGGCAAGTCGCGAGAGCTCCACCTGCGCGTGATCTCGCCGCGCGAGCGCCACGAGGAGACGCTGAATCGCCAGCAGGCGGTCGCCGAGAAGGTGTTGAAGAACCTCGGCGCGCGCTTGATCGGTCCCGGCGATGACATCGCCGCGCGCGACGAGCTCGATCGCCAGCTCCGCGACGCGATCGTCGAGTTGCGCTCGGTGAGCTCGGCGTTCGAGAAGGACCCGCACGCGTCGGACCTGTTGCGCAAGGCGCTGTCGACGATGAGCGAGCGGCTCGACAAGGTGATGGCGTCGGAGCAGTTGATCGAGCAGAAGTTCGTGCCCAAGAACGCGGTCAAGGCGAGGTCCGGAACGTTCGGCGTGATCGATCCGAAGCTGGTCGCCGAGCTCGAGGACGATACGATCACGCTCGCCGATTGGCTCGATCGCGAGCGGGTCGAGGGCCTGCTCGATCTCACCGACGAGATCGCGGCGCATCAGAAGCGGTTGGCCGACCTGCTCGCGCAGTACGCGCGCACGAAGGATCCGCGCTTGTTGGAGGAGATCGATCGCGAGATGCGCGCGCTCGATCGCACGTATGCGGAGCTCCAGAAGCATCAGCAGGGCATGCCCGAAGACGTGATGGACCAGTACGTCCATCGCGATGCGGTCCAGGCGCAGCAAGGTTCGGAGTGCATGGCCGAGGTCGCGGCACTGGTGCACGCGGGCAAGACGGCGGCGGCGCAGGCCAAGCTCGAGATGTGTCAGCAGCAGCATCAGCGCGCCACGAGCTCGCTCGAAGGCTCGCTGGCGCAGTTGCGCGGCGACAAGTTCAGCGAGGAGCAGAAGAAGCTCGACGAGGTGATGAACGAGCTCGCCGATGTCGCGAAGGATCAGGATGACATCGCGGCCGAATCGAACCGGATCTTCGAGCAGTACGCGCAGAAGGCCGACGAGGTCGCGCGCGATCACCGGCGCGAGGCGAGCAAGAAGGTCGGTGCGCTCGTCGAGAAGTTGAAGAAGCGGATCGATGCGATCAACGAGGGTGGGCTGACGCCGTTCGCGAAGGAGGAGCTCGATATCGTCGATCGCCGGCTCGCCGACGTCGAGCACATGGTCGCCGACGGTGACCTCGCCGAGGCGCTCGCGATGGCGAAGCAGGCGAAGACCAGCCTCGAGACGATCGAGGGCGAGCTCGAAGCCGCGATCAGCGACGATCCGAAATCGAAGTGGGCCGATGCCACGGCCGATGCGCTCGACGGCGTCGAGAAGACCCAGCCGGCCGCGAAGGAGTTGATCGACGAGCTGTCGGCGCTGTCGCCGCGGCCGGATCAGATCATGAGCGGCGATGATCAGCACGCGCTCGAGCGCTTGCGCCGGCGGCAAGCGATGAACTCGCAGCGCGCGAAGCGGCTCGGCGATCGCACGAAGTCGCTCGGCGGCGAGCTCCCCGGCGATACCGCGAGCGAGCTCGGCAAGAAGCTCGGCTCGGCGGTCGATCACATGGGCAAGGCCGACGATCGGATGAAGGGCAAGGATCCGTCGGGCGCGCGCGAATCGACGCGGGCCGCCGCCGATGATCTCGCGAAGGCGCGCGACCGAGCACGCAGCGCGGCGCGCCAGGCGCAACAGAACACGGTCGGCGACGAGCCGATCCGGATCCCCGGTGCCGACGAGTACAAGGCGCCCGAGCGGTTCCGCGAGGACCTGCTCGAGGCGGCGAAGAACCACGGTCAGTCCGCGCCCGATGGCTACGGCGACATGATCAAGCGCTACTACGAGGAGCTGATCAAGTGAGGTCGCCGACGTGCACGGTCGCGCTGCTGCTCGCGCTGATCTCGACCGCCGACGCGCGGCGCGATCGCACCGTGACCGGCGACGTGATCAAGGCCGCGCGTTATTTACAGAGCTCGCGGCTCGACGACGCGAAGGCGGTGCTCGCCGATCTCGAGAAGCGCGCGCCCGACAACGCCGACGTCAAGTGGCTGCACGCCGAGCTCGCGTTCCAGACCGGCAATTATGCCGAGGCCGTGAAGGCGCTCGACAAGGTCCCCGACGACGCGGCCGATGGCTTCGCCGGGCAGACCAAGAAGCTCGCCGCCTCGACGCTCGCGGTGACCGAGAACTTCGTCGAGACCAAGTCGCCGAAGGGTCACTTCTTGATTCGCTATGCACCGGGCAAGGACGCGGCGATCGCGGAGCTCGCCGGCGACGTGCTCGATACCGCGTGGGCGACGATCGGCGATGACCTCGGGCTGTCGCCCGCGGATCCGATCCGCGTCGAGATCCTCGGCGCACCGGCGGACCTCGCGCGGATGTCGCCGCTGACCGAGGCCGAGATCGAGACCACCGGGACGATCGCGCTGTCGAAGTACAACAAGCTGATGGTGGTGTCGCCGCGCGCGACGTTGTTCGGCTATCCGTGGATGGATACGCTCGCGCACGAGTACACCCACCTGGTGGTCGCGCGGATCTCGCACGACACCGTGCCGGTGTGGATGCAGGAAGGGCTCGCGCGGTTCGAGCAGACGCGCTGGCGGCGGCCGCCCGAGGTCGTGTTGACGGCGACCGAGCAGGCGCTGCTCACGGCGGGCCTGCGCAAAGGTCGGTTGATCACGTTCGACGAGATGCATCCCTCGATGGCAAAGCTGCCGAGCCAAGAAGCGGCGGCGCTCGCGTACGCCGAGGTCTACACCCTGGTCGGCTGGATGCAGGGCAAGGTTGGCTTCAAGGGGCTGCGCGACACCCTCGCGTTACAGCGCGATGGCAAGAGCGCGAAGCGAGCCGTGACAGAAGCGCTCGATCTGCCATGGCCGCAGGTCGAGAAGGAGTGGCACGCGCACTTGAAGGTCGGCGATGGTAAGGCGCGCGCCGGCCGGCCGATCAAGTTCGGTAAAGGCGGCGCCGACTCGGAGAACGTCGGCATCGAGACCGTCTCGACCCGAGCGCGCAAGCACGCGCGACTTGGAGGGATGTTGCGCGCGCGGGGCCAACTCGAGGCCGCGGCGGTCGAATACGAGAAGGCGCTCGCCGCGAACGGCGGAGGGACTCCGGAACCGTTTGTCGCAGGCAAACTGGCGCGGACGCTCGTCGAGCTCGGCCGGTACGACCGGGCGATCGAGCTCGCCACGCCGCTGGCGGCCGCCGACGACCACGATGCGGTGGCGGCGGTCACGCTCGGCATGGCTCGGACCGCGAAACAGGACTGGCCGGAGGCGATCACCGCCTATGAACAAGCGTTGCGCGTGAGTCCGTTCGATCCGCAGACAAGGTGCGGCCTGGCCGAGGCGTATGCGAAGATGAAGGATGTAAAGGCGACGCGCGAGCGTGCCGCCTGCGACCTGCTGAAGAACTAATGAAATCGTCTAGTGACAACGTTACGCCGATCTCGCCGCTGCGCATCGAGCAGCCGACCGAGCTCAATCCGACGGTTCCTCTGGACCCGCACGTGCCCGTGGATCCGGACGACGAGGTGACACCGCGACCGGCGAAGGCGCCGGTGATCGTGAAGTCCGAGAAGTCCGATCTCGACGCGGTCAAAGAGCTCGCCGATGCGCACGCGCAGATCGTCAAAGAGATCGAGAAGCGGATCATCGGCCAACGCCGCGTCGTCGATCAGTTGCTGGTCGCACTGTTCGCGCGCGGTCACACGCTGTTCGTCGGCGTCCCCGGCCTCGCGAAGACGCTGTTGATCTCCACGCTCGCCGAGACGCTCAACCTCTCGTTCCAGCGCATCCAGTTCACGCCCGACCTCATGCCGGCGGATATCACCGGCACCGAGGTGCTCGAGGAAGACCACACCACCGGTCGCCGCGCGTTCCGCTTCCTCAAGGGTCCGGTGTTCGCGAACCTCGTGCTCGCCGACGAGATCAACCGCACGCCACCAAAGACCCAGGCCGCGCTGCTGCAATCGATGCAGGAGTACAAGGTCACCGCGGGCGGCACCACGCACGACTTGCCGCTGCCGTTCCTGGTGTTCGCGACGCAGAACCCGATCGAGCAAGAGGGCACGTATCCGTTGCCCGAAGCGCAGCTCGATCGCTTCATGTTCCAGATCGACGTCGACTATCCGAGCGAGAGCGAAGAGGAAGAGATCGTGCGTCAACAGACGAGCGATCATCGACCGGAGCTGTCACGCGTGCTGTCGCCGCAGCGGATCTTGCAACTGCAAGAGCTCGTGCGCCGGGTGCCGGTCGCGGATCATGTCGTCAAGTACGCGGTCGCGCTCGTGCGCTCGACCCGGCCGGCGTCGCCGAACGCACCGGCGTTCATCAAGGACAGCGTGTCGTGGGGAGCAGGACCGCGCGCGTCGCAGTTCTTGATCCTCGCCGCGAAGGCGCGCGCGATCCTCGACGGCCGGTTCGCGGTGAGCAGCGACGACGTCTCGGCGCTCGCGCGGCCGACGCTGCAGCATCGGTTGATCCTCAACTACCGCGCAGAGGCGGAAGGGCTGCGCGCCGGCGAGCTGGTCGACAAGCTGCTCTCCGTCGTTAGTCCCTGAACGGCGATGCGGCTCGATCCGATCCAGCTGCAGCGTCTCGGCAGCTTGCCGATCAAGGCTCGGGTGATCGTCGAGGGTGCGCTCAGCGGCATGCACCGCGCGAGCGTCCATGGCAGCTCGGTCGAGTTCGCCGAGCACAAGGAGTACTCGCAGGGCGACGAGCTCCGCCACGTCGATTGGAAGGCGTACGCGAAGCTCGATCGCTACTACGTGAAGCAGTTCGAGCAGGAGTCGCAGCTCACGGTGTACCTCGTGCTCGATGCCTCGGCATCGATGAAGTTCGCCGGCGGTGGACTCTCGAAGCTCGAGTACGCGGGGCTGTCGCTCGCCGCGATCGCATATCTGGTGATCCAGCAGCAAGACAAGGTCGGGCTCGTCGCCTGTGGTGATCGGGGCATCGAGACGCTGGTGCCGCCGCGCGCGCGGACGTCGCACTTGCACGATCTGCTCGGCGTACTCGACGGCTTGATGCAGAAGGGCGGCACCGGGGACGAGTCACCCGCCGAGGCGCTCGGCCGGATCGCCGAGCTGTCGCGACGGCGGCGCTCGCTGATCGTGCTCGCCTCGGATCTATTCGATCCCGACGACGAGACCATTCGCGCGCTCGCGAACTTGCGCGCGCAGCATCACGATGTCTCGGTGCTGCACGTGCTCGATCCGCACGAGCGTACGTTCCCGTATGAAGGGCTGACCGAGTTCCAGGCGCTCGAGTCCTCGAGCAAGCTGCTCGCGAACCCACTCGCGATCAAGAAGGACTACCTCGCGCGCATGGACTCGTTCGTCGCGAAGTGTCACGGCACGCTCGCGAACGCCGGCGTCGACTACCACGAGGTCCTGACCGACAAGCCGCTCGAGGAGACGCTGCTCGAGCTGCTGGTGTCGCGCGCGCGCTTGCAACCGGGTGCATCGCGGAGGACCGCCTAGTGGGCTTTCTCGCGCCGTTCATGCTGATCGGTGCGCTCGCACTCGGCGTGCCGATCGCGATCCATCTGATCGGCCGCCGGCGCGCGAAGATCGTGCCGTTCGCCGCGCTCGAGTTCTTGATGGCGACCAAGCGCAAGACCGCACGCCGCCTGCAACTGCGCGAGCGCATGGTGCTGCTCGTCCGCGCGCTCGCGTGCCTCGCGATCGCGATCGCGCTCGCGAAGCCGTTCACGTCGTGCGAGCGCAAGGGTCCGCAAGTCACGCGCGGTCCGCAGGCCGCCGTGCTCGTGATCGATGACTCGTTCGCGGCGGGCTACCTGATCGAGGGCAAGCCATGGATCAAACACGCGAGCGATGAAGCGCGCCGGATCCTCGCGCAGCTCGGGCCCGAGGCCGAGGTCGCGATCGTGCGCGCGTCCGAGGGTGCCGAGCATCCGACCGAGCTGACCCGCGATCACCTTCGCCTCCGCGATCAACTGCTCGCCCTCGAGCCGACGGCGCGCCCCGCCGACACCACCCGCGCGCTGACCCGCGCCGCGCAGTTGCTCGCCGCGTCGAGCCACGAGCGCAAGACCGTGTTCCTGATCTCGCTGCTCGCGAAGACCGGCCTGCGCCCCGACGAGCCGCCGTGGGGGAAAGACGGACCGACGTTGATCACCTTGGACCTCCGCCCGGCAGAGATGCCGAACCTCGCGGTCACCGCGCTCAAGGTCGATCCGGATCCGGGCACCGGCACGCGCGGGGTCGCGTTCGATGCCGAGGTCGGCAACTTCAGCGACACCGCCAAGAAGGTCGAGCTATCGCTGACGATCGCCGATCGCGTCGTGGCGCGCGGCCAGCTCGAGCTCGGCGCGCACGAGAAGAAGTCCAAGCGGTTCCTCGCGGCGTTGCCCGCCGGCGCGCGCGCCTCCGACGCGTCGGTGTCGGTGAGCTCGCCCGGTGACGGGCTCGCGCTCGACGATCGGCGTTATGTCCGCGCGACGCTGCGCGACGAGGTCCGCGTGCTGCTCGTCGACGGTGACCCGCGCACGGTGCGCCGCGACGACGAGTTGTTCTACGTCGAGGCCGCGCTCCGCCCCGGCGATCGCGAGGACAGCGGGACGTCGGTGCGCACGATCACCGCGGAAGAGCTCGCCGGCATCACCCGGACCCAGAACAAGCCGCCGACGATCGATCTCAACGACTTCGATGTCGTCGTGCTCGCCAATGTCGCCGCCCTGCCCGCCGATCGCGTCGCCGCGCTCGCCGATTGGGTACGCGCGGGTGGTGGCATCCTCGTCGCACCGGGCGATCGCGTCGACCCGACCGCGTACGACAAGACGATGCTGCCGCTGATGCCGCAGTCGCTGCGCGATCCGATCGACACCACGTGGGGCGCATCGCAAGAGGACAAGGACTCGCGCGCGCTCCACCTCGTGAAGTGGGAGGCCGACCACCCGATCTTCACGCCGTTCTCGAAGGATGCTCCCGAGCTCGCCGACGCGAAGTTCTTCAAGATCTCGCTGCTCGGCCCGACCACCGCGACCGCCGATCGCAAGGTGCTCGCGCGGTTCACCAACGGCGCGGCCGCGCTCGTCGAAGCGTCGATCGGTGCGGGCCGCACGCTGCTGTTCACGTCGACGCTCGACCGCGATTGGAACGACCTGCCGATCCATCCCGGCTTCCTGCCGCTGATCCAACAATCCGTTCGCCACCTCGCGCGCAAACACGCGCTCGGCACCGACACCGATCACGTCGTCGGCGCGTCGGTCGCGCTGCCGACCGGCGACCTCAAGAAGCTCGAGATCCGCGGCCCCGACGGCACCGGCGCGGTGTTCGAAGGCGATCGGATCGCGGCGCGCAACTCGGTCCGCTACGGCCGCACCGATCGTCCCGGCATCTACCGCGTCGTCGGCACCGACCGGACCGGCGCGACCCACGATCGCGACGAGCTCGCCTTCGCGATCAACGTCGATCCGATCGGCTCCGATCTCACGCCCGCACCCACGGCCTCGTTGCCGACCTCGGGCACCGGCGGAGCGACCGTGCCGACCGACAGCACCCGCCGGGTCGAGCTGTGGCACGCCCTCGCCGCGATCGTGCTGCTGCTGCTGCTCGCCGAAGGCATCCTGGTTCAGCGCTGAGCTACGCGCGGCCCGCGAGGCGGTCGGCCAGCCGGCGATGGTCGAAGCTACCGACGACGTCGAGCGGCGGCGCCGCGTGCTTCGCCTGGTTCGCGACGTGCGCGCGCTTCATCGCTCGCACGCGTGCGGCGCTCTCGCCGATCCGCCGCTTCAACTCGGAGTCGGTCTCCGCCGCTTTGATCAGCCCTTCTTCGGCGAGCTGCTGGTTGTGCTCGTTGCAACACAGCAGCAAGACGTCACAACCGGCGCGCACCGCACCGACCGCCGCGTAGTCGACGCCCATGTGCGCGGAGATCGCCTGCATGTCGAGGTCGTCGGAGACGATCACGCCGCGATAGCCAAGCTTGCCGCGCAACAGGCCGGTGATCACCTGCTCGGACAGGGTCGCCGGGCGCGTCGCATCGAGCGCCGCGAACACGACGTGCGCGGTCATCAGCATCGGCAGGTCGGCCGCGGCCGCCGCCTTGAACGGCGCGAGCTCGACCGCATCGAGGCGCGCCCAATCGTGATCGATGCGCGGCAGCGCGAGATGCGAGTCGGTGTCCGTGTCGCCGTGGCCGGGGAAGTGTTTCCCGCACGCGAGGATGCCGGCCGCGTCGAGGCCGCGCGCGAAGGCGAGCGCACGGCGCGTCACGGTCGCGGCGGCGTGGCCGAACGCGCGATCGCCGATGATCGGGTTCGCCGGGTTCGTGTGGACGTCGAGGATCGGCGCGAAGTCGAGGTCCAGCCCGAGGGCGCGCAGCTCGTCGCCGATCGCGCGCCCGACCTGTTCGGCGGTCTGCACGTCGAGTGGGGCGGCGAGCCCGTCGTGCGCCATCATCGGCGGCCACATCGTCGCGGGCGCGCGCACGCGCTGGACCAGCCCACCCTCTTGATCGATCGCGATCACGACCGGCGTGCCATCGGGGGCCTTGCGATGGAGGTCGCGATCGAGCGCGACGAGCGCCTCGAGATCGGTGACTTCCTGAGTCACCGCACCACCACCGGCGACGGTCGAGATGCTCAGGTTGCGCTTGAACAGGATCGCCGCGCCGTACGTGCCGGCGTCGAGCTGCTTGCCGAGCGTCGCCGGCATCGTGGTTCCCTGAAACCCGACCCACAGGAGCTGACCGACGTCATCGCGCACGGCTCCGAGACTAACACCACGAGGAAACACCCGACGTGCTACACAGGGGTTCTGACCATTTCAACCGACGCCGCTCGCTGCATCGAAGCTCACACCCATTCCACGAAGCACCGGATCGAGCTGACCAACAGCGCGATCTGCGGCTGCTTCTTCTGCTTCAAGACGTTCACCGCGACCGATATCAAGTCGTGGATCGATGGCGCCCAGACCGCGTTGTGCCCGAAGTGCGGGATCGACGCGGTGATCGGCAGCGCGTCGGGCCACGCGATCGAGGGCCGGTTCTTGCGCCAGCTCCACACGCACTACTTCAGCTACCGCTCGCGCTGAGTCACGAGCCCGGATCACGGATCGACCGGCGTCTTCGTGACCGTGAAGGTCACCGAGTCGGCGAGCGCCGCCGGCAGGTGCGCGTCGTCGACCTCGGGGACGCAGTCGGAGTCGCGATCGTTGCTCTCGGGACCGATCGCGCCTTCGTCGGTCGCGCGACCGAGATCGCCGGTGAGCGCACGCTCGGCCATCTGCAGGCCGCCGCGCACGATGTGGACGTTGTCGAACTGGACGCACTCTTTCGCGGACACCCGCTGATCGAAGTCGCGATCGTCCCAGCCGTTGAGCACGAGCTTGTCGAGCCGACCGAGGCGATCCTCGAGCGGGATCACGAGCTGCTCGCCACCGGGGCGCGACGCGACCAGCTCGTACATGTCGCGCAGCGTGCTCTGGAGCAGCGCGAACCGCAGCGGCGTGAACGTGACGGTGTAGACGAGATCTTCGTTGATCGGCTCGGTGCGGTAGACCCGCGCGACGGTGTCGTAGAACACGCGGTCCATCCGCGTGTAGACCGCGAGGGCGCGATCGCGATAGCGAGTGTCACCGGTCGCGAGGTACGCGGCGAACAAGCCGCGGATCGCGGCGGTGTGGGAATCGAGCGTGTCGGTCTGATCGACGACGTCGTTCGCCGTCGCGTCCCAGCCGCGGTACGCACGGCCCGTCGCGTCGGTGAGGTGCTCGAAGAGCAGGTCGGCTTCGCCGCGCACGAGCTGGCGGACGCGATCGCCGAACGCCAGCGTCGCGTCGCCGGGGAAGTGGAGCGCGACGCTATCGAGCGCTCCGGTCGTCGCGGTGTCGGGCGTGTTGTTGGAGTAGAGCTCGAGCTGCGAGCCCAGCGAACGCAGCACGGTGCGCAGCCCGATCACGGCATAGGCGGCGGTGATCGTCGAAGCCGTATGACCTCGCGCGGCCGTGGCGCCGGTGAACGTGACGTGATCGACCAGGATGCCGGTCGAGTCGATGTGGAGACGATCGAGGTTGATCACCGCGACCCGGATCATCGCGAGCGCGCGATCGTGCAGCGTGGCTTCACCGTCGGGGAGCTGGTCGTCGGAGAGAAACGGATCGCCGTCGAAGTAGACCCGCACCGGTTGCGAGCCGCCGACATCGGGGTTGCTGCGATCCGTGAGTGCGAAGAACTCGGCGTAGCCCATCGCGAGCCCGATCTGATCGAACAGGTCACTGTCGGCGGCGGCGAGCGAGTAGGCCGGACTCGGGAAGCCATCGGCGCTCGCCGTCTCGGTGACCGCGACCCGACCGGGGAACCAGCGCACCGGCGCGGCGTAGTCGTAGGTGATCGCCGCCGCGATCGACGCAAAGCCACCGAGCGTGACGCCGTCGCTGGTCGACAGCCGGGTCAGCCAATCGTCGGCGCGGGCGTCGACCTCGAGGATGAACATCGCGGCCTGGAAGCCCTCGATGTCGGACGAGCCGAGGAACACCGGAGAGCCGGCGGTGCCGACCAGCGGGAGCTCGGCGTCGGGGACCGCGTCGACGCGGGTCTCGGTCGCGTCGTGCATGACCTGGAGATAGTTGAGGGTCCACAGGCCGTACTTCCAGGTCGTGAACCCGTCGGCGCCCGGCGTGATCGCGCTGTCGATCTGAGCCGGACGATCACGGAGGTGGAGCGAGGTCGCTTCGCATTCGTAGTCGCCACACAGCTCGCGCGAGCCGAGTCCGAGCGGACTGTCGTCGGAGCTGATCGCGCAGCGCAGATCGACCGTGCTCGTCGGATCGATCGCCGGATCGAAGCTCGCGAACACGTGCGCGGTCGGCCACAGGCCGGGCCAGCCGAGTGGATTATTCGCGACGAGGCCCGTGCCGGCGGGATTGCGATTGCCCGGCGTGTTGCCGGTCCCGTTGTTGATCGGATACGTCCCGCCGGGGAACACCCACAGCCCGAGGGCATTGGAGCCCACCGCGTAGTGGTGGACCGACGTCGCGAGCGCCGAGCCGAGCGTGGTGTGAGACAGCGCGGTGCCGGCGCCGGATTCGAAGCCGAGGAAGTTCATCGGCTGCTTCGAATACTCGTAGGACTCGATCGCCGTCGAGAATCCGGCGAGATCGACGACCGAGACCCCGAGCGCGGGATCGGCGTAGAGATCGGGCGGCAGCAGATCGCGGCTGTACCGGGAGAGGCCGCGGCCCATCGCTTCGGCGAGCGGCTCGCCGCTGATCTGCATCTCGCCGGCGGCGAGCATGTGCTCGCGCACGACGAAGCGCGTGCTGTCGACGACCGCGGTCACCACGGCGGTGTAGGCCGGCGCGGGTGGCGCATCCGGCCCGGGACCATCGGGCGCGGGAACGACCTGCGGCGAGCCACACGCGGCGAGCACGACGCCCCACGCGGCGAGCGCGATGCCGACGCGCTTCAAAACGTCACCTCGACGTGCTCGATCAGCGGCGTGCCGCAGTTGGAGAACGCGGTCGCATGGACGGGCTGATCGAGCACGAGCGTGCCGTGCGCCGGCACCGCGCTCGCGAGGTGGAGCGTGAAGTCGCCGTGCGGCACGAATCGATCGCCGGCCGCGAGCAGACAGTCATCGTGCGCGAGCGTGCGGGTCGCCATCGAGCTCCACGCCATCACGGTCTGCGACGAGTAGTCGCCGGCGACCTGCGAGATCTCGAAGTCGAGCTCGTACGGATCGACGAGGTTCGTCGACGCGAGCTGCAGGTGCAGCACCGGCGCGCCGCCATCGGTCGTGGCGAACTGCGCGCAACTCGTCGCGGTCGTGATCGCCTCGACGAAGTTGCCGGTGAGCTGCGCGCTGCACGCCACGAACGCACCAAGAGCATCGAGGTTGGCGTCGACGGCAGGCATGACCGGATCGTTGCCACCGCAGCCCACCACGCAGACGACCGCGAGCCACCGCATCACCACACGACGCTCACAGCGACCTCAGGTACTCGACCAGCGCAGCTTCGTCGTCGGCGGACAGATTCGTGATGTCGCCCATCGTGCCGCGCGTGAGCTCGAGCGCGTCGTGGAGTGTCGCGGCGCGACCATCGTGGAAGTACGGCGGCGACGACCACACGCCGTTCAACGACGGCGTATCGAACATGCACGCCGCACGACCGTGACCCTCGAGGTCCTGGTGCGCGACGTCGGCCGCGTTGCACGTCCCGACAGCGTGGAGCACGACCATGCCGCCGAGGTCGAGCGTGGGATTGCCAGCGCCCGAATCGGTGAACCGCGCACCGGTGTGGCACGAGGAGCAGCCCACGGCGCTGCTCGCGAAGATCTGCGCACCGAGCGCCACCTTCGCGGCGTCGGTGCTGGGAGGGACCGGCAACGGAATCGCGTGATCGACGTACGCCTCGATCGCGTCGAGCAGCGTCGCCTGGGCCACCGGGTCGAAGGCACCACCTTGCTCGACGTTGATCGTGTGCCAGTAGTCCTGCACGCTCGTGCGATCCGCGGTGCGAAACAGGAAGCCCGTCCCGAGCATACCGCCGGCGTTCGACGGCGTATCGCGCGGCCCCTGCGCGAACAGCCACGTGACCTGGTCGCTGCGGCCCTCCATGTGACACGTCGCGCACGCGATCCAGTGGTTCTTGGTCAGCGGGTACTCGTCGCTGTTCGCCGAAGCGAACAGGTGTTGACCGAGCCGCAACTGCGCCGGCATCGGGTCCGTCGCGAACCGCGGGACCGTGGCACCGGGCTCGAGCGTGACGCCGGTCCCGCTCCGCACGATCCGCACGATCGCGACGTCCCCGGTGTTGCGCTCGTCGATGTACGCCACCGAATCATCCGGTGCGATCGCGATGCCCTCGGGCAGATGGCCCGGCAACGGCCGAGCGAGCGCAGCTTCGACCCGCGACGACGACATCGCGAGCACGTCCTCGCTGTTGCTGTCGACGACCAGCGCGAAGGCGCCATCGTGGGTGAACGCGATCGCATGCGGTCCCGAGACGACGTCACCGATCGAGCCGTCGATCCCGGCGACGTCCTGCGCGTCGGTCGACAGCGTCGTCGCGAACGTGCCGCTCGAAAAGATCGAGATCGCGGGGAACGCCGTGCGCTCGAAGTCGAGCGCGGGTTGCGCGGTGTCGATTCCGAGCAGCGTGTGGACGAGCCACATCTCCTGGGTGTTCGGGCGCGCCGCCAGATCGTAGAACCCGCGAGGCGCGCCGTGCGCGAGGCGCGGATCGCTGCGCGGCGCGACCGGCGGGACGACCCATTGGCCGCGGACCGCGAGCGTGTCCGGATCCACGACCGTCGCTCCCGGGCCGTAGAACGCCGACACGATGACCGAGCCATCGGGACCGAACGCGAGGCCCCACGGTTGGCTGTCGAGTTGCGTGCGCGCGACGACGGCGAGCCCCTGGAGCTTCACGATCGCGCGATCCGCGGTGCACGCGATGTAGACGCTGTCTTGCGCCGCGATCACCCCGACCGGCTCCGCGCACACGGCGACCGCCGTGACCGTGTGATCCGCCAGCGTGATGTCGTAGAGCTGACCCGAGCGCTGCCCCGTGACGAACAGATGATCGCCGGCCGGATTCAGCGCGAGTGCGCGCGGCGCGATCGCCGGCGTGTAGTTGCCGGCACCATCGACGGTCGGCGTGGGCCCGAGATCGATCTCGCGGACGAGCGCGAGCCCTGCCGGATCGATCGACGAGACGGAATCGTTGTCGGCGTTGACGACATAGACCGCGCTGCCATCCGGCGACACCGCGATCGACGAGCTGTGCCCCGTCGGAATCGCCGCCGGTGGTGCGTCACTGCCGAGCGCCCCATCCGGCCCCGCCGGTTTCGGATCGTGACCGCACGCCGCGATCAACGCGATCAAGAGGGCGACGCGGTTCACGATCGCTTCGGCCACGTCGTCGGTTGTACCTCAGAACGTCAGGACGAGCCGAGCCTGAACGGTGTGCGAGGTCGCAGCGTCGCCTTGGTTCACGCTCACACCATCGGGCGCGGTGCCGTAGTTGAATCCGCCGCCACCCTTGAGGATATCGTCGGCGGGGTGCGCCAGCGCGCTGAACGGGAACAACACGCCGTAGGACAGCCCCGCAAAGATGTGACCCGCGTTGTAACCGACGTCACCGTCGAACTCGGTGCCGTACACGGCGCCGTTGCCCGGCGTCGAGATTGGCTTGAGCGCGAACGAGGTGACGTTCGACACCTTGAACATGATCGACTTGGTGATGTCGTACTGCAGGAACGGCTTCGCGTAGACCGCGTTCGTGACCGCACCGTAGAGCTGGTGCCACAGGATCAAGTCGACCTGATAGTCGCGGTTGAACATGAACTGCGTGAGGTCACACTGGTGGCGCGAGTTGCACACCGAGGAATCGCCCAGGAGGTTCGCGTAGGCGACGTTGGTCTGGCCCTGGACCGTGTTGTCCCATTGATCACCGGTGGCGAAGCCACTCTCGATGCCCATCCGCAACTTGCCCTCGACGCCCTTCCACATATAGCGACCGACACCGCCGAACTTGCGAATGCTCGACGAGCCGGTGATGCCCTGATCGGTGAGCGTGGCGAGCGTGCCGAACTGGCCGAGGAGCTCGCCTTCGAGCGTCGACGAGCCGATCGCGAGCTTGCCCCACAGATCGGGCGTGTAGGTCTTGAGGCCGCGCGGGACGAACTTCGTCGGATCGAACGCGCCGCCGAGGGTGAAGCCGGTGAGGTCGTAGTCCCAATCCTGGGTCTTGTATTCGAAGTAGACACCGTAGTTCGCGATCGTCTCGCCGCGATCGACCGCGTCGCGCCAATCCTGCGGGGTGTCCAGCTTCGAGATCACGCCGACCCAAGCGTTCGAGTCGTCGTTGTCGTCGAGGTCGAACGCGTGACCCTCGTGGCCCTTGTTGGCGGCGGTCTGGCTCGAGATCAGGCGCGTCGAATCCCAATCCGAGGCGATCATCGCGCGCAGGCCCGTGCCGGGAATCTGCGCCGAGAAGCTCACGCGATCGACGGTGTCGCCGTAATCCCCGTTGTAGTTGTACTCGCCGCTGATCGGATCCTTGCCGCCGCCGTTCGCCCACATGCCCATGCCCCACTGGTTCGGCATGCGACCGGCCTTCAACACGCCGAGCGGCACGCCGACCTCGGCCCATGCGCGCTTGACGGTGATCGCGTCACTCAGGCTGTTGACGCCGCGAACGACGTTGCCCTGCGTGTTGCCGAACGCGCCGAGCGGCGGCCGGTTGGTCGTGGTGTAGACGCCCGACAGATCCTCGCCGATCGGCGTCGAGCCGAGGACGAGGTTGTCGAACACGTCGGCCTGCACGTGGACCGACGTGTCTTCGTCGATGTTGAACGTCGGCTCGAGGCGAAGTCGCATGTTCGTGCTCGACAGCGAGTCGTCGCACGGGTGGTTGACCGCGGTCGCGTTGCACGACAAGGCGCGCGGAAACGGTGCGCCGCCGATCGAGTTGTCGTCGAGGAAGCCCTCGTTGAAGTTCTTGTCCCAATCCGTCCGCATCCGGAAGTAGCCGTCGAGCTCGAACAGCTTCCAACGCTTGCGCCGACTCTTCGGCGGCGGCAGCGTCGGGGTCGTCGGCAACAGCCCCGGGGTTTTGGGGGCAGCCTCGGCGACGCCCTCCTTCTTTTCCTCTCCGGAAGGCTGCATGCCGCCGCCTGGGCTTCCACCCATCGGCATGCCACCGCCCATCTGTGCTTCGGCGATCGAGCCGAGCGAGAGGACGACCAGGATGCTCGCGAGAAACGCTTTGGCTAGATAACGCATGGGAAAATCAAGGTTTTTGGGAGCATCGCGAAAGTTCGGCGGACTATAGGCATCCCGTCAAAGTCGGTCAATTCGCGGGCATCCATAATTGGCGAGCACGCGATCTGACGAGCTATGGTGACGTCGATGGCAGGGTATTCCGCGTTTACAGACCGTGGCCCGCTGCCTCGCGTTGCCTGGTTCGTGCTGATCTCCGCGGCGAATGCGTGTGGACCGACGGTGAAGGTGCCCGCGGGCCCCGCGGCCGAGCCGGGTGGCGTCACCCGCGGGTTGGTGAAGCCGAGTACCGGGATCGGAACGGGGCGCCAGGTCCTGCTCGGGGAGATGTGTCCTCAAGGTGCGGGAGGCCGGCCCGCGGTCGCTCCCTTGATCCTGCGCACCCTCACCTGGACCGATAATCCGACCGAGGTCACCGCACCGGTCGAGCGCGGCAGCACGCCGCGATTCGAAGTGTTCGGCGTCGATGGCAAGCTTGCTGGCGCGTTCGACACGATGGGCGTCGTCGACGTCGGCCTGCCCCAGGAGGTCGCGACCGGCGCCTACGCCGGCGCGTCGCCCTGCACGTACGGCGCGACCGCGGCCGCGCGGCCCAAACCCGGTGAGATCTCGCTGCGCGCTGAAGATCCGAAGTGCGGTGCGGCCACGCAGAGCTGCGGTCTCGCGATCGCCGAGCTCGCGCATCCCGACGAGCCGCCGACCAACCCGGCGTATGTCACCGGCGGCGCGTGCATCTCCGGAGATCAGCTCGCGGTCGATATCGACGGCGACGGCCGGATCGAATCGTTTCCGCTCGTCGGCGTGCTCGATGGGGCGCGCGCACCGGCCGCCGAGTGGAGCGCATCGCCGACCGCGACCGCCGCGTGCGAGCCGAAGTTCCAGCTCTACGACGTCAAGTTGAAGGGCGAGGATCCCAAGTCCGAGGTCTCGCTCGACCTGCTCGGTGTGGTCGATCTCGACGGCGATGGCCGCCGCGAGCTCGTGCTGGCACTCAAGTTCGCGACCGTGCGAACGATCGTCGTGTACACCGCGACCTCGCAGGCCCAACGGCTCGAGCTCGCCGGCGAAGCGACATCGTTTCCCCGGTAGTGCCAACGCCGATCGCGACGCCGCGCACACCTACATGTGCAAGCTCGCGGTCGCCGGCGCTCCCGCCGGGCACGGCGTTCGCACCACCTGGCAAGATGAGGGCGCTGATCTTTGTGTTGTTGGTCGGAGCATGTACGACCGAGGAGGGCGCGAACCTCACGTTCTCGGGCGGCCCCGCCGGCGTCGCCAGCTACGAGGTCGTGCTCGCGAGCCCCGACGCGGTGGCGATGATTCCGGATCAGCGGGTGTCGCCGCTCGGGGTGACCAGCGAGACCGTGACCTACTACCTCCAGCGCAGGGCCGCGAACGCCGGCGCGATCCAGACGATCGACGGCTATCGCGTGTTGATCGAACCGTCCGCGACCGTCAGCGAGACCTCGTTCATCCCGTTCGTGTTGTTCTACGACGCGCAGCAACGCGTGATCGGGGTCGGCGCGTATCACCCGAACGGCGCCGGACCGTCGCCGATCGAGGTCAAGCGCAGCGAGGTCGATCTGTACACGATCGAGGTCGAGACCGTGACCGAGGACGTCGACACCAAGGCGGTCGGCTCCGCCGGGGCGATGCAGGTGATGTGCGGGCGCACCGGCGGCGCGCCGTTTCGCTCCGGCGTCGTGTGGCGCGATGCGAACGGTGGCGAGCTCCGGTTGATGTTGCCGAGCGATGGCTCGACCGATGCGACGATGCGTCCGCTCGATCTCGACTGCGATGGCGAGGTCGTCGCGACCGCGGCGTCGAGTGAAGACTGCGACGACACGCGGGCGCGGTTCCACACCGGCGCGACCGAGGTCTGCAACGGCGAGGACACCAACTGCGACGCGGCGCCGTACTCCGTGGTGTCGTGCACGAGCGCGCCGAGCTGTGGCAATTCGACGACCGGGACGGCGGTGTGCGATCAGACGACGCGGACCGTCGGCACGTGCTCGACGGACGTCACGTGCGCCTGCGCGCCCGACAGCACCGTGATGTCGGAGTGCCGGAAGTGCGTTCTCGACTTCGCGCACGGCACCGGCGCCGGCACCGTCAGCGTCTGCGAGCCGGCGATCGACGCGATGATCGATACCCAGGGCGCATGCAGCGCGGCACCGTGCACGGTCGAGGTCGTCGCCACGACCGGCGGCTGGGACGCGAGTGTCGCGGCGACCTCCCAGAGCTCGTTCGCGAAGCTCGCGACGGGCGTGACGAGTGCGTTCGCGTTACGCGTCGCCCGGGTCGACCCGAACCTCGCCACCGCGGCGTCGGTCGGCACGGTCTCGCTCGTCGTCACGACGAGCACGGGCCCGAGGCTGTTCGACTTCGATCTCGAGCTCGCGGCGCAGATCGGCACGTGCACCGGCAGCAACGGCTCGTCGCCGATGAGCTGCCAGTAGGTCGCTTACAGGTAGCCGATCGCCGTCGTCAACCGGTCGACCGGCAGCAACTCGATCCCGGAGCGCTCCGCGATCCGCTTCGCGTTCTGCAGCGGGACGATCGCTCGCGCAAAACCGAGCCGTGCGGCCTCGGCGAGCCGCTGCTCGCATAGCGTGACCGCGCGGATCTCGCCGGCGAGCCCGATCTCGCCGAACACGACCGTGCGCGCGTCGATCGCACGCCCTCGGGCCGAGGAGGCGATCGCGCAGGCGATGCCGAGATCGATCGCCGGCTCCGCGAGCCGCAGCCCGCCGGCGACGTTGACGAACACGTCGCGATCCAGGACGTCGCAGGCCGCGCGCTGGGCGAGCACCGCGAGCAACAGCGCGACGCGGTTGCTATCGACGCCGGCGGCGGTGCGGCGCCCGATGCCCGCGACCGCCGGCGCGACCAGCGCCTGGATCTCGACGAGCAGCGGGCGCGTGCCATCCGCCGATGCGACGACCACCGACCCCGGCGCGCCGATCGGCCGCTCGGCGAGCAAGTGCGCCGACGGATTCGCGACCTCGGTCATGCCCACGCCCACCATCTCGAACACGCCGATCTCCTGGGTCGAGCCGTAGCGATTCTTGTGCGCGCGCAGGATCCGGTACGGACCGCCATCGCCCTCGAGCTGGAGCACGACGTCGACGAGATGCTCCAACGTCTTGGGCCCGGCCAGCCCACCGTCCTTGGTGACGTGGCCGACGATCACGACCGGCGTCCCGGTGGTCTTCGCGTATTGCACCAGGCGGCTCGCGCACTCGCGCACCTGCGCGAGCGAGCCGGGGATCGAATCGATCGCGGAGGCGTACACGGTCTGGATCGAATCGACCGCGAGCACCGCCGGCTTTGCCGCACGCGCGTGCGCGAGGATCTTGTCGACGTCGGTCTCGGCGACGATCGAGATGGCTTCGACCGCGGCACCGACCCGGCGCGCGCGCATCGCGGTCTGCGCGACTGACTCCTCACCGGTCGCGTACAGGACCCTGCCCTCGCCGGTGCACAGCCCGGCGAGCGCCTGGATCAGCAGCGTCGACTTGCCGACGCCCGGATCGCCGCCGAGCAGCACCGCCGAGCCCGCGACGAAGCCACCACCGAGCACGCGATCGAGCTCGCCGATCCCGACGACCAGCCGCGTGCCGCTGATCTCGACGACACTCGTGATCGCCTGAGGGGCCACGCCGACCGAGACCCCGCTCGAGCTCGCGCCGGCGAATTCCTCGACGAGCGAGTTCCACTCCTGACACGCCGGACAGCGCCCGCACCACTTGGTCTCGTTATGGCCGCACGCCTGGCAGACGTAGACGCTCTTCGGCGCCTTCATGATCTTGGCCACGATTCAGCCATACCAAGCCGCTGTGACACGCTACGGATGTTCAGCGGCCCAGATCTGAAACTCGGGCGACTTCGCGAACTCGTCGTAGTGCGGCAGCGGCGCGATCGCGGACGCCGGCAACGTCTGCCCGAGCTTCGCGAGCGTGCGGAGCGTCGCGAGCACCGCCGTGTTGTCATGCAGCGCCGCCTCGGCGTCGACCAAGCTGAACTGCGCGCGCACGAGCCTCGGCTCGACCTTCACCGCCGCCTCGGCATGCGCGCGGGCTTGCTTGAAGTCGCCCGCTTGAAAGTAGATCGAGGCGCGGACGGCATCTTGAAACGCATCGCCGCCGATCGCGTGGTCGAGAAGATCGATCTGCTTGAGCGTGCCCGGATAGTCTTTGCGCAGCGCGGCCTCGTCGATCGCGATCAACGCGAGCGACGGATCGTTCGGGTACTTCGCGAGCACCGCGGCCATCTCCTGCGAGTAGCGCTCGTTCGAGATCTCGCGCGCGATGAACACCCGGAGCACGCGCAGCGCACGCAGCTCGCGCATCTCCGCCGGCAGCGCGTCGAGGGTAGCCATCGCCTCTTGCGGCTTGTGGTCCGCGCGCAGCGCCGTGATCTCCTTCATCGCTTTCGTGAGGTTCAGCGAGCTCGTGACGCCCGCCTTGATCCCGGCGTCCACCGTCTCCGCGAGCCCCTCGCTGATCGTGGTGCCCTCGGTAAACGAGTAGGCGTCGTCGACCCTCACGACGTTGTCGGACTTCGTCGTGCCGAGCACGAGCCGGAAGTAGGTCACCGCGGTGGTGTGGTTGACCTTCGCCATCTTGCGAATGATCGGCGCGCCATCCACGAGGTGCAGGAACGAGAACTTCGAGCCGGGCTCGAGCGCGAACCACGAGCACAAGACGGTCGCGCCGGTGCGCCGGTCCTCCATCGTCTTGGCCGCGATCACTCGCTCCGGCCCTTCGGCCTTGCTGTGCTGGAGCACGTACCCCGCGAGCGCCTCTTCGTCGACGAGCGGCGCGATCTTGTCGGTGTCGCAGGACGCGCCGACCGTGTCGAGCAACGACGTGACGAACGCCTTCGCTTGCACGTCGCTGACCGGCCCGACATCGACCACGATGTCGCGGTGACACGCGGCGAGGATCGCTAGCAACAGGAGTCGGCGCATCAGCTCAGCCGCTTGCGTAGCGCGTCCTGCTTTTCTTGTAAACGCTTCGCGAGGTCGTCACGGCCGAGCCCCTGCGCCCGCGCCGCGCCGATCCCGAGCCAGCGCATCGCTCGACTGACACTCCCGGCCGCGAGGAACGCGCGGCTCGCCGACAGCGCGACCGCGACATCGCGATGATCTTCCTCGTGGCGCTGCTCGAACAGCGCCTCGGCGCGATCGAGCATCCCTGCGGTGACGTAGACATCCGCGAGCCCGTCGCGCATCGCGTTTGCACGCGCCGCCCCGAGCGGCACCGCCGACAGCGCGTGCACGTACGCGGCGCAGAGCTCTTCGTAGGCCTTCACCGCGACCGGAAGGTCCGCGGTCGACATCGAGATCAACATCTCCAGGAACGGTGCGTAGAACACGTACGTGTCGATCGGGCAGCGCAGCACCGCGAGCACCTCGTCGCGCGTGATCGTCTGTTCCTCGTGCCGCGCCGCCGCGAGCGTCGCTTCTTCGATCGCGTTGCCCGACCCGCCGAACCGCTCGCGGGCGGCCTCGACGCCCTGCGCGCGCACGACCTCGGACACCCGCTCGGCACGCGCGACGTGCTCGGTGATCGCGGGCCAATCGAGCAGCTCGGGCTCGGTCGCCGGCGGCACCGTGAACGCCGGCGTGAAGTGACTCTCGTAGGTCGCACCGCCGGCGGTCAGCGCCGTGCGGGCCGCCGCGATCTCGTCGGCAGACAGCCAGCTGATCCGCATCCTACTTCTTCTTCGGCGGGGTCTTCTTCGGCGGGGTCTTGTTCGAAGCCTTGCCGCAATCACCGCCGAGCGACTGACACTCCTCGGTGATCCGCTTCTCGCCGTCGGCATCCTTGCCCTTCTTGAGATCCAGGTAGTGCTTGAACGCGTCGACGGCCTTGTCGTTGTCGTGGTTCTCCTTGTACATGAAGCCGAGATCGAACCAGCCGTCGGCGTTGCCGGGGTCGAGGCTGGTCGCCTTCTCGTATTCCGGAATCGCCTTGTCGACCTCTTGCTTGCGGCGATAGGCGACCGCGAGATCGAAGTGGTACGTCGGGTCGTTGCCGTTGATCGCGATCGCGGCCTGGAAGGCCTTCACGGCATCGTCGTCGCGCTTCGCGAACCGGTACGCGACGCCGAGGTTGTGCTGCCAGTCCGCGTTGTCCGGCTTGAGCTTGACCGCCATCTCGAGGTTGATGATCGCGTGCGCGTAGTCGCTCTTCTTGCGCTGCACGGTGCCGAGGTACGCGCGCACCTCCGCGTTCTTCGGATCGAGCTTGCACGCGGTGGTCAGCGCGACCAGGGCTTGGTCGAGCTTGTTGGTGTTCGCGTACGCCGTGCCGAGGTTGGTCCACAGCACCGGATCTTTGGTGATCAGCGCGGTCGCGTGTTCGTACGCGTCGATCGACTTCGGCAGGTCCTTCTTGGTCTTGTAGAGGTTGCCGAGCGACGCCCACGCCATCCCGTGCTTGGGATTGTTGGCGACGGCTTCCTCGAGCGACTTGATCGCCTCGTCGGTCTTGCCTTCGGCCTTGTACGCCAGGCCCTCCTTGTACGAGGCGTCGGCGCTCTTGTCGGCGAACGCGGGACCGGAGATCGCGAGCCCGAGGGCAACGACGAGCGACGTGAAGCGGGCTGGCTGGCGCATGCCCGAAATCGTATCAGCTGTAGCTACGCTTCGCCCACTTCGACGAGGGCTTCGCCACTGGCCGCAACATCCCGCGAAAGATCCTGAAGTTGCTGGCTTGCGGAGAGGCCTTCGCGATGGCCGACCGCGAGCTGGAACTTCTCGAGCGCGGCGAGGTGGTTGTGCATGCGCGCCACGAGGCGCTCGCGGTTCTGGCGGATCCGGTCGCGATACGTGCGCTGATCCGAGAGGCCGCTGCGCGCCGCCTGATATTGCGTCCTGACCTCGTCGTCGGTCGCCGCCGCGATCCGCGCGTCGAGGTCCTCCATCCGGCGACCGAGCTCCTCGTCGGAGACCAGCGGCGGTTGCGCCTCGCTGCTCTTGGTCGCGACCTCGAGCGTCTTCAGCACGGCCTCGCGGACGAGGTCCTTGCCGGGGTCGGCCTCGCCGAGCTTCTGCTGGATGTCGTTCCAGATCGCGACCGTGCGCGTGCACAGCACGCGGACCTCGCTGTCGAGCGACGGCGGCAACTGCTTGACCGCGCCGGCGACCGGATCGAACGCCACGCCGAGGTGACGGGGCAGCATCGCGACGACGCCGACGATCCCCATCGCCGCGCTCGCGACACCATCGGTGACCGCGGCCGGCCAGGGCATCGTCACGCTCGCGTGATCGAAGCGCAGCGCCGTCCACATCGCGAGCAGCGTGACCGTGGCGCCGAACATCACCGCGAGGGCGCCCTTCACACCGCGCTCTTGGATCGTGGTTCCGACGGCGAGCGTCCCCGCGCATAGCGCGAGCGCCGGCCAACTCGGGGTCATGAACAACACCGGCAGGCACGCGAGCGCGGCCGCGAACAGCCGGAGCAGCGGCTTGCCGTAGCCGAGCGCGACACCGATGGCGATGCCGAAGATGCCGCCGAGCAGCGGCGCCAAGGGCGTCAGTGGATGAAGCGCGATGCCCGCGATCGCAGACCCTGCGGTCATGCCGATGGCTGCGCGATGAAACGACGCGTGCTCGCCGAACCGAATGTCCATACGAGCTACCAACGCTCGTCACGGCCTCGCGATCTACGACTGAAATGCCGGAACGGCCCGGTTTCACGGGCCCTTTTCGATCCCCTTTTCGTCCAAGGATCAGACGGGTTCGAACGTCCGAAACTACGAAAGGGCCCCGTGGTCACGGGGCCCTGTGAATCCAACGTTGGATTTCTTTAGAACGTCAGGCGGAGGCCGAACCGGAACGTCCGCGGGTTCTGAAAGTACGCCGTGGTGTGACCGAAGTTCGGATTGAGCGTCGGCGTGTGCGCCGTCTCGACTTTCGAGGTGTCGTCGATCGTCTTGATGTGCTTGAGGTCGTTCATGTCGCCACCGACGATCGGGTTCGCCGAGTCGGGCGTGTAGGTCTCGTCGGTCGAAGCTTCCTGCTGCGCATCGGTGAGGTTGAAGATGTCACCGAACACCTCGAGCACCGTCGACTTGTTGAGGCGACGGCCGTAGCTGACGTGAACGTCGGCCTGTCCGGTCGTTGGCGACCGCTGCGCAGCGCCGCGCGGCAGCAGGTACGACTCGCCCGGTCCGTAGGTCAGGTCCGCACCGAGCACGTTGTGCGGGATACCCGACTGTGCGCGGACGCTGGCACCGAGCGTGACCAGGCCCGCTTGCTTCAGGTCGAAGCGATAGAAGCCGTCGATCTTGAGGTTGTGCGGACGATCGAGGCCGAGCGGTCCGTAGCGGTTCGACATCAGGCCCGGAAGGTCGTACTCGGACGTGATGTTCGGATCGAGCTGGCCGGTCTCCGTCGAGAACAGCCCCGGGAAGTTACCCTGCTCCTTCGAGTACGTGTACGACGCGAGGATCAGCGAGTTCTTCGTCGGACGCTGGGTCACCGTGAACGCGAGGGAGTCGTAGTTGCGGTTCGGCTTGTCGAAGAACTTCGTGCGATACATCGCGTTCGCGCGGAGGAAGTCGAGGTCGCCTTGCGCCTTGACCTTCGGGTCCGACGACATCTGCTCGGTCTTCGCGTGCGCGAGGAGCGTGTCCGCCTCGCTGTCGAAGTTCGCGCCCGGGTTCGTGATGCCGTAGTCCGGCGAGCCCGCGAGGAAGACGTCCTCGACGACGTTCGGGAGCGTCTTGTGGGTGTAGGTGAGGCCGACCTTGACGTCCGGCAGCACCTCGTACTCCGTACCGAGGATGATCTCGTCCGAGTACTGGCCCGTGAGACCCGGCGTGACGAACTCCGAGCCACCGCCGAGGATCGCGACCTGCGAGAAGTCGGTGCACTTGACCAGGGTTGCACCGAGATCGCCCGGCA
>JBDTJY010000041.1:0-5500 GCA_039935615.1 Kofleriaceae bacterium
AGAACGCCAACATCAAGTACATCGGCGAGCTCGTGCAGAAGACCGAGTCCGAGATGCTGAAGACCAAGAACTTCGGCCGCAAGTCGCTCAAAGAGATCAAGGAGCTCCTCGCCGAGATGGGTCTCCAACTCGGTATGAAGCTCGACAACTGGCCGGGTCCGAACCCGCTCAAGAAGCCCTAAAGAAAGTCAGTCATGCGTCACCGCAATTCAGGTCGGAAGCTCGGTCGTAACTCGTCGCATCGCGCGGCGATGTGGAACAACATGGTCACCTCGCTCCTGCTTCACGGCCGGATCGAGACGACCGAAGCGAAGGCCAAGGAGCTCCGCATGTTCGCCGAACCGGTGATCACGTGGGGCATTTCGGTCCACGCGATCATCGCGAAGGGCGACAAGGCGACCCCGGCCGAGCGCGCTCAGATCGTTCACGCGAAGCGCCAAGCGCGCCTCACCGTGAAGACTCGTGAAGCCCTCGACAAGCTGTTCTCGGAGATCGGCCCGCACTTCGCCACGCGCAAGGGTGGCTACACGCGCATCCTCAAGACCCGCGTGCGCAAGGGCGACGCGGCTCCGATGGCGTTCATCGAGCTCGTCGGCCTCGCGCCCACGATCGCCGCATAAGCGCGACCAACTATTCACCGAGTCTGTGACGCCCGCCGCATGGCGGGCTTTCGCTTTTCGGTATACAGGCGGCGTTTCACGGACTACTACTTCCGCGCTTCCCCTACACGGAGATGTTCATGCGCCTGACTGCCCTGATCGCTGTCCTTTCTCTCTCCCTTCTCGCTTGCGGCCGCGGTGACGACAACAACACGCTCCCCGACGCCACTGGCAGCGGTAGCGGCAACGGCAGCTCGGTGACGATCCAGCAGGTCCAGAGCGACGACATGGCGCCTGGAACGGCGGTCGCGCTCGCGAACGTCGTCGTCACCGCGACCGACGAGTTCGGCGCGAAGACCGGCGACTTCTGGGTCGAAGAGATGGGCGGCGGCAAGCGCTCCGGCGTTCACGTCTTCAAGGCCGCAGCAGCGGACGTCATGGCGCTCAACGTCGGCGACGTGATCAGCCTCAAGGGTGCGATCAAGTCCGAGTTCGCGCTCACCGGTTCGAACGCCGACAAGAGTGGTCGCACGGTGACCGAGCTCGAGCCTGCGAGCGGCGGCGCGATCGTGATCACGAAGACCGGCCAGACGGCGACGATCACGCCCGACAAGGTCGACGCGCTCGCGATCGGCCAGATGTATGACTCGACGATGTCGGCCACCGGCGGTGGCACGGCGTTCAGCAACGCGTGGGAAGACTGGGAAGGCGTGTTGATCGAGCTCGACAACGTCTCCGCGGCAAGCGCGCCGAAGGGCTTCGGCGCGAAGCCTTACGCTGCAGATGCATACTCGTTCGGCATCACGGGCGTCGCGAAGGCCGAAGGCACGATGACCGACCTCAACATGGCGAGCATCACGCGAGCGGTGTGCTTCTCGGCGATGACGGGTGTCGTCGATTACTTCTACGACTACTTGGTGCTGCCGCGTAGCAGCGCTGACTTCGCGACCGGCGGCACGGGCTGTCCAGCAGCCGAGTCGGTGTGTACCGATGGCATCGACAACGACGGCAACGGTTTCACGGACTGTGCGGACAACGGCTGCATCATCAGCGATGCGACGTGCCGCTCGGCGACCACGATCAATGCGCTCGACACGGCGACGGACGCGTCTCCGACCGCACCGACGCTTCCGGCAGCTGTCGGCCTCACCGGCCGTTGCGTCACGGCGGTCGCAGGCAACAACTTCTACATCGCGGATTCTGGTACGGCAGCCGCAGACGGTGGTGCGTTCGTGTTCGGCGGTGCGCCGGCGGCTCTCGCCGCCGGCAACACCGTTGACGTCATCGGTACGCCTTCGATGTTCAAGCAGCCGAGCTCGACGGCGCCGGAGCCGCAGCTCGAGATCAACGGCTTGCAGGTCACGAAGGACGTGGCCGCGTGCACGGTGACCCCGACGAACCCTGGACTGACCGCCGCGCAACTCACGGCGGATGCAACCGGGCACAAGTGGATCGGCTCGCTCGTCACGATCACCGGCACGGGCGCGACGGGCCAGTTCAAGGTCGCGACCGCGCAAACGTCCACGATGAAGTTCGGGACGCTCACGCAGAACGCGACGACGTTCTCGTTCGGCGGCACGTTCGTGGCAGACCTCGACGTCGCGGGCACTTGCTACACGTCGATCACCGGCATCTGGACCTACGACACGACGGGTGCAGGCTCGTACGAGATCCTGCCGACGGTCCCGCTGGCCCCTGTCACCTGCCAGTAGTCGCGTCTAGATAGAGCCCGCGCCCGAGGGCGTGACGAGCGCTCCGCGTGTTCGCGCATGCGCGTGTATGCGAGGCGGCCGCCGTCAGGGGCACACCGCTCAGCGCTCGGCACGAAGCGCCGGGCCGCGAGGGACAGGCCAGCCACCTCGCGCAGCGGAGTGCGATGGTTCTGTCGAAGAGTGCGGTTCGCCGCCGACTGTGGCCCCGTGAGGGTTCAGTCAACCGCGAAGACGGTCCGGTCTGCGGTAACGTCCGAACAAACGCGCGTGCGCGGCGCAGCCGCCACACGGGTCTGCTCGCCGTTCCTTCCGCAACCTCGACCGGCCTCTGTGGCCGTTCTGGGCTCTGCGGATCTCGGTGAAGCTGCCCGCGGCGGGCTGGTCGCCGAGTCGTAAAATATTCACGATCGGCGGGTCGCGCGGTGCTAGAACCGGCCGGTGATTCGCGCTGCGGTGACCTTCGCGTGTGTGGTGGGCGCTGTGCTCGGGTGCGGCAACCCGCGCGGTCGCTACATCGACGATGCAGGCACGCAGTTCGACGACGCTTCGGCGACCGACGACGGCAACGGCTCGGGGTCGGGCCAAGGTTCTGGATCCGGCAATGGTTCGGGATCCGGTAACGGCTCGGGATCCGGCAACGGATCGGGGTCGGGCCAAGGTTCGGGATCGGGCAACGGCTCGGGCTCCGGCAGCGGCTCGGGATCCGGAAGCGCCGGCGTGATCTCCGGCGGGCCGTGCCAGTCGGGCGCGACGGGCGCGGCGGCCTACCGAGTCCACTGGGCTGGCCAGAACGGCGGGACCGCGTATGCGGTCTACGATGTCGACGGGTTTCCCGATCACACGCGCGACCACGCGGAAGCGTACGGCTACCAGATCGGCTTCACCGCGTCGTGGGTCGATCCATTCCTCGGCGCCGGCGGCGTGGAGCTCGACGACAGCGACTTCATCGATCTCGAGGTCTCGACGGTCGGCGTCACCTCGATCACGTCGGCGACGCTGTCGATCCTCGGTCGTAGCTACAACACGACGACACCGGGCAGCTTCAATTGGATGACGTTCGTCGACAGCGGCGACGCGCCGACCGATCTCGTGAGCAACAGCGCGCCCTACGTCTGGTACTCGGCCGACATGACCTCGGCGCTCGCCCCGAACGATGGTGGCGCGCTGATCCGGATCAAGGCGGGCCCGTCGTCCGACGTGCTGGTCGTGAGCTCGATCGAGATCTGCGTCGTCGCGAACTAACTCACCAGCGACGCTTCGGGCGCCGGCGCCGTCCTGCATTGCTCGGGCGAGTCTCCGCCGAGCGAGCCGGCGCGGGTTGCGGGCGGCCGTATTGCGGAAGCGGGTTTGCGCCGGGTCGTTGCGGTTGCGGGTTGGGCCGGCTGTCACTGTGCGGTCGCTGCGTTTGCTGCGGTTGCGGGTTGGGCCGGCCGTCGCGGCGCGGGTTGTTGTCGGCGTGCGGTCGCTGCGTTTGCGGGTCAGGCCAGCCGTCGGCGCGCGGTCGTTGCGGTTGTTGCGCAGACGAGTTCGGCCGGCCGTCGCCGCGCTGGTTAGGCCGGCCGTCGTCGGCGCGCGGTCGCTGTTGCGGAAATGGGTTAGGCCGACCGTCGCCGCGCGGGTTGGGCCGGCTGTCGCCGCGTGGTCGCTGTGGTTGTTGCGGTCCACGATCGCGAGCTTGCTGCGGTCGACCATCGCGACCTTGCGGTGGAGGCGAACGCCGATCCGGTCCGCGTGTGGGGCGGGGCGGCGGGGGCGGTGGCGGCACGAACTGCGGCGTGAGATCGCGCGACACGTAGGCTCGCCAGATCGCGCGACCGTCGGCGGCGTGGACGGCGAGACTCGGATCGAAGCCGGCGAGAAACCGCACGACGTTGTCGAAGTCGCGCAGGAAGAAGTACTCGGCGCGCGTGCTGTGGACGGCCGAGACCACCTGCGGGAAGTCGATGATCGTCGGGCCGTCGGCGGCCGCAAGGATGTTGTACGGCGACAGATCGCCGTGGATCAGGTCGCAGCACAGCATCGAGATGATCTGCGCGACGAGGTCGGCATAGATCCCGAGCGCAGCGTCGCGCTCGATCGCGACATCGATCAGCCGGGGCGCCGGCCGGCCCTCCGAGTCGAGGACGAGCTCCATGAGCAGCACGCCCTCGTAGAACATCAGCGGGCGCGGGACGCGGACGTCGCTGGCCGCCAGCTTGTAGAGCGCGTCGGCTTCGGCGGACTTCCACGCTTGCTCCGCGGCATCGCGCCCGAAGCTGCCGCCGCTCTCGATCGCGCGCTGGGTGCGGCTGTTGCGGACCTTGCGGCCCTCTTTGTAGTCCGCGTTGTTCTTGAAGCTGCGCGTCGAGCGATCCTTGTAGACCTTCGCCGCGATCACGGCGTCGCCACGCCGGACCAGCGAGATATTTGCTTCCTTGCCGCTCTTCAGGCGGCCGAGCACCTCGTCGATCACTCCGTCGGCGATCAGGACGTCGAGCTTGTCGGTCATGGGCGGTGCACGGAGCGGCCACGCTAACCGATCGCTCGATCCTGTGGGGGACTTCTCGCGGATCAGCGACGATTCGACGATCTTCTGGGTCGCCGTGCGGCGCCGGCCGACGGTCGAGACCCGTACCCATCTGGGTGATCGTCACCTGTGGCGGCGCCGACCGATGTCGTCGAGACCGGCCTGCGAGGACAGATCATCAGAGGTTCGCACGAGCGCAGGGAGTGACGGCATCGGCTGTGTTCGAGCCCGCATGCTGTCCTGCGGCGAGAGGCCGCGTCGATCTTCGACGTTGGTGGACATGCGAAACCCGGTGGTGTCCATTCCACCGCACACGTTTGCGAGGTCGGTGACATCTAGCTCGTTGAGCTTCATGGCCCTTGGCAATGCCAATGTAGTGCCAGCCGTAACTGCTTCGAGGGCGTGGTGTGGCCCATGGCGATCGACACCGCCAGGTATCACTTCGTCCCGCTGGGTAGCCGTCGCCGCGACAGGTTGACCCGGCGATGTCGAGCGTCCGAGTCCGGGACTGGGGCTCCGCGATCCTCCGCAACGTCTGACGAACACATGAGGTAACGCGCGAACGGGACATGCGCGAGGCGTCACTGTGCTTCCGACTGCGCACCAGCGCTCGCAGGTCGCTCGTGCCGACTGCCCCGCGTCCGGAGCTGAGCAACGCTGTCAGACCTGAGTGATACGCCACC
>JBDTJY010000042.1:0-4757 GCA_039935615.1 Kofleriaceae bacterium
CCTCGGCGTACGTGATCGCCGTCGGCGGTACGAGGTTCGACGGCACGATCAACACCGCGTGGAGCGATGCCGGCAGCGCGTGCAGCTCGGTGATCGCGAAGCAGGCGTGGAGCCCGAACGATGCGCCGTGCTCGATGCGCGCGGCCGCCGATCTGTCGGCGATCGCGGATCCGCAGACCGGCGTCGCGTCGTACATCGCGAAGCAAGGTGGCTGGACCCCCGTCGGTGGCACCAGCGCGGCGACGCCGATCGTCGCGGCCTTGTTCGCGGCCGCGGGTCACGCGGATGCGCGACCGCAATTCGTCTACGCCCATCGCGACGCGTTCATCGATGTCGTCGCCGGCGTCTCCGGCACGTGCGGCGGCCCGCTGTGCAACGGTGTGACCGGTTGGGACGGCCCGACCGGCGTCGGGATTCCGGATCAGTCGAAGCTGCTGGCGATCGGCAACGTCGTCGGTGGTGGACCACCGGTCGCGATCTCGTTTCCAAGCGACGGCGCGACGGTCAAGCCGGAGTTCACGATCCAGGCGGCGCCGGATCCGGCGACGTTGTGGGTCGATGTTCAGGTCGACGGCGCGCGGGTCGAGCGGCTCGACCTCGATCCGTGGACCACGACCGCACCCGCGACGCTCGCGCCGGGCAGTCACACCGTGACGGTGATCGCGTACGACCTCGATCACAACTCGCAGACGGCGTCGGTCGGGGTGACCATCGGCGACTCGACGCCGCCGAAGGACGACGGCATCTGTTCGGCCGGCGGTCGGGGCAGTGCGGGCGGGATGGTGATCGTCGGATTGGCAGCGATCGCCGCGCGCCGCCGCAAGCGCTGATAAGCTAGGCGGTGATGCGCTGTCTTGCCACCGTCCTCGTACTCGGGCTTGCCACCCACGCGTTCGCCGACACCACGCCGGTGAGCTCGGTCGCGCAGCTCATGGTGCTCGAGCCCGGAGACACCAGCTACAAGCTGTTTCACGGCGCGGTGTGGCTCGAGAGCGACAAGGCGTCGACGAACTACCGGTGGGGCGGCCTGCAGTGCAAGGGGCGCGAGCTGTCCGACACGAGTATCCAACTGTTGTTCGCGGCGTTTCGCTCGGAGTATCAGGTCAAGCTCGAGTACGTGATGGCGGACTACCAGAGCAAACCGTATCGCTGCGTGACCGGGTTCACGATCTCCAAGAGTTGATCGTCGACGGGAACGCGCGCCGGCTCGTTCAGGTCGCGAGCGCGCGCAAGTAGTCGACCTTGATCCGGCGCTGCACGCGCCGCGCGATCGGCGTGGCGAGCCGCGCGAACAGGTCGGCCATCCGCGCATACGCGCGGGTCTCGGCGACGACGCGGCCACCGAGCTTCTCGACGGAGAACCACTCCTCACCCGACTCGACATGACCGGGCAGCGTGCCGTACGCGTACGCGAACCGGTCGGGCGTGTCTTCGACGAGCACGACCCGGCACGGATTGATCGACCACACGGCGCCGACGCGCGCGCACACGACGATGTCTCGCTGCACCACGACGCGCGCGTCGTGCGGATACACGAACAAGTAGGGCAGGGCGTGGGTCGCGAAGCGTGCGAGCCGCTCACGCGCGGTCGCGAAGTCGATCGCGAGGTCGGCGCGATGGTCCTCGAGATGAAACCCCGACACGCTCGCGCCGGGTCGGCTCATGCCGATCGTGCTGTACGTCACCGCCCGCGCGGCGACCCCGGCGAGCACGGCGGCGAGCTCGGCGTCACGCGGGCGACGCAGCGACCACACGTCAGTGGTTCGCGAGCCAGGCGACGATCGCCGTGACGGTCGCTTCGTCGAGGTTGCGATCCGCGGCGTTGTAGCCCTCCGCAACCCCCGCGAGATCTTTGCGCAGCTCGGCCACCGGCCGGACCTCGTGCTTCAACACGTGATCGGCGTCGGGAGCCAAGAACATCGTGACGTTCTTGTTCGTCGACTTCGCCGCCGCTTCGAGCTTCGGCGCGTCGATCGTCGCGTCGACCTGGATGTCGTGCTGGCCGTTGTAGATGAAGATCGGCACGGTGACTTTCGGCAGCGTCGCTACCGGATCGAACGTCAGGAGGCCGCGACCGAGCTCGGGGATCGCGGTCAGCGCTCCGAGCAAGACCTGCAGGCCGGGGATCGGTGTCGCCGACTTGGGATCGATCGTCTGGCCGGCGGCGAAGTCGTCGAGCGCCTTCTTGAACGGTCCGAGGATCGCCGCGCTCTGACCCGGTGCTTTCTCTTCGACCTGCGCCGTGATCTGCGCGATCAGGATGTCCTCGAGCGTGCGGCCGCTCGCCGACAGCAGCAGCAGACCGGCGACGTGATCACCCTCGGCGATCGCGGTGCGCATCGCGTGGATGCCGCCTTCGCTGTGACCGGCGACGTAGAGGTGCGTGGTGTCGACATCGGGCCGCGCGCGCAGGTACGACAGTGCGGCGCGCATCTCGTCGACGTAGACATCGATGGTCTTGCCGGTGAGCTTGGTCGTGTTCGCACCGGTGCCCGCCTTGTCGAACCGCACGACCACCGCGCCGTGCGCCGCGAGCGCCTCGGCGAGCAGCTTGCCGCTGCCGTTGGTCGTCTTGATCAGCGGGTTGTTCCAGTCGCGATCCGTCGGACCGCTGCCCGCGAACACCACGATCGCCGGATACTTGCCGTCGACACCGGGCCGCACGAGCGTGCCCGGCACGTTCGAGCTATCGGGCGTGAGAAAGCCGATCTCTTCGCTCACGGTCTCGAGGTGTGCCGCCGGATCGATCGCGCTCTTGGTCGCCGGCACGACCGGCGGTTCGACCGGCGGCTTCGCGGCGCTACCTCCGCACGCGGCGAGCACCACGATCGCGGCGAGCTTCACGTTCCGGAACCGCTACCGGCGGCCGGTGCCGCGGGTGCCGCGCCCGGCTTGATCTGGTCGGGTCCGATCAGATCGTGCGCGCCCTTCGCGCACTTCCCGATCAGATCGTTGTCGACCTCGCTCGGGCCTGCGCGGACCTGGAAGATGCACTTCGTATCTTCGTCGAAGAATCGATAGCGATTGACGTCGTCTTCACCGGTCGCGACCACGAGGATGCACGCCTTGAAGCCGAGTGCGTCGTCGACCTTCTCCTTCAGATCGAGGCATTTCTTGAGGAACCGATCGGCGTTCTCGATCGTCCAGCAGAACGTCGACACGTTACACAGCTCGTCGCCCGGCATCACACCGAGCCGCCCCTTCGACTTGAGCAACGCCTTCTGCTCGGCCTCGGTCAGCCGCTTGCCGCCGCGGAGGATCGAGCACGACGCCGCGGCCTCGGCCTCGGTCTTCGAATCCACCACCGTCACCGGCAACGTCTCGCCGAGCAACTGCGTGAACTTCTCGGTGTCGATCAGCGCGTTGCAGTTCAGCTTCTGCCGACCGGGCACCGGTGGATCGATCTTCTTGGGGACCGCGTTCGGCTCCTTCAACTTCTCCTGGAGCTCTTGTTCGGCCTGCTTCTTCGCCTCTTCAGCGCCGGCGTTTTCGCCCTTGCTGCACGCGGCTACGCCCAGGGCCATCACGAGAGAGATCGCGATCATCGTCCGCATCGCTGCGGAAACTAACACGATCATCGTCAGCCTTGTTGCGAAGTCCTCGATACGGCAAAGTCGTCGACCAAACGCGCCCATAGCTCATTTGGATAGAGCACGTTCCTTCTAAGAACGGGGCAGCAGGTTCGAATCCTGCTGGGCGTACGATCTAACTCAGGGTGTCGCAACATCCTCGAACACCGCGAGGAACTGTGGCGCTTCGTGTTCGAGGCTGGAGTCGATCCGACGAACAACCACGCCGAGCGCGAGTTGCGCGGTCTCGTCTGCTGGCGACGGTCCACCGGCGGAAGCCGCAGCGACCTGTTCGCCGCCAACCTCAAATCGGTGATCCACACCTGCCGCAAGCAGCGCCGTCACGTCCTCACCTATCTCAACTCCGCCATTCACGCCGCGCTACACGATCGCAAGACTCCGAGCCCGATCGCCGCGCGGTAGTGCGCCCTGTGAACGGGTACAAAGAGCGGCTGCCTTCGGATTGTCTGTCACGTCCTGCGTGCGGTCTCCCTCTACTGGTTAGGAGATTGAAAGCGAGATTGAATGCGGGCCTCGTTTCACTGATCTTTTCGACCGCGGCGCTCCGGCTCTCTTCCCGCTTGTAAGAAGAAGACGGAGGACCGTCCTGCTACCACGCTCGGCACGCTCGGTGCCGTCGCTGCCGGATCTTCGGATTGCGGCGATCATGCTCTGCGAATCATGCAATCGCGCGAACTCCGCCGACCAAAAACGAATTCATCGTCGCGAATGACGACGTTGTCGTCGACGCGGTGAGTGCCAGACGAACTCCACTCCTGTTGTTGCCATCTCCAACTCATGGACAATGTGATGAACGAAAATACAAAAGCATTTCCCAGCCCCCTCATGCTCCTTGATCTGTCACGTCCCGCCGCGGGAAGGTCAGCCTGGAAGGTCCTACGAACAGCTGCGCTGGCGCTGGCTGTGGCGAGCAGTGGTCTGATCTCGACCGCCTGTGGCGATGATGCATCGGGCGGCCACGCCGGAGCTCGTGGCGGCGGCGTCAACGGCGAGACCGTCGGCCCGGCTACGGCCAGCGTGGCCAGCGCAGAGCTGATCATGGAAGGCCAGAACGTCTTCCGATACTGGACATTTGGCGACGAACAGCAGTGGACCGATACCCTGAAGTTGAACACGGTCGTCGAGGCCGCCGTCGATCCGGCCACCGCGCTCAAGGTAGGCCTCAAG
>JBDTJY010000043.1:0-62923 GCA_039935615.1 Kofleriaceae bacterium
TCTACGCCGAGGGCCAGCGCCGCTACGTCGAGAGCTTGTCGGCGTATGCGCGGCAGTTCCTCGGCCAGATGGAGAAGCCGAAGTACGAGCGGATCCGCGGGCTGTCGCCGACGATCGCGATCCAGCAAAAGACCGCGGGCTCGAACCCGCGCTCGACGGTCGGGACCACGACCGAGATCTACGACTACCTGCGCGTGCTCTACGCGCGTGCCGGCGAGCAGCGCTGCTATCAGTGCGACGGGCCGGTCGGTGCACGCACCGCGGGGCAGATCGTCGACGAGCTCGCCGAGCTGCCCGAGAAGACCCAGGTCACGGTGCTCGCGCCGAAAGCCGAGAATCGCAAGGGCGAGTTTCGCGAGCTGTTCGTCGAGCTCCAGAAGGCCGGCTTCGTGCGGGTCCGGATCGACGGCATGATCGTTCGGCTCGACGAGGTCGCGAGCGGCCTCGAGAAGCAGAAGAAGCACTCGATCGAGCTCGTGATCGATCGGATCACGATCAACGGCAAGGACAACGGCCGGCTGACCGACTCGGTCGAGACCGCGTTGCGCGAGGGCAAGGGCAAGCTGATGGTCGAGGTCGCGGGCGAGAAGATTCCGCGCACGTACAGCGAAGCGAACGCGTGCCCGAAGTGCGGCATCGGGTTCCCCGAGCTGTCGCCGCAGAGCTTCTCGTTCAACTCGCCGCTCGGCATGTGCGTCGAGTGCAACGGCCTCGGCGAGCGGCTCGCCGCGGATCCGGATCTGGTCGTGCCCGATCACGCGAAGTCGCTGCGCGAAGGCGCGGTCGCGGTGTGGGGCGAGGCGATCGCGAAGGACAGCGGCTGGACCGCGAACATCGTCAACGCGATCGCGAAGGCGTTCAAGATCGACCTCGACAAGCCGTGGAACAAGCTCAGCGAGAAGCAGCGCGACGTCCTGCTCAACGGCACCGGCGACAAGCGCGTCAACGTGCAGTGGGAAGGCCGGCACTCGACCGGCGAATGGGCGATGCGCTTCGAGGGCATCCTCGCGCAGCTCGAGCGCCGGCATCGCGAATCGTCGAGCGATCGCACGAAGCAGCATTACGAGCAGTTCTTCCGCGCGATTCCGTGCGCGGTCTGTCACGGCACGCGCTTGCGGCCCGAGTCGCGCGCGGTGTTCGTCAACGAGCAGCCGATCAACGAGGTCACCAGCATGACCGTGAAGGACGCCTACGCGTTCATCACGACGATGAAGCTGACTGGTGCGCGCCTGCAGATCGCGGGCGAGGTGTTGAAGGAGATCAAGAACCGGCTGACGTTCTTGCTCGATGTCGGGTTGGACTACCTGACGCTGCATCGCGGCGCGGGCACGCTATCGGGCGGCGAAGCGCAGCGGATCAGGTTGGCGTCACAGCTCGGCAGCGAGCTGTCCGGCGTGTTGTACGTGCTCGACGAACCTTCGATCGGCCTGCACCAGCGCGACAACGAGCGGCTCGTGCGCACGCTGCATCGCCTGCGCGACCTCGGCAACACCGTGCTCGTCGTCGAGCACGACGAAGCGACGATGGAAGCCGCGGATTGGATCGTCGACTTCGGTCCGGGCGCCGGACGTCACGGCGGCAAGGTCGTCGCCGAGGGCACGCCCGACGACGTCAAGGCCAACACCACGTCGATCACCGGCAACTATCTCTCCGGCCGTGAACGGATCGAAGTGCCCGAGCGCCGGCGCGAGCCGACCAGTTGGGTCAAGCTCAGCGGCGCGCGCGAGCACAACCTGCGCAACGTCACCGCCGAGATTCCGCTCGGCGTGATGGTCGCGGTCACCGGCGTCTCCGGTGCCGGCAAGTCGTCGCTGATCAACGCGACGCTCCACCCTGCCCTCAACCGCATGCTCCATCGCTCGATGGATCGCGTCGGCCCGTACGACGAGCTCACCGGCCTCGGCAAGATCGACAAGGCGATCGTGATCGACCAGCAGCCGATCGGTCGGACGCCGCGCTCGAACCCGGCGACGTACACCAAGGCGTTCGACCTGATCCGGGAGATGTTCGCGCAGATGCCGGCCGCGAAGACCTACGGCTACCAGGCTGGGCGGTTCTCGTTCAACGTCTCGGCGAAGCAAGGCGGCGGCCGCTGCGAGGCGTGCGAAGGCGCCGGCCTGCGCGAGGTCGAGATGCACTTCCTGCCGAACGTGTTCGTCACGTGCGAGGTCTGCAACGGGCGGCGCTACAACGACGCCACGCTGCGCGTCACGTACAAGGACAAGAACATCGCGCAGATGCTCGAGACGCCGATCGAAGAGGCGGCCGAGATGTTCAAGCACCACAAGCAGCTGTCGCGGATCATGAATACGCTCGTCGATGTCGGCCTCGGCTACATCGCGCTCGGCCAACCCGCGACGACGCTGTCGGGCGGTGAAGCTCAGCGCGTGAAGCTCGCGCGCGAGCTCGCGCGCGTCCAGACCGGCCGCACGCTGTACCTGCTCGACGAGCCGACCACGGGTCTGCACTTCGGCGACGTCAAGAAGCTGCTCGAGGTGCTCAACCGGCTCGTCGACAGCGGCAACACCGTGCTCGTGATCGAGCACAACCTCGACGTGATCAAGACCGCCGACTGGATCATCGACCTCGGCCCCGAGGGCGGGTCCGGCGGTGGCGAGATCATCGCCGCCGGGACGCCGGAGACCGTCGCGAAGAATCCACGCAGCTTCACCGGCCAGCATGTCAAGCCGCTGCTCGAGCGCGACAAGCAGTTGCGCGCCGCGAAGGGCTCGGGCGGCAAAGCCGCGGGCGTCGCGAAGGGCGGCTCTCGCAAAGCCACCGCGGTGCCGTCGACGGACGACAGCGACGCCCGCGCGTCGTAGCTAGCGGACGTCGATCACGTCTTCGCTCGGCGCCGCGACGATCGCAACCTTGCTGTGACCGTTGGTCTGCGTCGTCGTCAACGACGGCGCGAGGCCGACCGGCCCCGTCGCCATCCGCGCGAGCAACACGTCGGCCAGGTTGCCGCGGCCTTCCCCGAGCACGACATCCGGCACGAGCTTCATGTTCGACGCGCTGAGGATCGACGCGAGCTGCACCGCCGTGTAGCTGTTCTCGCCGAGCGCCTCGATACCCGCCGCGTAGCTCGCCGCCGCCGCCGCACCGCGTGCGCGCTCCGAATCGGCGCTCGCTTCTCCCCGCACGCGCATCGCGTCGGCTTCGGCATCCGCTTGCAGACGGAGCGAATCGGCGGTCGCCGCCGCCGTCACGCGCTGGACCTCGGCATCCGCCTGCGCGCGCAGCCGGATCGACTCCGCTTCGCCTTTCGCCTGCGCCACGCGCGCCTCGGCGACGGTGGTCTGGATCTTGACCTGCTGTTCGCTGCGCACGACCTCGGCTTGCATGTTCGCGGCCGCGGTCTCGCGCTCGAGCATCTGACGCCGCATCTGCGCTTCGCGTTGCGCGTCGTACGTGCGGGTCAGCTCGTCCGCGATCTTCTTGTCGGTCTGGGTCTTCATCAGCTCGGCCGGCGCGCCGATGTCGCCGATCAACGCATCGATGCACTCGACGTCGTACGCCGCCACCGCCGCGCGGATGTGCAGGTACGCCTCGCGTTGCCGCTGGCTACGTGCCGACAAGAACTCGAGCACGGTCGACTCCTGTGCGGAGTTGCGGAAGTAGTTCCCGACCGTCGGTTGCAGCACGTGATCGACGAGGTTCTGCATCGAACCGACGCGAGAGATCACGCGCGGTGCGTTCTTCACGCCGATGTGGATGATCGCGGCCACGTCGAGGTTGAACGAGAAGCCGTCCCGCGAGCGCACCGTGATCGAGTTGAGACCGGCGTCGTAGCTGTGCGCCTCCGACCGATTCGCCCAGTTCAGCACGATATTCGTCGTCGGCACGAGCTCGACCTTCATCGCGCGCGTGTTGACCGGATGCTTGCCGGGCAGCAGCGGCTCGACCCACACGCCCTTACGGCCGCGCTCGACGAGGTCGCCGTGCGAGAAACCATCGCCGGAGACGTCGACATGCTCGCCGCCGACGTAGCTGACGACCACGCCGACATAGCCGATCGGGATCTCGGTCAACGAGATCAGTTCGACCGAGATGAACCACGGGTTGAGGTTCCACGCGCCCGAGAGCAACACCTCCTCTTGCAGACCGCGGCAGCCGCCGGCCTCGACGAACAGTTGCCCGCTCTGGAAGCTGTCGTGACCGGTGACGATCGGCCCGGCCAGATCACCGGCGGTGATCGGACGGCCGTCGAGCGCCGTGATGATGCCGACGCGATCCGACGGCACGCGGAACACGTAGAGCTGCTCCGCCGACAGCCCGTATTGCGACGCGCGTTGCGCCGTCACGATCTCGAACAGCGCCGGGTTGATCCGGTAGCGGCCCGCGGTCAGCATGGAGAGTTGACGTCCTTTCTCGCCGCCTTCATCGAGAAACCGGGCGGCATCCTGGAAGTTGTCGCAAGCGAGCTCCTTCGCGAGCACGCGCTCCGCGGGGATCGCGGTGCCGTCCCGAGCGACGACCAACGCGATCTGTCCCGACGGGACCTCGATCAACGGGACCTTCTTGACCGCGTACTTCCAGCGCCACAGCGGGAAGTGCCAGCCGGGAGGCAGGAGCTCCGCTTGATAGCCAGCCTCGCCACGGGTCGCGATCATGCGGCCCGGCGGCAGCGGACTGCCGTACTGCTTCGTGATCAACCCCGACTCCTGGGCGCCGATCACGACCGTACCGAACAGGACGCAGAACAGAACGGCGGCGACGAGCCCGCCCGCGATCCACAAAAATAATGGGAGATGCAGAATCATCATGAGGCCTCCTTGGCGTTCGAGGCTTACTAAGAGCATCCCCTGTGCCGCGGCTAAGCCTGTGTAATCACGTAGCGGACGACAGCCCGATCCAGATACAATTACGCGTTCCCGTATTACAATACGGACATGGACATCGCCGTTCTCGGTCGCGGGTTGGGCACGCTCCTGCGCCGCGCGCTCGCGACCGCGGGGTTTCGCGAGGTCTCGAGCGACAGCGCCGCGCTGCGGTTGTACGCGTCGCCGGCGCCACCGCCTCGCCCGCCGCGCGCGCCGTGGATCTGGTTGTCGACGACCGCGCTCGATCCCGATGCGGCGGTGGCCGCTGTCTTGATGGGCGCCTACGATGCGCTCGCGATCGATGGCGTGCTCGTCGCCACGCTCGCCCGCCGGTTCGCCGAGCTCACCGTGCACGTCACGCGCGGCGAGCCGCCGCCCGGCTTTGTCGCGCGCAGCGCCGCGGCGCAACGTGCGTTGGGCGAGCTCGATCGCGCCGCACACACCTCGATGGCGGTGTTGCTCACCGGCGAGACCGGGACCGGCAAGGATCTCGCCGCGCACTATCTCCACGCCCGCTCGGCGCGACGCGGCGAATTCGTGCCGATCAACTGCGCGGCGATTCCGAACGAGCTGATCGAGGGCGAGCTGTTCGGCTACGTGCGCGGTGCGTTCTCCGGTGCGGTCGCCGACTACGACGGGCTGATCTTCGCGGCGTCCGGCGGCACGGTGTTCCTCGACGAGGTCGACGACACCCCGAAGACGCTCCAGGTCAAGCTGCTGCGCGTGCTCGAGGATCACGTCACCTCGCGGCTCGGCGAGAGCCAGTGGCGCCAGGTCGACTTCCGGATCGTCGCGGCGACCAACCGCGATCTCGACGAGCTCGTCCACCGCGGCGAGTTCGGCGCCGACCTCTACCAGCGCCTCGCGATCGTCCGCATCGTGATCCCGCCGCTGCGCGATCGCCGCGACGATCTCCCGGACCTCGTCGAGCACCTGATCGCGCGGTTCTATCGCGAAGATCCAACCGCGACCCATCGCGTGACCCGGATCGCGCCGACCGCGCTCGCCACGCTGGCGCGCTATCCGTGGCCCGGCAATGTCCGCGAGCTGCGCAACGTGGTGTTTCAAGCGCTCGTCCGCAAGCTCGCCGGCGACGAGCTGCTGCTCTCGGATCTGCCGGAGCACGTCGTGCGCGGTGCCCCCGAGCACGCCGCGGCGCACTGGTTCGATCGCGCCGCGCTCGCCGAGCTGATCGACGGCGGCCGCATGAATCTGCGCGCGATCCGCGATCAGCTCGAGCGTGCGGCGCTCGAGCTCGCGCTCGCGAAGTCGAACGGCAGCCCGGCGCGCGCGGCGCGGCTGCTCGGCGAGGTCGGTCGCGGTGAAGCGCGCGATCCGGGCGGCACCGTGCGCGCGATGATGCGCCGCCATGCGTTGGACGTGAAAGGCTAGAACCGCAGCGCGACGCCGGCGACGCCGCCGCTACCGCGGTCGCTCGGCACCAGGAACGGAGTCACGGCGAGCTGCGTCGCCTCGGGATGCCGCGCGAGCGCCGCGTGATAGCGGTGGTTGAACGCCACCGGCGCGATCAGCGCATCACCGATCTCCCAGACGTGGAAGCCGGCATAGGCGATCAAGCTACCGATCGCGATGTAAGCCGCGCGGTTGCTCTCGGAGTGTTCGCGTTGCGAACAGTCATAGCAATCGCCAGAGAACAGCGCCGGGATCGTGAGGACGAGCGCGGTCAGCGACAGCGATTCGCCGACCGTGAAGATCCAGCCGGTCTCGCGCCACCGGCCTTGCACCGTCTGCCCCATGCCGAACCCCATCCCGGTCGCGACGCCGACACCGAGCAGCCACTTGCCGGGCCCGATCTCACCGGTCTCGAGCAGGTCGGCATCCTCGGCGGACATCGGTGCCTGCGGCGGTCCCGGATCGAACGACATCGTCAGGCCCGGCGCCTGCGCGTGGGCCGTGTGCGCGGCGAGCGAAACGGCGAGGAGGATCAACAAAGTACGCATGATGACCGTCGCCAAGTGCAGCCGCCGTGCCCGACGAGGATCCGCAGCCTTGGAGCTCGCGCGATCCGCGCGATCCGGAGATCCAGGACAGCGCTGTCGCGATCAGCGCTCGTGACCCGCAAACGCCTGGACCTGATCGATCGTGGTCGCGCCGGTCGCGAGCATCACCAGCCGGTCGAACCCGAGCGCGATCCCACCGCTCGGCGGCAGGCCTTCGTGGAGCGCCGCGACCAGCTTGTCGTCGACCGGGTAGACCGGACGACCACGCTGAAACCGCGCGTCTTGCTCCGATCGAAACCGCGCCACCTGTTCGTCCGCATCGACGAGCTCGTCGAACGCGTTCGCGAGTTCGAGCCCACCGACGTAGGCCTCGAACCGCAGCGCGACCCGCGGGTCGGCGTCCTTGCGACGTGCGAGTGCGGCGAGCGGCGCCGGCCAGTCCTCGATCAGGATCGCGTGATCGAGCTTCGCGAGCACCGGCTCGACCCGCGCGAGCCAGGCGGTGAAGAACACGTCGTCCCACGCGAGCCCGTGGCTGACCTCGATGCCCGCGGCGCGCACGGCCGCGGTGAGCTCGACCGCCGATTCGTCACCGGCGACGCGGACGTCGGCCCAGCACAGCATCGCGTCGCGCACCGTCATCCGCGCCCATGGCGGTTTGACGTCGATCACGCGATCGCCGAGCCGCGCGTGGTCGCCGCACACCACGTGGACCAGTTGCTCGGTGTCGCGCGCGATCGTCGCGATGCCGTCGTACGCGCGATACCACTCGATCATCGTGAACTCGCTCGCGTGGTGCGGGCCACGCTCGTTCGCGCGGAAGCACTTGCAGACCTGATAGATCTTCTCGAACCCGGCCGCGAGCAGCCGCTTCATCGAGTACTCCGGCGACGTGATCAGAAAGCCATCGCCGGCTGCGACCGCATCGAGGTGGATCTCGAGCCCGGGACTCGGCACGATCAACGGCGTCTCGACCTCGAGAAACTCGCGCTCGGCAAAGAACGCTCGCACCGCCGACAGCACACGCGCGCGGTCGCGCAGCTTCGTCATCCGCTCGCGCGACAGCCGCATGACCTCCGAGCCCGGTCCGGGATACGGCTGCGCCGGCACGTGCGGCGACAGCTCGCCGGTGCCGATGAACTGGCCGATCCGCCACGCTCGCGGCGGCTGGTCGACGCGAACGTCGTCGCGATCGGTGCGAACGATGACGTAGTCGTCACCGCGGGCGATCACTCGCCCTCGCATCTCAGGTCTTATTGACGCGCTCGACGTATTCGTGGGTGCGCGTGTCGATCTTGATGGTGTCGCCGACGCGAATGAACAGCGGCACGCTGACCGTGGCGCCGGTCTCGACCGTGGCGGGCTTCTGCACGTTGCCGCTGGTGTCGCCCTTGACGCCGGGCTCGCTCGCCGTGATCTCGAGCTGCACGAACGTGGGCAGCGAGACGTCGACCGGGCGCTCGTTGAAGAACACCACCGTGCACGGCAGGTTGTCCTTCATCAGGTCGTGCGCGTCGCCGATCAGATCCGCGGCGATCGTGACCTGCTCGTAGTTCGTCTGATCCATGAACACGAGATCGCCGCCCTCTTTGTAGAGGAACTGCATGTCGCGCGTCTCGACGTTCGCGGGCTCGAGCTTCTCGCCCGAGCGAATGTTCCGCTCGACGACGGCGCCGGTTAGCAAGTTCTTGAACTTGGTGCGCGTAAACGCCGCACCCTTGCCTGGCTTCACGAACTGGAACTCGATGACGTTGTAGGGGTTCCCGTCCATCAAGACCTTGAGGCCCTTGCGGATATCCGACGTATCGTACATGGCGGAGGCACGTTTACCCCGTCGGAGATGCGCGTGTCAAACCGGACTTGCTGCCCGGCCCGGCGTATGCGATGTCCACGCCGTGGACGCTTCCGGGCACTACCGCCAGCTGCTCCAGCTCGGCCGCGATGAGTTTCTCGCGTCCGCAGCGCCGGCGGCACTCGTGCGCTATCGCCAGCACGGGTCGCCGTTCGACGAGCCGTCACACCTCAGCAGTCGGGCGCTCGACGATTCCGCCGAAGACAATCGCCGCAGCGAGTACGTCACCGAGGAGACGCTCCCGTTCGGCAAGGATCTGCCCGACGAGATCGACCTCGAGCTCTACCCGCTCGCCAAGAAGCCCGGTGCATCGTTCCCCGATCGGATCACGATCGGCCGGACTCCGAATAATGACGTCGTGATCGCCGATACGTCGATCTCGCGGCTCCACGCCTACGTCAAGCGCGTGGGGTCGGGGTGGGTCGTCGCCGACGCCGGTTCGAAGAATGGAAGCTGGCTCAAGGGCGCCGCGCTCGACCCCCGAAGAGAGCAGCCCTTGCCGTCGCGCGCGGTCTTGCGCCTCGGCGATGTCGAGGTCACCTTCTATCTCGCTGAAGATCTGTTTGCCGCGCTAGGTGGAACATGACCGTCGATGAATGGGATCACCGCGAAGTTTGCCCCGACGGCGCCTGCACCGGCGTGATCGGCGCCGAGGGCCGTTGCAAGGTCTGTGGCCAGGTCTCGCCGACGTGGAACAACGAGCGCGAGCGCGGGATGATCGTCGATGGCGAGCATCTGCCGCACGACGACCACGCGGACGACGAGGAGGATGACGACGACGACGACGACGACGCCGACGACGACGTCGCCGCGCGCGGATCGGATCCGGCGCTCGCCGCGCTGATGCCCGGGGCCGCGACCGACGACGTCGACTGGTCGCGCCGCGTGCTGTGCCGCGATGACACCTGCATCGGCGTGCTCGACGCGCGCAAGGTGTGCTCGGTCTGCGGCAAGACCTGGGCGAACGGATGAAAGCGACCGTCGTCGGCGCGGGAGGGCTCGGCGGACCGCTGGCCTTCGCGCTCGGCGCCGCCGGGGTCGAGCTCGTGGTCGTCGATCCGGACATCGTCGAAGTCTCGAACCTGCATCGTCAGATCCAGTTCACCGCCGCGGATCTCGGCGCGGCCAAGGCCCCGACCCTCGCGCAGCGTGTGATCGAGCGCGGCGGTCGCGCCAAAGGCTACCAACTGCGCTGGCTCGCCGACGACGCCGATGACCTCTCGGCCGATTGCGATCTGATCGTCGAGGGCAGCGACGATCCGGAGACCAAGTTCGCGGTCTCGGATTGGGCGGTCGCCCACGGCAAACCGTACGTGATCGCGGCCGCGTTGCAGTTCGGCGGCAACGTGATGGTCGGCGCGCCGGGCACCGCGTGTTACCGCTGCTTGTTCGAGGAGCCGGTGGCCGGCGCGACCTGCGCGACCGGTGGCGTGCTCGGGCCGATCGTCGGTGCGATCGGTGGCCTCGCCGCCGCGCTCGGGCTCGCGGTCGCGCGCGACCCCCAGCACGGGACCGCGGGCACGCTCTACGTGTTCGACGATCTGCGCACGAACGCCGATCCGCGTATCGTTCGGTTCTCTCCGCGCGCGGACTGTCCCGCGCATCGAAAGGTGGCTTAGATGGCGACGATTCGCATCCCCGGCGCCCTGCGCCTCCTGACCGCGAACCAAGCCGAGGTCGTGATCGACGCGCCGACCGTGCGCGCCGCGCTCGCCGCGCTCGAGACCAAGCACCCCGGCATCGGCAACAAGCTGATGACCGGCGAGACCGTGAAGCCGTTCATCCGGATCTACGTCGGCGGCGACGACATCGGCGCGCTCCAGGGCCTCGACACGCCGGTCACCGCGCGCGACGAGATCGATATCATTCCGGCGATCGCCGGAGGGGTCGGGACGGACTGAGGACCGAGATGCGCGACGAGCAAGCGCAGCGCTACGCGCGGCACATCCAGCTCCCCGATTTCGGCGGGCTCGGCCAGACCGCGATCATGGTGTCGACCGCGAAGCTCGCCCTGCGCGAGCCCGATCCGCGCGCCGAGCTGATCGCGGCGGCGTTCCTCGCGGCCGGCGGAGTCGGCACGCTCGTCGTCACGAGCTCGACCGCCGCGCAACGCGCCGAGGTCGCCGCCCACGCCAGTGACACCCGCGTGCTCGCCGAGTCCGAAGGCGCGAGCAGTCGCGCACCGGTCACCGCGCGCACCGCCGAGCGCGAGGTGGCTCTCGTACCGCGCCCGGCGTGGTGGCCCGGTGGCGCCGGCGACGACGTCGCCCTCGCCTACTGGCGCGGCGGCCTCGCGGCGACGCAGTGGCTGGTCGAGGCGGCGTCGCGGTGATCGACATCGCGGTGTTGCGCGACGTCGCGCGCCACGCTCGCGAATGTTTCCCCGAGGAGTGCTGCGGCTATCTCACCGACACCACGGTGGTGCGCTGCACGAACGCGCAAGCGAGCGGGCTCCATCCGACCACACCGGAGCGCGGGCCCGAGACCGGGTTCGTGATCGCGGGCGCCGAGCTGTTCGCGTTCGCGCGCAGCTTCGACGGGCCCTCGCCGGCGCGGACCGTCTATCACTCGCACACCAACGGCCGGGCGTATTTGTCGCAGGTCGATCGCGAGGTCGGCGTCGGCTACCCGGTCCAGCATCTCGTCGTCGGTGTCACCGCGGACGCGGTCACCGAAGCGGCGCTGTTCGATCGAGACTTCGTCGAGATCGCGCGTTGGCGCGGCGAAGTGCTAGGGTAACCGCGTGACCGAGAAGCTCGAGATGTTGCGCGAGCAACTGACCAAGTACGGCCAGGTCGTCGTCGCATTCTCGGGTGGCGTCGACTCGGCGTTCTTGCTCAAGGTCGCGGTCGATACCCTCGGCGACCGCGCCCATGCGGTCACCGCCGTGTCGGCCACGATGGCGCGCTCCGAGGTCCGCGACGCCACGTCGCTCGCGAAGGAGCTCGGGCTCGGCGAGCGCCATCACGTCGTCGAGTCGCACGAGCTCGAGGTGCCGGGCTTCGCCGACAATCCGACGCATCGCTGCGCGCTGTGCAAGACCGAGCTGATGACCGTGGCACAACCGATCGCGACCGCGCTCGGCGACGCGCCGATCATCCTCGGTACCAACATCGACGATCTCGGCGACGTTCGCCCCGGCATCGCCGCGGCGCTCGAGCGCGGCGCGTTCATGCCGATGGTCGACGCCGGGCTCGCGAAGACCGAGATCCGCACGCTGTCGAAGCAGCTCGGCCTGCCGACCTGGGACAAGCCGCAGCTCGCGTGTCTGTCGTCGCGGTTCCCGTACGGCACGCACATCACGTTGGATCGGCTGCGCCGCGTCGACGACTTCGAAGACGGCCTGCGCGCGCTCGGGTTTCGGCAACTGCGCGTGCGGTTCCACGACACCGTCGCGCGGCTCGAGGTCGAGACCGGCGAATTGCCGCGCATGCTCGAGGTCCGCGACGAGGTCGTCGCGCTCGGCAAGCGGCTCGGCTTCGCGTACGTCGCGCTCGATCTCGCCGGGTTTCGCTCCGGTTCGCTCAACGAGGTGCTCGTGCAGCTCGGTTCGAAGCGGTGAAAGCACTGCTCGTGCTCGCGGCGATCTCGACGGTCGCCTCCGCCGAGCCTGCGAAGAAGGACCGCGAGCTCGCGACCAGGACCCGCAATCACGCGGCCCCGCCCGCCCCGGGCACCAAGCCGGTCGCGCTGATCAACCTGTACAACGAGCACACCCACGAGTGGCTCGCCGTCGATCCGGCGGCGTTGCCGGCCGACTCCGATCACTTCCTGCGCGACCACTACACCAACCGCACGATCAAGATGGATCCGCAACTCGTGCCGACCGTCGTCTCGGCGGCGCAGCACTTCCATCAAGACGTCGTCCACATCGTCTCGGCGTTTCGCCATTCCAAGTTCAATCTGATCCTGCGCAAGAAGGGCCATCAGGTCGCGCGCGATAGCCAGCACAGCCATGGCAACGCGATCGACTTCTTCCTGCCGAACGTGACGACCCAACAACTCCACGCGTGGGCGAAGGCGCAGAAGATCGGCGGCGTCGGGCTGTATCTCGAATCCGGGTTCGTCCACATGGATACCGGGCCGATCCGCTTCTGGTCCGGCGATTAGCCGGATGGCGCCGCGGAGTAGATCGACTGGCGCTATGATCAGCGCATATGTCGTCGATATGGGCCTGGGTCGGCCTCGGCTTCTGCGCGTTCTTGATCGTGGTGGCGATCCACGACCTGATCCAGAAGCGCCACGCGATCATCCGCAACTTCCCGATCGTCGGCCACCTCCGGTATATGCTCGAGGCGCTCGGGCCCGAGCTCCGGCAGTACATCGTCACGAGCAACGACGAGGAGCGGCCGTTCTCGCGCGATCAGCGGCGCTGGGTGTATTCGTCGGCGAAGAAGGAGAACAACTACTTCGGCTTCGGCACCGACAACGACCTCGAGAGGCCGGGCTACATCCTGGTCCGCCACAGCGCGTTCCCGATCCACACGCCGCATTTCGGCGAGCCCGGCTACGACTCGAACTCTCCCCTGCCGTGCATTCGTACGCTCGGTGGCCATCGCAAGCGCAAGCACGCGTTCAAGCCGACCTCGTTGATCAACACCTCGGCGATGAGCTTCGGCTCGCTGTCGCCGAACGCGGTCGAGGCGATCAATCGCGGCGTCGCGCTCGCGGGTGCGTTGCAGAACACCGGCGAAGGCGGCATCTCGGACTATCACCGCAAGGGCGGCGACATCATCTGGCAGATCGGGACCGGCTACTTCGGCTGCCGCACTGCCGACGGCAAGTTCTCGATGGAGAAGTTCTGCGAGTCGGTCGCGTCGGCGAAGGTCCGCGCGATCGAGATCAAGCTCAGCCAGGGTGCGAAGCCCGGGCTCGGCGGCGTGTTGCCGCGCGCGAAGATCACGCCGGAGATCGCGAGCATCCGAGGCATCCCGATGGATCGCGATTGCATCTCGCCGGCGAGCCACAGCGCGTTTCGCGATGTCTCGAGCATGCTCGACTGGATCGAATCGCTCGCCGATGCGACGGGGCTGCCGGTCGGGATCAAATCCGCCGTCGGCGACCCGCAGTTCTGGAAGGACCTCGCGCGCCAGATCGACCAGACCCAGCGCGGTCCCGACTTCATCACGATCGACGGCGGCGAAGGCGGCACCGGCGCCGCACCGTTGGTGTTCACCGATCACGTCGCGCTGCCGTTCCGGCTCGGGTTCTCCGAGGTCTATCGCACGTTCGCCGAGCTCGGCGTCCACCATCAGGTCGTGTTCATCGGCTCGGGCAAGCTCGGCTTCCCGGAGTCGGCGCTGCTCGGGCTCGCGCTCGGCTGCGACATGATCAACGTCGCGCGCGAGGCGATGCTGTCGATCGGCTGCATCCAGGCGCAGCGCTGTCACACCGACCACTGCCCGACCGGCGTCGCGACCCAGAACAAGTGGCTGGTGCGCGGCCTCGATCCGACGCTGAAGTCCGCGCGGCTCGCGAACTACCTCGCGACGCTGCGCAAGGACCTCGCGCAACTGGCGCACGCGTGCGGCGCGGTCCATCCCGCGCTGGTCACCCTCGACCAGCTCGCGATCGTCGGCGGTCCCGAAGGGCCGCACTCGGCCGCGGAGGTCTATCGCTACCAACCCGGCTGGGGCCTGCCGCCCGAGGCCGACGCCGAGACAGCTCGCGCGGCCGCGTCGCACGCCGCCTAGGCGAAAATGATATAGGTCGCGCATGGCTTCGGACGTTTTGGTCTGGCTCGACATGGAGATGACGGGCCTCGAACCCGACAAGGAGCGGATCATCGAGATGGCGACGATCCTCACCGACGGCAACCTCGTCGAGATCGCGGTCGGCCCCGACCTCGTGATCCACCAATCCGACGAGCTGCTCGCGGCGATGGACGACTGGAACAAGAAGCACCACGGGGGCTCCGGGCTCGTCGAGCGCGTCAAGGCGTCGACCGTCACCGAGGCCGAGGCCGAGGAACAGACGATCGCGTTCATCAACGCGCACGTGCCCGTGAAGGAGCGCCCGGTGCTCGCCGGCAATTCGATCCATCAGGATCGGCGGTTCGTGCGGCGCTACATGCCGCTGCTCGAGAAGCGCCTGCACTACCGGATGGTCGACGTGTCGTCGATCAAGGAGCTCGCCCGGCGCTGGTTTCCGGCGATCACGGCGAAGCAACCGCAGAAGCAAGAGACCCATCGCGCGCTCGACGACATCCGCGAGTCGATCGACGAGCTCCGGTTCTATCGCCAGCACGTGTTCTTGCCGGCAACTCCGCCAGCCACCTAGCGCGACCGCAAGCCCGCGTTTGCACGCAGAGGCGCTCTGCCCCGATGCGGCACGCCGGTTGCTGAGAGCGGCCAGCATATGCGTACGCCTGGCTTAGCCGCGCTGTTGATCCTGTCGAGCAGCCTCGTGGCCTGCTCCACGACCCCGACCGAAGGTGACGATCCGGACGACGGCATCGCGGTCGACGACGGCAAGGAGGACAACTTCCTGTCGCAGGACGCGCTCGAGTTCGTGCTCGAGGGCAAGTCGAGCGTGAAGCTCGATCCGGCGATGGCGACCTCGACCGACGCGGTGCGCATGGCCGCCGCGAAGAAGCTGATCGGCTACAAGCAGATCGCGATCGCCTGGTTCGTCACGCAGTACTTCGTCGACAAAGAGGACGACGACGCGAACTTTCACTTCGGCGGTTTCGGCGGCATGGCCAAGGGCGGCATGTGGGAAGACCTCGGCGTCACCGAGGAGGCCGACCACGTGACCTACGACTTCACGTTCAAGCAGCTCGCCGCGGGCCCGAAGAATCTGATGTCGAAGCTCGAGGTCAAGACGGTCGCCGGCAAGCAGGTGTTCGACCTCGCCATCGGCCTGCCGACCAACGACGAGATGACGCACCTCGTGACCGACGAGGAGTGGTACCGCCAGGCGCCGTGGGACGCGTGGGATCCGACCAAGGTCGATGCCTCGAAGCAGACCACCATGACGTTCTCGATCGCGCCGGACTCGCACGTCTCGACCGACGCATTCTTCGACGTCAAGAAGCTGATCTCGGACGGCGTCCTCGATCTCGACGTCCACTTCGGCTGGGACTATCACGACAACTTCCACCTCAAGCACTCGAAGGACCTGTTCGGCTGGCTCGTCGACCAGGGCTTCACCGCGCCGGTCGCGTCGTGGGAGAAGTTGACGCACACCTCGGGCCCGTTCACGCGCACCGTCGATGCGAACGGCACGCAGGTGAAGATCGAGGTCCGGATCTTCTTCGGCAAGCCCGGCGCCGTCAACGACACCGAGACCGATGCCGGCGGCAAGGTGCTGGAGGCCGACCTCCGCAATTCGATGAAGGTCCGCGACGTCGTGATCTTCGACGGTCACGCGGGTCCGTTCTACGGCTTCTCGATGGCGAACTGGAACAAGACCAACGAGGGCGACTTCGACGACGCCGACATGCGGACCGCCGACCTCGCGACCAAGTACCAGGTCGTCCTCGCCGAGGGCTGCGAGACGTATCAGATCGGCGAGGCGCTCCAGGAGAACCCCAACAAGAACGGCAAGAACGTCGACGTCATCACGTCGATGTCATTTTCGAATGCCGCGACCGCCATCATCACCGAGGACTTCATCACGCAACTGACGGCGCACGACAGCTCGAACCGGCTGCGCCCGACGAACATCCTGGGCCTCCTGACCAAGCTCGACCGTGCCGCGAGCGACGCCACGTTCCACACGATGTACGGAATTCACGGAATCGACGAGGACCCCCATCTCCACCCGTTCGCGAACACCGCGATGTTCGGCAAGAAGTGCCGCGCGAACGCGGACTGTGGCGGTCCTGGCAACCTGTGCGTCACGATGGGCGCTGCTGGCAAGAAGTGCACGGCGGCCTGCGCGGGCGCCAGCTCTGCGGCCTCGGGCTGCCCGACCTCGTACACGTGCAAGGCGGTCGCTTCCGCCTCATCGAGCACGATCTTCGGTCGCGTCTGCGCGAAGTAGTCCTTCGCGCACGGTCCTTGCTACCATCAGCACGGGCGTTGTGAAGGACACACTCGTGATGATCATGGCGGGAGGCAAAGGCTCCCGTCTCGGACCGCTGACGATCCACCGATCGAAACCCGGTGTGCCGTTCGCGGGGCGCTACCGGATCATCGACTTCGTGCTGTCGAACTTCGTCAACTCGGGCTATCGCAAGATCTATGTACTCACGCAGTACATGTCGTCGAGCCTGATCAAGCACCTGTCGCGCAACTGGCGGCTGTCGGGGTTCGGCGAGTTCATCGAGGTCGTGCCGGCCCAGATGCGGCTCGGCGATTTCTGGTACCGCGGCACCGCCGACGCGGTTCATCAGAACCTCAACCTCGTGCGCGATGCCCGCGCCGATCACGTCGCGATCTTCGGCGGCGACCACATCTACAAGTTCGCCGTCGATCAGATGGAGGACACGCATCGCGCGCGCAACGCCGACCTCACCGTCGCGGCGTTCCCGGTGCCGACCGCCGAGGCGAGCGCGTTCGGCATCATCGACGTCGATGTCGCGGGCCGGATCACCGGCTTCATCGAGAAACCGACGAATCCACCGGAGATGCCGGGGCGGCCGGGCTGGTCGCTGGTGTCGATGGGCAACTACTTCTTCAAGCGCGAGGTGATCGAGCGGGTGTTTCAGACGAAGGCCAACGGCGCGACCAACGGGCACTCGCGCCACGATTTCGGCAAGGACATCATCCCGCAGCTGCTCGCCGACGGCGCGCGCGTGTTCGCGTACGACTTCGCGCAGAACAAGGTGCCGGGCGAGTCCGACGGGCTCGAGCCGTACTGGCGCGACGTCGGTACGATCGATTCGTTCTTCACGGCGAACATGGAGCTCCGCGCCCGCGTGCCCGCGCTCGATCTCTACAATCGCCAGTGGCGGATTCGCAGCGCCCAGCGCGACTACCCGCCTGCCCGGTTCGTGCGCGCCGGCGAAGGCACCCCCGCGTGCGAGATCGACGACAGCTTGATCTGCGAGGGCTCGATCGTCGCGTCGGCCTCGGTCAAGGACACCGTGCTCGGCTACGACTGCTTCGTCCACGCCGGCGCGGTGGTCGATCAATCGCTCGTGCTCTCGGGCTGCGACATCGGTCGCGGCGCTCGGCTCCGCCGCGTGATCCTCGACAAGAACTGCAAGATCGAGCCGGGCTGCGTGATCGGCGAGGATCTGGTCCACGACGCCGAGCGGTTCCCGTTCGTCACCGAGTCCGGCATCGTCGTCGTGCCGAAGGGCACGCTGGTCCCCGCGCGCGGGCCGTGCGTGCTCGCGAACGACGTCGCCGAGCTCATGGATCAAGACCCCGAGCTCGCCGATAAGATGCAGTCGGGATCGTTCGTGGTGTCGACCCAAAGTCGCCACAGCTACGAGTCTGCCGGTCCGCGCTTCAAGCGCTACGCCGGCGACTGATAGATTTTCGCTATGCGAGTTGTTCACGTCGCGAGCGAGGTCGCGCCGTTCGCGCAATCCGGCGGCCTCGCCGATGTTGCCGCCGGCTTGCCGGCCGCGTTGGCCGAGGCGCACGGGTTGACGGTCGGCGTCGTCGTGCCGCTGTATCGCGGCGTCGCCGAGAAGCTCGCGGCGCGATCGATCACGCTCGCACCGGGCGAGCCGTTCACGACGACGATCGGGCCGCACCGGTTCGAGGGCTGGTTGCGGATCGCGCGGGTCGGGCGCGTCGCGTACGGCTTCGTCGATTGCCCGTTGCTGTTCGATCGCGCCGGCACGCTCTACGGCCCGGGCGGCGCCGGCGAGTTCGCCGACAACCACCTGCGGTTCGCCGTGCTCGGCAAGGTCGCGCTCGAGCACGGGCGCCGGCTCGTCGGTGGCACCACCCACGATCCGTTCGACGTGCTGCACACCCACGACTGGCAAGGTGCGCTCGCGGCGATCTACGCGCGGGTCGCGGCTCCGCACCACGCGATCGTCAGCACGATCCACAACCTCGCCTATCGTGGCATCTTTCCGAAATCGACGATGACCGACCTCGGCCTGCCGTGGTCGATCTTCAACGTCCGTCACATCGAGTTCTACGATCAGGTCTGCTTGTTGAAAGGTGGGCTCGCCGCCGCCGATGCCGTCACCACGGTCAGCCCGACCTACGCGCGCGAGATCCTGACGCCGGAGCGCGGCGAAGCGCTCGATGCGTTCCTGCGCTGGGACGTGCGGCGCCTGGTCGGCATCGTCAACGGCATCGACGCGGTCGAGTGGGATCCGGCGACCGACAAGGCGCTGGCCGCGAACTTCACGGCGACCAAGCTCGCCGGCAAAGCGGCGTGTCGTGCGGCGCTCGCGAGCGAGCTCGGCCTGGTGCTTGGTGACGGCGAACCGCTGCTCGGCGTGATCGCGCGGATGGCCGGCCAGAAGGGCATCGATCTGATCGCGGAGATGGTGCCCGAGCTCGAGCGCCTCGGCGCGAAGCTGGTCGTCCTCGGATCGGGCGAGCCCGAGCTCGAGGATCGGTTTCGCGAGCTCGCCACGACGTTCGGCGAGCACCTCGCCGTGCGGATCGGTTTCGATCTCGCGCTATCGCGACGGATCTACGCCGGCTGCGATCTGTTCGCGATGCCGTCGCGGTTCGAGCCGTGCGGCCTCGGCCAGATGTACGCGATGCGCTACGGCACGCTACCGATCGTGCACGCGGTCGGCGGACTGCGCGACACCGTCAGCGATCCGGGCACCGGCATTCGCTTCGATGCGCCGACCGCTGCGGCGTTCGTCCAGGCGATCGAACGCGCGATCGCGCTGTATCGCGATCCGATCGCGCGCTGCGCCACGCAGCGCGCGGCGATGGCGCGCGACTCGTCATGGACCGCGTCGGCGCTGCAGTACGTGCAGCTCTATCGCTCGCTCCGGCCGTAATCCCGAAACCGAGACGTCCGCTCGCCGGACAATCGAACGTCCGACAACCGGATAGTTTGGGGGCCAAAGTGTCCGCCCGACGGACTCCGAGTCCGGTGGTCGGACCGTTACCGTCCGGCGTGCGGACGCGCGCATCGCGCAGGGTTGTCACGAACCGAAGCGGTCTCGCCACGTGACGCAATGCGCTGTGGAGACCCCTGTCAACAACTGGCGATTACCCCTGGGTTATTCACAACCCAATCCATACCTAAGCTCGCGATTCCAAAGGAACCCGATGCGATGGAGGGTGGCCTGTGAACAAGTTGTGATCCCGGTGTTGCCCACCCTATCGGGAGCGACGGCGCTTCAATAACTTAGGAGATATGTGGCTACGTATATTCCGCCGACCTACATGTCCGGATAACGGCCTTCATCCGGACCGGGAGTGTGATTTTTCGCTCCTACGCGAATCTGGTTCGGCCCTGCGGACAACCGTAGCCCACGATCGCGCCAGCTCGCTCCAGCGCGTTCGCGCGGTCAGCTCGCGCCGCTACCGCTGCCGGTCGCGTGCGTGGCGCTACCGGCAGTGCTGCCGCTGCCTGCGAGATCCGGAACCCCGGCATCGTGCGAGAGCGCTTCGTTCGCGATCTTCAGCACGCGGCAGGCCTCGTCATCCTTCGCGTCACACGCACGCCCGAGTAGCTGCCGGCCGCGCTCGAGGTCACGCGTGACGCCGACGCCTTGCAACACCATCAGGCCGAGCAGGCGGCACGCGACCGGATCATCGGGTAAGCACGCGCGCTCGAGCCACACCGCCGCGGCGGTCGTCGACTTTGGCAAGCCCTTGCCGTCGAGATACATGATTCCGATCTGACGGCACGCGGTCGCGTCGTTGGTATCGCAGCCCAGCTTGTAGTGCGCGATCGCCTGCTTCCACCGCGGCGTGCCTTTGGCCGACACCATCGCGTCGAGGTCGCCGGCGTTCTTGCACGCGAACGGAACGGTCGCCCTGCACGCCTTCTCGAGCAACGGTTCGGCCTTCGCGAGGTCCGCGGGAACGCCGCGACCGTCGCGATACAAGAGGCCGAGGTTGCGACACGCGAGGAACAAGCCGCCGTCGCACGCCTTCGCGTACGACTCGATCGCCTTCGCGGAGTTCTTGTCGACGCCGAGGCCATCGGCGAGGTTCATGCCGAGGTTGTTGCACGCCGACAAGTTGTTGCCGGCGCAGGCTTGGCCGAACAGCGCGGTCGCGCGCCGCGGATCGGGCGAGACCCCGGTGCCCTCTTGATACATGACGCCGAGCAAGCGACACGCCTCGAGGTCACCCGCGACGCACTTCTTGTCGAGCGTGCCGGCGAGCTCCGCCGGATCGATCGGGGCGGCCGCGTCCTCTTTGACGACGACCGGCTGTGCTTTCTTGCACCCGCCGGCCAACCCAGCGAGCGCGAGCACGGCGGCGAAAGCCAGACGCGACATGCGCCGACTTGGTAGCACTATTGCGCGACAGCTGGATAGAGCGTTCGGGCGTAGGCAGCGCTCGCAGCCCGCGTGGTTTGTGGATCGGAGTGCACGAGCGAAAATGCCGAGATCCCCGCGGCCGCGATCAGCGCCGCGAGCGCCAGGCCACGGGCACCGGCTCCCGCGCTCGCGATCGCCGCCGCGACCACCGCGAGGATGCCGAGCAGGAACGGCACGATGCCGACCACTCCGAGCGAGCTCAGCACGTTCGACGCGACCGCGCGATCGCCGAGCAGACGAAACGCGACCTCGTAGAGTGGATTGGTGAACGCGCCGACCGAGTCACCGTTCGCAGGCCAGCTCGGCAGCGTCGCGGTCGACACCGTGTAGATCACGACGCCGATCAGGATCAGCCCACCGGCGAGGCCGATCATCGCAGGCCGCGTGCGCCACTCGGCGAGCGTCGTCGCCACCAGCGGCAGCAGGAACGGCTGCAGCGCGACGATGTAGCGCGGCCCGACCTCCCAGCCCGCACGCCACGCGTGCAGCGACCACACGAAATAGAAGAAGATCGCGACGAGCGCGCCGATCAAATACACGAGCGCGCGATCGCCGCGCTGAAACCGGATCACGCCGCCGCGGATCGCGAGCAGCCACCACGGCGCGAGGATCAAGAAGCCGTTGTCGGGCGCGAACAGCGTGCCCCAGATCGCGACCGGCTTCGGCGTCGTCATGCCGAGCAGGCCGTGCTCGTGATCCGCGCCGAACGTGACCGCGTAGTTGTAGCCCGTCTTGAACACGCTGCCGAAACACGCGTGGTGGTAGTAGAGGAGCATCGCGAGCGGGATGGCGGCGGCGATCGCGGCGAGCCCGAACGCCTGGACGAGCTCGCGCCGTGACCACGCGCGCAGCCGCCACGCGACGTAGACCAGCAACGGCACGACGGCGAACGCCGTTTGATAGTCGACCACCGGCGCGAGGCCGGCGAGACAGCCCGCGACCGCCATCGTGCGCACGCCGCGCGTTCGATCCGCGACGCCCTCGGCGAGGATCCACGCGCTCGCGATGCAGACCGCGCTGAGCTGGTGCGCGTAGAACTGCACCGCGTACGTGAACGCCATCGAGCCGAACGCGTACGCGACGAGCACGAGCCGGCGCGTCGCGGGCTCGGGCGCGAACCGCGCGAGGTAGCCCCACAGCAACCACAAGAACAACAGACTCGGGATCACGCTGGTCACGATCCGGCACAGCCAGAGCGAGACCGCGAGGCTCGGCGGGCCGGCCACCCAGCTGACGATCGCGTACACCGGCACGGCGACCAGCGACGCGCCCGGCGCCTTGTTCTGATAGAAGCGACCGTCATACTTCGACAGGTCCGACGTTTCGCCCCAGGTCTTGACGCCGCGATCGATCGCGAACGTGTGGTCCTCGACGATCGCCTTGACGAGGTAGACGCGCGGCAGCTCGTTCGCGCTGTGCAGCTTCGGGTAGTACGGAAAGATGTAGAAGTACGCTGAGGCGATCGCCACGAGCCAGCCGTATCGACGCAGGAAGGGCACGTGAAGCTCGAACGTGATACCACCACCAGCACGGCGAATGGCTAGTCGGTACCGATCGCATCGCGATGCCCGGATCGCTGATACCGGCCGCGCCATCGCGATGACCACGTGGGGCGTCACGGTGTTCGCACCGATCGAAGCCGCGCTGACGATCTGGACCTACGCCGGGCCGATCGATCCCAAGACGCTGGTCGAGCTGCTGCCCCTGGTCGCGACGTTCTCGCTGTGGCTGTGGCTCGTGCTGCGGATCGTGCTCGCACGCGCGATGCGCACGACGCGGTGGATCCGCGGCCAGCTCGACGCCGAGGCCCTCGTCGAACAGGGTTGGTTCGCGACCGCGCCGATCGCACCCGAGGGTGTGCGGCCGAACGCGCCGCGGTTGTGGGCGCTGCTCGCGAGCACGGCCGTGTTCGCGGCCGGCGTCGTCAAGAGCGCGTCGTATGCCGAGGAACATTACAAGGAGGCGGAGCTGCGCGGCCTCGTGATCGCCGGCTTCGCGGTCGTCGCGGCGGCGATCGCGCGCGCGGTGTATCCGTTCGCGCTCGTCGCTGCACGGACGGCGGCCGAGGCGGTCGCGCCGATCTTGCGCGTGTGGAATCCGCTCGGTCGGTGGCGCGCCGCCGGCATCGTGCTCGCCGCGCTCACCGGCGCGTCGCTCGCCGCGGCGTGGCTCGTACTGCCGCAGAGCCGCTCGGTGTTGCCGACCCGGCTCGTGATCTCGGGGCTCGTGATCGGGCTCGGCGCGGGTTTCGGTGCGCTGCGCTTCGACACCGCGCCTCGTCGTGTCCGCGAGCCTCGCCGCGCGCTCGCGCTCGCGTTCGTCACGCTGGTGTTGGTGATGATGACGCTCCTCAAGTGGGGCGCGGATCCCGAGACCCGATGGCTCGCGCTGACCGCTTCGCCGACCTTTCACAAGCTCGACGACTCGATCCGGTTCGTCACCGATCTCGATGGCGACGGCTACGGCAGCCTGCTCGGCGAGAACGACTGCGCGCCGTTCGACAGCTCGATCCATCCCGGCGCGATCGACCTTCCCGACGACGGCATCGATCAGAACTGCGACGGCCACGACTTCACCCTGAGGGCGCCGCGGCAGCCGACCGGCCCTACCCTGCCGGTCCCCGCGCAGTTCAAGAAGGACTGGAACGTCCTGTTCATCACGATCGATACGCTGCGCTACGACCACACCACGTTCGGCGGCTACGCCGACGGGCCGAAACATCGCGACACGACCCCGCGGCTCGCCGAGCTCGTGAAGCGCTCGACGTCGTTCACGTTCTGCAACGCGCCGTCGGCGGGCACGATGGCCTCGATCCCCGCGATCATCACGTCGAAGTATTTCCATTCCGGCATCGCGCTCGACGAGAACGAGCCCGCCGGCATGCCGCCGAAGCTCAAGCCCGAGAACACGCTGCTCTCCGAGATCATGAAGCGCGCGAACTATCACACCGGCGTGATCGCCTCGCACGAGTACTGGAACGACTGGGGCATGGACCAGGGCGTCGACGACTACGACAACTCGATCGGCAAGATCCCCGATCCGTTCCGGATCGCCGCCGACAAGGTCACCGATCACGCGCTCGCGTACATCTCGCGCGAGCAAGGCCACAAGTGGTTCCTGTGGGCGCACTACATCGATCCGCACGGGCGCTACGTCGCGCATCCCGATGTCGTCGACTACGGCTCGAGCGAGCCCGACCTCTACGACGCGGAGATCAAGTGGACCGATCAACAGATCGGCCGGCTGCTCGATTCGATGCAGCACCTGCCGAGCACGCCGAACACGATCATCATCATCACGAGCGATCACGGCGACTCGATGGGCGAGCACACCGTGCCACTCGGCACGCACGGCACGGCGCTCTATCGCGAGCTCCAGCACGTGCCGATGATCTTCTACATCCCCGACAATCAGGCCCACTCGATCGGCGGCGCCGTCTCGAACCTCGACATCGTGCCGACGATCGCCGAGCTCGTCGGCATCGACGTCCACGACCTGTCGTTCGAGGGCAGGAGCGAAGTCCCGGCGATCTTCTACGGCAAAGAGGATCACGACCGGATCGTGTTCGCCGAGACCAACGCGCCCTCGCCGCAACGCGCCGCGATCTCGGAGGCGTTCAAGCTGATCTATTACATGCAGTCGAACCTCTACGAGCTCTACGATCTCAAGGCGGATCCGTGGGAGCACAACAACCTCGCGCCGAAGCAGCCGCCGGCGTTCAAGCTGATGAAGGCGGCGCTCGATAGCTGGCTCGAGCGCGTCGTGTACTCGCGCGACACCGACTTCAATCAGGCGACCGAGCGGAGCAAGGACGTGTTGCTCACCGCCGAGCCCCACCCCGCGGTCGCGACCGTCGGCCAGACGCTGGACGGCGGCAAGATCCAGATCATCGGCATCGGGCCGGCCGACAAGAACCCGATCTTGCGCGCCGGCGCGCACGTCGATCTCCACGTGTACTTCCGGGTCAACGAGCGCACGCAGCTCGCGTACCGCTACTTGCTCGCGATCTGGCCGGTCGACCCCGCGACCTACAAACCGACCGACGTCGCGCCGGCCACGATGCAGCGCACGAACCTACGCGCGACCGCCGACGGCTTCTTCACGAGTGACCGGTGGCGCGAGCACGAGTACATCCGCGAGCGCTTCGACCTCCAGATCCCGGCCGACTGGAAGGGCGCGATCGCGGTCGGCCTCGTCGCGAACGACGGCCATGGCAATAAAGCCTCGGCGACCGGGGACAGCCCGGCTAACGACCCGGAACTGATAGTGCTCGGGACGCTCCCGCTGGCGGGAAGCTCGGGTTCTGCCGGGCCGTAAAACGAACTGAGGTAAGATCCAACCGTGAACAGCTCACGCCCTATCTACGGTCTCGAGAGCGTGTTCGCCGACCAGATCCACACGGCGGAGGCCGAGTCGAGCAAGGTCTACGAGCCGGTGATCGGCGTGGTCACGGACAACAAGGATCCGTCGAAGCTCGGCCGCGTGAAGGTCAAGATCCCGATCCTCTCGAACGACGACTCCACGTTCTGGGTGCCGATCGTGATGTCGGGCGCCGGCAAGAACCGCGGCTGGTTCTTCATCCCCGAGCCCGAGGACGAAGTGCTGGTGATCTTCGAGCACGGTGATCTCAACCGCCCGTTGATCGTCGGCTCGCTGTGGAACGGCAAGGACACGCCGCCGTCCGACAACAAGAGCGGCAAGAACGATCAGCGGATGATCAAGTCGCGCCAGGGCAACAAGGTCACGATGGACGACGGTGACAACCCGAACATCGTCCTCGAGGATGGCGCCGGCAAGGGTCGGATCACGCTCGACACCAAGAACAACAAGATCATCATCGAGGCGCTCGAGGGTGACGTCTGCTTCCAGTGCCCGACCGGCGACATGAAGATCGTCGCGAAGTCGATCGAGCTCAAGGCCAAACAGAACGTCGAGGTCCACGCCGGCTCGACGATGGCGTGGGCGAGCGATCAGAGCGTGAAGATCAACGGCTCGTCCGGTGTGGTCACGTCGGGCGCGAAGACGAATCCCAACTGCGGCAACTCCTCGGCGCCGACGGCGCCGACCGCCGACCCGCAAGACATCGCCGATCCCTACGGTTCGTGAATCAACGGCCCACGGATTGGATCGTGCAGTCTTCGACGCTCACGCGCGTGCCGCTCGCCATCCAGACGTGAACCGTTCCTTCGACGACCACCAGGTCTGCTGGTTGCACCGCTGGCTTGGAGGCGAGCGAGCAGGTCACGGTGTGATCCTTGTGTTGACTGTAGTCGCCTTCGTCGTCGACGAGCTGTAGCTGCCACGACAGTTCCGGGAGTCGGTCGCTATGGCCGCTGATGATCGCATGCACGGTCGCCTCGAGCTTGACGCGCGCACCGCCATCGGCGCGGCCGCGCTCGATCAGCGTGGTCACCGACACCGCGTCGGGGACGTGCGCACGCTTGACGGGCTTGCAACCTGCGATCAACAACGCGGTCGCGACGACAAGCGCTCGAGGCATCCAGCGCTCGTAGCACGCCACGGTCACCTCGCAGGTAACATCGACGTGACCGCGCTACTGCGCCATCTCGAACTTGTCGCCGACGTTGCCCGGCGGCTTCGGACCGTGGATCTCTTTGACCGGCGGCGCCTTCGCGTTCGGATCTTTGTTGATACCGCGACGCACGTACTCGGTGACCGGCTTGTAGTTGACGGTCCACTTCTGCTCGCGGACCTGCTTCTTACCGACGAAGAACCGGCGAAACCGCGTCATTTTGTAGCCGTCGAAGCCACCCTGATCGAGCGAGGTCGTGCCATCCGGCATTTCTTCGTCGATGCGCTCTTCGGTGTTGAACGGAGTCTCTTCGGTGATCTCGCGCGCGAACACGACCTTGTCGAACGGGCGCTTCTTGCCGAGGATCTCGACGACCGCCTCACCGTTGGAGACGCGATAGCGGATCGCGATCGGAAACTCGTAGGGGTTCTTGAGGACGAGGTCGGTGTCGGGCCACACGACGGTCGCGTCGAAGCCGAGCGGCGTGTAGGTGCTGGGACGCGAGTGGTTCGTGGTTTTCGGGATATCGAGTCCGGCGAAGAACGCCGCGCCGAACAGCGTCGTCGAGATCTGGCAGGTGCCGCCGGCGAGGCCGTCGACCATCTCGCCCGCCGTGATCACGTGCGCGATCTTGTAGCCCTCTTTCTCGGAGCGCTCGCCGACCTGGCCGTTGAACGACCACTCCTGGTGGGGCTGCAGCACGGTGCCGTTGATCTTCGACGCAGCGAGCTTGAGGTTGAAGTTGCGATCGCGATCGCCGGCCGAGAAGTGGGTGACGTAGTGACCCATCACCGTCGAGATGTCGTCGATGCCGATGCCCTGCTTGGTGACGCGAGCCGGCACGCCGACGACGTCGAGCGCGAGGGTCTTGCCACCTTCGCGCGCAGTCTGTTCGATCTTGCCGAGCGAGCCCCAGACGTCGATGCCTTTGCCCGCCGTGTCGGCGTGGATCTGGTGCTCCTCGAGGTCGAGGTAGGCGTCGAGGGCGGCCATGTCGTAGCGCGCCTTCAACTGCGCGAGCGCCTTCGCCGCCTTGTCGCGATCGATCCGCACGGGGACCGAGCCGTTCTTCGCGAGCGCCGCGATGTCCTCGGCGGAGTCGGCGGCGCCGCCGCGACCGAGCTCCTCGGGATCGATCTCGACCCCGAGCTCGGCGAGCGTCTTGGTGGTGACCGCGGGTTGTTTTGCACCGAGCGAGATCGCGATCGGCGTGTCGAGGTAGGCGGCGAGCGCCTTGCCGGCGGTCGTGACCTTTTCGGCCTTCGGGTTCGCGGGCAGCGTGGCGGCGCCCGCGACGCTGCGGGTCGAGACGGCGTAGTACGCGGCGACGAGGCCACCCGCGGCGACCAACATGCCACCGGCGCAGCCGAGAAGGACCGCTCCGTGCTGCTTGACTCGAGTCCCCTTAGACATCTGTTGTTCTTCTATCACGCCCAGACGGCGCGGCTTATTTCTCGTGCTAGCCTCGAACCGTGAGCTCGCTTGTTCAGCGGAACAAGGTAGTTGCCAAGCGTAAAGGTGCGATGGCAGCTGCCACCGGTGCGGTCGGCGCAGCGGTAATTGTCGCAGGCGCCCCGATCATCGGAGCGCTCGGGATCGCAGGCGCGGCCTACTTGGCCTGGGACTGGTTCTCGTTCCGGGTGAAGAACGGCATGCGGTTCTAGCGATAGTCTCGATTCGTGACGGACAGCTTTGCGGCCGGGCTCGTCGGGATCGTTCTCGACGAACGCTACCGACTCGACGCGTTACTCGGCGAGGGTGGCATGGGCGCGGTGTATCGCGCGCATCACCTCGCGATGGATCGCCGCGTCGCGATCAAGCTGCTCAAGCCGCACCTCACGCAGGATCAGACCGCGCTGCAGCGGTTCGCCCGCGAGGCGCGCTCGACCCAAAAGGTCGAGTCACCGCACGCCGTGAAGGTCCTCGACTACGGCGTCACGCCGCACGACGACTACTACATGGTGCTCGAGTATCTCGACGGCCGCACCGTGCAGCGCGAGCTCGATGTCGACGGCGCGTTCGCCCCGAAGCGCGTGTTGCACATCGCGAAGCAGGCGCTCCACGCGCTCGGCGCCGCGCATCGGATCGGCCTCATCCATCGCGACATCAAGCCGGATAACTTGCTGCTGATGCGAGTCGGCGACGATCCGGACTTCACGAAGGTCCTCGATTTCGGCGTCGCGAAGCTGATGGAAGGCGCCGCCAAATCGTCGAGGTCGGCGCTGTCGCTCACGCAAGCCGGCATGGTGTTCGGCACGCCCGAGTTCATGTCGCCCGAGCAAGCGTGCGGCCAACCGCTCGATCCGCGCAGCGATCTGTACTCGCTCGCCGCGACGATGTTCGCGATGCTGACCGGCTGCGGCATGTACCAGGCCGGCAGCGCGATCGAATGGCTGACCGCCCACGCGCGGACGCCGGCGCCGCATCTCGTCGATGGCAATCCGAACCTCGCGGGCTACGGCGCGCTCGACGCGATGATGCAGCGCTGCTTCGCGAAGCATCCGGTCGACCGGCCGCGCGATGCCGACGAGATGATCGCCGCGATCGAGGAGCTCGAGCGCGAGCTGGGCGTCGACGTGGCGCCGGTGACCAAGCCGCCAAAGGCGGTCTCGGTGTTTTCGCCGTCGGGGTTCATCGCCTCGCTACCACCGGAGCTCGCGCCTCCGGCCGAGCTCGCGCGCTCGAGTGCGTCGACGCTGGCCCCGACGGTCCCCTCCGTCGAGGAGCCGGTCGGCCTCGGGACGAGCGAGACCGGTACGATCACGCCGCAGAGCCGGCACGGGACGTGGTTGGCGCTGGGCGCGCTCGCGGTCGCGGGAGTCATCGTCGTCGCGATCGTGATCGCCGCCGGCAAGCACGCCACGCCGGCGCTCGCCGCGACGACCGTCGACGGCGCGACTCCGGCGCTCGCGGCAACGACCGCCGACGCCGTCGGTGCGGACGCCGCCGTGATCGCGGTACGGCCACCCGATGCGCGCACGGTGCCGCCGGATGCGGCCCGCGTCGTCGCCGAGATGCCGGTCGCGCATCCGGTCCTGTTGGGTGGGCGCAAGGCGCAGATCGAGCTGCACCTCGCGAATGCACTGGCCGCGCAGCAGGCCGGCAAGCACATGACCCAGGTGACACAGGCTCATGCCGCGTACCTGCTCGATCCGAAGAATCCGCGGGCCGTGCTGCTGCTCGCCGACGGGCTGCTCGCCGAGGGCGATCTCGAGCACGGATGCAAGTACTTACGGGAGCTGCCTCGCAACCCGGTCGCCCAGCAACGGATGCGCTCCGCGAGTTGCCCTGCCGATTGAACTCGCGCGAAGCGCCCCGTATTCTAACGCTCCAAATGACTGCCGCAGCCTCGGGGAAACAGGCCCAATTCGCGCCGCGGCTTAGCGCTGGTGTGCAACTCGGCGAGTACGTACTCGATCAACCGCTGTGGCCGCTGCGGATCGCCGACGCGTATCGCGCGAACGGCCCGAAGGGCGCATCGACCGTCTACGTGATCCACGCGCAGCTCTCGCAGGATCCGACCGTGCGCGATCAGATCATCGCGGGCACGCGGATCGCGGCGGCGTTGCCCGAGCACAAGCACCTCGTGCGGACGCTCGCCGCCGGGCTCACCGGCGACATCCTGTGGATCGCGACCGAGGAGGTCGACGGCTCGCTCGTGCGCGACATGCTCGTGAAGAAACGCACGGCGGGCACCGCCGGGTTCGGCGCGCGCGGCACCGGCAACTTGATCACCGGCGTCGGACTCGCCCTCGAGGAGATCCAGCACGGCGCGCTGGCGTCGGAGTCGGTCGTCGTCAGTCGCAACGGGCGCGTGCGGGTCGCGGATCTCGCGCTCGGCGCGGGCACGATCGCGGCGATGCGCGCGGGCCTGATTCCCTGGACCAGCTCGACCGCACCGGAGCTCCAGACCGGCGCGCCGATCGATGGCCCGGTCGATGTCTACGCGGTCGGCGCCCTGCTCTACGAGGCGCTGGTCGGCTCGCCGCTCGAGCGCGGTGGTCCGCGACCGAGCGACGTGGTGCCCGGCACGAACATGCAGATCGACGAGATCGTCGCGCGCGCGTGTCACAGGGATCGCGAGAAGCGATTCGGCCGCGTCGAGGTGCTCGGCGAGGTCGTCTCCGAGGCGCTCGGCAAGGGCGGCGCGATGCAGACCACCGCGGTGCCGACGCTCGAGCGCGCGCTGACCTTGGAGCAACACGTCGCGAAGACCGCCTCGCTCGCCGACGGTCTGTCACCGCACGCCAGCGCCGCCGGGATCCCGGTCGGTGGGCTCGCGGCGGCGTCGGGCGCGATGCCGGCGGCGAACTCGGGCAACGTCGTCGTCGATCGCGCGCTCGCGGCCGCGCTCAGCGACACCACCGAGAAGTGGCTGATCTCGAAGGGCCGGCTCGACTACGGGCCGTTCTCGCTCGCCGAGGTCGTCAAGCAGATCGACAAGGGCGACATCGTCGCCGGCAACAGCATCATGGACAAGGACACCGGCGCGCGCAGCGACGTCGGGTCGCATCCGCTGCTCGGCCCGATGGTCGATAGCGCACGCGCGCGGCTCGACGATCAGCGCCGTGCGCAGGCCGAGGTCAAAGTCCAGAGCTCGGAGCAGCGCCGCGGCACCCTGCTCTACGCGATCATCGCGCTCGGCGTGATCGGTGCGGGCGTCGGCGTGTACCTCATCGTCAACGCGGTGCGTGGCGACGAGGCGACGAAGAAGGTCGCCGGCGTCGACAAGCTCCAGGGCGCCGAGCTCAAGGTCACCGTGTCGATGCCGAAGACCCCGCCCGCGAAGCATCACAGCACCGGTGGCGGCGGTCATCACACCGCGGGTGGCGGCGGAGCGGGCGGCCAAAATGCGAGCGAGAACCTCGGGCTCGACATGTCGGACGACTCCGACGAGACCGAGACGCTCGGCATGGACAAGGTCTATGCCGTGTACTCGACCCACGGCTCGCAGCTCGGCGGTTGTATGCAGTCGACCGGCGCGTCGTCGGCGAACATCGCGATCATGATCAACGGGCCGACCGGGCGCGTGAACTTCGTGAAGGTCAACGGCCAAGCCTCCGGCAGCCTCTTCAACTGTATCAGCCGCACGATGCGCGCGATGCAGTTCCCGACGATCCACGGCCCGCGCACGCGTGCCGAATTCGACATCAACCTGTGATCGCGCACAGACCCCACGTCGGAAAGTGGGCGTCGCTGATCCTCGCGATCGGTTTTGGAGTCGTCGTGCTGCCGATCGTGACGGCGGACTACTGGCTCGCGGCGCTCGGTGGTGCGCGCGTCGTCACCGGCGAGCCGGCGCCGCTGACCGTGCGCGTGCCGCCATTCGCGGGAGCCGAGACCCTGGACGCCGGCCGGATCGGCGGCGGCGGTGGCGTGGTGATCGCACGCGGCGATGTCGCGACGCGCGACGACGAATTCAAGGTGGCCGAGCTCGCCTCCGTGGCACCGTCGGGGCCGCGGCCGTATGCAGTGATGTTCCTCGTGCTCGTGGTGCTCGCCGGCGGGTTCTCGGTGCGCGCGCGGCGCTCGCTCGCGGGCCGGCTCGTGCGCGTGCAGGTCGTCAACCTCGCGGCGATCGCGGTGCTCGCCGCGATCGTGAAGATCGTGATGCTCGCGACACCGACCAACGTGTTGATCGTCCCGGTCGCGATGCTGGCCCTGCTGCCGGCGCTGGCCCTCGATCGGGTGGTCGGGCTCGCGACCGGTGCGGTCGCGGCGGTGACCATCGCGCTGTGCGTTCCGTTCGATCTCGGCGTCGCGACCCTGTTGCTCGCGCAGATCACCGTGACCGCGCTCGTCGTCGCCGAGCGGCCGAAGCACCGCGCGGCGACGGTGCTGCGCGCGGGTGCGGCGGCGACGATCGTGCTGGCCCTCGCCTATCCGGCGTTGCAGTTCCTGACGACCGGCAAGCTGCCGCTCGCCGAGCTCTCGGATCCGGTGCGTTCGGCGTGGGTGGCCGCGACGCTCGGCCCCGCGATCGCGACCGTGCTCGCGTGGGTCCTCGTGCCGTTCTATCAAGTGCTCGTCGGCGAGCTCACCCACGGCAAGCTGATCGCGCTCGAGGATCGCTCGCAACCGCTGCTCGTGCAGATCGCGGAGAAGTCACCGGGCTCGTGGCAAGCGAGCCTGATGATCGCGAACCTCGCCGACAACGCCGCGAATGCGATCGGCGCGAATGGTCGGCTCGTGCGGGTCGGCGCCTACTATCACGACCTCGGCAAGTCGCTGCAGCCGAAGTACTTCATCGAGAACCTCGAGCCCGGCGAGACCTCGCCGCACGACAAGCTGCCGCCGGATGCGTCGTGCGATGCGATCTTCGCGCACGTCACCGAGGGCATCATCGCGGCGCGCAAGGCCGGGTTACACGAGCGCATCGTCGACTTCATGGCCACGCATCACGGTGGCACGCTCGACTATTTCTGGGACAAGTGTCGCGAGCACGGCAATCCGAAGGGCCTGACCGCCGACTACTTCCGCTACCCCGGCCTGCTGCCGCAGACCCGCGAGACCGCGATCCTCGCGATCTGCGATGCGGTCGAAGCCGCGTCGCGCACGATCAAGCGCTCGGATCCGACGGCGATCGAGTCGCTGGTCCAGCGCATCGTGTACGGCAAGTTGCATGGCGGCCAGCTCGACGAAGCGGGGCTGTCGATGGCAGAGCTGCGGCGGATCACGGCGTCGCTGTGCGAGACGATCCGCTTGGGGATTCACGGGCGCACCGACAACGTCCTCGCACATGCGGAGCAGAGCGCGAGCGCGACGTCGCTGCCGATCAGCACGACCGCGCCGCGGCTGGACAGTCACGATCGATCGGGGAAGGTCGATCCGATCCGCGTCGCGGCGAAGCCGGTTTCGGACGATGCGCTGCAGGACACCGAGGCCGTCGGCGCGACGCCGAAGCTGCGCAAGGATGCGCCGCCGCTGACCGGTCCGCACGGTCCGGTCAACAACGAGCTCGCGAACAGCGCGACGGCGCCGATTCCGCTGCTCGAGAAGCGCGCGCCTCGCGACTCCGATGGCGAGCTCGCGACGACGGGCCGAGTCGAGCGCGAGGTCGCCGGGCAACGCGGTGCGGAGCTCGCCGAATCACGCGGGCGAATCTTGCGCGATTCGCGCGATTCGCAGCGCGACGTCGCTCGCGCGATCGCCGACGCGGCCGAGCGTGCGCGAGCGGCCGACGACGACGCTCGCGGGACGCGCGATTTGCGACGCGAAGCCGATCGGGCCGCGATGGCCGCGCGCTACGCGGCGGACGGGTCGCGCGACTCCGATCCGGGGACCAAAGAGTTCGAGCGCGACTCGAACGACGGCGTCGAGCCGCGCAGTGCACCGCGTTCGTCGGAGCCGGTGCCGTCGGCGTTGTCGTCGCGCGATGGCTCGCGCCGCGTGCAGCACTCGAAGCCGAGCGATGGCGATGACACGCCGAGCAACGAGCCGCGGGTGCGCGCGAACAAGCGCACGAACGAGACCGACGCGCGCAATCGAGTCAGCGGCGATTTCGTCGCGAACATGGTGCTGCAGCCGCTGATCAAGGACGCGATTCCGACGAGCTTGTCGGACGGCGATACCGGCCGGCACGGCAAACCGCCGATCGTCAAGGACAGCTCGCGCGAGATCGATCTGTTCGCCGCCGAGGCGACCCGTGCGCTGCAGGCGGCGGCCCCGGACCTCGACGTCTTGCCAGCGGCCGCGCCGCACCGAGGGGGACCGCGCGCGCTCAGCGAGAGCGATGCGAGTCGCCCGCACACGGATAGCTCGGTGCCGCGCAAGCGCGCCGCGACGCTGCCGCCGATCCCCGGCCTGCAGCGTCCGCCGACGATCGCTCCACCGATGCGACGCGCAGGAACGGTGCCGCCGACCGCACGACCGCCGACCCCCGCTCTGATCGAGCAAGTCGAGCCGGCGGATCGCAGCGTCGGCAAGACGCTGTTCGGTGGCGCCGCCAACCTCCGTCCGCCTGCGAAGCGCGAGGACACCGGGCCCCAACCCGTCCCGGCGGTGGTGGCCAAGGTCGACACGTCGACGAATCCCGTGCTGCCGCGCGGCATCGATGTCGACGCATCTCGCGACGACCGCGCGCGCGCTCGCGACGATGCCGCCGCGACCCAGCCCGCGATGGCCGCGATCAAGCCGAGCGATCTCGATGAGGTCGGGCAGTTCGCGCGGCGCCGCGCCGATGCGGCCGCGACGCGTCCCGTGCCGAAGCAAGAGCCCGAGGACAGCGAGAGCTCGACGACGCAGCCCGCGATGCCGCGCGCGATCGCGGATGCCGACAGCCATGGCGACGTCGGCGACGTCACCGAACCCGCCCTGCTGCTGCCAACTCCCGCGCCGGTGTTCGCCGACGACAAACCGTGGGCGCGGGGCCTCGCGGCGCGGATCGACGCGAGCTTGGACGACGACTTCGGTCGCGAGACGCCGGCGCATGCGCCATCGCGTGCGGAGTTGCAGGCGCTGGTCGATGCGCCGCCCGATGCGACGCGGCAACAATCGCTCGAGGAGATCGAGCGCCTGCGGATCGATCCGGCGGCGCGGCGATCCGAAGAGGAGCTGCAGTTCGTCACACCGCGACGCTCGCCGTATCCGACCGCAGAGGTCAGCGAGGACGACATCGAGGCGGCGATCGAGATCGCACCGTCGGCGCGGCGCACCGGATCGATACCGATCGGTATCGCGAAGAAGAAGCCGTCGGCCGAATGAGGGGCGCCGCGTTGTTGGTCCTGGTCGCGTGTGGAGGTGCGCAGCATCCAGCCGAGCCCAAGCCCGATGTTCGCGCCGAGGTCCGCGATGCGGAGACCGCGGAGAAAGCGCGGCAGCACGATGTCGCGCGCGTGAAGTACGAGCACGCGATCGCCGATGCGCGCGATCCGGAGAGCATCGGCTATGCCCGCGGGCGGTTCGGCGAGACGCTCGCGACGTGGGGCGAATACAAAGAGTCGCTCGCACAGCTCGAGGGCTCGGTCGCGGCCTATCCCGACGATCCGGCGCCGTGGCACGACCTCGGGCTGATTCGCGAGCACGAAGGTGATTCGCGTGGTGCGATCGAAGCGTTCGAGCACGCGGTCGCGCTCGCGCGAACGGATTGGCGGCCGCGCCTCGCGATCGCGGCGCTGCGCTGGAAGCTCGCCGCGCAGTGCTTTCGCGCGACCATCGGCGATTGCATGCGCGAGGTCACGGCGGCACGCGACGAGTACCGCGCGCTGCTCGACCTCGACCTGCCCGACCGGCTGCGCGACAAGGTGAAGTGGGCGATCGACCAACTCGGCTTGCCACGTGCTGGGCTCGGCGCGGACGCACCGGCGCCACCGGCAGGCTCGTGACATACTCACCGCGATGATTCGGCTGCGCGTCGCGCTCGGGCTGTTGCTCCTCACGGGCCCTGCTCGCGCCGACAAGTTCAACTGGGAAGGCCAGGTCGAGGTCGACGCCCACGATCTCGACAGCACCGACGACAAGAAGCGGGTCGATGCGGTGCGCCTGCTGGCGATGGACGACATCCACCTCAGCCAGCGGTTCTTGCTGAAGGCGCTCGCCGACAAAGATCTGACCGTGCGCAGCGAAGCGGCGAAGGCCCTCGGCCTCGGTGCTGCGGTCGCCGCCGTACCGGCGATGATCGAGTGGTTGTCCGATCCGGATCAGCGCCTGCGCGGCACCGCGGCCGAGGTGCTCGGCGACATCGGCGGCCCCGACGCCACGCAAGCGCTCACGCGTTCGCTCGGAGATGCCGACCCGGCCGTGCGACAGCGCGCCGTCAAGGCGCTCGGGAAGATCGGCCTCCGCGGCAATCCCGCGGTCGTCGTCGCACTGATCCCGCGACTCGAGGACGACAAGTCCGACGTTCGCCGCGAAACGGTCGACCAACTCGAGCAGCTCGGCGATCGCCGCGCCGTGATTCCGCTGGTCTCGAGGTTCAGCGATACGTCGCGCGATGTCGTGAAGTCGGCGGTCCGCGCGGTCGGCAAGCTCGGCGACAAGTCCGCGGTGCCGGCGCTGATCCGCTTGATGACCGACACCGACGAGAACGTCCGCACCGCCGCGGTCGGCTCGCTCGGCCAGCTCGGCGCGGTCGAGGCGATCGATGCGCTCACCGAGCAGCTCGGCTCGAACGTCGGCGACGATTTCCACAAGAAGATCGCATTCTCGCTCGGCCAGATCGCGGCAACCCCCGGCGCAGGCAAGGCCGGCGAAGATGCGATGCGCGTGCTCGTCGAGAACCTCGCCTACAACACGACGACCCGGAGCGCCTCGATGGAAGCGTTGCGCGTCGCCGGCAAGGCGTCGGTGCCGGCCCTGGTCGCGCACCTGACCGGGCGGATCAAGGGCGACCCGACCTCCGCGGTGAAGATGCTCGCGGAGACCGGCGACAGCCGTGCGACCGCCGCGCTGACCTCAGAGCTCGAGCGCGGTCGCGTCGCGATGCCGCTCGTGTTGAAGGCGCTCGGCGCCACGCACGATCCGAACGCGCTCGTGCCGGTGCTCGGTGCGGTCGCGAACAAAGATGCGGCGATCCGGGTGGCCGCGATGGAAGCACTGCGGCCGTTGCTCGGCAACGACGCGCGCGCCGGTGACGTGTTGATCGAGCGGCTCGGCGACGACGACCTCGAAGTCCGGATCCTCGCCGCCGAGTATCTCGGCACGCTGCGCGTCATCGCGGCGACCTCCAAGCTCACCGCGCTCGCCGGTCCCGGCAATCCGACCCGGCTTCGCCTCGCATCGATCGATGCGCTCGGCGAGATCGGAACGGTCAAACCGAATCCGCAAGCGTCCGCGCTGCTCGTCGGCGTGCTCCGCGACGGCCCGCCCGAGCTCCATCTATCGGCCGCCGCGGCGCTCTCGCACATCGCGGATCCGAGCGCCCTGCCCGCGTTGATCAGCCTCGCCGAAACCGACCGCGGCCCGACCCGCTACGAAGTCGTGCGCGCGCTCGGCGGCACGCTGCGCGGCCATCCCGATCCGGCCGGCCGCAAGGTCCTGCGCATGCTCGCACAAGACGCGAACGTCAAGGTCGCCGTCGCGGCGATCGCGGGGCTCGCGGCCGCCGGCGATCCGGGCGACGCCGACCTGTTGCGCAAGCTCGTCACCGACGCACCCTCCGATCGTCGGCGCAGCGCGGCTTGGGCGCTCGGCGAGATCCACGACACCAGCTCGATCGGTGTGCTCAGCGACGTGCTCGGCATTCACGACGACCGCCTCGTCGGCGACGCCGCCTGGGCGCTCGGCGAGATCGCCGCCAGCGCGCCGCAACAGGTCGACGTGCCGAAGCTGTTCGAGCGCTTCGTGTTCCTCGCGAACCACGGTGGCTGGGCCGCCGCGATCGACGGCAGCGCCGCGCTCGCCCGCACGCTGTGGGCGGTCCCGCTCGCGCAGCGCACCACGCAGCGCGCCGCGCTCGTGAAGCTCGCGTTCCACAAATCGCGGCTCGTGCGCATCAACATCGCGCTCGCGCTCTCGAGCCTGGCCGGCGACGACGAAGCGGCGAAAGCGCTCGCCCAGCTCCTCCACGACGATCCGAGCCCGCACGTCCGCAGCGCCGCCGCCGACGGCCTCGCGCGTCTCGCCGCCGGCACCCCCAAGCCCGCGGTCACCGCCGCGCTCGAAGCCGCGGCAAAGTCCGAGCCCGACGCCGACGTCCGCGCCACCGCGCAAGCCGCGCTCGTCAAAGCCCCACCCGCCGTCGCGCGCAGCGAGTGGCGCAACCTCTACGTCGTCGACGTCGGCGCCGACGATGCGCGCGTCCGCCAGGAACCCTTCTTCATCCACGGCGAAGACGGCGTCGTGTGGGCCAGCTACACCGACGCGCGCGGCGAGCTAACGTCCGAGCACGTGCCGCCCGGTGTCGACGCGACCAACGTCTGGTCCGCGTCGCGCGAGCCCGAATACTAGGGACGGTAACAAAAGACGAAACGTAGCGTTGTCCAACCGCGCGACTCTACACATGCGCGGAGGGACGGTAACAAAGTACGGCTAGTAGCCGTAGTTCGAGCACTTACCCGAGTTGCACCTGCCGCCCTTGCAGTCGGAGTCCGATCCGCAGTGGCCACACGAGCTGCTCGAGCACTTGCCGACGCTGCAGTCCGAGTCCGAACCGCACGAGCCGCACTTGCCGCTCGAGCACTTGCCGTTGCCCTTGCAGTCCGAGTCCGAGCCGCACGAGCCGCACTTGCCGCTCGAGCACTTGCCGGTCTTGCAATCCGAGTCCGAACCGCACGAGCCGCACGTGCCGCTCGAGCACTTGCCGTGACCGTTGCAGTCCGAGTCCGAACCGCAATGACCGCACGCGCCGCTCGAGCACTTGCCGAAGCCGGCGCAGTCCGAATCCGAGCCGCAGCTCGAGTACGGTACCGCGTCGATGCCGAACACCGCCGCGGGCGAGTCCGTCGTGATCGACGCGAGCACGCGCGACGTCTCGGGGCCATACAGCGGGACCGGCTGCACCGTCGAATGGGCAGCCGAGCGATCGTTGGCGCCACACGAAGTGACGAGCGCGATGAGCGTGATGATCAGGATTCGCATGCTGCACGCTACAGCACGGCGGAGCAGATAGGCGTCCGCTTGGACGGCGTTACTTTGTTACCGTCCCTTCGCGCTCGTGCGAAGTCGCGCGGTTGGACGACGTTACGTTTCGTCTTTTGTTACCGTCCCCTATGCGGCGCGCTTGATGCCGTAGTCGCGGGCGGCGAAGCAGGCGAGCTCGGTCTCGAGCACGCGGCGCGCGCGGAACAGGCGCGACATCACGGTGCCGATCGGGACGTGGAGAGCGTCGGCGATGTCTTTGTACTTCTCGCCCTTGAGATCGGCGCGCTCGACGACGTCGCGGTAGTCGGCACCGAGGTGGCCGAGCGCGTCTTGGACTTCGTCGGAGAGCTGGTCTTCACAGAGCGCCGCTTCGAGGTCGTCGGTGCGATCTTGATCGCGACCGTAGAGCGCGATCAGCGCGTCGCCCGGGCGCTCGTTCGAGAACTTCTGGTGGCGGCGGCGCTTGCGATAGCCGTTGATGAACGCGTTGGTGAGGATGCGGAACAACCAGGCGCGGAGGTTCGAGCCGGTCTCGAAGCTGTCCCACGCGCACATCGCACGCATGAAGGTCTCTTGCACGAGGTCCTTCGCCATGTCGGGGTCGCGGCAGATCCGCATCGCGACACCGTAGAGCTCGGCTTGATGCGGGATGCACGCGATCGTGAACGCTTGGTGCGGGTTCCGCGTCGTCTTCGTCGAACCCTCCGCGCGAACCGCACGGGGCGCGGACACGGTCTGGCGAACGATGCGAGACGAGGTCGGGATGGTGGGTTGCTTGGCCGAAGTACGCGACATGATGGAATACAAGAGCAGCCGCTGTGCCACGCGTAACCATCACGAACTACACGTGATCTTATGGACCGCGGGTGCGTAGACACAGTGTGTGTCTCAAGCCAGACGCGGCAGGTAATCCGGAGAGCTAGAGACCGGCGAGGACTTCGGCGATCGCGACGGGAAGATCGGTCGAGACCACGCCGCGGTCGCCGTAGCGGGCGGCGAGCTGGTCGCCGGCGCGGCCGTGGACGAACACGCCGATCCGCGCCGCGTCGACCGCGGGCACCCCCTGTGCGAGCAAGGCGCCGATCACGCCCGCGAGCACGTCGCCACTGCCACCGGTGCCGAGCGCCGGGCCGCCGGTCGGGTTGATCGAGCAGTGATCATCGCCGAGCGTGCCATCGCACACGATCGTCCGCGCACCCTTCAACACGACGACAGCGCGGGTCTGGACCGCGAGCGCACGCGCCGCGGCGAGACGATCGGCTTCGATGTCCTTGGTGGTCGTGCCGAGCAGGCGCGCCGCTTCGCCGGGATGCGGCGTGATCACGACCGGACCAGGCGCCTTCGCGAGCGACGCGGTGACGCCGGCGATCATGTCGAGCGCATCGGCATCGAACACCGCGGGCAGGCCGGTCACGAGCACCTCGCCGACCCAGCGCGCCGCGAGCTCGCTCTTGCCGAGCCCCGGACCGATCACGACCGCGGCCTTGCCCTCGAGCAGCGGTGCGAGCGAGCCCGAAAGGCCGCGCGTCATGATCGCATCGTCGGCGGTCGGCTCGCCCTCGGCGACGAGCGTCACGAGCCCCGCACCGGCGCGCAGCGCGGCGGCCGCGGACAATCGCCCTGCGCCGCGCATGCCCGGCATGCCACCGACGACGATCAGGTGACCTCGCGTGCCCTTGTGGTCGAGCAGTGCGCGATGCGGCAACCACCCGGCGATGTCGGTGTCCTCGACGAGGCTGGCGCGGACACCTTGCGTCGCGACGACACCAGGCGGCACGCCGATATCGCAGACGTCGACGCGGCCGCAGTAGGCGAACCCGGGTGCGGTGGCGAGCGCGACCTTGTGCGCGGCCATCGTCACCGTGCGTTCGGCGCGCACCGCACAGCCGAGGACTCGACCGGTATCGGTGTCGAGTCCGGACGGAAGATCGAGCGCGAGCCGGCGACGACCGCGGTTGATCGTGGCGACGACGTCCGCGAAGTGACCCTCGATCGCGCGGGCGAGCCCGATACCGAACAACGCGTCGACGGTAAGCGCGGCGCCGGCGATCGCAGCGGCGAGCTCGGCGAGCGCCGCCGGCGTGTCGATCATCCGCATCACGCCGCCCGAGCGCTCGAGGATCTGCAGGTGCAACGCAGCGTCGCCGGTCAGCTTCGCGCGCGGCGCAGCGAGATAGGCGGTCGCATCGCAACCGGCGGCCCGCAGCACCCGCGCCGCGACGAAGCCGTCGCCGCCGTTATTGCCCGGCCCGCAGACCACGGCGACCTGCGCGACGCCCACCATGGCGAGCGCCACCTCTGCGACGGCACGCCCCGCGGTCTCCATCAGGGTCAGCGCCGGCAACCCGATGTCCTCGATCGTGGCGCGGTCGAGCGCCCTCATCTCGCTCGCGGTGACGACGGGAAGCATACGCGTGGCCGAACGTTACCAGACCGAGCAACCACGGCCTCGACTCGATGTCATGACTTCGGTGCAGATGCGTCGCGCGCTGGTGCTGGCGGTGGTCTCGGCGCGGGCGTTCGCCGCGCCGGGCGACTGGACGCCGACGCGCGATGCCTTCGATCCGGCCGTGATCGCACGCTACGAGGCGATCCTCGCGAACGACCCGTTCGACGACGCCACGCTCGCGAAGCTCGACCGGCTGTACCGCGGTCGTCACACGCAGGCCGACCTCGAGCGCGACCTCGGCGAGACGACCGCGAGTGCGCTGGTCATCCGCGCCCGGCTGCATCTGCGCCACAAGGACCCCGAGACGGCGCTCCCGTTGCTCGAGCGCGCGGCGAAGCTGGCGCCGCCGTTCGCGGCGAAGTGCTGGCTCGTCGTCGCGGAGCTCCGCCGCGGCGCCGGCGATCTCGATGGTACGCGCGCCGCGTACGAGGCCACCCTCGCTGCCCTGCCCTCGCCGGAGGTCACGCGCCGCGCGCTGCGCCAGCTCGCCGACCTCGCCGCGATCGCGAAGTCGGCCGACGCCGAGGCCTACTTCGTCCAACTGCTCGCGCTGTCGCCGAACGACGGCGAGGTGTGGACCGCGCGCGGCGATGCGCTGGTCGCGGCGAATCATCCCAAGCTCGCGATCGAGAGCTTCGCGCAGGCCGTGCAGCTCGCGCGGGACGTCCCCACGAGGATCGCGGCGCTCGAACGCCACGGCGATGCGCTCGTGAAGGCGCACGATCCAGACACGGCGAATGCCGACTACCAGCGCGCGATCGCGCTGTCGCCGGCGGGCTACTACGTCACCGCCGAGCTGATCGGCAAGCTCGTCGACGTCGCACGTGCGCAGCAGAGGCTGTCGGCGCTGGCTGGTCAGCTCGAGGCCGAGTGGCCCGAGCGCACGCGCGACGCGTTGAAGTGGTCGACGCTCGGCGCGATCTACGTCGAGCTCGTCGACCGTCCGCGAGCGATGGCGGCGCTGCGCCACGCGACCGCGCTCGCACCGTGGGATCTCCCGTCGCAGCGGTTGTTGGTCGGCGTCTACGACGGGCTCGGGCTGCGCGATGCGGCCTTCAAACAGCTCGAGGCCGCGATCCGCGCCGCGCCGAGCGAAGCCAGGTTGCAACTCGAGCTCGCCCAGCACATGTGGCCGAACGTCCGCGCGCTCGACGTCCTCGATCGAACCGCGAAGCAGTTCCCGCGGGACGTCAACGTGCTGCAGGCGACGGCGAAGCAATTCCTCGACTGGGAACGCCCGGCGCGCGCCGAGCGCTGGCTCGAGCAGGTCGTGAGGCTCGAGCCCGATGACGACGATCACTGGATCGCGCTCGTCGAGGCGTACTTCACCGCCGACGATCACGCCGGTGCGATCGCCGCGTGGAAGCGCGTCGCGTACGAGATGCCGGGCGCGAAGCTGCGGTTCGCCGCGCTGTTGCTCGACGAGCACGATCCGGACGTCGCGCTCGGAGTGATCGACGACGCGATCGCACTCGATGGCCTCGATCCGGACGCGTATCGACTGCGCTCGATCGCACACGAGGACCTCTCCGATCCGCACGCCGCGATCGAGGACGCGTTGCGCGAGGTCTCGCTCGAGCCGACCCTGGATCGCACCGCGATGCACCGCGGCTATCACCACGTCGCGACGCTCGTCGCGGCGACGCGCAGCCTCGATGACGAGACCCTCTGGGCGAGCTACATCAAGACCTGGCACGCCGCGTTCTGGGCCGACCCTGCCAACCTCGACGCCGGCTACCTCTATCTCGAGACGCTCGGCGTCAACGGCTGGCAAGAGGACTCGTTGCTCGCGTTCGACGATCTTCGCGAGACCGCGATACGGCTCGAGACGCTCGCGCCCGACGACCCCAACGTGCTGCGGCTCGAGGCGCGGATGTTTCAAGCCCATGGTCTGCAACGCCCGGCCGCCGCCGTGCTGCGTCGCCTCGCGAAGCTCGATCCGCACTCCGCCGCGGCGATCGAGAAAGAGCTCGAGCACATGGAGGGCGTCTACGGCCGGCTCGACGAGGCGTACGACCCGCACATCGGGGTCGAGGAAGTGCCGGCGCAACCGAGCCGCTACAACGAACACCGTTGGATGGCCGGGGTCGCGCTCGAGCTCGGCGGTGCGCTCCGCGGCGACATGGGCAGCTCGATCGGCATCGGCACGTTCGCCGAGCGCGCGTTCCGCGATCCGTACGAGCGTGCGGCCTACACGACGCTCGACCTCCGGTTCGACTACCACCAGCGCAGCGGCCCGATGACGTCCCCCGACACGCTCGGCGTCGCGGCCGGCCTCTGGCGCAACATCGCGCTACCCGACTCGACATTCCGGTTCGGCTTCGACGAGCGGGTCGAGCTTCGCACCGGCGACCTCGCCGGGCGCGCCTGGGACCGCTACGGCGTCGCGACCGACCTCGGCATCGCGCTCGGACTGCGCTCCGCACCCGTCGACATCGGCATCAGGGTCGAACAGTGGCTCGCCGGTGGCGCCCACGATTCGCGCGCGCTGTTCGAGCTGCGCTTGCGCCTGCTCTAAGCCTGCGTCGACTTCGCGAGCACGGCCGCGATCTCGTCGGCCCACGACTTGATCAATACCTCGTCGCTGCCTTCGATCATCACGCGCGCCTTGCTCTCGGTGCCGCTGTAGCGCACGAGCACGCGCCCGTCGCCGCCGAGCTTCTGCTCGACATCGGTGATCGCCTTCATCACCTCGGGCAACTGATCGAGCGGGACCTTGCGCTCGACCTGGAGGTTGACGAGCACCTGCGGCATCCGCGTCATCACCGCGGCGAGCTCCGACAGCGGCTTTCGCTCGGCGCGCATGATCGCGAGCACGCGCAGCGCCGCGACGATGCCATCGCCGGTCGTCGCGTGATCGAGGAACACGAGGTGGCCCGATTGCTCGCCGCCGAAGTTGTAACCGGCGCGGCGCATCTCCTCGACGACGTAGCGGTCGCCGACCTGGGTGCGCACGACGAGGCCGCCGCGATCCTTGATCGCGCGCTCGAGTCCGATGTTCGACATCACCGTCGTCACCAGCGTCTTCTTCGCGAGCGTGCCCGCGGCGAGCATGCGCGTCGCGCATAGCGCCATCAGGGCGTCGCCGTCGATCACGTTGCCGTGCTCGTCGCATAACACGCAGCGATCGCCGTCGCCGTCGAGCGCGACCCCGAGGTGCGCGTCGTGCAACCGGACCGCTTCGCACATCGCCTCGGGATACAGCGCGCCCGCGCCCGCGTTGATGTTCTTGCCGTTCGGGTTGGTGTGGATCGCGATCACCGTCGCGCCGAGCTCTTCGAACACCGCCGGCGCGACGCGATAGGCGGCACCGTGCGCGCCGTCGACCACGATCCGCAGCCCATCGAGCGTGGCCTCCGCGGGGAACGTCGCCTTGCAATACACGACGTAGCGACCGCGCGAGTCCTCGAGCTTGCGGTTGTAGCCGACGTCGGCGGGAGCTGCGCGTTGCGCATCGAGGTCGGGCGAGCGCATCAGTTGCTCGATCTCGGTCTCGACCGCGTCGGGCAGCTTGTAGCCATCACGCGCGAACACCTTGATGCCGTTGTCCGCGAACGGGTTGTGCGACGCCGAGATCACGACGCCGGCGTCGCAACGCATCGACGACGTGATGAACGCGATGCCCGGCGTCGGCAGCGGACCGGTGAGCCAGACGTCGGCGCCCATCGACACGATGCCGGCGGCGAGCGCCGACTCGAACATGTAGCCGGACAGCCGCGTGTCCTTGCCGATCGCGATCCGCGTGTGACGGCCCGGTTGGCGCAGCCGGGCGGCGATCGCCATGCCGAGCCGCATCACGGTGGCGCCGGTCATCGGCTCCACATTCGCGACACCGCGCATGCCGTCGGTGCCGAACAAAGTGCGTGTCATACAAATTCCGCGTTTCTCGCGCTCATCTACGACTGACCTACCACGAACCCTACGGGCTCGGTGACGGCGGCGCGGCCTTCACGGCCATGACCTTGACGCGCTCCGGAGACACCTTCACGCCGATCCCCGGCGGCAACCCCTCGATGGCGAGCGCGATCTCGCGCGGCCTGTTGTCACCGCCCGGCGTGAGTCGCACGACCGGCGCGACTGAAGTCTTCGCCTTCTCGACCGCGAGCAGCGTGCCGGTCAGCGTGACATCGACCTGCGCGGGCGTGACCTGCCACTTCGCCGGATCGATGCCATCGCCGCGCACGCTGACGGTCAGCGCCGGCAACTTGCGAGTCACGAGCTCTTCGTCGACCGTGACGTGGACGACCACGCCGGGACTGCCCTCGATATCGACGCCATCGGGCGGCACGAGCTCGGTCTCGGCGACAAAGCTCTCGGCGCGCCCCTCGAACGAGACCTCGCGAGATTGCACCGAGACCAGCGCGCGCAACACGCTCTCGGCGCCGCGGACCTTGATCGTCGCCGGCACCGCCTTGACCTCGCTGACGACGAAGCCGTGCTCCGGACGTCCCGACACCGGCACGTTGACCTCGACGAGCTTCTCGACCCGGCGATCGAACGCGACGTGGACCGTGCGCGGGCTGATCGAGGTGACCGTGAGGCTCGACGGCAGGTGGATCATGTCGGGCGTGATCACGACGTCACCGGCCGGCGCGCGGCGCAGGTCGAGGTTGACGCGCTCGACCTCGCGTTCGTCGAACTTGCGCAGCCGCTGCCACGGGCCTTTGATGGTGACGCGAACCTCGTCGAGGCGCTCGGAGACCAACACCTTGTCGTCGGGCAGCGAGTACGACACGCCGATCCGCGCCGTGATCTCGCGATCCTTGTCGGTGTTGACGAGCAGGAACACGGTCACGGCGAGGACGAGCGACAGGAACTTCAGGCCGACGTTGTCGAACAGCGCGCCATGGACCCAGCGCCGGATCGCGCCGCGCTCGGGCGGAGGGGGCTCGCTCGGCGGTGGCAGCGGCGCGGAGATCGGGATGCGCGAGGTCCGCGCGGGCGATCGTCCGAGCGAGCCGAGGGTCTCGTTGCGTTCGCGCCGCGACACTAGCCCTCCGCCTCGATCGCCGCGTGGGCACCGGTGTCGGCGCCGATGCTCGCGATCGCCTTGCCGACCTCGGCCGCGGCGGCAGCTTCTTCGGCCATCAGCTCGGCGCGGCCGCCGGCGAACAGGCCGACCAGCGCGCGGCGCAGCATCACCGGCTCGAGGTCGCGCGCGATCGAGCCCTTGAAGCACAGCGAGATCTCGCCACGCTCCTCGGACACCACCACGACCACCGCGTCGGTGTCCTCGGTGATGCCGAGCCCGGCGCGGTGGCGGGTCCCGAACTCCGGCCCGAGGTCGGTCGCGCGCGACAGCGGCAACAGCGCGCGGGCGAGCTCGATCCGATGGTTCTTGCTGATCACGACCGCGCCGTCGTGGAGCTCGTTGTCCTTCGCCGGCACGAACAGCGAGACCAGCAACTGGCGCGACAGCGCCGCGTCGATCCGCGTGGCGTCATCGACGAACGCCTCGAGCGCGGCGTCGCGCTCGAACACGATGAGCGCACCCATGCGTGCGCGCGCGAGCTGCGCACATGCGGCGACGACCTCGTCGACGGTGTGTGTCGCTTCCTGGCGGCGACCGAACGGCAGCACCCCCGAGCCGATCCGGCCGAGCGCGCGCCGGATGTCCTGCTGGAACACGACGATGATGAGGATGATGAAGTAGCTGATGAAGTTGTCGAGCAGCCACGAGACCGTGGTCAGCTCCACGCGCTGCGCGACGAAGAACGCCGCGCCGATCAGCACGATGCCGACGATCATCTGCGCGGCGCGCGTGCCCCGGATCGTCAGCAACAGGCGATAGATCAGGTAATAGACCAACGCGACGTCGACCACGGTGGTGGCGACGGAGGCGACGGTGAGTCCGTCGAGGAAGCGTTGGATCGACGCGGTCATGGTGTGGCCACTGGGCGCGAGTCACGATCGAAACATCGATCGCTGACATCTATTGTTTTACGCGGTCAAGGCCGTGTGGAGCAAGGCAACGTTGTGGACACGCACCATCTTCGCACCGGCACGAATGCCCTCGACGCACGCCGCGACCGTCGCCCGATCGAGCTCGGCTTCATCGAGGTCATCGCGGCCGACCCAACGACGAAGGAAGCGCTTGCGACTCGGGCCGACCATCACGGGTCGGCCGACGGTCGCGGCGAGGTCGCCGGCATGGCGAAGTAGCTCCATGTTGGTCTGCGCGTCCGCTCCCTTACCGAATCCGAGGCCCGGATCGACCCAGGCGGTCGCGCGAACGTGTGCTGGAAATCCGACAAGGCGATCCGCGAGCTCGGCCGCGACCTCCTGCCAGGTCACCGGGCGGTTCTCGTCGACAAACACCTCGCGGATCGAGCGACCGCGAAGGTGCCCGGCGATGTAGGTCACGCCCTCGGCGATGGCCGCGGCCATGTCCGGATCGAACCGCCCTCCGGAGATGTCGTTGACCCAGCTCGCACCGGCCGCCACCGCGGCGCGAGCGACCTCGGCTTTCGTCGTATCGATCGAGACGATCGCCCCCGCCGCGACCAGCGCTTCGATCACCGGCAGCACCCGTGCGAGCTCGTCGCGTGCGCGGGTCGGTTCGGCGCGCGGGTTGGTCGCCTCGCCGCCGACGTCGAGGACATCGGCGCCGTCGGCGAGCAGGCGCGTCCCGTGGGCAATCGCCGCGTCGGTCGCGAGGTAGCGGCCACCATCCGAGAACGAGTCGGGCGTGACATTGACCACGCCCATGATGAGAGGCTGGACGCACGAAAGGCCGGATCGTCCGGATCCGGCCTTCGTGTCGATCATCGAAACGTGCCTACGCGGGTTCCGGAGACGGGTCTTTCTTACCGATCGGCGGCAAGATCGACGGGCGCTTCGCACGTTCGGCGCTCTCGCTCGCTTCCCTGGCCGCGCGCTCGTCCGCCTTCTTCTTATTGGGGCTGATCGGCCGGGTGATGGTCCCGCCGCGCAGCAGGATGTCGATGTCGTTGCCGTCGATGGTCTCGTGCTCGAGCAGCGCCTCGCCGATCGCCTCGAGCTCCTTGCGGTGCTCGGTCAGGATCGCGACGGCACGCGCGTGCTGCTTGAACACGATGTCGCGAATCTCGGCATCGATGCGCTTCGCGGTGTCCTCGCTCAAGCGATCGCTCGAGTTGAAGTCGCGGCCGAGGAACACCTCGTGCTTGCCGCCCGAGAAGTTCAGCGGGCCGAACTCGTCGCTCATGCCCCACTCCGTCACCATCGACCGAGCGAGCTCGGTGGCGCGCTCGATATCGTTGCCCGCGCCCGTGGTCTTCTGGGCGAACACGAGCTCTTCAGCGACGCGGCCGCCCATCAGGATCGCGATCTGGTTCTGCGCGAACTCGCGCGTCATGCTCAGCCGATCTTCGGGCGGTAGCTGCTGGGTCAGGCCCAACGCGCGACCGCGCGGGATGATCGTGACCTTGTGGACCGGATCGGCTTCGGCGCCGACGAACCGGGTGACGAGCGCGTGGCCGGCCTCGTGGATCGCCGTGGTCCGTTTCTCCTTGTCGGAGATGAACATCGAGCGCCGCTCGGCGCCCATCAGGACCTTGTCCTTCGCATCTTCGAAGTCGTCGGCCTCGACCTTGTCCTTGTCGCGGCGGGCGGCGATCAACGCGGCCTCGTTGACGAGGAACTCGAGGTCGGCGCCCGAGAAGCCCGGCGTCCCGCGCGCGATGACCTCGAGGTCGACGGCGGCGCCGAGCGGCACCTTGCGGGTGTGGACCTGGAGGATGCCCATGCGACCGCGGAGGTCGGGGCGCGGCACGACGATGCGGCGGTCGAACCGACCGGGGCGCAGCAGCGCGGGATCGAGCACGTCGGGGCGGTTCGTGGCGGCGATGATGATGACGCCGTCGTTCGATTCGAAGCCGTCCATCTCGACGAGCAACTGGTTGAGCGTCTGCTCGCGCTCGTCGTGACCGCCGCCGAGACCGGCGCCGCGGTGGCGACCGACCGCGTCGATCTCGTCGATGAAGATGATGCACGGCGCATTCTTCTTGCCCTGTTCGAACAGGTCGCGAACGCGGCTCGCGCCGACGCCGACGAACATCTCGACGAAGTCCGAACCGGAGATCGAGAAGAACGGCACGCCGGCCTCACCGGCGATCGCGCGAGCGAGCAGCGTCTTGCCGGTGCCCGGCGAGCCCATCATCAACACGCCCTTCGGGATCCGACCGCCGAGGCGCGTGAACTTCTTGGGGTCCTTGAGGAACGCGATGATCTCTTCGACCTCGTCCTTCGCTTCCTCGATCCCCGCGACGTCCTTGAACGTCACGCGGTTCTGGTGATCGCTGAGCAGCTTCGCCTTCGACTTGCCGAAGCTCATTGCCTTGCCGCCGCCCGATTGGAGCTGGCGCATGAACAGGAAGAAGATGCCGACCAACAGCAGCATCGGCAGCCACCACACGAGCACCTGCGGCCAGATGCTCGATTCGTCCTTCGACTTCACCTGGTACGGGATATTCGCGTCCGCGATCGCGTCCGTCAGCTTGCCCGGGAACTCCGCGTTGACGATCGCCTTCTCGCCCTTGGTCTTGTACGTGATGACGTAGCGCGCATCGTCGTGGCCGCGCGGCTCGACGCGGATCTCTTGGATGTCTTTGGCTTTGTCTTTGTTGGCGAGGTCTGCACGGAACGCGGTGGCGCCGCCCTCGAGGTCTTTTTCCTTGGTCCCACCGTCCGTAAACATCGAGTAGATGCTCACGAACATGAGGATCAGGATCGCCCAGATCAGGATCGTTTTATGAGATTGGCGCACGATGGTCCGTTCGAAAGATAGCTAGTGCTATCTGCTCCTTAGCATGGGCCCTTTGGAGTCACTTGCAAAGCCGAATATTGGCAAAATCTCCCGCCTAATCAGCGAGGTAGTCGAGGGAGATCCGGTGATTCGCCGAACGCCGCGCCGATGTGCTCGGCCCACACGATGGTCCGATCACGGCGCCGCACCAGGACCTGCGCGGTCGCGCGTCGCGCGCGCGGGAGCTTGAGGTCGATGAACAGGTCGGACAGCTTCCGCGACCGGCCGCGCAGCCGGACCGGACACATCCGATCGCCCGGTTGCCACGTCCGAACCTCGTAGTCATCGGAGCTGGAGATGCTCGAGCTGGCCGATCGGACGACCTCGGCGCCAAGGCGGCCGGCCACGGTCAGGGCCGCGTAGCTGCGGACGATCCGCGCGCCCGGGACGTCGATGCCGACCTCGCCGCGATCGGGCGCCCGCACGAGCTCGTCCAGCGCTTCGAGGTGGCTCGCGTCGAAGTCGATGCCGGCGCGATCGAGGGCGAGCGCCAGCGCACGCTTGCGGACGGCCGCGGGATGGCGAGCGAGCTCGGGACACACGATCGGAAACTGTCCCAGCGGCGCGGCCTCGCGATCGATCACGGCGAGCCACTCGCGGGTGCTGGCCGCCAAGCGCACGAGCGCGTCATCGATCGTTGGATTCTCCGCGCGGAGCGCCGGCAACACGGTGTTGCGGACGCGGACCCGGGTGATCGCCGGATCGGCGTTCATCGGATCGTCCCACGTCGGGAGCCCGCGCTCGCCGACATAGGCCTCGGTCGCGGCGCGCGGCACGTCGAGCAGCGGCCGAACATACGGACCGCGGCGCGCCGGGATCCCGACCAACCCCGCCGGTCCGGTGCCGCGGAGGATCCGCATCAGCACGGTCTCGGCTTGATCGCGATGGGTGTGCGCGAGCAGCACGGCGGCGAGCCCGAGCTCCGCGATCGCCGCCTCGAACGCGGCGTAGCGTGCCGCGCGCGCGCCGGCCTCGAGCGAACCGTCGCGCGCGACCTCGACGGCGCGGACGATCGCGGTCGCGCCCTGCTCTCGCGCCCACGCTGCGACACCGCGGGCGACCTGCGCACCGTGCGGCGACAGACCGTGATCGATCGTCACGATCACGACGTGGGGCGCTCCGGCCACGGCGATCGTCGCATCGGCGAGCGCCATCGAATCGACGCCGCCCGAGCACGCGACTCCGTACAATCCCGCGCCGACCTGACCGATCGTCGCGTCGACCGCCGCGCGGATCATGCGCACGTCATCACGCTGATCTCTGGGCGCTGCGCTCGGCCCGGACGTGCTACCCATGCCATCTCTATTATACCTCCATGCCCGACGAACCACCGAGCGGACCTCTCGCCCGCCTCCGCGCGCAGCTCGCGGCCCCTCGCGGCTACCGCCGGATCGACGCGCTGTTGTCGTTGGACGATGCTGCCGGCGCGATCGCGGCGCTCGCGCCGAACGAGATCTTCGAGCTCGTCCACGAGGTCGGGTTCGAAGATGCCCAACCGCTGCTCGAGCTCGCGACGCCGGAGCAGTTTCGCGGCTGCTTCGATCTCGATGCGTGGAACAAGGACGACCTCCAGGTCGCCGCGCTGAAGCCGTGGCTCGCGGCGCTGATCGAGGTCGGCTTCGAGAAGGTCGGCCAGGTCTGGGCCGGACTCGACACCGAGTTTCGCGCGCTCGTGCTGCAGCGCCAGGTCGTGATCTGGGACACCACGCTCGACGAGGGTCCCGAAGAAGACAACGACGAGCCGATCATGACGACGCCGGATCGCTTCTTCATGCTGCAGCTCAAGGGCGACGACGATTCGCAGCGGCTGATCCAGCAGCTCGTCGAGGATCTCTATCGCGCCGACGCCGACCTCGCGCGCCACACGATCATGTCCGCGCGCAGCGAGCCCGCCGCCGAGCTCGAGGAGATGAGCTATCGCTGGCGCTCGGCGCGGCTCGCCGACTACGGCTACGTCGATTTCTACGACGCGCTCGAGCTGTTCCGGCCGCTGATGCCGGACCAGGTCAAGATCGGCGAGAGCACGCAGGAGCGCACGGTCACCGACGACGAACCGCAGAAGCTCCCGATCTCCGTTGCCGAAGAAGTGATCGGCCGCAGCTTCCTCGCGCGCGCGCTCGCGGCGATCGAAGATCCATCCGAGGCCGAGCGCATCGAAGGCTCGGTGATGGTGCTCGTCAACAAGGTGCTCGCCGCCGGTCGCGCGAAGCCGGGACAGGCCGAGGTCGTGCGGCGCGGCGCGCTGTACGCATCGGCGACGCTGTCGCTCGGGCTCGAGACCATCTCGCGCACCGAAGCTGCGAAGTCCGGCGAGCCCGTGCTCGCGAAGGCGACCCAGGCGTTGAGGTCGGTGTCGCTGACCCGGCTGTTCCGCGTCGGCTACACGGTCACGCACAAGCTCGCGAAGCTCGCGCTCGCGCTCGCGCCGCGCTCGCAGACCGCGGGCTCGCCGACCAAGGAGCTGGTCGCCGGGTTGTGCTCGCCGCGTCCGCTGTTCTCGTGCGCCGCCGACGAGCCGCCGATGCCGGGCCTGCGTCCGTTCGAAGCGCAGGTCGATCTGCGCCGCGCCGGCGAGCTGCTGACCGCGCTGACGATCCGGATCGCTTTGGTCGAGAGTTTCGGCGTCGACGTCGTCGCGATGGGGCTCGCGCCCGAGCCACGTCCCGAGCTCGACGATTATCTGCGCACGGCGATCGCGAGGGTGGTCGCCGGTGGCGCCCTCGAGAGCACCGCGCTGTCGCAGGCCGACCTCACGCGCCTGCGCGACGGCCTGACCGAGCACGAGCTGTCGCCGGTCGCGCGCCAGCGCGCACATTCGGCGATCGCCGCACGACTCGGCGCGGCGCAACTCGCCGCGTCCGGGGCGATCCTCGCGCGGCTCGTCGATGGCTGGGTCGATGATCTCGAACGGATCCTCGGCGACATCGTCGACGCCGAGGTCGATCCGCGGTTCGTCGAGGGCGTGCTCGTCGAGGTCAAGCGCAGTTAGCTGCGGGTCGCATTGGCCGGCGCGCCGTGGTAACGACGAACGCGATGGCCGACGGCACTCCTCCCGCCTATCGCTCGGGGCTCGCGACCGGCATCGGGCTGTTCCTGACCTCCGCCTCGATCCTCGCGATCGTGGACCTCGTGCACGCGCGCGGCGGTGCGCTCGCCTTGCTCGGCCTGTGGGCGCTGCTCGCGCTGCCGATGGCGATCGGCACCGGCCTCGTGCTCGGCGCCGGCAACGCGACCTGGGGCCCGGGTTGGGTGCGCGGCCTGTTCATGCGCCTGCGCGACGATCGCGAGCTCGACATCGCCGTCTCGGCGATCCTCGTCGCGGCGGTCGTGCTCGCGGCGGTGCTCGCGCTCGGAGTCTCGAAGGCGTCGGTGATCTTGGTCGGCAACGTCCAGCGCAAAGGCGTCGGGGCGCTGTTACTCGGCGTGGTCGTCGTCGGGCTCGTGCCGCTGCTCGCGCTCGGTGCGTTGCCGCTGTATCGCGTGACCCGCCGGATCACGGCGTTCGTGCCGGCGCTCGGCCCGATCTCGCGCGTCGTCGTGCTCGTCGTCGGGGCGATCGCCGCGGCCGTGCTCGCGAGCGCGTGGGTCGTGATCGACCGCCTCGACTATCGCGCGCTCGATCTCGGCTCGCTGCTGGTCCCGGCGCTGCTGCCGGTGGTCGCGGTCGTGCTCGCGATCATCTTCTACGGTCCGCTCACGAACATCCGCCAGAGCGTGCCGATGCGCGGCGCGGCGGTGGCCGGCGGGCTGGTGCTCGCGCTCGTGCTGCCGATCGTCGGGCTGCGCGGCACGCCCTCCGAGGCGACCGTCGTCGCGGTCACCGAGAGCTCATACCTCGGCAAGCGGATGATTCCGGCGCTGCGCCGGTTCTCCGATCACGATCACGACGGCTACTCGGCGTTCTTCGGCGGGCCCGACTGCGACGACAACAACGCCGAGATCCATCCCGGCGCGAAGGACATCCCCGACAACGGCATCGACGAGAACTGCGTCGGTGGCGATGCCCATCTACGCGCGACCGCCGTCGAAGCCGATCCGAACAACCACCGGGCGGCCGCACCGACCGCCTCGGGCGGCGACAACGTGATCGTGATCTTCGTCGACACGCTGCGCTTCGATCACCTCGGCTTCACCGGCTATCAGCGCGATGGCAAGTCACTGACGCCGCGGATCGACGGCTTCGCGAAGCAATCGGTCGTGTTCCAACACGCGTACTCGCAGGCCTCGAACACGCCGCGCTCGGTGCCGTCGTTCCTGACGTCGCGCTATCCGTCGCAGGTCAAGGGGCTGCAGACCGACAAGGACTACCCGACGATCGACGACGACAACGACACGCTGTTCGAGGCGCTCCATCCCGCCGGCTTCACGACGATCGGTGAATCGAGCCACTTCTACTTCTGCGACCACGACAAGTATCCGGCGACCTGCGGCGACGTCCTCAACACCGACGGCAAGCAGATGAAGATCAACGCGATCCAAGGCGCGGATCTCTGGGACAACACCGAGGGCAAGAGCATCCCCGATTCGAACTACGACATCGCCGGCCCGCGGATCGCGACCAAGACGATCGCGAAGCTCGACGAGCTCGCCGGCAAGAAGCAGAAGTTCGCGATGATCGTGCACCTGTTCGATCCGCACTCGACGTACATGGAGCACCCCGGCCTGCCGATCACCGAGAAGGGCAGCGCTCAGTGGACGCAGAAGTACGACTACGAGATCGCGTTCGAGGACGGCGTGATCGGGCAGCTCCTCGATGCGCTCGACAAGGACGGCCTCGCCGCGAACACCACCGTCGTGCTGATGTCCGATCACGGCGAAGCGCTCGGCGTGCACCCCGGTGAAGCCGGCCTCTACCACGGCATGTCGCTCTACAACGAGCTGCTCCACGTGCCGCTGATCTTCCGCGTGCCGAACGTCGTGCCGGCGACCCGCGATGACGTCGTCGAGCTCGTCGACATGGCGCCGACGATCGCCGCGCTGTTCGGGGTCAAACCGCCGTCGTCGTGGATCGGGCGTTCGCTGGTACCCGCGATCGCCGGCGGCACGCTCGCGCCGCTGCCCGCGTTCGCCGAGATGCCGAAGACCCGCGAATGGCCCCACGAGGCGACCTCGATGATCACCGCCGACGGCAAGACCCACGTGTTCTACAAGACCAGCGAATCGCGCTGGGAGATCTACGATCTCGTGGGCGATGTCGACGAGAAGAACAACCTCGCCGACTCCGATCCGAAGACGAAGGATCTGCAGAAGGCGCTCGCGCAGTGGCTCGAGGGACCACTCGCGAACGGCGACAAGAAGTAGCGGACTACTTCAGCGACAGCGCGGCGGACAGTCCGCGATCCGGATCGCGATCGGCGGCCAGCAGCACGAGCTCGGTCTCGAGCGTTGCCCGGCGCGGATCGTCGCGCTCGAGGGTGGCGACGAGCGCGGCGCGCAGCTCGACATCGTGCGGATCACCGCGGGACGCGACCCACGCGGCGGCGAGCACCGAGGCGTTCGGCGCGTGCTGCGTGAGCTCGGCGAGCTCGACGTGTTGCGCGGCATGACCCGCTGCGGGCGGCCACAGGTGCGCGCGCTGCGTGGCGAAGCGGTCGGCTTGTTCGGTGCGACCGACGAGCCGGCTGGTCTCGCTCGCGAGCTCGAGCGCATCGGGCAGCGTGTTCGCACCGGCGAGATCGACCGCACTGCGCAGCGCGGTGAGCGCGTCGAGCGAGCGATTGCCGCGCAGTAGCGCTCGCGCGACATCGATCCACACGACGGCCGGATCGCCCGAGCTCGCCGCCGCGCTGACCGCGATGACGAGGGCCGCGTCGCCATCGCCGGCGCGCGCCGCGGCGGCGGCATAGCCCGCAACGATCGCGGATTCGTCGCTCTCTTCACTGGCGCCGAGCCACAGCGTGCGCGCCCGCGCCGGATCGCCGAGCGCGTCGAACAACGCGGCGATCGTCGCGCGCGCGAGCGTGCTGTCGACGGCGCGCAGGATCACGTCGCGGCCGAGGCGCTCGGCGATCGCCGGATCACGACGAAACGCGCGCGCGACGCGCACGAGCTCGGGGTACGCGGTGATGTCGGAGAGGTCGCAGGTACACGCCACGCTGCGATCGGCGCCGCGCTGACCGGAGCTGATGATCTCGACCGCGCGGGCGTGGGCGTACTGCGCGGCCGCGTCGGCGCGCAGGTCGGCCGGCAGCGCATCGTCGGCCGGCTCCGCCGGCACCGCTGGCTGTGCGTCGAACACCGAGCCCGAGCCCGATGCCGAGCCCGATGCCGAGCCCGTTGCCGACCCCGACCCCGATGCCGACTCCGATGCCGATACCGACCCCGATGCCGAGCCCGATGCCGATGCCGATCGGGCTTCCACCGCCGCATCCGGCGACCACCACTCGAGCGCGCGCCGATACGCCGCCGCGAAGCCCGGATTCGCCGTCGCGTGATCGTGCCACGCGGCGAGCTGGTCGTAGGCCTCGCGCTTCGCGCCACTCGCCCACAGCCACACGCCGAACACCGCATGCTGCTCGGGGCTCGCGCTCGCCTTCGCACCGGCCCACACCGGGTTCGCCATCGCCGCGAGCGCCGCGCGTCCCTTCGAGCGCTCGGGACCATCGACGTGGCGGAGCTGCGTGATCGCGACCGCGACCCGCCCGAGCTCGAGCTCCGCGGGCGGCAGCGCGACCCCGCCGAGCTTCTGCGCGCGCTGCAGATCGTAGAGCGCGTTCGCGGTGTTGCGTTCGAGCCGCACCAAGCCGCGTGACGCCAGCAACATCGCGAACCGCTGTTTGTCACTCGCGTGCCAGCGCGTCCCGAGGGGGCCGCCCCAGCGCTCGACCGCTTCGTACTGTTCGATCGCGTCGCTCGGGGTCTGCAGCTTGGCGTCGAGCTCGGCGGCGGCGAGCCGCGCCTGCACGTCGCTCGGATCGGAGACGATCCGGATCTCGAGATCGAGCCGCGCGTCGGCGACGCCGCGATGACCGACGAGCGCCGCGAGATCGATCGGTGCGGGTGCGCGCACGCCACAGCTCGTCACGAGCAGGATTGCCAGGAGCCGCACCGCCGAGCATTCAACCATGTTCGGGCACGTTCAGAACACCAGGCGCCGGTCGATCCGATCACGTTCGGCGGTGAGTGCGCGGGCAAATTGACCGCGCGGCGGATTGCCGCCGAGGTCGCTGCGCAGCCGCTCCGCGATCGTCTCGGCGAGCACGTACGCGGCTTGCGCGCCGGGGTCGTGCCACAGCGCCCACGGCGGTGCGCGCCCGGGGACCTGCGGCAACGCGGGCAGCAAGCACTCGGCATCGTCGAGCATCGCCGCGAGTGCCGTGCGGCGTAGCCGTGCCGCGACGGCGAGCTCGCTGGCCCAGCGCGGCGGCAACCACGACGGTGGTTCGGCGAGCCGCGCGACATACGACGCCGCCGCTTCGTCGACGACGCGCGGGATCCCCGCGGGCGACACCAACGCGGCCGCGGCGTGCCCGAGCTCGTGCAACACAGCGAACCGCGCCGCCGGCGAATCGATCAGCGCGGGCACGACGACGATCACCTCGCGCATCGGTTCGATCACGAACGTGCGCGGGCGCGCGATCGCGCTGCGATCGATACGCACCGCGCCGACCAGGCCGAGCCGCGTCGCGATCGAGTTCCACACATCATTGATCTCGACCGCATCGAGCGGCTGGGTCTTGTCGTTCCATCCCGCGATCGCGGAACTGAGGCCGTCGGGTGCGTCGAGGCCGACCTCGAGGTGGGTGCCGTGCAGGCGATGCACGAGCTCGATCGACGGGATCCCGAACCGCGCGCGCGACGCCTGATCGCGCGCCGCGGCGAGCCCGACCAGACCGTCCCAGCTCGGCGGCTGCGCGCGGATCGCGGCGACCGACGGATCGTCCTCGATCGCGAACGGCGCGACCAGCCGCAGCAGCGCGACCGCGCGATCCGCGAGGCCCTCATTCGCGAGCGCGGCGAGCACGGTCTCGAGCGTCGACGCGAGCCGCGCGACCAGCGGCGCCGGCGGGGGCGTACGATGCTCGGCATGCGCGCGCGCGAACGCACGCATGTGCGACGGAAGCTCCGCGGCGAGCTCGTCTTCGAGCAGACCGAGCGCGACGTGCGGAGGGTCAGCCACGCGGAGTGCCGGGCGGCGTTACCCCCAGCCGCGCGAGCTCCGCCATCACCAACTTGAGATCCGACCACGTGTCACGTTTGCGATCCGGCTCGCGCAACAGGTACGCCGGGTGGAACGTGGGCATGACCTTGATGCCGTCGAGGTCGTGAAACTTGCCGCGCAGCACGCTGATCGGCACATCGCGACCGAGCAGCGTGTTCGACGCGGGGCGACCGAGCGCGACGATGATCCGCGGCGCGATCGATCCGATCCGCGCATCGAGGAACGGTTTGCACGACGAGACCTCGTCGGCCTCGGGATTGCGATTGTTCGGCGGCCGGCACATCACGATGTTGTTGATGTAGACCGACTGCCGCGACCAACCCATCGCCTCGATCATCTTGTCGAGCAGCTCGCCGGCCGGGCCGACGAACGGCTCGCCGCGCTTGTCCTCTTGTTCGCCCGGCCCCTCGCCGACGAACATCAGCGGCGCGTTCGGATCGCCGACGCCGAACACGATCGACGTGCGCGTGGTCGACAGCTTGCAGCGCGTGCAATCGCCGACCTCGGCGCGAATCTGCGCGAGCGAGCGGCGGCCGCCTTCGACGGCCGCATCGTCGTAGACCTCGCCGACCGGGACATCGAACGGCACGATCGTCGAGCGCGCCGTGGCCCCGCCGGGCGCCGCCCACGCGCCCGCGGCGACGTGCCTCGCGAGCTGCGCGCGGAGCCCCCGCGTGACCGCACGGAGCTCGTCGGACGCTTCGGTTCGGTCGGGCCGGTCGGGCCGGTCGGGCCGGTCGGGCGGGTTCATGACGGACATGCTATCAGCCGGGTATGCCATTTACGGGTGTCTCCCGGCTAGCGGCGATAGCGCTCGTCGTCCTGTCGGCCGCGTGTCACCGCAACACGGCGAAGGTTCCGGATGGCGACATCCTCGCGAGCCTGACCATCCCGTCGCTCGCCGGCGACCCGCTCGACATCGAAGCGCTCGCGGGCAAGCCCACGCTGCTGCTGTTCATCACGCCGAGCTGCGTGCATTGCCTCGCGACGCTGCCGCACGCGATCGAAGCCGCGAAGCAGCAGGCGACCAACATCGTCGCGGTGTTCGTCGCCGGCGACCCAGCGCGTGAACAGCGCGTGGTCGATCAGCTCAAGTTCCCCGGCCCGGCGCTCCAGGACGACGGCACGCTGCGCAAGCTGTACAGCGTCGACTCGGTGCCGTACACGGTGATCGTCGGCAAGGACGGTCACGCGACCGATGCCTTCGAAGGCGAGCAAGAGACCGACACGCTCGCTCGCGCACTGTCGCGCGCGCGAAACTAGGAGCTCATTTTTCGGGGGACGGATCGCTGGGCGTGACGGTGCCACCGCCGCTGCCCGCGAACGACAGGTACTGGTAGTACATGCCGTCGGCTTCGTTCGCCGAGCGCACCGCAGCCTCGTGCGTGTCCTTCGGGTTCTTGAACGTGATCCGGACCTCGAGGCCAGCAGCGTGCGCGTTCTTGCCGCGCGCCGCACCGACGTGCTTCGCCGTGATCCGCGCGACCGGCGTGTCGAAGAACCGCGCATCGACCTCGCGCCACGTGTTCTGACCGAGCTTGTCGAGCCCGCCCAGATCGACGACCAAGGCGCCGTTGTCGACGTGCTGATTGACCGCGAACGGTGCGACCGACTGCAGAAAGATCTCGGCGTTGCCGCTCTTCGCTTCGAACCCGATCCACGACAGCGTCCCCTTCGCCGGGGGCCGCTTCGGCTTCTTGCCATCGGCATTCGGTGCCACGCCCGGCGTCACCCCGCCGTACGCGCCCTCGCTGTGCTGCCCGCCCGGCGCGAGCGCAACCGTGTTGTCTTCCACGGGAACCACGACGTTCCCCCCTGTGGCCGGCGCCGGTTTCGGAACCGATCGATGGGACTTCTTCGGTGCCGCGAACGCCACCGGCCCGGTGAGCAACACTGCCAGCAAGACGGCACGCATGTGGCGATCGTACGGGGGTGGGCGTACGGAGGCAAATTTGCCTTCGTCGCCCGGCTAACCGACCCCTACCCCAGCCCCCGCGCGCGCTCGGGAAAAATCGCTAGACTGGCCGCACGTGCGTCAAGTCAAGGGTTTGCTGTTCCTCGACTACATCCGCATGGTCAGGGCCAACCGCGCCGCCGAATGGGCCGCGGTGCTCGAGCCCGATGACCTCCGCTACCTGACCGAGGCGATCGACGTCGCGGGTTGGTATCCGATGACGACGTTCGAGCGGCTCGGCAACGCGATCCTCAAGTTCGTCGCGAACGATCAAGTGTTCCCGGTCCAACTGTGGGGCCGCTATTCGGCGAGCCAGCTCCACCACGCGAATCCCATGCTGCTCGCCCCCGGCGATCCGCTCGAATCGATCAACCGGTTTCGCGTGCTGCGCGAGACGTTCTTCGACTTCGACGCGCTCGAGGTGCTGCAACTGCATCACGGCGCCGCGCAGATCGTGATCCGCTATCACATGGGCAAGGTCGCCGAAGAGGCCGCCTGCTATCAGACGATGGGCTTCTTCGAGGGCTTGATCGAGCTCGCCGGTGGCCGCGACATCGACGCGCGGTTTCGGCAGCGCTCGTGGGACGGCGATCCGCAGACCCGGCTCGACCTCAAGTGGTCGTCGCCGGAGGATCGCTGACCCGCACCGGATCCGCGGGCGCTCCGAGGAACATGACGCGCGCCTCGCCGACGATGAACAGCGAGCCGGCGATCACGATCGGTGAGCCGGTGTCGATCGATCGTGCGACCGCGACCGCGGTCTGGAGATCCGGCGCCGGAGTCACCGGCACGTCCGTGACCTCGCGACAGACCTCGGCGAGCGCGCTCACGTCCATCGCGCGATCCTGGGCGTAGCGAGTCGCGACGATCGCGCGGACGTCGTTCGCGAGCTCGCCGACGAGCGCGCGCGCATTCTTGTCAGCGGAGATCGCGAGCACGAGCACCGGCCGGAGCGCCAGGCTGCGCAGCGTCTGTGCGAGGGCACGCGCGCCGTGCGGGTTGTGCGCGCCGTCGAGGATCAGATCGTTGAAGCGCTCGAACCGACCGGGATGCACGACGTGCGCGAGCGCATCGGTGACCGCCGGCAACCCCGCCGCGCGGACCGCCGCGATCGCCGCCGCGGCGTTGCGACGCTGATGTGCACCCGCGAGCGCGACCAGTGGAACGTCGGCCGCCGCCGCATCGATGACCTCGATGCTCGCGACGCCCGCCGCGTGCGCGAGCTCGACCAGCGTCGCGACGGCCTCGGGTTCGCCCGACGCGCCGATGATCGCGCGTTGCCCCGGCTTGAAGATGCCGGCCTTCTCCCCCGCGATCGCCGCGAGCGTCTCGCCGAGGATCGCCTCGTGATCGAGCGCGACACCCGTCACCACCGCGACCGTCGCCGCGACGACGTTCGTCGCATCGAGCCGGCCGCCGAGGCCGACCTCGAGCACGGTGACGTCGACCTGGGCAGCCGCGATGATCACCATCGCGATCGCCGTGATCTGCTCGAAGAACGTCAGCTCGTCGCCACCGGCCGCCGACACGCGCGCGGCCGCGTCGACGATCGCCGCCTCGGTGGCCATCGCACGATCGATCACCACGCGCTCGCGCAGCGTCGAGAGATGCGGCGACGTATAGGTCGCGACGCGCAGCCCGGCCGCGCCGACCATCGCCGCGATCATCGCGACGACCGAGCCCTTGCCGTTGGTCCCCGCGACGTGGATCACCACACCGAGCCGCTGCTCGGGATGGCCGAGCGCGGCGAGCAGCGCCTGCATCCGATCGAGGCCGAGCTTCACGCCGAACCGTCGCGCACCGACCAACCGCTCGAGCAGCTCGGTGTACGTGGTCACGCTAGTCGGTCTGCGGGAGCTCGAGCTCGACATCGCCGACCGTGCCGGTCCGGCGATTCGCATCGCGCCCGTGCTCGAACCAGCGCAGCGATCGCTCGAGCGTCTTCTTGAGATCCTTGCGATGCACGACCATGTCGACCATGCCGTGCTCGAGCAAGAACTCGGAGCGTTGAAAGCCCGGCGGCAACTGCTGCCGGATCGTCTGCTCGATCACGCGCGGCCCGGCAAAGCCGATCAGCGCGTCGGGCTCGGCGATGATGAGATCGCCGAGCATCGCGACCGAGGCCGCGACGCCACCCGTGGTCGGGTGCAACAGCACCGCGATGTACGGCACGCGCGCCTCGCGCAACTTCGAGCGCGCCGCCGACGTCTTCGCCATCTGCATCAGCGACAGCACGCCTTCCTGCATGCGCGCGCCGCCCGAGGCCGAGAACAAGATCGCCGGCCGCTTGTGCGCGACGCCACGTTCGAACTGGCGCGTGATCTTCTCGCCGACCACCGAGCCCATCGAGCCGCCCATGAACTCGAACACGAAGAAGCCGACGCTGGCGGGCACGCCGTCGATGCGGCCGAGCCCCGAGGTGAAGGCGTCGCCCGGACCAGCGCTGTGCTCGGCCTTGCTGATGCGATCTTTATAGGGCGCCTGATCATGAAAGCGCAGCGGATCGCCGG
>JBDTJY010000044.1:0-69913 GCA_039935615.1 Kofleriaceae bacterium
GCTGTGATCCTCTGGCCGCAGCAGCTTGAGCGCCGTGATGATCAAGATCCCGCCGAACACGTACGTGATCCAGTGCCAGCGCTCGAGCGCCTCGGTGCCGGTCACGATGAACAGCGCGCGCGTGACCAGCGCACCCAGGATCCCCCAGGTCAGCACGCGGCGTTGCTCGGCGCGTGGGATCGCCAGCGCGCTGAACACGACGACGAACAGGAACAGGTTATCGATGCTGAGGCTCTTCTCGAGCAGGTACGCGGCGAACCATTGTTCGCCTGCCGTGCCACCGAACTGCAGCGTGACGAACACGCCGAAGCCGATCGCGACCGCGATCCACGCGACGCTCCAGGCGAGCGCACGACGACGAGAGTCGACGTGATCGCCGCGATGCGCGATCAGATCGATCGCGAGACAGATGACGAGCAAACCGGCCAGCAGGGCCCAGGCCCACACCGGCACGTTGATAGACGTGGCCATACGTACCTCCGCAAGAGTAGCCGAGGAGTCGATGTTGCGATGGAGCAACTACCCGCGGGGCGGGCGGAACGCACGAGGCGCATGTGACGAGGTGATCGGGTCGTCGACCGAGGGCATCACGATCGTGATCGTATGGCGAATCGGAGCGACGGTCAGCACTGGTGCGACCGGCACCACGAGATCGACCGAGCGATCAGCGAGCTCGACGGCAGCGGACGAGCCCACATGGAAGTTCGCGGCTTGCACGGTGCCTCCGAGGAGGAACAGCGCAACGACCACGGCCATGACCTTCGCGACCACCTCTCCAACGTAGCCACCCGGCGGGGTGTGGCAACCCGAAATCGGAGACTCTAGACCGCGCGCAGTTGCACGCGTTTGGGCCCGAGTTTCTCGGGCTCCTCGGGCCAATCGGGCTTGCGCAGGTACTGCCAGAGGCCGGCCGCAAACCCGATCCCGTGCGACACGTGGAGCACGGGAAAGATCGACCACACGGTCGGAATCGCCTGCGCGCCGACCTGGCGGCTCACGCGCACGGCTTCGGCGCCGGTCGCGAGCGCGTAGGTCGCGAGCGCGACGGGCGCGATCGGCCACAGCGGCGGCATCGCGAGCAGCGCCGCGCCGCCGGTGACCATGAAGAACGGAATCGCGGGGCGGATGTTCGTGAACCGGCCGAGCTTCAGCAGCGTGCGCGCGCGCCCGCGCCCGTACTTGAAGTATTGCACCGCAAGTTTCTTCAGTGACTCGCGCGGGTAGTAGTGGACGACGATGTCGCGCGACAGAAAGATCGTGCCGCCGGATTCCAGGATCCGCTGGTTGAGCTCGGTGTCTTCGTTCGTGATCGCCTTGGGATCCCACATGCCGACGGTCTCGAACACGCGGCGGCGGAACGCGCCGAGGAACACGGTATCGACGAAGCCCTCGGCATCGGCCGAGCGATAGCTCGCACCGCCGACCCCGAGCGGACTGGTCAGCGCCGCACATAGCGCGCGCTGGAACAACGTCTTGGCCTTCGCTCGCTGCGCACCGCCGACGTTCTCGGCGCCGGTCTGCTCGAGCGTCTCGACGCACTTGCGGACGTAGTCCGATGCGTACTCGCAGTGGACGTCCATGCGGATGATCACGTCGCCCTGCGCCGCCTTGACCATCTTGCCGAGCCCGGCGGCCTGCAGGCGCTCCGGGTTGTCGATGATCTTGATCCGCGGATCCTCCATGCCCATGCGAGCGAGGAGGTCGCGCGTCTTGTCGGTCGAGCGGCCATCCGCGACGAGGATCTCGATCAGCTCGCGCGGATAGTCCTGCGCCTGCACGCTCGCGATGCACGTCTCGATGTAGTGCTCCTCGTTGTACGCGGGCATCGCGATCGTGACCGTCGTGGTCGGGGGCGGCATCTCCGACATTTTAGCGCGCCTGGCGGGCGACATGAATACCCGCGGCGAGCACGAGCGCACCCCCGACCACCGCGATCGGCCCGAACGGCTGATGCCACACCAAGATGCCGATCGCGACCGCGACGAGGGGCTCGGCGAACGTCAACACGGCGGTGCGCCCGGAGCCGATCCGCTGCAGGCCGCCGATGAACAGCGTGTTGGAGCCCACGCCGAGCAGGATCGCGCCCGCGGCGAGCCAGCCGAACGCCGGCCCGGTGACCCGCGAGACGTACGGGAGCGCCCACGGGAGCGTGAGCACCGCCCCGATCAGCGAGTGATACGAGATCGCGCGCAGCGTCCCGATCCGCGTCGCGAGCCGGCGCACCACGAACACGTTCGCGGCGTAGAACACCGCCGAGGTCAGGCCGAACGCGGCGCCGATCAGTGCGCCGTCGACGTTCGAGTGCCACGGCTCGAGCACCAGCACCAAGCCGGTGAGCGCGATCACGGCGGCCGGTCGCGCGCCTCGAGTCTCGACCCGATCGATGTACGGCGCGGCGAGCGCGATCAGGATCGGCGCCGCGTAGTGCGTGATCACCGCGATCGCGACCGACGTGTGCCCGATCGCCTCGAAGAAGCACAAGCTGTTGAGCACGTCGCAGATCGCGTTCGCGAACAGGAGCAAGACCGCGGTCCGATCCCAACCTTCGAACCGAACGCGCGCGCGCCTCCGGTCCGCATCGAGCGCGATCGCCACCGGCACGGTCGGCGTGACCCGTTCCCGCAGTGCGAGCGGCAACGCGGCCACGCCCATCACCGCGAACACGATCACGTTCGAGAGTTGTGCGGGCAGGCCGGCCCGATAGAGGAACAGACTCCACGTGCCCCAGCCCGCGGCGGCCGCCGCGACCATCGCGACGCCGGCGGGCCCTCGCTTCACAGGAAGTGGATCACGTCGCCCTCTTGGACGACGTATTCCTTGCCTTCAAACCGCAGCTTGCCCGCGTTCTTGATCGCGACCTCGCTGCCGAACTGATCGAGATCGTCGACGGAGTAGACCTTCGCGCGCGCGAACTTCTGCTCGAGGTCGGTGTGGATCACGCCGGCCGCGGCGGGCGCGAGCGTGCCCTTCTTGATCGTCCACGCCCGGATCTCCATCTCGCCGGCGGTGAAGAACGACTGCAGGCCGAGCAGGCGATAGCACTCGCGTGCGAGCGTCGCGAGCGCCGGCTCCTTCAGGTTGTACGACCCGAGCAGCTCGTCGCGATCACCGGGCGGCAGCTCGGCGAGCTCGGCCTCGACCTTGCCGCACAGCACGACGCAGCCGGCGCCTTCGTCGGCGGCGCGCTGCTTCACGAGGTCGCTGTACTTGTTGCCGTCGGGCAGATCGCCCTCGCCGACGTTGCAGACGTAGAGCACGGGCTTCACGGTCATGAAGCCCCACGTCAGGATCGCCTTCTTGTCGTCCTCGCCGAGCTCGAGCGTGCGCGCCGGCTTGCCCTCGTTGAAGTGCGCGATGATCTTCTCGGCGAGGGCGAGCTCGGCCTTGGCCTCTTTGCCGCCGGTCTTCGCCACGCCGGCCGCTTTCTTGAGGCGCTTCTCCGCGGTCTCGCTGTCGGCGAGGATCAGCTCGATCTCGATGATCTCGATATCGCGCAGCGGATCGACCGAGCCATGGACGTGGATCACGTTGCCGTCGTCGAAGCAGCGCACCATCAACAGCAGCGCGTTGGTCTCGCGGATGTTCGCGAGGAACTTGTTGCCGAGGCCTTCCCCCTTCGACGCGCCCTTCACGAGCCCCGCGATGTCGACGATCTCGACGATCGCCGGGATGATCTTCTTGGTCGGGATGTGCTTCTCGATCCGCTGCAGCCGCTGATCCGGCACCGGGATGATGCCGACGTTCGGATCGATCGTGCAGAACGGATAGTTCGAGGCTTCGGCTTTACCCGCGGTGAGGGCGTTAAAGACCGTGCTCTTGCCCACATTGGGCAGACCGACGATGCCGACGGAGAGGGCCATGGAGAGCCATGCCTACCGTGCCGGTGCCACACATGGCAAGCTGCCCGCGATGATCCGGTGGGTGGCGCTTTTGGCCGGTTTTGGCGCGGTCCTGACTGGTGGCGCGGGCTGCGGCGACAACCTCCCCCGACAGGTCGACGTACCCACGCTCGCCGCCCTCCCGGGCGTCCACGATGTCACCGAGCAGCCGACCCAGACGCCCGGCTTCCATTACTTCGTCCTCCACTTCACCCAGCCGGTCGATCACGACGATCCGACCGGCGCGACGTTCCTGCAGGAAGTGTCGCTGCTCCACCGCGATACGACCTCGCCGATGATCGTCCACACGTCGGGCTACTGGGACTACTACCTCGACCACGAGGTCGAGCTGACCTCGCTGCTCGCCGGCAACCAGATCTCGATCGAGCATCGCTACTTCGCGGGCTCGCGGCCGCAACCGCCGGATTGGTCGAAGCTGACCATCAAGCAGATGGCCCAGGACGAGCACGCGATCGTGACCGCGCTCAAGCAGGTCTACGTCGGCCCGTACATCTCCACCGGCGGCTCGAAGGGCGGCATGACCGCGATCTTCTATCGCCGGTTCTTCCCCGACGACGTCGACGGCACGGTGCCCTACGTGGCGCCGATCTCGTTCTCGGTGTCCGACCCGCGCTACCCGCCGTTCATCGCGCAGGTCGGCACGAGCGCTTGCCGCCAGCACGTGCGCGACCTCGCCGTCGAGATGCTGTCGAACCGGCGCGCGGCGCTCGAGGCGCTGACCGAGCAGCAGGCGACCCAGAAGAACTTCGCGTACACCCGCGTCCTCCTCGGACCCTCGGTCGAGTCGGCGATCGTCAGCTTCGAGTGGTCGTTCTGGCAGTACTACGGGGTCACGCAGTGCGCGTCGTTGCCGGCGGTCGATGCCACCGACGCGGCGTTGTTCGGGGTCCTCGATACGGTGTCGCCGCCCTCGGATAACGACGACGAGCAGACCGGCCTGTTCGACGCGTACTATTACCAGGCGTTCTTCCAGCTCGGCTATCCGGCCGATGGCACCGCCGCGTACTTGCTGGCGTTCGAGAGCTACAGCGACGCGGACTACGCCGGTTCGTTCCCGACCGCGGAGCCGGCCTACGACGGCGGCGTCGCGATGGACGACATCGCCAACTTCGTCGCGACCCAGGGCGATCGGTTCGTGTTCGTCTACGGCCAGTGGGATCCGTGGAGCGCCGGTGCGTTCGACCTCGGCGGGGCGACCGATTCGCTCGAGCTGGTCCAGGCGCAGGGCACGCACAATTCGCACCTCGCGACGCTCGCCGCGGCCGACGAGCAGGCGGCGCTGGCGAAGCTCTCGGCATGGACCGGGCGAGCGCTCGTGGTGCCGATGGTTGCCAGCGCGCGGATCGCGGATCGCCCGCTCCGCGAGCCTCACGTTCCGCCCGCCTACCGTCGCGCGTTGCGTGGGATGAGAAGATCGCACTAAGCTCCTGACCAGTGACTCGAGTCGTTCTGATCACAGGTTCGACCGACGGTATCGGCTACGCGACCGCGCGCCAGCTCGCCGCCGGCGGCATGCACGTGATCGTGCACGGTCGCTCGAGGACCAAGGTCGACCTCGCGCTCGGCAAGCTGCGCGAGGAGCTGCCCGGTGCGCAGCTCGACGGCGTGTCGTTCGATCTCGGCACGCTCGCCGGCGTCCGCCGCGGTGCCGACGAAGTGCTGAAGCTCGCACCCGAGCTCCACGTGCTCGTCAACAACGCCGGCATCTTCGCGAACGAGCGCACGCTCAACGGCGACGGCATCGAGCTCACGCTGGCGGTCAACTTCATCGCGCCGTTCCTGTTGACCGAGCTGCTCGCGCCGCGGTTGATCGCGAGCGCGGCCGCCGCCGGCGTACCGTCGCGCGTGATCGACGTGGCGTCGGTCGCGCACACCCGAGGGCGGATCCACGTCGCCGATCTCCAGTTGGCGACCTCGTGGACCGGCTACGCGGCGTATGCGCAATCGAAGCTCGCGGTCGTGATGCATGCGATGTCGGTCGCCGACAAGCGCGATCCGAGCGAGCTCGTCGCGTACAGCCTGCACCCGGGCGTGATCGCGACGAAGCTGTTGCGCCAGGGCTTCGGACCGGTGCAGGGCGCGCCGGTCGACAAGGGTGCGCAGGCGATCGCGATGCTCGCCGGTGGCGAGGTCGTCGCCGAGCCTTCCGGGAGCTACTTCAGCGACGGCGTCGCGACGCCACCGAGCGTGGCGGCGCGCGATCCACAGACCCGCGAGGCGCTGTGGAACGCGGCGGCGCGGCTCGCGAAGTTGTAGGTCACGATGGAGGGGGATGATCTTGCCGCGATTGCCGCGATCCGGGCCACCCTCGCCGAGGGCGACGTCGACGCCGCGTTCACCAAGCTGCGCGGTCGGTTCGGCTGGCCCCGCGGCAAGCCGCTCGGTCGCGCGACGTCGGCCGAGGTCGCACAGTGGATCGCGCTGCTCGGGGCGATCGCCGCGAAGCGCGGTGCACCGCAACTCGACGAGCTCGCGCAAGCCGTCGTCGCCGATCCGGATAGTCCCGATCGCCTCTACGACCTCGGCTTCGCGCTGATCGATGCGGGCGTGCCCGCGGTCGCGGCGACGGTGTTGTGGCGGTGTCTGTCGCTGGTCGGCGACAGCGAAGAAGTCGTCTGCGAGCTGGTCTCGGCGCTCGAGACCGCGATGGCGTACGAGGACGCATACGCGATCCTCGCGGAGCGCGAGACGCTGCGCGCCCAGAGCTTTCTGTGCCAGTACCTCTACGCGTTCGACGCGGCGATGACCGGCCGGCTCGACGTGGTGCGCGCCGCCGCGGCCAAGCTCACGGTCGATGCGCCCGAGCACGAGGCGATGAAGGGCACGATCGATCGCATGCTCGAGCGCGCGGATCGCGTCGCCGAGGTGTGCCCGCTCGACCACGAGGATCTGCGCGGCTGGCACTACGTGCTGACCGGCGGCTTGTTGTTGCACCAGTCGGCGTACGGCTTTCCGACGCCGATGCACGGTCGGTTCGCGTGGCTCCAGGATTCGTACGCCCGGATCGCGAGCGGGCTCGATCGGCTGCGGCCGCTCGTCGGCGGCGTGCCGTGTGTCTATGCGGTCGAGGGCCGCGAGCACGAGATCGTCGCACACGCGGCGGCGCTGAAGCTCGGGTTGCCGGTCGCGCCGTGGCCGACGATCGGGGTCCCGGCGCCCGGCCTGATCGTCGTGTACTCGCTCGACGACCTGCCGCGCTCGACGCTCTCGGTACTCGCGCAGCGCCGCCCCGACCAGATCCTGTTCGCGCACGCCAGCCCATGGACCCACGACTTCCCGATCGCTCCGGACGTGACCACGCTGCTGTGCCAGAGCATGTCGCCGCCGTGGGGCGAGGTCATGAAGATCGATCCGGACAGCCGCGAGGTCACGCGGGCCGAGCCCGATCGGCGAACTGCCGAGGCGATCGCCGCCGAGATCGTCGCGAGCCCGGGCCTGCCGCCCGACGAGTTGATCGCCGACGATGGCCTCGCGTGGGATGCCCTGGTGGCCTGCGTGTGGCCGCTCGATCAGGGTGTGCGGACGCGGTTGTGGGCAGGCGGTCCGGTCCCGTCCAACCGCTTCGACTAAGTGGTACCTTCGCTGCGTGAAGAAGATCCTCGTCGTCGAGGACGACCCGGTAAACCAGATGATCCTCACCGATTTTCTGGCGGCCAATGGCTATCTGACCGTCGCCGCGGCCTCGGGCCCTGAAGGCATCGCGTCGTACGATCGCGACGCGCCCGACCTGTGTCTCGTCGACGTCCAACTGCCGCGCAAGAACGGCTTCGAGTGCGTCCGCGAGATCAAGAGTCGCGGCAGGGACACGCCGGTGCTGCTGATGAGCGCCGCGTACAACGATCAGGATCAGTCGACGCGCACCGTGCAGCTCGGCACGCTCGCCGACGGATACCTGTCCAAGCCGTTCGACCTCGTCGCCTTGCTCGCGCAACTTCGCGAGCTGCTCGGCGAAGAGTGAAGTATCCGGCGTTCGTCGCCGAGCTAGCGACCCCCGCGAATCGACCGAAGCTGTGGTTCGGCATCTGGAGCGGCTTCGCGATCGCGTTCGGGTTCGGCGTGCTCGCCGCCGCGGCCGCGTTCTTTCATCTGACGCCGTGGCGATGGGCGTACGTCGGCCTGGTCTCGATCAAGCTGCTGACCAACTCGCTCGCCTGGTGGGGCCTGTCGCGAGACCGCGTGGTGATGGAGACCCAGGGGCTCAACACCACCGCGGACGTGGTGCTGTTGACCGCCGCGATCTACTTCACGGGCGGGCCGTTCAGTCCGCTGCTCTCGACCTACGTGATCGTGATCGCGGTGCTGTCGCTGCTGTCGAACCTCGGCGTGACCGTGATGATGGCCGCGCTCGTCGTCGTCTTGTACGCGGCGATGGTGATCGGGATGACGACCGGCATCTTGCCGCCGACCGCCGTGCCCGGGGCGCCGGGTGCGGTGCCGAGCGCCGGCTATGCGGCGACGTCGATCGTGTACTGCGCGTTCGTCGTCGGCGTGCCGGCGTTCTTCTCGTCGACGACGCTGCGCCTCCTGCGCGCGAAGGAGCAAGCGCTCGAGCTCCGGACGCGCGATCTGATCGCGGCGAGTACCCAGCGCAGCCAGTTCGTCGCCTCGATGACCCACGAGCTGCGCACGCCGATCCATGGCGTCCAAGGCCTCGCCGACGTGATCGCCGCCGGCGTCTACGGCCCGGTGACCGACAAGCAGAGAGAGGCGTGCGCCTCGATCAAGCGGAGCGCGCAGTCGTTGCTCGGGCTGGTCGACGAGGTCCTCAACCTGACGCGCGCCGAGGCCAACCGGATCGAGGCGCGGCCGAGCGCGGTCGATATCACCGAGCTCGTCGAGCGCGTCACGGCGTCGGTGACGTGGATGGTCGGCACCAAGCACATCCAGCTCGAAGCCGACATCGCGCCCGATCTGCCGTTCGTGCAATCGGACTCGCGCTGGCTCGCGCACGTGTTGGTCAACCTGGTCTCGAACGCGGTGAAGTTCACGCCCGAGGGTGGACGGATCGAGGTGCGGGCGCGCGAGGCCGCGGATCGCGAGGGCGTCGTGCTCGAGGTCGTCGACAACGGCATCGGGATCAAGCGCGAGGATCGCGAGCGGATCTTCGAGCCGTTCCGCCAGGCCGATGGTTCCGACGAGAAAGGCTACGGCGGCGTCGGACTTGGCCTCGCGCTCGTCGCACGGTTGACCGACCTCCTCGCGTGTCACGTCGAGCTCGATTCGGTGCCGAACAAGGGCTCGACGTTCCGCGTGATGGTGCCGTACCAGTGGAAGGGTCGCGCCGTCAGCCGGTTGATGCGCGCGGTCACGCCACCGCCGGGCGTCGTCGACGCTACGCCAGACTAGCGAGCAACGCGGCGAGCTCGGCCGGTTGATGGCGCGCCATCATGTGACCCGACTCCGGGAGGATCTCGTAGCGCAGGTTCGTAAACATCGCTCGGCGCTCGGCGCGCTCGGTGTCGGGGAGATTGAGGTTCGAGCGTGCACCGTCGACGACGAGCACCGGGCACGTGATCCGCTTCCAATACGTCGCGGCGGCGTCGCGCCGGAACGGGTAGGGGCCCATCGTGAGGTGCAGCGGATCGTGCTTCCACACGAAGCCGCCGTCGACCGCGCGCGTGCCATACACCGCGAGCCGCAGCGCGAGCTGTTCGCTCAACAGCGGATCGTGCTTGCGCAGGCGCTGCGCCGCGAGCTCGTGGGTCGCGATCGGCTTGAACGCGACCCGCGCGTTGCGCCACCCGTCGATCCACATCGCGGTGCGCGACCCGAGCTCGACGCTCGCCTGGTCCGGTGGCCCGAGCCCCTCGAGCAGCGCGAGGCCCTGCACGCGATCGGGACGCGAGCCCGCCCAGTACGACGCGACGCCGCCGCCCATCGAATGGCCGACGACGATCGTCCGCGCGGTCGTCACGCGCGCGATCACGGCGTCGAGGTCGGCGACGTAGTCCAGGTAGTGATAGTAGCCACCGCTGCCGGCCCAATCCGAATCGCCGTGACCGCGCAGATCGACCGCCACCACGTGCGCGTTCGCGGCGGCGGCGAGCAGCGGTGCGACCTCGTGCCAGCCGAACGCGAAGTCGAGAAAGCCATGCACGAGCACGAACGTCGTCGACGTGGCGTGCGGCGCGTCCCACTCGAGCACGTGATAGGTGAGCCCGGTCGGTAACGCCAGGCGGCGGCTCCTCACGGCGCGGATTGGATCTGGTAGAGGTTGCCTTGGATATCGGTCAGCCACAGCTCGCCGGCGGCGTCGGCGTGCAGGCTCGACGCGCCGGTAAACGTCGTGCCGGCGATCTGCACCGTCGACAGGCTGGGCCCCATCGCGTGGTAGGTCCCCTGTACGAGGACGTTCGCGCTGTAGTCGGTGAAGTAGTAGTTGCCCACGAGCGCCGGGAAGTTCTTGCCGTTGTAGACCTGACCGCCGATCACCGCCAACCAGTGATCGTTGGCGTGGTCCATCTCGAACAGCGGATCGATCAGGCCGGCCGTCGAGCAGGTGCCGTTGCTGTTGCAGTTGGTGGCGCCCGCGTTCGGCAGGAACGGATGCGTCGCCTCGCGGATCGACCAGCCGAAGTTCAGCGGATTGCCCGGCGTGCCGTCGATCTGCGACGCAGGAATGACGTCGACCTCTTCGTAGAGGTTTTGGCCGACGTCGCCGACGTAGATGTCGCCGGTCGCCCGATCGAAGCTCCACCGCCACGGGTTGCGAAACCCGCGGATCAGGATCTCGGGCTCGCCGCCGCCGCCGGCGTACGGGTTGTTCGCCGGGATGCCGTACATCTTGCCGTTCGCGGGATGATCGACGTCGATGCGCAGCATCTTCGCGAGCAGCGGCTCGCACTGGTTGGCGATGCACGTCGGATCGGTGCGATCGATCGCCTGGCCGTTGTGCCGAGGATCGTTGGCGGCGCCGCCGTCGCCGCTCGTGATGTAGAGGTAGCCGTCGTTGCCGAACTCCATCATGCCGGCGTTGTGGTTCTCGGCGAAGTCCGGAATCTTGAGGATGGTCTCGCCGCTCATCGGATCGGCTTTGTCGAGGTCGGTCTGGCTGACCGTGAAGCGCTGGATCGTCTCGGAGTCGCTCGTCGTGTACTCGACGAAGAACTGGCCGTTGCACGCGTAGTTCGGATGGAACGCGAGGCCGAGCAGGCCACGCTCGCCGGGCGGGGCTTCGGACAGCACGAGGTCGCCGAGATCGAGGAACGGGTCGGGCTTGACCGCGCCGTCCTCGATGATCTGGATCCGGCCGTCTTGCTGGAGCACGAACAAGCGCCCGTCGTTCGGCGGCGCGGTGACGAGCAGCGCGCTGCCGCCGAGCGAGTACAGCTTCGTCGCGACGACGCTCGCGCCGGTCACGACCACGGGCGCCGCGAGCGGTGGGCCGGCGGTGTTGATGCACGCTTCGTTGCTGCCGCTGCCGCCACCGTCGCCGTTGTTCGGATGATCGCCGCCACATGCGGCGACGACCATGACGCTGATCGCGAGGAGCCTCATGCCCCGATAGTAGCCTCTGGCTACGTTTTAGGGTCGGTAACCACGAGCTCGGGAACGCGGCCCGCGCGCTCGGCGAGGGCGCCGAAGATGTACAGGATCAGGCCCACGATCATGAACGGCACGAGGAACACCCACGCGGTGAAGCCCGAGGCCATGCCGAAGTATGCGATGGCGCACACCATGCCGATCAGCCACGCGACCATCGCGACGATGTAGCCCGACAGCATGATCCGGCGCTTGCGCAGCGCGGCCTCGAGCTTCTTCAGGAAGTAATCAGCTTCGGTCGGGTTGAGGTTGCCGATCAGCGACTCGAGATCGTCTTGCGAGCCGGCGCCGAACGCCCTCGCGACCATCGGATCTTCGGTTGCCTTTCCGGACGTAGGGGCCACGCCCAAACCTAGCACGAGTGCTATACGGCACCCGTGCTTCGCATCGACGACGATCTGGGTCGAACGTTGATCTTCCCGCGCGCTCCCCAGCGCATCGTCTCGCTGGTCCCGAGCGACACGTACAGCGTGGTCGCGCTCGGCGCCGGCGATCGGATCGTCGGGCGCACGTCGTATTGCGAGCACGCCGCCGCAGCGATGGTGGTCGGAGGGACGAAGGACGTCGATGTCGAAGCGGTCGTCGCGCTCGAGCCCGACTTCGTGATCGCGAATCAGGAAGAGAACGCGCGCAAGCCGCTCGAGGCGATCGCGGCGCGTGGCGTGAAGGTCCTGGTGTCGCTGCCGCGGCGGGTCGAGCAAGGCATCGGTCACCTCGCGCGGCTCGCACGGATCCTCGAGGTCGGCGAGCCCGGCAAGGCGCTCGTGAAGCGCGGCTACGAGTTGATGGCGCTGCCGCCGCTCGAGGCGCGCGAGCGCGCGTTCGTGCCGATCTGGATGGATCCGCTGATGACGCTCAACGGCGATACGTTCGGCTCCGACGTGCTCGCGCGGATCGGTATCGGCAATGCGTTCGGCGATCGGTTGCGCCTGTATCCGCTCGCCGCGGATCTCGGCAAGGGACCCGAGGCCGAGGCGACGGGGCGCGACGTGCGCTACCCGCGCCCGACGCTCGAGGAGTTGACCAGGCGCGATCCGGACGTCGTCGTGCTGCCCGACGAACCGCATGCGTTCTCCGTCGACGACGAGGCGGTGTTGCATGCCGCGGTGCCGCGCGCGCGGATCGTGCGGGTCAGCGGCAAGGATCTGTTCTGGTACGGCGCGTGGACGGTCGAGTCCCTCGACCGCCTCGCCGATCAGCTACAGCCGGCGAACTAATCCGGCCACGAAGCGCTCCGCGGCCGGCGGATGCTTGGCGAAGAACAGCGACGGCTCGACGAGCTCGAGCTCCATGATCATCGGTAGGCCGTCGGCACCCCGCACGAGGTCGCAGCGCGCGTAGAGGAGCTGATCCGCGATCGGGGCGAGCGCGGCGAGGGCGATCGCGCGCTCGTCGTCGGCGATCGGCATCGGGCCGGTCACGCTCTCGGCATCGCCGGACAGGCGCGGCGATTTGCGGATCGCGTGCGACAGCTCGCCGTCGATCCAGATCAGCGAGCGCTCGCCGTAGTCCTCGACCGAGGCGATGTACGGCTGGACCAACGCGGCGCCGCGGGCGGTGATCGCCGCGCAGTGCGCGATCGCCGCGGCATCGCCGGCGGCGAACCTCCGCGCGTTCAACGAGCCGGCGCCGACCTCGGGCTTGATCACGATGCGCTCGCGTGGAACCTCGATCGTGCCACCGCGCTCGACCAGCGTCGTCGGGATCACGGGGACGCCGCGCGCCGCGAGCTCGAGCAGATAGCGCTTGTAGACGTTGCCGCGAATGATCGCGGGTGGGTTCCATACGGCGGCGGCGGCGATCCGAGCGACCCATGCGAGGAAGCGCTCGACGTCGAGCGCGTAGTTCCACGTCGAGCGAACGATCGTGGGGATCGCGGCATCCCAGTCGGCCTGCGGATCATCCCAGGCGACCAGCTCGTGGTCGATACCGGCGCGATCCAGGGCGGCGGCGAGCGGCGCGGCGTCCGCATCGAGCTCGGGCAACACCGCACAGGTCGCGACCCGCAGCTTCACAGCGCGGCCACCAGGTCTTCGAACAGATCGTCCTCGTGCTCGAGCCCGACCGAGAGCCGCAGCAGCTCCGGTGGGGTCGGCGAGTCCGGCCCCTCGACGGTGTGGCGGTGTTCGACCAGGCTCTCGCAGCCGCCGAGCGAGGTCGCCGGCGTCCACACGCGGAGCTTCGCGACGACCTCGAGTGGCCGCGCGACGCGGATCGACAGCATGCCGCCGAAGCCCTGCTTCATCTGGCGCACCGCGACCGCGTGCTGCGGATGCGTCGGCAGGCCCGGATAGTCGACGGCGACACCGCGCGCGGCGAGCCGCTGCGCGAGCGCGAGCGCGCTGCGGCTCTGCCGCTCGACGCGAGCGAACAGCGTGCGCAGACCGCGCTGCAGCAACCACGCTTCCATCGGGCCAAGGCACGCGCCCTCGACGTGGCGGAGCTCCTCGAGCGCGGCCCACGCGTCGTCGCGGCGCGCGGTGACGAGCGCGCCGGCGAGCACGTCGGAGTGGCCGCCGAGGTACTTCGTCGCCGAGTGCATCACGAGGTCGGCACCGAGCGCGAGCGGGCGCGTGTGGACCGGCGTCGCGCACGTCGAGTCGACGGCGAGCCGCGCGCCGCCGCGATGTGCGAGCTCGGCGACCGCGGCGATGTCGGTGACCTCCCACGTCGGATTGGCGGGCGTCTCGATCCACACCAGCTTCGTCGTCGATCGCAGCGCCGCAGCGATCGCTGCGAGATCGGTCGTGTCGACGACGTCGATCGCCACACCCCACGCGCGGCTCCAGGCGGTAGCCCAGTTGCGCAGCCCGAAGTAGCCGGTGTTCGGCATGATCGCGTGCTGTCCCGGACGCAGCCACGCGCGAAACACGGAGGTCGCGGCGGCCATGCCCGACGCGTTGACGATCGCCGCCGCGCCGCCTTCGAGCTCGGCGAGGGTGCGCTCTGCCGAGAGCAGCGTCGGATTCTTGTCGCGCGTGTAGTCGCGGCCGTCGATCAGTTGATACGCGGCGTCGCGCGCGTACGTCGTCGCCATGTGGATCGGCGGCACGATCGCACCGGTGCCGGGGTCGTGATCGAAGCCGGCTTTCGCGGCGATCGTTTCGGGCCGGAGCTTGGTCACTTCGGACCGAGATTATCGCGGTATAACAAAGAGAATGGAACGCCGGGTGGTCATCATCGAAGACGAACGCGATGTCGCGCGCTTGCTCGAGTTCAACCTGCGCGCGGCCAACTTCGTCGTCGAGACTGCGCTGACCGGTGCCGAGGGACTCGCCGCGGTGAAGGCGCACACCCCCGACGTCGTGCTGCTGGATCTCATGCTGCCCGATCAGTCCGGCTACGACGTGTGCAAGGCGATCCGCGCCGACGCCGCGATCGCCGACACCGGCGTGTTGATGCTGACCGCGAAGGGCGAGGCCGAAGATCGCATCCTCGGCCTCGAGGTCGGTGCCGATGACTATGTCGTGAAGCCGTTCGTGGTGCGCGAGGTCGTGCTGCGCGTCACCGCGATCGCGAATCGCCTCGCCGAGCGCCGCGCGCGCCCGACGACGAGCACCGGTGCGGTCCTCAAGGCCGGCACGATCGCGCTCGATCCGGTGACCCACGATGTCCGGATCGCCGGCGAGCGGACCCAGTTGCGCCCGCTCGAGTACAAGCTGCTCCAGCTGTTGGTCTCGGATCCCGGCCGCGTGTTCTCGCGCGAGGAGCTGCTCGAACAGGTCTGGGAGATGCGCGGCGACATCAACACGCGCACCGTCGATGTTCACGTCCGCCGGCTGCGGGTCAGCCTCGGCACCGCGGCGGACGTGATCGAGACCGTGCACGGCTTCGGCTACCGGGCGAAGCGCGACGTCTAGCGCGTGCGCTCGACGCTTCGCAATCGGCTGCTCGCGCTGTTCCTGACGCTGTTCGTGCTGGTCGGTGGCGGCACGCTGTACGTGATCGAGCACGCGCTGGCCCGCGATCTGATCGCCTCGCTCGACAAGCGGTTGACCGATCAGGGCCACGCCGTCGCGGGGTGGCTCGCGACCGAGGCCAAGCCCGACGAGCTCGCGCGGCGGCTCGGCGCGGTCACCGGCACCCGGCTCACGATCATCGGCGGCGACGGCCTCGTGCAGGGCGACTCGCTCGAGCCGCAGTCGGTCGGGCGGCCGATCGGCGAGGCGACCGAGATCGCGCAGGCGCAGCGGGGTGTGGTCGGCCACGCGGTGCGCGAGCTCCGCGTCGACGGACCGCCGCAATACCTCGTCGCCGTGCCGGCCGAGCTCGGTCGCGTGATCCGGCTCGCGGTGCCGCTCGGCGAGGTCGTCTCGACCCGCGAGCGCATGCGCGACCGCCTCCTCGTCGGCTTCGGCCTCGGGTTCCTGCTCGCGTTGCTGTTGTCGTGGATCTTCGTGCGCGCGATCACGAGGCCGATCCAATCGATGACCGCGACCGCCGAACGCCTCGCGAAGGGCGAGTACGACATCACGCCGCCGCAATCGGCGACCGCCGCCGGCGGTGAGATCGGCGTGCTCGCGCGCGCGATGATGGTGATGGCCGGCGAGGTCAAGTCGCACATCGGCGAGCTCCAGGGCGAGCGCGACTTGTTGTCGGTCGTGTTCGCGAGTCTCGTCGAGGGCGTCGTCGTCGTCGATCGCGCGGGCTCGGTCGCGCTCGCGAACGATGCGGCGAAGCCACTACTCGGCGAGGCGCTGCCGCCGGCGCTGGTCGCGCTCGTCCAGCGCGCGACCCGCGGCGAGCTCGCCGATCAAGAGCTCGAGCTGGTCGGCCGCACCGTGCGAGCGAGCGCGCGCCCGCTCGAGGCGCGCAGTAAGCCCACCGAGGGTGCCGCCGTGATACTCGTGCTCTACGACGTCACGCGGTTGCGCGCGCTCGAGGCGGTGCGGCGTGAATTTCTGTCGAACGCGGCGCACGAGCTGCGGACGCCGGTCACGTCGATCGCGGGCTACGCCGAGACCCTGCTCGGCAGCGCCGTCGACGGCGAGACCTCGCGCGAGTTCCTCTCGACGATCCAGCGCAACGCGGAGCGGATCGCCGCGTTGGTCTCGGACCTCGTGCTGCTCGATCAGCTCGGCGCTCGCGACGCGGTCGTCGGCGAGCGGGTCGCGGTGCCGCTCGCGCAGGTCGTCGACGACGCGGCGCGGACGACCCGAGGCATCACGCCGACCGCGACGATCGAGGTCTCTGTCGCGACCGACCTCGAGGTGCTGGGTACGCGCGACGGCCTCGATCACGTCGTGCAGAACCTCGTCGACAACGCGGTCAAGTACGGTGACGGCACCCCGGTCGTCGTCGAGGCCCGCCGCAGCGGCAAGCGGATCCGGCTGTCGGTCCGCGACTCCGGTCCGGGCATCCCGAGCGGCCACGAGGACCGCGTGTTCGAGCGGTTCTATCGGATCGACATCGGCCGCAGCCGCGATCGTGGCGGTTCGGGACTCGGGCTCGCGATCGTCAAGAGCCAGACCGAGGCGATGGGTGGCCGCGTGTGGCTCGAGCAAGCGGCACCGGGTGCACGCTTCATCATCGAGCTCGATGCGGCGTAGCGCCGCACCATGCGATGATTGCGGGATGCGTCGCGCGCTCGCCCTGGTGATGATGTGCGGGTGCTCGTTTGCTTTCGTGGACGCCGGTGAAGCGTGACGATGGCGCCCGAGATCATCTGGGCGCTTGCGATCGGCGCTTCGCTGATCGTGACGGCGGCGGCGATCAATCGGTTCACGCCGACGAGCCGGCCGCGGCTGCGGATCATCGCGATCCTGTTCGTCACCTACGTCACGGCGCTCGTCGCGTACTACATCCTCGATCGCTGCAACCAACCGGACTGGGCGCGTCGCGTCTTGATCACGACGCAAGTGTTGCGCGTGCTCGCGGTCGTCAGCTTGGCCGGCACGATCGTGTTTCGGCTCGCGCTCCGCGGCATCGGCTTCAGCGTGCCGACGATCATCAGCGATATCCTCGTCGGCGTCGGCTACGTCGTCGCGACGGTCAGCATCCTGGCCGACCACGGCCTCGATCCGGTCGGCGCGGTCGCGACCGGCGCCGCGATCTCGGCGATCCTCGCGTTCTCGTTGCAGAGCACGCTCGGCAACATCATCGGTGGCGTCGCGCTGCAACTCGATGGCTCGATCCACGAGGGCGATTGGATCCAGCTCGAGAACGGCCGCCAGGGCCGGATTCGCGCGATCCGCTGGCGGCACACGCTGATCGAGACGCGCGATTGGTCGACGATCGTGGTGCCGAATTCGTCGCTGCTGCAGACCAACTTCACGATCCTCGGCTATCGCGATGGCGCCACCGCGCCGCAGCGGATGTGGGTCTACTTCAATGTCGATTTCCGCTACGCGCCGAACCACGTGATCGACGTCGTCACCGCGGGCTTGCTCGGCTCGCCGATCGAGAACGTCGCGCTCGATCCCAAGCCGAACGTCGTGTGCATGGACTTCTCGCACGACGGCAAAGAGTCGATGGCGTACTACGCCGTGCGCTATTGGTTGATCGATCTCGCGAGCGACGACCCGACCAACTCGCGGATCCGCGGTCGGGTCTACGCGGCGCTCAAGCGCGCCGACATCCCGCTGGCCGTCCCTGCGCTCGCGAACCTCGTCCAGCTCAACGATCGCGATCACGCGCAGACCCATGCTCAGAAGGATCACACCACGCGCCTCGCCGCGCTCAAGACGATCCATCTGTTCCAATGCCTGACCGAGGACGAGTTGAACGTGCTCGCCGACGGCGTCCGCCCGGTGCTCTTCGCGAAGGGCGAGACCATCACGCGCCAAGGCGCGGTCGCGCACTACCTCTACGTGCTCGCGAAGGGCAGCGTCGAGATCCGCGTGCACAAGCCCGATCAGTCCTCGGAGCCGCGCGTGATGGCGAGCCTGGACGCCCCCGACATCTTCGGCGAGATGGGCCTGATGACCGGCGCGGTGCGCGGCGCGGATGTGGTCGCGACCTCGGACGTCGAGTGCTATCGCGTCGACAAGCCTACGTTCGAGCGGATCCTGCTCGCGCGCCCGGAGGCGGCGAACGAGCTCGCGGGCAAGCTCGCGACGCGACGTGCGAGCAACGATCAACAGACGAAGATGAACGACGTGGAGCGCCAGCGCCATCACGAGAACGAGGCGGCGCGGATCCTCGGCGCCATCAAAGAGTTCTTCGGCCTGTGAGCCGCTGCTTCAGTCGTCGTAGATCGTGATCAGGTTGTAACCGCGCTCGTTCGGCGCTTCGGTGTAGACGAGTGCGACGCCGCCGCTGCCGCCATCGCACTTGACGCCGACGACGCCACCGTGGTCGAGCCAGAAGTTCGCATCGTCGCGCAGCGTCGTGTAGCCGGGCGGCGTGCACGCCGGGAGCTCGTCGAAGTGCTGACCGAGGAGCCGGCCGTAGCGCGAGCGCGGCGTGGTGCCGACGCAGTGGCCGGTGCCGACCGTGCGCTGCGCGAGGATCGGATAGAAGTTGCCGACGTTGCGGCGCTCGCGCGTGACGGGGTAGGGCGTGCCGTCCTCTGTCGAGAACTGCGCCTTCTGATCGTCGTACAGGTTCTTCATCCGACCGTCGAGGTCGTAGCGGTGGAGCAGGATCTCGTACTCGCCGACGGCGGTGAAGTCGAACAGATCGACGTAGGCGTCCTTGTTCGCGAGCACCGCGCGCTCGAAATCGGCGGCGACGCGCGCCGGCAGCTCCGACGGGGTCGGCCGCGCCGGTGCCGGCGGGGTGCACGCCGCGAGGGCGACGAGGGTCAGGCTGCGCGCGCCCATAGCTCTCCGAAATCGTCGACGGCCGAGCCGACGGGAATTCCGAGTGCCTCGAAGCCGGGCACCAGCACTTCGCGCACGCACGTCGAGAAGATCACGCGCTCCTCGGCCGGCGTCATCAGGCCGTGATCGCGTACGCCGGGCGTGACGTCACCGACCGGACGCTCGCGCTCGACGACGTTCGCGACGCCCCGCAACGCGCGCGGCAGCATCGCGGCCGCCGCATCGATCACGCCTTGGCCGCCGCGCTCGATCGCATAGCGCAGGTACGACCAGCCGAGCCGCGCGTGCATGACCTCGTCGGAGTAGATCGACGTGAGCACGGCTTGCGCGGTCGGATCGACGGTGAGGTCGCGCGTCGCCGACAGCACGGTCGTCGCGTAGGTCTCCGAGACGCACGAGACGAGCATCGTGTTCGCGAGCGCTTGGTGCAGCTTCGGGCGCTCCGGATCGTCGGGCAACGAGCTCATGCCGGGCGGCGGCAGCTTCTGCTCGCCCGAATAGATCTGCGCCATCCGCACGCACAGCTCGGCGTGACGGATCTCGTCGATGCCGGCGCGGAGACACAGCGAGATCACGTCGGCCGGCGCCATCGCCGCGACGAGATCGATCGCGAGCACCGAGAACGTCGAGATCGCGAGATACTCCGCTTCCGAGCGGCGCATCCAGGTCGCCGCGAGCCGCGCACGTTCGGCGGGCGCCAACGCCGCGGCCGTGGACTCGGCCCATGGAATCGGCGCGATGCGACGCCGCATTAGCCGATGGTGCTCGGCCTCGAGCGGCGTGCCGGAGAGCCACCATGGACTGGTGGGCTCGTAGATCTCGTCGCCGCGCGTCGCGGGCTCTTCGAGGGCGTGAACGTCGATGGTCATGCGAGTACGAAGCCGCGCCCGGTCGGGCGGTCACCGCCGCCGCGCGGACGCTTCTTCGCATCGGCCGCGGCTTTGTCGTCCGCCGCCTTCTGATCGGCGGCCGCTTGATCGGCCGTCGCTTGATCCGCCGCGGCCTTGTCGGCGGCCTTGTCCGCGGTCGCCTTGTCGGCCGTCGCTTGATCCGCCGCGGCCTTATCGGCGGCGGCCTGGTCGGCAGCCGCTTTGTCATCGGTGGCCGGCGCCGGGGTGGTCGGTTGGTTCTTCGAGCTGCCACCGCATGCGGCGAGCGGCGCCGCGAGCATCGCACCCGCGAACACGACGGTCCGCCAGATCTTTCCGGCGGTCGCGCTACGGGTTGCCTCGTAAACCACACTCGCCAGCTCGCGGTGATTCGCCATCGCGAAAGCCTAAGCGGTGGGTTCCGGCGGTGCAACCGCCATCGTGATGCTGGTGCGCGGTCCGACCGATCCAGTCGTCTGCGCCATCAGCCCGCGCATGCGATGCACGAGCTCCGCGACGATCGCCTCGGACATCTCCGGTCGATCCGAGAGCAGGCTCTTGAAGCCTTCGCCCGGGACGCGCAGCGCTCGCGTCCGTTCGATCGCGCGCACGCTCGCCGAGCGCGGCGACGAATCGAGCACCGCCATCTCGCCGATGCACGCGCCCGCGCCGACATCGTTGATCGTGGTCTCGGGGCGGTCCTCGCGCCCACCGACGAAGATCCGCACGCGGCCCTTCACGATCAGATAAACCGCATCGCCGACGTCGCCCTCGCTGAACAGCACCTGATTCGCATCGATGCGGGTCTCCTCGACGATCGACGCGAGCTCTTCGAGGTCGTCGGCGTCGAGCTTCGCGAAGATCGGGACCTGCCGGATCAGCATCATCTTCTCGATCTTCGTCAGCGAGGCCATCGCTGCGTTCGCATCGAGCGTCGCGTACACGCCGGGCTTGCCGACGCCCTTGGTCGTCTGCGCGAACACCCCCGGATCGATCGCCGGCAGGTTCGGATTCGACGTGCCGCCCGACACCGCGCGCACCGCGGCATGGCGCACGGACTCGTCCGGATCATCGAGCACCTTCGACAACACCTCTCGCGTGAGCCGGTTCTTCGCACCCATCGCGCGCACCGCGGCTTCGCGCACGATCGCCTCCGGATCGTCGATCAACGCGAGCAGCGCATCGCGAGCCTTGTCGTCCTCGAACCGCGTCAGCAGCACCGCGCCGGCCGCCCGCAGGTGGCGCGAACCATCGCCGAGCACCGTCAGGATCGGTTGCAACGCGAGCGGCCGTTGATCCGCCCGTGCCAGCCGCGCGACCAGATCGCGCAGCGGCCCGACGAGCCCGGGCTCCGCGACCGCGAGCGCCTCGAGCTGGATCGGCCGCAACGCCGCGCGCTGCTTCGCGAGGTGCCGCACGTGCTCGACCTCCTCGCGCTTGGTCATCACCGACAGCACGCCGAGCGCGTGCGCGACGTGCTCGTACGCGCGGCGCTGACAGAGATGCTCGACCAGCGACAGGCTCGCCGATTCGCTGCTGCCGTCGTTGGTCGGCGCGTTCGCGGTCTCGGCAGCCTCGACGAGCTCCGCGACGTGCGCGAGCTCGGCCTCGTAGATCGCCGCGATCGGTCCGCCCGGCGCCATCAGCACCGCCATCGCGTCGTGTTCTTCTTCCTCGGTCACGCCGCGCTCGTCGCGCAACATCGCGAGCGTCGTCGGCGCGGTGCCCTGGCGCGCTGCCTCGACGACGATGCGCTCGAGGTCCTTGCGATACTGCTGCTTCGCGAGCCGCTGCTCGACCGAGCCTTGATACGCCGGATCGAACAACTGGCGCTCCTCGGCCGAGAGCTCGCCGATGATCCGCTGGTGGTCCTTGTCGCTGATGCCGAGCTGCGCGCGCAGCGAATCGAGCAGCACCAGCTCGTTGCGCGTCACCAGGCCGTCCGCGACCATCTCGCGCACGGTCTCCTTGTACGCGCGCAGCCGTGCCTCGCGCTGCTTGGTACGCTCGGTGTGGAGCAGGTAGATGTCCTTCAGATCATCCGAAGGCGGCGCGTCGCCCCACTCCCACTTCTTGAGGATCTTCTGCGCGAACTTCTCGTGAACGTACTGGTCCTCGCGCCGGCCGAGGCGCCGCATGAACATCGCGGTCGAGCTGAACACCACGACCAGGCCCAAGCCGGTGATCATCCAGCTCGGTAGCTTGCTCAGCGAGGGCTGGCCGGCGAAGCAGTAGAACGCGTTGAACGCGACGAGCCCGCAGAACGCGAGCATGCCGTGACGCACGCGGGTGACCAGGTGCGCGGTCTGCTCCGAGGTCGAGTCGATCGTGAGCTCGCGGCGCTTGCGCGATCCGAGGATCAGCGTCTCGACCGCCGCGAAGATCGCGTAGCTCACCGCGCCGAAGACGATCAACGTCAGCGGCGCCGCGACGATGCGCGGAATCGCGTGCGCGAAGTAGAAGCCGTGCGACCACATCTGGTCCGGTAGACTGCGGTCGTATGCCCAGTCGCCGGTGAAGTAGTCGCTCCACCTACCGTCGACCAAGAAGAAGTAGGTATAGAACCCGACGACGATGCCGGGCCACGCGAAGTACGCGACCCGCCGCGGCTGCTCGTTCGCTTCTTTCCAGTAGCCCTGCTCGAGATCGATATCCGGGCAGTGCTTCTTGCATGCGACGCACGGCGCGCACTGCGACGTCATCTCCTCCGGTCGCCCGGTCGACGACCGCGATGGCTCGGTGTGGATCTTCTCGACGATGCCGACCGGGCACAGGAAGTTGCACCAGGTCTTCCCGCCGTAGACGAAGCTGGTGACGATCGCCGCCGCGATCACGACGCCGAAAAATCCGGCGAGCCACGTCGCGCTGCCGTTGGTCGCGACCAGGCGCAACGCCAAGCACGCGATCATCAGCGCGAGCTGGACGTAGAGATAGTTGCGCGCCATCCAGTCGCCCATCTTGCGAGCACCGGGACGACCGACGATGCGGCCGATCTGGCCCATCACGGCGAGTGGACAGATCCGCCGCCACACGTGATAGCCGACGGTCGTCCAGAAGAACGGTAACGCCGCGATGCCCACCGTCCACACCAGGCGATTGCCGTGCTCGATGCCGAGCACCGCCGGAATCGTCGCGGCGAACGCGAGCACCATCACGGCGCGCGCCGCGATCACCCACCGCGGTGCGGTGCCACCGTCGGTGAACGCCTGCCACCCCGCGGTCTGCGTCTTGCCGACAACCGGTAGCTTGGTTACTTCGCGAGCGGGCAGGTGAGTCCCTTGGCGGCTTCGGCGCCGATGAACTTCTCGAACATCATCTTCCCGCGGCACTGTTGGTGATCGAGGAACTCGAGCGTGAACGCCGACCACGCCGTCGTCGGCACGATCTGGAAGTCCACAGTCGCGATCGCATGGTTCACCGCCTTCGGAACGCCCGCGCTCGGATCGACGTTCGCGGGGTCGTGATAGTCGTGCATCCCGAAGTTGCGGATGTGGCACTGCGAGCAGGTCATGCCGTTCTCTTCGCCGAGATCGCGACGCCCGTCCTCGAGCGCCATCGTCGTGGTCATCCAGATCTTCTTGTGCGCGACGTAGAGGTTGTCCGCGTCGACCTTGCCCTGGATCGGCTTACCGTCCTTCGTGGCGGGCAGATCGACGAACCCCATCGTCTTGCGACACAGGATCTCGTAGCCGGCGTCGTGCTTCGGGTCGAGCGGGTTGAACTTCGTCGCGCACTTCGGCTCCCACGTCTTGCCGTCCTTGCTCGCGACCGCATCGGTCCAGAACCCTGGAATCGCCACGTCGACGTACGCCTGGGTCGTGCCATCCGACGTGCGGAACGGCTTCATCGCGCTCCACCCCCAGCCGTCGCCGCTCTTGTACGTGCCGTCGGCGTTGCGCGCCGAGCCGCCGCCCATCCGAGCCTCGAGCGCGATGCCGATCGAGAAGCCGTGCAGATAGGGCTTGGTCTTCGTATCGTCGAACATCATCACGTCGGTCATCAGCGCCGACACCGCCTTGCCGTGCGCGACCTCGTCCTTGACGAACGCCGGGTTCGGCGCGCCGTTCTTCATCAGGTGCTTCGCGACCATGCCGAGGAACAACTTGTTGTTCGCATCGCGCTCCTCGTCGGGGCGCGGCAGCGCGGGCACGTACTCGACGACCGGCCGCAGCCGGAACATCGCGTACACCGGCTCGACCGACGCCGCCTTGTAGACCACGCGCAACTCGGTCCACGCCTTGTCGATCCGCGGCCGCACCGCGACGATGTGCCAGCTCTTCGGATCGCCGAACGCCGCGCGATCGAACTGCGGCGAGCGCGGATCGAGCCGCGGGTTCTGATTGGTCTCGGCGAGGCCGATCAGCATCTGGTCGTACGCGAGCTTCGCGGTCAGGTCGGTCTTCAACTGCGAGCGCTGCGGCTCCGGGATCTGGAGCTTGAACGTCTGCGCACCGAATTCGAGGAGCCGGTCGACCGGCCAGTCCTTGTTGACCTGCTCGAGGCGCTTCGGCGCGTGGATCAGCAACATCGTCTCGATCATCGCGGACTGGGTCGGCGCGACCGGCACCGGCTGGACGTCCTTCACGACCGCGATCGAGAACGCCTTCGTCAGCTTCTTCGCGCGCCCGGGCTGCGTGATCGTGACCTCGAAGTCGGCCTTCGGCAGGTCGCTGATCGCCGGTGTCCACACCACGGTCTGGGTGATGGGATCGAACCGCGCGGAGAACGGCATGCGCGTGACCTCGACGCGGGTCTCGTCGAGATCCTGATCGACCACCGATGTCGAGAACGAGATCGTCTGACCGAGCCCGACCTTCTTCCATGCGGGGGCGAACCACTCGACCTCGTGGGAATCCGGAATCGCGACGTCCGCGACCGGGGGCGGCGCCAGCGTCGCCAGCATCGTCACAGGTACTGCCGGGCAACTCGCATTCGCGATCGGGAGCGGGGCAGGAGGTGGTCGGGGCGTCGGCGCCTCGAGGGGCAGATTGCTGGGTGCGCTTCCGCACGCGAAAAGGATCAACACCAACGAACACGCGCTCCGCATGGCGGAGCATCGTAGCAGACAAAATGATAGGGTCCGCCCGACGATGACCACCGACCTTCCGACGCTGGCGATCAATACGATTCGGACGCTCGCGATCGACGCCGTTCAAAAGGCGAACTCGGGACACCCGGGCTTGCCGATGGGTTGCGCGCCGATGGCCTACACGCTGTGGCAGAAGCACCTGAAGCACGACCCGAGCGCACCGAACTGGTTCGATCGCGATCGCTTCGTGCTCTCGGCCGGCCACGGCTCGACACTGCTGTACAGCCTGCTGCACCTGCACGGCTACAAGCTGTCGCTCGACGACCTCAAGCAGTTCCGGCAATGGGATTCGATCACCCCCGGTCACCCGGAGTGGCACCTCACGCCGGGCGTCGAAGCGACGACCGGTCCGCTCGGCCAAGGCGCCGGCAACTCGGTCGGCATGGCGCTCGCGGAGCGCTACCTCGCGACGACGTTCAATCGTCCGGGCCACGCGATCATCGATCACCACACGTACACGCTGGTCTCCGACGGCGACATCATGGAAGGCGTGTGCCAGGAAGCTGCGAGCCTCGCGGGCCACCTGCGGCTCGGCAAGCTGACGTGGCTGTACGACGCGAACCACGTGACGCTCGACGGACCGTTGAAGCTGATCATGGACGAGGACGTCGACAAGCGGTTCGACGCGTACGGCTGGCACGTGCAACACGTGCCGAACGGCGACACCGATCTCGGCGCGATCGAAGCGGCGATCACGAACGCGAAGGCCGAGACCCATCGGCCGTCGATCATCGTGATCAACACGACGATCGGCTATGGCTCGCCGAAGAAGCACGGCACGAGCGCGGCGCACGGTTCGCCGCTCGGCGAGGCCGAGGTCGCCGCGACCAAGGTGTTCCTCGGCTGGGATCCCGAGAAGAAGTTCTACGTTCCCGACGAGGTGCGCGCGCACATGGCCGAACCCGGCAAGGCGGGTGCGGTGGTGCATGCCGAGTGGGACCAGCGGTTCGCCGCGTACAAGGCGGCGTTCCCGGAGCTCGCCGCGTCGCTCGAGCTGGCGATCAACGGCGACCTGCCCGCGGGCTGGGACGCCGACATGCCGACGTTCGACAAGCCGATCGCGACGCGCTCGGCGTGCGGCAAGGTCATGGAAGTGATCTGCAAGAAGGTGCCGTGGCTGTTCGGCGGCGACGCCGACCTCGCCGGATCGACGAAGACCATGGTCGCCGGCGGCGACTACGATCCAGAGGGCAACGGCCGCAACGTGCGGTTCGGCATTCGCGAGCACGCGATGGCCGCGATGGGCAACGGCCTGCACTATCACGGTGCGATCCGGCCGTACGTCGCGACGTTCTTCGTGTTCAGCGATTACATGCGCCCGAGCGTGCGGCTCGCGTCGCTCAACAAGCAGCCGGCGATCTTCATCTGGTCGCACGACTCGGTCGGGCTCGGTGAAGACGGGCCGACCCACCAACCGATCGAGCAGTTGATGGCACTACGCGCGATCCCGAACCTCCACGTGTATCGGCCCGCCGACGCGAACGAGATGGTCGCGGGCTGGAAGTTCGCGATGCAGCGCGACCACGGCCCGACGGGGTTCGTGACCTCGCGCCAGGATCTCCCGGTCCTCACCAAGCCCGGCGCGCCGGGTGCGGAGCGCGGTGCGTACGTGCTCGCCGATGGCGGCGACGTGATCATCATCGCGACCGGCTCGGAGGTTCACGATGCGATGGCGGCGCGCGACCAGCTCGCGGCGCTGAAGATCGCCGCGCGTGTCGTGTCGATGCCGTGCTGGGAGCTGTTCCTCGAGCAGGACGACGCCTATCGCGAGTCGGTGCTACCGGCCGCGCGCTGGCAGCGCGTCTCGCTCGAAGCCGGCGTGACGTTTGGCTGGCGCGAGCACGTCGGTTCGCGCGGCAAAGCGATCGGGATCGATCGCTTCGGCGCATCGGCGCCCGGCGAGGTCGTGATGGAGAAGCTCGGCATCTCTGCCGCGCACGTCGTCGAGACCGTGCAAGCGCTGCTGAAGTAGCTACTTTTTCCCGCCGCCGCCGCCGCCGACCATCTGCAGCGTCGCCTTCGCGACGACCGCATTGTTCGCGGTGAGCAGCTGCACGGTGTACGTCTTGCCCGCGGCGAGGCCTTCGTCTTCGTTGATCGAGATGTCGCCGGTGAGCACGCTGCTCTTGGTATCGACGCCCTCGAGGCGTTGATCGGCCGCGAGGGTCTTGCCGTCCTCTTTCAAGAACTCGAGCTTGAGCGTCGAGCTACCGGTCTTCGACAGGAAGGCGGTGTAGTGAAAGTGCCAGAACACGACGTCATCGTTCTTCGCGCCCTCGAGCGACTTCAAGCGGACGGCGTTGATCTTGCTGATCGTGTCCCTGTCGGTCTTTCCCTCGGGGAGCTCGTCTTTGGTGATCACGAGCTGGCCGCGATAGTTCGCGATCACGCCACGCGACAAGTCGGCGCTGGCGACCCCGCCGGCGGCCATCAGGGCAGCGAGAGTAACGGCGGTGATCGAGGTACGCGACATGAGATCCTCCAGATCGAATTCTATGACGACGACACCGTCAGGGCCCTGAAAGTTTCGCCCCCAACGACGTACTTCGATAACTCGAGCTTATTCGGTCTTATTGCCTTCGACGGGCACGGTCGCGGCTTCATTCACCGACGTCGGAACGCCCGTGGAATCGCCGCCTGCGGGCTCGGCCGCACGCTCGGCCTGACGCTGCGCGCGACGCGCGGGGTCCCACGGTTTTCCGTCGGGGCCATTACCAGTTGCATCGGGACCGATCGGCTTGCGCGGGCGCTTGCTGCGCGGCGGCAACGGTAGACCATCCGGGCCGAGGCGCGGCGTCGCCGGCTCGCCCGACTGCGCGTTCTGGAGCTCGCCTTCCGGGCGAGGACCACCGAAACCACGAGCGGGACCACCGGGACCGCCGGGACCACGACCGCCGCCGCCGAAGCCACCGGGACCGCCCGGGCCACGACCACCACCACCACCGCCACCGGGACCGCCGCCGAACCCGCGCGGGCCACCCGGGCTGCGCGGACCATCGAAGCCACGTCCGCCGCCAGGGCCGCCGCCAGGGCCGCCGCCAGGGCCGCCGCCGGGACCACGCGGACCGCCGGGACCACGCGGGCCACCCGGACCACCGGGACCACGGCGATCGCGATCACCACCGGGACCACCCGGGCCACGACCACGACCGCGCGGACCACCGGGACCGCCGCCGCTGAAATCGCGGGGCGCTGCGGTCAACTGCCAACCGATTCCTGCACGCGGCATCTCTCCGCGAGCCGGACGATCGTCATCGCTCTTGTCTTCGACCTTCACGCCGAACTTGAGGCTGCCGAGGCCACGCGGCTTCGCGGGACCGCGCTCGCCACCGAAGCCGCCGCCGCCGCGAGCACCGCCGCCGCCACCGCCACCACCGCCGCCGCCGCGTCCACGATCGCCACCGCGACCGCCACGATCGTCGCGACGGTCGTCGCGGCGCTTCTGGCCGGCGACGCGATCGATCATGAAGTGAAACTCACCGCGCTTGACCGCACCGTGCGGACCGGTCTCGCCTTGGAATACGCGCACGAGGCGAACCTGATCGATGCGATCGCCGATGATGTCGAGCGCCTCGATGATCCGCGCCGCCTTGTCGGGCTGCACGCTGATCGCCTCGGCGACCGCCTTCACGACCGGATCGTCCTCGGCGGGCGCCGACGTCTCGGGCGCCTCGGCCTGCATCGGCTCGGGCTCGGCACCCTCGGCACCTTCGACAGGGGCGGCACCCTCGGCACCGTCGGCACCGTCGGCACCGTCGAGAGGGGCGGCACCTTCGGCATGGACGGCACCCTCGACTGGGTCGCCACCTTCCGCAGCAGCGTCGGAGACCTCGGCCGGTTCGGCCGACGCGGGCTCGCTCACCGGCGGCGCGACGTCCGCCGCGGGGCTCGCCGCGGTCGACGTGCCTCCACCGGCAGCGGCACGAGCCGCCGCGGCCTTGCGAAGGGTCAGCGTCGAGAATTCGGTGAGCGTCTTCATGGCAGGCTAGGTACACCAGAGCCTGCTCGGACGCCAGTAGCGTCGAACGCCGAAACGACGAACGTCGACGCGACCCGAAGGCCCACGTCGACGGCGACAACCAGCGGAGTTGTTGAGGAAACTCAGCCGCCGCCGACGCTGCCCGAGGCAGACGCCGAGACGTGCACGGACACCGAGACGTTCGCCTGGATGTGCGTCGAGGCGTTCGCGGCGGCCGCGATCTGACCCGAGATGCACATCGCCTGATCGCCGAACGACTGCACGAACTTCGGACCCATGTCCTTGAGGTCGGCGAGTGACTTGACCCACACCGCCACGGCCTCCTGGATCAGCTTCAAGCGAGCGGTCGCCGAGAACAGCTTCGGCAGACCATCGCGCATCGCCTTGACCGTCATCTCGAGCTTGGTCTTGTCGACGACGACCTTCGCGTCGAAGTCGATCTTGAGCTCGGGGTCGGTGCACTTCGCGTTGACCGACGCGTTGACCTTCGCGGCCGCCGCGCACTGGCCGCCGCCGCCCGAGCCACCGGTGCCCGCCGAAGCGCCACCGGAGCAACCCGCGCCGCCGCTCGCCGACGCGCTCGCGTCGACGGTGCAGACCGCCGGCTTGTACGCGATCTTGAGCTTCGCGTTCGCCTTGAGCTCGACCTTCAGGTTGTTCTGATACTGCGTGATCACCTTCGCGCAGATGCCGTCGGTGTCATCACCCGAGAGCTCGGCTTCGTTCATGCCGAGCTCGTTGCCCATCATGATGCAGCTCTGCTTGATGACCTTGACGGTCTCGGTCGTGGTCGTCTCGAGATCCTTGGTCGCCTGCAAGAACGCCTTGAGCTTCATGCCGGCATCTTGCGCGGCGTAGTTGCCGCACGTGTTCGGGTCGACTTCGCCCGAAGCGCCACCGGGCACGTTCGGCTTGTCGGGGATGCTCGAAGGGACATCCGGCTTGCCTGGGAGATGACTGCACGCAACGATCAATGACGACGCGAGAATGAGAGATCCAAGACGCATGGAATGAAGGCTCCTCTTGTGAGCGTCGTGGATATCAAAAACCATGAAGCGATGCGCGCGAACCGGCCCTATTTTTCAGCTCCGTCGTGATGCGACAGCCACGAATGTGCGCCATCGCTCGCAAGGCGCGCAGCGGTCGACGGGAACACGAGACACTCGTGATCGGGATCGAGGGCGATCGTCGTGACGGTGAATGCGGGCGTCGGGAATGTCAGCGTTTGGGTCGGGCCATTCGCGTACGTGTCGACGAGGATCTTCGTCGTGTTGGTCGCACCGTCGCCGAGCGCGACGTGAAATCGGCAGCCGCGCGGTGCGGTCGTCGGGTTCGTGATCGTGACCGCGAGCGTCGCCATGTCGGTCGGCGTCGCACCGGCGGTGAACGTCGTCTTCACGAGCGGCCAGTTCGGCGATCCCATGCCTTTGATCCACCCGTTGACGTAGTCCGTGAGATCGAGGCCGGTCTCGCGCGACAGCGCGGCGACGAGATCATCGATCGAGAGCGCATGCGCGGAGCCGAGCACGCTCTTGATCGCGGCGAGCACCTGCGCGCGCGACGACATCACCTCGAGCTGACGGAAGAACACCATCGGGCCCGGGCCGTAGACATCGCCGTAGTAGGCGAACAGCGCCGGCTGATCGAGCGGCATCGGCCAGTACTTCGCGACGTGGGCATCGGCCTTCCACAGCGCTGACGACGCCGCCGAGGTCACCGGATCGTTCATGTCTTCCCACACGAACGACAGGTACTCCGCCATCGATTCCTTCCACGCGAAGTCGTACGTGCCGGCGAGCGTCGTCTGATCGCCGGCCCACATATGCGTCATCTCGTGATCGAGGACGTGCGCGACCGGATGCGTGTAGCCGCCGGTCTCCTTCGCGAGGCCGTCGTCGAGGACGATGTTGCCGGGATGCTCGAAGCCGTCCCAGTAGGTCGGCGCGGTCAACACGCGGAGCTCGCTGCCGAACGGGTAGGGGCCGAACTGCGCTTGCATCCAATCGAGAAAGCCGGTGTGGAACGCCGGGTCGATCGCGGCCGCGATGCCGGTCGACGCGCGATCGTAGACCGTGACGTGCACGCCGGACCACGTGCCCTTGTCAGTCTGGGTCCACGCCGGATACGCGGCGAGGCCGAACGTCGAGTACGTCGGGCCGCCCGGGTGTTCGAAGTCGCACGTCGTCTCGGTCGGGCTGAGGTCGGTGACCTCGCCCGAGCACCGCACGGTGACGGCGGCCGAGTGCGTGACGTCGAACGTGTACGTCGCGAATTGATCCGGCCGGTTGTCGCATGGGCCGAATTGATCGCAGCCGTTGACCCAGCTCACGAGGTAGGTGAACTCGTTGCCGTCGGCGTCCTTGGTGACCGAGAAGCCGACCTGGCTCCGGTCGAGCGTGGCAAGCGCGATCGTGACGTCCGCTTCGAGCATGAACGTGTCGCCGGTGCCGACCCCGTGCCCGCAGATCTGTAGCGTGCTGCCGGCCTGCGTGCCGTCGGCCGATTCGCCGTCGAACGCGACGGCCGTGACCCCGGCGGCGCGAAACGGCAGCGTCATGCAGTCGCCGGGTGCATCCGCGACCAGCGTGACCTTCGAGTGCGCGGCGCGCGAATCGAGATCGAGCTGGTAGTCGTAGTGGGTGGCGTGCGCGGTGATCGGTCCCGTGATCGGGGGTTCGCTACAGGCGGCGAGGACGAAGCAGAGCAGGGCGCGACGCATGCCGCGTTATATCTCCTCTTACTTGATCTTCGCGCGTGCGATCGTCACACCACCCGAGCCCGACGGCTCGGCCATGGGCGTGATCACCGGCCGGGCCACGGTGACGCGGACATCGAGCCCGAGCTCGTCGCGCAACAGGTCGGCCTTGCGCAACAGCCTCATGTCGTTGTGGGTCGGGCCATCGCGCACGACCAGGTCGAGGACGATCGCTTCGCCCATCCGCGTGCACACGACCTGCTCGACGCGCGAGCGGTGATCGGTGTCGAGCCCGTCGGCGACCCGCAGGAAAGCGACCAGCTTGCGCAGGTGCGCGCGCTGGTCTTTCGGCAACGGCGACGCGTTGATCAATTCCCTCGCGCGGGCGGCGTCCTTGCGATGTGCGCGCGCCATCAGCGCGACGATCTCGCGGCCTTGCTCGTCGAGGCCCGGGATCCGGCCCCACCGGATCATGTACTCGCTGTGCTTGTGGTGACCGCGCTGGTTGACGACCTCGCCGACGTCGTGGAGCAGCGCGCCGACCTCGAGCAACACGCCCATCGCATCGGGCACGCCGTGGACGTCGCGCAGTTGATGGAACAACGCGCGCGCGAGCAGACGGACGTGCTCTCCGTGCGTGGTGTCGTGATCGACGCGGTTCGCGAACCCGCGTGCGGCGGTGAGCAGCGCCTTGTCGTGCGCGCCCTCGGCCTTCGCCTGTTCCTCGCGCGCGGTCTCGGCGAGCTCGATCAGCACGCCTTCGCGCACGCCGACGCCGGGGGCGACCAGCTTCGAGATGTTGAGCTGGCGTGCGACGGTCGCGAACACCAGCGCGGCGATGCCGATGACCTCGGCGCGGTCGCGCTTGACGCCGAACTTCGCCATCCGCTCTTCGACGGTGGCGCCGACCAGCGACGGCATCGCCTTCTCGAGCTCCGCGAGATCGAACGCCGGCGTGGGGCTCGCATCGCCGAAGATCTTCGCGAGCGCTTCGGCATTGCCGCCGGTGATCGCGGCGAGCGTCGGACCGTTGAGGCTCGCCGTGCGCGAGATCGGCTGCATCAGCGTCGCCGCGTAGCGCCGCACCATGCCGGCCTCGGCATCGCCGATCGCGTCGTGGAGACCGAACGTCTCCATCAGCCGCACGGTGCCGACCGGCAGCGACGTCCCGCGCCACGCGGCGCCGATCCGGAGGTTGACCTCGAGGCTGCCACCGCCGAGATCGAGGATCGCGCGCGGCGGTGTGCCGTTCGGACCGAACGCCTGGATCACGGCTTTGCGGACGAGCCGAGCTTCCTCTTCGCCCTCGATCACTTCGAGCTCGATGCCGGCCTCGTGATAGAGGCGGTGCAGGAGCACGTCGCGATTGGTCGCGTTGCGCACCGCGCTCGTGGCGACGGCGCGATACATGCCGACCTGATGGTGATCGAAGCGCTCGCGGAAGTGCACGAACGCGGCGACCGCGCTGTCGATCGTCGCTTCCTCGAGCGTGCCGGCGGTGAACGCGTTATGCCCGAGGCGAACCGGAATCCGCTCGGCTTCGATCCGGACCAGCTCGGTCCCGGCCAGCTCCGCGATCACGACGCGGATCGCATTGGATCCGGCGTCGATCGCCCCGAGCCGGCGCAGGGTTCCCATCGATCGTCAAACTAACACGTCCGACGAGGATCCTCGGATGAGAGTGATCCCTAGCCCTTCTTCGGGGGCGGCTTCTTCCCACTGCCACCACCTGGCGGCATGTCCGGCGTCGCCGGTCCCGCGTTGTCCGGAACCTTGATCTTGTCGGCCATCTGCACCCCCGAGATGACCTCGACGTTGATGCCGTCGGACAGCCCGAGCTTGACGTCCTTCTTCACGAACGTCTGCGGCGTGGTCTCGATCTCGACGAACGGTTTGTCCTTGTCGTACTGCACGAGCGCCTCGCGGATCGCCATCACGTGCGGCTTCTCGTCGAGGACGATGTCTGCGTTCGCGCTGTAACCCGCGCGAATGTACTGATTCTGTTTCTGCACGATCGCGGCCTTGATCTCGAACTGGATCGCGCCATCGATCTCTTTGCCCTGCGGCGCGATGTACTCGAGCGTGCCCTCGAACATGTCCTTCTCGATCGCGCCGACCTTGATCTGGAGCTTCATGCCCTCCTTGATCTTTGCGACCTCGGACTCGTCGACGTGACCGTCGAAGATCATGTCGCCCATGTTCGCGATCGTCGCGACCGTGGTGCCCGGGTTGAAGCTGTTCGCCTGGATCACCGAATAGCCGACCTTGACCGGCACGTCGATCACCATGCCGTCGACCGTCGCCGAGACGATCAGCGTCGACGACTTGCCCTGGCCGCGGGTCTGCCCCTCGCGCACGAGCTGGAGGTTCGAGGCCGATTGATCGACCTGCGCCTTCGCGAGCGCGTAGTCGGTGCGGAACTTGAACAGCTCGGCCTCCGGGACCACGCCTTGCTTGAACAGGCCCTCTTCGCGCTCGAGCTCGCGCTTCGCATTGTCGACGGTGATCTGCGCGCTGGTCACGCTCGACTGGGCGGCGTTGACGGTCTGCGCGTCCGGAATGATCTCGACCTTGCCGAGCTGGTCGCCCTTCTTGACCATCTTGCCCGGGTCGACGTCGAGCTCGGAGATCACGCCGGTGATCTTCGGCTTCACGTCGACCGATTGCCGCGGGATGACCGAGCCGGTGGCGACCGTCTTCTTGCGAAGGTCGAGCGTCTGCGCGGACTCGGTCTTGTAGATGACCGGCTTCGCCTGCGACTTCTTGTACAGATAGAAGAACGAGCCCAGGATCGGGATGCTCGCCAACAAGATCAACAGGCCCATCAGGATGCGCTTCATGTCTCCCTCTACTCGCTGCGAAGTGCTTCGATCGGTTTGATCGAGGCGGCGTGAAAAGCTGGGATCAGGCCGGCGACCGCGGCGCACCCGACCAGCACGGCCAGGGCTTGCGCGACGGTCTCGAGCCCGACGGTGGGTGGTCCGAACGGTGATTCGGTGGCGTTCGCGAGCGCCGCGTCGGCGCCGAACAGCGCGGCGCAGCCGAACGCGATCCCGACGAGGCCGGCCACGGTCGTGAGCGCGACGGTCTCCATCAACACCATCTGGATCACCGACGACGGGGTCGCGCCGAGCGCCTTACGGACGCCGAACTCCTTCGTGCGCTCCTTGACCGCGATCAACATGATGTTGGACACGCCGATCACACCGGCGGCGAGCGTGAGGCCGCCGACGATCCAGCTGATCGCCCACAGCCAGAAGAACACCGCGTCGAACTTCGAGAACAGCACGAACAGATTGAACGAGCCGATCGCGAGGTGATCGTCCGGATCGATCTGGTGTGCCTTCGAGAGTGCCGCGCGCACTTCGTTCTCGAACTCGACGCCGTCGGTGCCGGGCGCGGCGGTCAGGGCGAAGAACCCGACGTGGTCGCCCAGGTGGAACGACTTGCGCAGCGAGGTGAACGGCACGTAGATCGAGTGCGCGTCGCGATCGCCCTGCTGGCCCGAGCGCGAGGTCTTGATCACGCCGACCACCTGGTAGAACACGCCGCTGATCTTGATGTACGTGCCGAGCGGGTTCACGCCGGGCTCGTAGAGCTCGTCCATCACGGCCTGGCCGATCACGGCGACCTTGCGGCTCTCGTCGTTGTCGGCCTGGTTGACGAAGCGACCGGCGAGGTACTGGAACGCGACGATCCGCGAGAACGCGGGCAGGTCGCCGAACACGTTGTAGCTGCCGGTCTTGCCGTCGTAGACCACGTTGAAGCCACTCATCCAGCCGCCGAGCTGGGCGCGCGGGGCGACCGCGTCGACGCCGGGCAGGTGGCGGAGCAGCTCGATGTCGTCGGTCTTGAACTGGATGATGCGGCCCGGCTTCATGCCTTCGTAGGCGAGCGTCGTGGTCTGGCCCCAGCAGAACATCATGTTCGTGGCCATGCCGGCCATGTTGCGCTTGGTGCCGCTCTGCATCGCCGAGCCGAACCCGAGCATCACGATCAGCATGAAGATGCCCCACGCGACGCCGAACGCGGTGAGCGCCGTGCGCAGCTTGTTCGCGCGCAGCACCGCCCAGATCTCGAACCAGTTATCGCGGTCGAGGATCATAGTTCCGCACTCCTCATGCGTCCCTCAAGGTTTCGACCGGGTTGACCTTCGCCGCGCTGCGCGCCGGGACGAAGCCGGCGAGCGCACCGGCGATCATCAGGCCGACCGCGGCGAGCACGCCGACGCCGATGTTGATCGACGGGTTCTCGATCATCTCGGTGTCGATCAGCTTCGGGAGCAGGCCGAGGAACACGACGCCGGCGGACAGCCCGAGCAGGCCGGCGATGCTCGTGAGGAACACCGCCTCCTGGACGATCATCGAGACGATCGATTGCGGCGTCGCGCCGAGCGCCTTGCGGATCCCGATCTCGCGGGTGCGTTCCTTGACCGCGATCATCATGATGTTCGAGACCCCGACGACCCCGGCCGCCAGCGTGCCGAGCCCGATCACGAGCACGAACATCGAGATCACCATGAAGAACTGCTGGAAGTGCGAGAACCCTTCGATGTTGTCGAACACGCGTACGGCCTGACGATCCTCGGGGTTGAACTGATGCGACTCCGCGAGCAGGTCGACGACCTGCTGCTTGATCGCGCCTTCCTGTTCGATCGAGACCCCCGGCTTGACGTCGAACATCAACATGCCGATCCGGTCGGCGCCGTTGAACGCGAGCTGCGCGGTCGACACCGGGATGTAGACCTGCCGCGCGCTCTCTTCGTTCTCGTCGTGATAGATGCCGACGATCTCGAACGGCACGCCGCCGATGACGATCCACTCGCCGATCGCCTCGTCGACCCCACCATCGCCGTGGCTCGAGTTGGTCTGGTGCCCGAACAGGAAGTCGCGCACCGGCTCGCCGATCACCACGGTCTTGCGCAGCGTCGCGATGTCGAGGTCGTTGATGAAGCGGCCCTGCACCATCTGTGCGGTGTCGAGGTAGAGCGTGGCCGGGCTGATCGCGTTGACGCCGAACGTGTTCGACTTCGTCTCGTGCTGGATCTTCATCTCGCCGCCGCCGAACCGGCCGCCGTGGATGAAGTATTGCCTGCCGAGATGATCGATGCCGTCGAGCTTGCGGGCCGCGTCGAAGTCGCGGTTGTTGAACGTGAGCCGGCGGCCGACTCCGTAGCCGCCGAACGGGATCGAGGTCTTCGCGGCGCTGATGTACACGGCGTTCGCGGACTCGGCGCGAAAGCTGTGGCGGATGCCGTTGTTGAGGCCTTGCCCGAGGCCGAGCAGCACGACCATCACGAAGATGCCCCACGCGACGCTGACGCACGTCAACACGGTGCGGAGCTTGTTGCGTCTGATCGTGTCGAAGACCTCGCCCCACCGATCGATCGAGAACATCGAGACCAGCACGCCGAAAAAGATCTCGAGCAGCGACCAGACGTTCGCCGGCCGCACCGATGGCAGCGTGCCGAACATGTAGAGCAACGCCCACAACACGATCAGCAGCGACGTCACGAACAGCGGCAAGAACGCGATGCCGATCATCGGCCCGCCGACGATCAGTCCGAAAATTCCGACCACGACGACCACGGCCAGCAACAGGATGAACAGCGGGCGCAACGCGGTCGCCGTCCCGATCACGAGCAGCAGCTCGGCGATCGTGAAGATGAACACGATGGTCACCCCGAGCTTCGCGAGGCCGCCCGACACGCTGCCGCTCGCCATCAAACCACCGACCAGCAGCACGAACACCACCAGCGCCGCCAGATTCAACGCGATGCGTTTCATCCAACGACCGCCGGCTCGCTGACTGTCCCGCGATAGGGCGGAGCCGCGTCGACGATCTTGCCGTCGTGGATGCGGATGGTGCGCGGCGTGCGCGCGGCGACCTCCGCATCGTGGGTGACGATCAGCACCGTGATGCCGGTGGCATTGATCTCGGCCAGCAGGTCCATGATCTGCGACGAGGTCGCGCTATCGAGCGCGCCGGTCGGCTCGTCGGCGAGGATCATCCGCGGCTTGCCGATCAGCGCGCGCGCGATCGCGATGCGTTGCTTCTGCCCGCCCGACATTTCGGCGGGCGTGTGATCGGCCCAGTCCGCGAGCCCGACCCGCTCGAGGTATTGCATCGCGATCGCGTTGCGCTTGCGGCGCGTGATGCCCTGGTAGTAGAGCGGCAGCGCGACGTTCTCCAGCGCGGTCTTGAACGGCAACAGGTTGAACGACTGGAACACGAAGCCGAGGAAGCGGTTGCGATAGTTCGCCGACTTGCGCTCGGTGAGGTCTTTGATCAGCGTGTCGCCGAGCCAGTACTCGCCGGAGTCGTAGTCGTCGAGGATGCCGAGGATGTTGAGCAGCGTCGACTTGCCGGAGCCCGACGCGCCCATGATCGCCACCATCTCGCCTTCCGCGATCTCGAGGTCGACGTCGCGGAGGACATGCAGGCTATGCGTGCCGACCTTGTAGAACTTGTTGAGCTTCGAGAGGCGCAGCACGTGAGCCCAGGCAGGCTAGCGCTTGGTCGGGCGTCGCGCCAGGCTGTGACTGCGTGCGACACATGCGACATGTGTCGGATTTCTTTACGATAAGGCGTCGAGCGCTTCGTCGAGTGTCGCCTTGGTCGCCGGGGCGATCACGAGCGTGCCGTGATCGCTGTGGAGCTCGCATGCCGGCGCTTGATCGCAGCGATCGAGGCACTCGACTGGGACCAGTCGAAACGTCGGCGACTTCTGCCAGCGCTCGACGACGTGATCGAGCAGGTCGAGAGCGCCCCACTGCTGACACGAGCCGGCGCAGACCTTGAGCGCGGGGCCGGTGCCGGCGACCTTGACCTCGTCGCCGAGTGGGATCGACGCGAGGTAGTGGCTGACCGGGCGACCGCGATCTTCAGCGAGCTCGACGAGCGCGGGGATCGTGACCTCGCCGGCGTCGGCGATGTCTTCGACCTCGAGGCCCATCGCCGACAACCGCGACAGCTCGACATCAGCGTGGGTCGGCGAGCGGGTCGGTGTCTTCATGCCGCCAGACTTGCACGCTCCGAGGATCGACGCTGCCTGTTCGGGCATGATGTGCACCGGATGCTCACGGTTCATCATCTCGATCACTCGCGGTCGCAACGCGTGCTGTGGCTCCTCGAAGAGCTCGACGTTCCGTACGAGCTCGTCAAGTACGAGCGCGATCCGAAGACCATGCTCGGGCCGCCGGAGCTCCGGAAGGTCCATCCGCTCGGCAAGGCGCCGGTGATCACCAATGGCGAGGACACGATCGCGGAGTCCGGCGCGATCATCGAGTACATCGTCGATCGGTACGGCGACGGCAAGATGGTGCCGAGTCGCGGCTCGCAGGACTACCTGCGCTGCCGCTACTGGATGCACTACGCCGAAGGCTCGCTGATGCCGTTCCTGCTGATGAAGCTGGTGTTCGGTCGCGTGCGCTCGGCGCCCGTGCCGTTCTTCATCAAGCCGATCGTGAAGAAGATCGCCGCGAACGTCGAGGACTCGTTCATCCACCCGAACCTCGAGCGTCACGTCGCGTTCCTCGACGGCGAGCTCGTCAAGAGCACGTGGTTCGCGGGCAACGACCTCACGATCGCCGACATCCAGATGCTGTATCCGATGGAAGCGATCGCCGCGCGGTGGCCGGGCGCGACGACCCGGATCAAGGAGTGGGTCGATCGAGCCCATGCGCGGCCGGCGTACAAGCGCGCCGAGGAGCGCGGCGGTAAGAACGACGTCTTCTAGCTACGCTTTGCCGAGCACGGGCAGCCCGTACTCGTGCAGCACGCGCGCGAGGTCCGCACTCAGCGCGCCGCGCTTGCGGTGCAGCTTCTCGGGCGCCATCGCTTCATGCAGACGGCGCCGAGCTTCGTGCATGCGCCACGCGATCGTGCCGTCGGAGATCTTCTGCACCACGCCGGCCTCGCCGTGCGACAGGCCCTGGAGCGAGACCAGGATCACGGTCGTGCGCATGTCGACCGGCAGCGAGTCGAGGGCGCGCAGCAGGCGCGCGTAGGTCTGACGCAGCTCGGCCGCGCGACTCGGATCGTTGCGCGCGTCGACCGCGACGGCGAGCTCGAGACGAGGATCGTCGATCGTGTCTTCACCGCGGCGAGCGCGATCGCGCCGCGCGTTGAGCGAGCGGTTGACCGTCATCCGGTAGACCCACGTGAAGAACTGGCTGCGGCCTTCGAAGTCGGTGAGCGCGCGATACGCCTTCAAGAAGACTTCTTGCGCGATGTCGTCGGCCTCGTGCGCCGAGCCGGTGATGTGCAGCGCGAGCGCGTAGATCCGCTTGCGGTAGCGTTTGACGAGCGAATCGAACGCGCGCTGATCGCCGGCCTTGGCCGCCGCAACCAGAGCGGTCGCGGTCGCTGCTTCGCGCTCGGCGTTCGTCATCGAGGTATAGACGCTTAGCGTAAGCGAAGGCTTGGAGATTTTCCTGCCCACATCGTCTCACAGAGGCGACAAAGGGCCCCACAACTCCCAAGTGGGGATTAGTTCAGGTCTTCGTTGCGGACGGGCGACGCGAGCGAGAACGCCGCGATCTCGGCATCGAAGTAGCTGCCGTCGTCGCGCCAGAACCGGTAGCTGCCCTGCATCGTGCCGATCGGCGTGTTGAGCACGCAGCCGGACGTGTATTGGAAGCTCTGACCGGGCGCGAGCTTCGGCTGTTCGCCGACCACGCCGTCGCCACGGACCTCTTCGACCTCGCCGTGGCCATCGGTGATCACCCAGTGGCGGGTGCGCAACTGCGCGGTCGCCTGCGATTCGTTCGAGATCGTGATCGTGTACGCGAACACGTAACGATCATCACGCGGCGACGATTGCTCCGGCAGATACAGCGACTGCACCCGCACTCGAATGCCTTGCGTCAACGCTGCGGAGGTGGACTCGGCGACAACAGGCACGCTGCGAATCTGGCCCGACGTACCGGCAGTTGCAAGACCGTCCGGTATGTCATGCTGGACCGGTTCGTCGGAAAGCCCCGAATGAAACCACTCGCGCTCCTCCTCCTCCTCGTCGCCGCGTGCGGCCAGATGTATCGCAAGCCCGGCGATCCAGATCCGCAGCCCGAGCCTGCGACACAATTGCCCGCGTCGCCACCGAGCGAGCAGGGCCAACCAGCTCCCATGGCGGCCCCCCCGATGGCGGAGCCGGCCGCGGCACCGACCTCCGGCGCCACGATCGCCCAGCGCTTTGTCGAGGCGCACAATCGCGTACGCGCGAAGCACTGCGCCTCGCCGCTGACCTGGTCCCCGAAGCTCGCCGCGGTCGCCCAGAAGTGGGCCGACTCGCTGCGCGATCAAGGCTGCAAGTTCGGCCACAGCGGTGGTGTGTACGGCGAGAACCTCGCAGCCGGGACCGCGGGCGTGCTCGATCCCGAGGCCACCGTGAAGATGTGGTACGACGAAATCGCGAAGTACAAATTCCCCGACGGTGGCTTCTCGATGGAGACCGGTCACTTCACGCAGGTCGTCTGGCGCGGCACGACCCACGTCGGCTGCGGCCACTCGAGCTGCAACGGCAACGACATCTGGGTCTGTAACTACGATCCGGCCGGAAACTGGGACGGCCAGTATCGCGAGAACGTCTTGCCGCTCGGTTGCAAGTAGCGCCGAGCGCTGAACTAGCGCTTGTCGATGCCGATGTAGTGGCGAACTTTCTCGCCCGTGTAGATCTGGCGCGGACGACCGATCTTGGTGTCCTTGTCCTCGACCATCTCCTTCCAGTGGGCGATCCAGCCGGGCAGGCGACCCAACGCGAACATCACGGTGAACATGTCCGTGGGGATGCCGAGCGCGCGGTAGATGATGCCGCTGTAGAAGTCGACGTTCGGGTAGAGCTTCTTCGAGATGAAGTAGTCGTCCTTGAGCGCGACCTCTTCCATCGACTTCGCGATGTCGAGCAGCGGATCGCTGACGCCCATGTGCGTGAGCACCTCGTCGCACATCTTCTTGAGGATCTTCGCGCGCGGATCGAAGTTCTTGTAGACGCGATGGCCAAAGCCCATCAGCCGGACGTTGTCCTTCTTGTTCTTCACGTCGTCGAGGAACTGCTTGTAGCTGACGCCGCTGTTCTTGATGGTCTCGAGCATCTCGATCACGGCCTGGTTCGCGCCACCGTGGAGTGGTCCCCACAGCGCCAGGATGCCGGCGGCGATCGACGCGTAGAGGTTCGCGCCCGAGCTGCCGACCATGCGCACCGTCGACGTCGAGCAGTTCTGCTCGTGGTCGGCGTGGAGGATCAGCAGCTGGTTGATGGCCTTCTCGAAGATCGGCGAGACCTCGTAGTCTTCGCTCGGCACCGCGAACATCATGTGCAGGAAGTTGCCGCAGTACTGCAGCGAGTTCTTGGGATACATCAGCGGCTGGCCGATGCTCTTCTTGTAGGCGAACGCCGCGATCGTGCGCAGCTTGGAGAGCAGGCGCGTGATGTGGATGTTGATGTCCGAGTTGCGATCGAGGCTGTCGGGGTAGTAGGCCGACAGCGACGTCACCATCGCGGAGATCACGGCCATCGGGTGGCTCGCCGGGGGGAACCCGGCGAAGAAGTTGTGCATGTCCTCGTGGATCAGGCTGTGCCGCGTGAGCGCGGTGGAGAACTCGGCGCGCTCGGCGACGGTCGGCAGCTTGCCGTTGATCAGGAGGTACGCGACCTCGACGAAGTTCGAGTGTTCGGCGAGCTCTTCGATCGGGTACCCGCGATAGCGCAGGATGCCCTGTTCGCCATCGAGGTAGGTGATGGCGCTCCTGGTCGACCCGGTGTTCATGAACCCGGTATCGAGCGTGATGTAACCGGAATCCGCACGCAGCGCCTTGATGTCGACAGCGTGTTCGTTTTCCGTTCCGACGATCACCGGTAGCGTGACTTCCTTGCCACCGGGGAGCGTGAGCTTGGCATCTTGCTTCTCAGCCATGGCGGCAAGATACCCGATCTCGTTTTACGAGACCGGTGGCGCCGACCAGAAAAGCTCGTTGCTTAGCGCTGCTTATTCCAGCTGAACGAACGGCGCAGAACCGAACGGCGTATCGAAACGATACGTGTAGCCGAGTCCGCCGTAACCCGCCGCGCCGCCGGCATCGAGACCGAACGCCGCAGCGCTGGTCCCGTCCATCGGCTCCGAGAACACCTTCGAGTACACGTTGACGCCGGCCTGCAAGCTGACGACGTGCTCGTAGTGCATGCCGAACGCATACGACAACGCGAGCTCGGCGCGCGCACCGACGGCGGCGTAGTTGAACACCTGGCTGCCCGTGCTATCGGTCGAGTTCGCAGGGCTCATGAACGCGAGCTGCACGCCGAGCAGCGGCGTGAGGCACAGCGCCTTGGTGCCGCAGAAATGCTTGTACGCGGCGAGACCGACGTCGAAGATATCGAGCGAGTTGCCGGTCATCGCGACGTCGGTGCCTTCACCGAAGTGCGTGAACTGGAGGTAGCCCTGGAGCCCGAGCTTCAACGCCGGGTTGAGGATGTAGTCGCCCTTGATGCGGACGCCGCCCGACGACTGACCGAACGCACCGGACTGACCGATGCGACCGCCGCCACCGTAGAGGTCGACGCCGAGCGACCACACGTAGGTGTGCTCGGGCTTGCTGGCCGCGATCAGATTTTGCGTCGGTCGGCCGACCGCGTATTGCGGTTGCAGCGGAGTAGGGCCGGTGGTCCCGCCGGTGTTCGGCGGTTGATCCGAGCCCATCGTGTTGGTGCCGCCGTTCGCCGGCGTATCGCCGGGACCACCACCACCACCGGTACCGGTCGGCGCGAGGTCGATGTGCTGGCCGGCCGCGTCCGACTTGATCTTGTCGGACGTCTTCGCGATCTTTTCCTTGAGCTTGGGATCGGGGCTGAGGTTGTCGCCGGCATTGCAGGCGGTCAAGGCCGCGCCGAACACGCCTTGCTGGTAGAGCGACGTGCACAGGTTGAAGTAGTACTTCGCCTCCGGCGCACGGTCGGCTGCGCTGCGAAACTTGTCGCTCGCGCCTTTGTAATTACCGGCGAACATGAGGTCCTTGCCCTCTTCGTTCTCCTTCGCCGCGATCTCCGCCTGCGTTTCGGCGTGCGCGTAGCTCACGTAGAGCGAGCCGGCCAGCGCCAAGCCAACAACGAGCCTATTCATAGTTCCTCCCGGGACGACTCTGTAAGCGTATCACCGATGCCGTTTGCGGCGGGGCTTTGCCGAAGCTTCCCCCGCGTCGTCGTGACCTTCGCCATCCGAGGTGGCAGACAACGCACGATCGATCATGCGTCGCGCAGCTTCGTGACCGCGCAAGTGCCAGTTCTCTGGATTGCCGAGCAGCACCGAGACGATGATCTGCGGCTTCTCGGCTGGCGCGTATCCGACAAACCACGAGTTCTCCATGTAGAACGGCGTGCTGACGGCCAGGGTTCCGGTCTTGCCGGCGACCGCGACCTTCGCGTGCTTGCCGAACGTCTTCGCCGCGCTGCCGAAGTTGCACGTACCGACCATCATACGGGCGACCGCTTTCGCGACCGCTTCGCTGACCACGCGGTGAGGTGTGGGTGCCTGAACATCTTGACCGGCGATCGAAGCGATGAGGCGCGGCGCCGGTTGGTTGCCATCATCGGCGAACGTCGCGGCGAGCAACGCGCCGCCGAGCACGGACAGGCGCGAGCCTTCGAAGCCCGCGGACGCGCGCGCGAAGTCGAGGGTCTTCTCGTGCGGCAAGTCGAGCTCGGCGAACGTCGCGGGGATCGCGAGCGAGCTCGCGATCGCGGCACCGAGGCCGATGTCGTGCGCGACCTGATCGAGCTTCGCGGGATCGAGGTGCTGATAGGCGAGCTTGCCGACGATCGCGTTGTTCGAATGTGCGACGCCGTAGAGCAACGACTCCTTGCCGTAGTCGCGCTTGTCGTCATGCAGGTTCGACTCGACGACCGAGCGCAGGCCGCCGTGATACGGCACTTTCTCGTCGGGATCGACGCCCGCGGCGATCAGCGCGCTCGCCGTCACGAGCTTGAACACCGACGCGGCCGGTGCCCATACGTCGGTCGCGAGATGGAAGTCGAACTTGCCGTTCTTGCCACCCTTGGTGTCGTCGGTGCGGCGACCGGCGAGCGCGAGCACGCGGCCATCGGTGGCCATCGCGACGATCGCAGCGCGCGGCGCGCGCGCTTGATCGAGGAGGGCCTCGGCTTGTTTTTGCAGCTTCGGATCGAGCGTGAGGATCGCGCGGCGACCATCGGCGAGCGGCGCTTCGTAGTGATCTCCGACGAGCTCCATCTTGTCGAGCTCGAGCTCTGCCGCGACCGCGGCCGCCGCGGGCGCGCTGATCGCGGTCGCCGGTTTGTCATGCACGTCGATCAGTGGCTTGCCGCTGATCATCGCGGGCGGTGTCGCCGGCGCTTCCTTCGACCCACCGGCGCTCGCGAACATCGCCGCACCTGCGATCAACACGCCTCCGGTGAGTACGAGGACGCGCCGCTTCGAGCCTGCTGCTGCCGCTGCCACTGCCCCTGGATGTAGCGTCATCCCCCTGTTAGGGTCAACTTCCATGTCCCTTCGCGTGCTCGCGATCTTGACCCTGATCGCTGCATGTACGCGAACCCAGGGTCGGACCACGATGACCGTGCCCACACCGAGCGTCCAGCCGGGCGAGTGCGGCGTTCCGGGCCGCGATGGCGTGATGAGCAACGCGCCGAAAGTCGACCATGCCGATCGCGATCTCGATGGCGATGGTCGCGCCGAGATCATCATCGTCGATCGCGCCAAGTGCGACAGCCGGGGCAATTGCTACTGGAACGTCTTCAAGTCCGGCGCGACACCCGGCGAATGCGCGCGCTACCTCGGCAACTTCGCGGGCGCCGCGCTCGAACCACTCGCGTCGAAAGGCGACGACAACATGAGCGACGTGCGCGCGTACTGGAACCAACCGAGCGGGCGATTGTTACTGCAGCCGTATCGCTTCGTGCGCGGTGGATATCTCATCGACGATGGCGACGTACTCCAGTGTAAGCGGGCCTCGGATGACCGGCTGGAATGCGCGGACACCAAGCGGTGATCGTTACGAATTACTGTTAGGATCGGGGCCAGGGTGAGCGACACGGGTCGGAACAAGACAGTGGTCACGGCGATCTCGAAGATCAGTGACCGCCCCGTCGCGAAAGAGGCCTGCCTGGTCGTCATCTACGGGCTCGAGCTCGGCAAGAAATTTAACCTCAACCGGCCGCAGATCATCATCGGCCGCTCGAGCAAAGCCGATATCCAGATCGATCAAGAAGCGGTGTCTCGCAACCACTGCAAGATCATCAATACCGGTAACGCGATCATGCTCCGCGACATGGGGTCGACCAACGGGACCTACGTCAACGACGAGATGATCGACGAGTACGTGTTGCGCGATGGCGACTTCATCAAGGTCGGTCGCTGCATCTTCAAGTTCCTCTCGGGCAACAACATCGAGAACGCGTACCACGAGGAGATCTATCGCCTGACCACGGTCGATGGACTCACGCAGATCTTCAACCGGCGGTACTTCGTCGAGACGCTCGAGCGCGAGATCGGGCGCGCGCTGCGCTATCGCCGCGACCTGTCGCTGATCATGTTCGACATCGATCGGTTCAAGGGCGTCAACGATTCGTTCGGTCACCTCGCCGGTGATCACGTGTTGAAGCACCTCGCCTCGGTGATCAAGACCCGGATCCGTCGTGAAGATGTCCTCGCGCGCTACGGCGGTGAGGAGTTCGCGATCGTGCTGCCCGAGATCGATCACTACAACGCGATGGCGTTCGCCGAGAAGGTCCGCAAGCTCGTCGAGGTCAACGAGTTCAAGTTCGAGGACGCGATCATCCCGGTGACGATCTCGATCGGGGTGGCGAGCCTTCGCGGCGAGATCGAGGACGCGCTGGACTTCATCAAGCAGGCCGATACGCAACTGTTCGCTGCCAAAGAGGGCGGGCGTAACGCGGTGAAGGGATAGCGGGTGGCCGGTCGTCCGGGGACCGGCGCGAGCCCGGCTTGCCGGGCGGAGCAGCATCGCGGAATGGCGATGCGGTGTTGATCGACGAGGACAGCGACAGCGCGAAGGAGCTCCGCGAGAAGAAGCGGGTGCTCGCCGCGCTCGTCGTCCACGACTTGCGCAGCCCGCTCGCCGCGGCGGTCGGCTACATCGGCCTGCTGCGCGAAGAGCTCGGCGAGATCACGGTCGTCCAGCGGCAATATCTCGACGACGTCGAGCTGTTGCTCGGCAAGGCGATCGGCTTGGTCTCGACGATCCTCGATGTCGACGAGCTCGAGGACGGCATGCTGCACGCCGAGCTCGCGCCGGTGCGCTTGGTCGAGCTGATCGAGCGCGCGCGTGCGGGCAATCGCGCGCACTTCGAGGTCCGCCAACTGCGCTGTGATGTCGACGTCGACGACGACCTCGTGGTCGCGCTCGATCGCGATCTATTCGGTCGCGTGATCGAGAACATGCTCGACAATGCGACGCGCTATGCCCCCCGCGGCGGTCGCTGCGGGATCTCGGCGAAGCGCCTCGACGGCTTCGTCGAGATCGCGATCGGCAACAGCGGCCCGCCGGTGCCGCAGGCGGAGCGCGAGCAGATCTTCGGTCGCTACTTTCAGGTCGAGCGCCGGCGCGCCTCGGCGCGCGCGAATCGCGGCCTCGGCCTGTACTTCTGCAAGCTCGCCGTCGAGGCCCACGGCGGCACGATCCACGTCGAGGAGCGCGGCGACCTCGGAGCGGTGTTCGTGGCGCGCCTACCGGAACGCTGATCAGCGACGCAGGATGACGCCCGGCGGGGTCGTGTCGGGACCGATGCAGTTGCTGATCTGCGTGCGGAACGCGGTCTCGTCGGCGACCTCGTTGAGGATCTCCGGACGCACCGCGCACGTCGACTTGTCGTTCGGGTTCTGACAGCGCGCGAGCATCCAGTTGTCGGGTTGATCGAGATCGAGCTCGAGCAGCCGGATCGCGCTCGTGCCGAGCACGCCGTCGACCTCGGGTTGATCCGGCCGGAGCTCGGTGCGCAGCGCCTGCAGCGTCGGATCGTTGTCGTCGACGATCAGCACGTCGAAGCCGGTCGGCGGCGCGAGCTCGATGATCGCGGGCACGCCGCAATACGTGCCGTGGTTCGGATCGTCGACGGTACACGGGCAATCGTCGCCCGCGGTGCAGTCGTGCTGGATCATCAGGCGGCTCGCGTAGACCTGGCGACACGGTGCGCGCGGGTTCGAGGACGAGATGCCGGCGAAGTCGATCGTCGCGAGGCTCGTGCGGCGACCGGCGACCGCACCGGACGGCAACAGCACGCTGTCCTCGGGCAGGGCTTCGAACGCGGGCGCGGTCGTGACCAGCGCGCGATAGCGCTCGTACGCCGACTGATCGAGCAGCGAGATGCCGATCGCGGTCGACGCGACGAACAACACGTCGACGCCGCGCTGGCTCTGCAGGATCGTCGGATCGGGATTCGGCGCGAGGCACGCATCGACCGCGATCCGGGTGTTCGTGAACGGCAGTTCGGTGCCGCCGACGATCGCGGTACCGCCGCCGCGATACGGCGACGGGAACACCGCGTCGCACGAGTACGTGCGCGTCGGTTCGGTGCCCGCGACATCGGGAAGCACGTAGATCAGATCCGGATCGATCGTCGGATCGGAGGCGAGGTGCAGGCGAAGGGCGTCGCCGAAGAACGCGTTCATCCCGACGATCGCGTCGAAGTTGCGCGGCGCGGCCACCGTGCCGACCGCGCAGCTATCGGCGGCGCACGGGTGGATCGATAACACGTCGGGGGCATCGATCTCGGCGCGCGGCAGGTCGAAGCCGGTGCTCGGGGTGTTCTCGCCGTAGAGCACGACCTGCGGATTGTCGATCCGCGGCGAGGTGTTGACGCCATTGTCGATCACGGTGAACGGCGACATCACGTCCAGGACCGCGGTGTGGATCGACTGGCCGGGCTCTCCCATGCCGAGGACGACCGCGCCGCTCGTGGTCTCGACCGTCGTCGGGAACGGATCGCCGGAGAACTCGTTGACGACGAAGCTATCGGTCAGGTAGTTGCACCCGCCGAGCAGCCCGCCGAGCGACAGCGTGACGAGGGCGAGCTTCATCGCTAGAACGGCAGCTCGTGGACGGTCGCGCGGCGGCCATCGATCTCGACGATGCTGCCGGCGTCCCAGGTCGTGCGATGCAGGTAGCCGAGCGCGAGCGTCGTGCCGGCTTCGCCGAGCACCTGCGACGTCAGCACACCGGCGGACTCTTTCGCCGGATGTTTGATCGCGTGATGGTCGGGCGGCACCGGCGCGGCGCCCTCGATCACGAGACCGCGTAGCATCCGCGCCGAGTTGCCCTGCGCGTGGACGCGGAACACCGGCTCCTGGCCGACGTAGCAGCCCTTTTCGTAGTCGAGGAACTTCACGAGCGGCGTCTCGAACGGGAAGTGATCCTCGTCGACGTCGCACGCGTAACGCAGGAAGCCCGCGTGGATCCGGATCTGCTCGACGTGGATCTCGGACTCCGGTACCGCGTGCGGGTGATCGCCCGCGAGGATCGGCGCGGTCCACACCGTGGCGACGCCGTCCCACACTTGATGTGCCGGACCGGAGAGCGGCTCGAACTCGACGTCGTCCATCACCGCGTATTTCTCGAGCAGCGCCTGCGTCTTCTCTGCGAGCGACGGCTCGCACGTCGCGATGAACGCGTCGCCGACCCGGGCGAGGTTGATGACCGAGAGGACGCGGCCCTTCGGGTTGAGGATCGCGCCCCACGCATGCGCGCCGTCGCCGAGCGCCTCGACGTTGATCGTCGTGAGGCCCTGCAGGAAGCGCACGCGGTCGCCGCCGGCGATCCTCAGCCGACCCCACTTCGAGCGATCGATGATCACGGACGTCATGATTGTCTCCCGGAAGCGCGCAGTCGCGCGGTACGCCGAAACTCGGCATCGGTGTGGCGGCGGCGGTCCTCGTCGCTCACCAGCTTGATCGGTGGCACCGGCCGCGGGCGACCATCGCCATCGACGGCGACGAACGTCAGGTACGCCTTGGTCACGTAGCGGCGGGTGCCGGTTTGCATCGCCTCGGTCTCGACGCGGCAGCCGACCTCCATCGAGGTCCGCGACGTGTAGTTGACCTGCGCCTGCAGCACGACGATCTCGCCGACCTTCACGGGCGACATGAAATCGAGGCGGTCGATCGACGCGGTCAACACCGCACCGGTCGCATGGCGCATCGCCGCGACGCCCGAGCAGACGTCGATCCACTGCATCATGATTCCGCCGAACATGACGCCGGCGACACCATTGGTGTGCATCGGCATCACGATCTGCGTCATCACGCAGCGGGTCTGTTCCGGGCTCACCCGGAGAGACTACTTCTTCTTCGAAGTCGGAGCAGGCTTCTTAGCCGCGGCCTTCGCCGTCGCTACGTTGCGCTTGAGCCGCGTCTTCAGTTTTACCTGACGTTTTTTGCGGCGCATCTTCCAGGTTTTTCGATTGTCTCCACGTCCCATAGTGGTCGGCCTTATAACTCAAAACTGCGCGCGGGCGGCAAAGTAGAAGTGGATTCTTCCGCGTGGATCGTCGCCGAGCTGGGGCCGCAGGGGGATGGCGTACTCGAGCGCCCCGATGCCGAACGGGGTGATGAACCGAATCCCCATGCCCACCGAGGGCCGGATATCGCCCGGGCTGGCGCTGTTCCACTGGTTCGTGATCATGCCGGCGTCGCTGAACAGCGCTCCAGCGATGATCTTCCAGATCTGCAACTGAGCGTCGATGCTGGCGAGCACGCGGATATTGCCACCCGCCGGAATGATGCGGATTTGCGACAGATTCGCGCCGAACGGCGGGAGTCCGACCTGGATCAGCTCGGTCGCCATCCGGTCGTCGGAGTAGCCGCGGACGGTCGAATCGCCGCCGGCAAAGAACCGCTCGACCTCGGGCAGGAGGACCGCGCCGCCGAGCGGGATGCCCCAGTCGACCCGGAGGTCGCCGCGGATCACCAGGTTGTCGATCGGCGAGTAGTACTTCGAGCCGGTGGCCGACAGCTTCAGGAAGGTGTCCTGGCCGAGGAAGTGCGACTCGGCGTACGCTGCCGACGCTTCGAACCGGTAGCCCGCCTCGGGGGCGAGCGGCGCGAGCACGCCGTTGCGATCGGTGCGCGCCTCCCACTCGAACGCCATGCCGACCGAGCTCGTGCGCGTCGAGATCGCGACCTGCGGCTCGTCCTGGTTCGTGCCGATCGGGCGCAGGGCGTCGACCTCGCGGGTGCGCAGCCGGAAGTCGTAGCGGAGCATGTTCCAGGTCAAGACGCGCGCGGCCGTCGTGGCGGTGTGTTGCCGGATCGACTGCCGGGTCAGCGACACCGACGCCCCCTCGGTGGTGAGCTGACCGAACCGAGGCGTGTCCTGCTGCTTGTAGAGACCGGTCAGCTCGGTGCGGAAGCGCAGGCTGTCGGGGATCCAGTCGGGGTCGAGCCAGCGTGGGATCTGGAGCGTCGACTCGAGGTCGGTGATCTTGGTGCCCTCGGTCGCGTTGACGGTCCACACGAGGCCGTAGCCGCCGAGGTTGCGCATCGCAAAGCCAAAGCCGCCGAACAGGCCCTGATAGCTCGAATAGCCGGTGACCAGATCGACCGTCGCCGTCTGGTCGTAGCGTTCTTCGACGCGGACCACGGCGTTGACGACCGAGCTGCTGGCGGCACAATTCGCCGACGACGTCGATAACGCGCCGCACAGGTCGGGGAGCTCGATGTTGACGGCGTCGAACAGGCCGGTGTTGCGCAGCCGTCGCGCACCGTCGGCGAGCGCATCGTTGGTCAGCAGGGCGCCTTCGGGCAACCGCAGCTCGTCGAGGATCACCGAGAGCTTGGTCTTGAAATTGCCGCGGACGACGACCTTGCCGATCCGCAGCTGGTCGGTCGAACGCACGACGTAGCGCGCGGTCACGCGATGCGGCCCGAGTGGCTTCGCGTCGTAGTCGACGATCGCGCGCGGGCGCCCGGTGCGATACAAGAAATCACGCAAGCCATCGCGGGTCGCCGTCACCTTGTCCTCGCTGAACGCGAAGTTCGCGGCGGTCGCGACGCACGGCTCGCCGGTCGACGTGTCCCGCACGGCGAACTGCGGTTCACCGAGCTCGTCGGCGAGCTCCTTCAACACCGACGTGCAGAGCGCGAGTTGCTTCGCTTGGTCGGCTTGGACGTCGACGACGATCCGGGTCAGCAGGGTCGCCTGGCCTTCGTCGATCGCGAAGTGCACGTAGAGGTCGCTGCCGTGATCCGCGAGCACCAGCGCCGCGGTGAGCGCGGCATTGTCGAGTCCGGCCGGCGTGGTGCTCGCCGTCGCCGTGACGCGAGTCTCGCGGTAGCCGGCCTTGCGATAGAGCTCGGTGATCCGCTGCGTATCCTCTTCGAGCTGCGCCGAGGTCGCGGACGTGTTGTCGCCGCTGATGAACGAGACCCGGAAGCTGGCCGCCTTGGTAGCGACGGTGCTCTGCAGCGTCGCGAGCGGCATCACGTGCTCGCCGCTGAACGTGACGGAGCTGACCTCGCGGCTCGGACCCGCGGTCAGGTAGAACGTGATCCTGTCGAATTCGGGCAGGCGGTTGCGCTCGAACGTGACTCGCGCATCGAAGTAGCCACGAGCCTGCAGGAAGCCGACGAGCGCGCGCGCCGAGGACGCGGCCTCGACGTCGTCGGCGCTGCCGGCCGCGTCGAACGTGAGCTGCTTGCGTAGATCGTCCTGCGAGACACCGCCGATGTCGCTGGGGTCGAAGCGGACATCGACCTCCCGGCGCGGATCGATCGTGATCGTCAGGTTGACGGTGTGGGTGCGGCGATCGAACGAGAGCTGCGGATCGAAGCTCGAGGTCACCCGGGCCTCCGGGTAGCCGAGTTTGTGGACCTTGTCGCGCACCGCGATGAGGTCTTCTTGATGCTGCGTCCGCGTGAATCTCGCGTCCAACCACAGCTGTGAGTGGTGGAACATCCGCTCGAGCTCCGCGGTGAACCCTTTGGACCAGGGGAGCGCAGCGTTCGCCGGCGAGACGATCCGGACCCGGCCGACCACGTACTTGGTGCCGAGCTCGACCTTGACCCGCAGCTCGACGCTCGAGTCATTGCTGATCGACTGGACGATGTCCACCGTGGCATCCGCATAGCCCTCGTCGTGCAGGTAGGCGCCGACGCGCTCGCGCTCGTCGGCGATCGCGCACTGCCGGCGGATCGGCTCCCACGGCAAGTACGAGCCGGCGCGCACGCGCAACCGGCGCCCGACCTCGTCGTCGAGCAGCTTGTCGAACAAGCCGAACGCTGGACTGTCGCTGTTGACCACGGTCTTGATGTGGCGGACCAGCGGCAGGGGCTCGACATGGACCACGAGCCGGTTGCCGTTCGGGGTGTCCTGGACGAGGTGGCCGACGAGCTGATAGCCGAACTTCGCGGCGAGCGCCGCGATCTCGCGCCACGTCGCGGCGGTGAAGTTCGTATGGTGGTCGGTGAACGTCGGGTCGAAGATCGCGTGCAGCGTCTCCTTCGAGTCGCCATCGATGAACTTGCCGTTGACGGTGAAGTCGTTCCACGGAATCGGCGTCGCGAGCTGGCTGGTGTCGATCGCCTCGAGCAACGTGCCGGGTGTGGTGTCGAGGAGGAGGCACGTCGCGCGATCGGCGCGGGTCGGCTTGAGCGATCCGTCGTCGATCGGCGGTGCGGTCGCAGCACCATCAACGACCGGAGCCGGGGTTTGCGCGTGCGCCACCGACACGGCGAGCACCAAGAAGAGAGCGAAGAGCTTCACAGGTCAGGTCAGGGATTCAGATCAGGGCCAATCAGGGAATGATCAGGTGGTAGACAAACCGGCCCTGGACGTCTTGGACGTCGAGCTCGGCCGGGTCGTTGTAGTTCTTGCCGAGATACACCCCCTCGAGCGTCACGCGATCGCCGGTGAAGCGCCGGAGCGGATGGAACGGCGTCTTGACCTCGAGCGTCACATTCTGCGACCGCCCGATCGTGGTCTGCTCGACCTCCCCGCCGATGGTGAGGTTTTCGAGCAGCTTCATCTTCGCGGTGACGCCGATCGATCCGAACCCGACCTCGAACCGCAGCACGTCGAGGTGGACCAGCTTCTTCAGCGAATCGCCGAGCAGATCCGACACCCACTGGCCGGCGAGGTCCTTCACGATCTGATCGGCGAAGCCGGCCGACGGGTTCGTCGAGGTCTCGACGACCTGAGGGTTCGAACCGGCCGCTTGATCGCCGAGCGAGCGCCGGAGCTGCTCCGGGTTGCGGCCGAGGAACAACAGCGCGAGTGTCTGCGACTTGTTGTAGCCCGTCGAGGTCTTGAGGTCCCATAGCGGCTGATCGAGCGTGCCGTTGATCGTCAGCGTGATGATGTGGAGCTGGCCGGAGAGGTCCTGGTAGTTCGCGGTGCTCGTGATGTCGAGGTGCGGGTTCGTCGCCTTGTTGTTCTCGGAAAAGTCGATCGACCCGGTCGTGCTCTCGAACGCGGCGCGCGTGCCCGGGAACTTGAAGTCGCCGCGCTGGACCCGGATCGAGCCCGACAGCCGCAGGTCGCGCGGCGAGCCGGTGATGTAGATCCGCGGTCCTTCGAGCTCGATCGGCTTCGGCGTCAGGTTGTTGTTGACGGCGAACTTGCGCACGTCGAGCGTGAGCGACAGATCGGCGTTGCCGATCGCGGGATATTCGTCCCAGAACGGCCGCGCCGGCGCGATGGTCTGCGCGGTCGGGCGCAGCGACTGGATCTCGAAGTTGTTCGTGTACTCGCCGCTGACGATCGAGACGTTGCCGCGCGCGATCCACACCGCGTCGGCGGACGGTAGCTCGAGCGAGATGTCCTTGGCCGAGAACAGCAGATCGAGCACGCCGGCCCGCTTGTACGGCAGGTTCTCGGCGTCGAGATCGATCCGCGCCGATTGCGGCGTGCCGTCGCGCAACACGAGGTCGCCGCGGACGTTCGTGATCCGGCCCTCGCCATCGATCGAAGCGGTCAACGGGTTGTCGTTGATCGCCAGCTCGTAGGTGCGATGCTCGCCGGCCAGCCTCGTCAGGATATCGATGCTGCCGGCGATCAAGTTGACCTCGCGCCGCATGCCGCGCGGCGAGATCGTGAAGGGCGCCGGACGTTTCTCGCCGGGCTCGGGGTCGAACGTGATCGTGCCGGTCACCTCGGGCAACTCGCCCTTGCCGAACAGCGTGAGCGCTCCGTCGATCCGCGCGAGGCCGCTGGCCTGCGCGACCGAGCTCGGGGCCAACGCGAGCAGCATCTTGCCGGCGATCTTGCCGTCGATCAGCACGCCCCACGATGCAGGCTTCAAGCCTTCGAGCGTCACCGTGCCGCGGACGTTGAGCTCGCCGCGCTGTTGCGCGCGATCGTCCTGGACCGCGATCACGAGACCGTTGAAGCCGAGCGTGCCGTTCGACAACAGGAGCTGGCCGTCCTGCTTGACGGTGAACACCGTATCGACGCCGCTCGGCCGCACGTGGATCTCGTTGCCGACGACGAGCTCGACCTTGTACCGCGGCTGCGAGAACGTGCCGAGCAGGCGCGCGTCGAGGCTGAGGCTGCCAGAGATTCCGTCGAGCTGGTTCTCGAGCAGGCCCGCGAGCTTCTCGAGGACCAGCGTGCCGGTCGCGTGCAGGTTCATCCCGGCATACGTCGCGCCGCCTTCGATCGAGACGACGCCGGCGGGCGTATCGAGCTGCGCACTGCACGGCTTCTGCCCGGTCGGCATGGTCGCATCGCGACACGCGAGCTCGATGGTCTGCGGCGTGACGTGCAGCGACATCGCGTAGGCATCGTCGCCGCGCGAGCGCAGCGCGAACCGCAGCGGGGTCAACCGGCCATCGCGCGAGCGCTGGTCGATGATCGCCTCGAGCTCGGTGAGCTCGACCCACGCCTCGGGCGCGGCCTTCTTCCCATGGAGCGGCGCGAGCTCGGTGCGCACGGTGATCGTGCCCGACGCCCACGCCTGCACGGGCGTCGGCAGCCCGAGCAGCTTGCCGAGATCGATGAACGGATCGGCCTCGACGCGCCGCGCCGTCAGCGACAGATCGACGGGGTAGGGCGCGACCGTACCGACGGTGCCGCTGATCGTGACCTGCCCGACGAGCAGCGTGCCGCGCACGAACAAGCTGGGCATCTTGCCGACCATGATCGGCGTGATCTGCATCTGGCCATCGCCGACGAACGCGTGCTTGAGCCAGCTGCGGATCAGCCACAGCGTGCCTTCGGCCTGCGGTGCGTTGCCGGTGCCCTGGAGATGCAGCGTCGCGGAGAACAACCCGCCGAGCACGCCCTTGCCGACGAACTGGTCGATCACCGTCAGCGGTACGTCCTCGATCGCGACCGTGCCGCCGAGGTGCCGCGCGATCTGATTGCGGCCGCTGCGCAGCGCCGGCACGTCGATGATCATCGCCGCGAACTGACCGCCGCGGTCGCGCTGTGCGGCCGCCACCACGCACGCACCGCCACGCGCCTTCGCATCGCTGCACTGCCGCGGATCGTCGGCGGCGAGGTGCGCACGATCGGCGCCGCACTTCGCATCCTCGCTGCCGTTGACGCACAGCGAGAGGTTCGAGATCGGATCGTCGAGCACCGTGAGGTGGGTCGCCTGCAGCTTCGCGGTCAGGGTCGGCAACCAATCGAGCGCCGAGCGATTCGGGACGATCGTCGTGCGCTTGACGTCGACGTCGACCGTATCGAGCGTGCCGCTGACGATGCCGGCCAAGCCGCACAGCCGCGCCGCGTCGAGCTTGCGGCCCTCGAGGTGGAACTTCTGGATCACCTTCGGCGTCGCCAGCGACACCACGCCGTTGCCATCGAGCTGACCGCCGAGGCCGGTCGAGCTGACGTGATGGATCGTCGCGATCTGATCCTTGACCTCGGCATCGAGCGTGAGGTTGTCCATGCACGGCACACCGCCGAGGTTGAGCCTGACGCCGACGGTCGGCGACTTGATCGGCCCGTTGATCACGATCTGACCGCCGCCCGCGCTCTTCGCGAATTGCGGTAGCCCGAACCGCCTCAGCCACACGTCGAGATCCGGAAAGTCGCCGTCGATCGTGATCGACAGCGTCGCCTTCACCGCATCGACGAGGCCATCGAACACGGCGTGGCTGCGACCCGCTTCGATCGCGACGCGCTGGATCCCGATCGTGTCGAAGTCGTTCTCCGTGAAGATCCGGCCGCGGTGCACGCGGACGAGCTTGCTGGTCGGGGTTGGCCCCAACGTGAGGTCGAAGTCCTCGAGCGCGAACCCCTTGTCGACATCGCCCATCGCGGTCAGCTTGCCGCCGAGGTAGCGCCCGACCGAGGTCGAGATTCGTCCCGGCAAGAACCGCCCGATGTCGATCGGCTTGACGATGTCGATGCTCGCCTTCGCGTTGTACGGCTTCAACGCGAACGTCGCGGACACCATGACCTCGCCCGGTTCTTTGCCGCCGCGGATCTGGGCCTTGGTCTTTTCGATCGAGCCCTGGTCGTTGACCAGGTCGACGACGCCGTGGACCTCGGCGAGCGTCAGGTGGAGCGGCTCGGCCTTCGACGTCAGCGGCAGGTCGTAGTCGAGCCCGTGCAGGTCGAGCGTGACTTTCGGCGACGCGATGAACGGACCGGTCAGCGTGATCCGTCCGCCGAGGTTGTCGCCGCCCATCTTCGACTTGATGCAGGTATGTAGCGTCGGCCCGAGGTTCGCGAGCTCGAGCGCGAGGTTCCACGCGCCGTCGTACGGACGGTCCCAGTAGTTCTCGAGCTCGCCGGAGATGTGAATGTCCGCGCCGTCTACATCGCGCCCACGCCCCTTGTCGCCGCCCTTGCACGGCAACGTGTGCGCCCGAAGATCGAGCTCGAGCGTGTTCGCGATGTAGTCCTTGTGCGACCACTCGGTCGGCATCTGCGCGAGCCGGTCGAGCACGACCTCCGACAGCTCGATGTCGTACATGGCCTTGCGGCCCTTGGTCCACTCGTCGTTCAGGCTGCGCACGCCGCCGGCGATCGGCAGCTGGAACGAGCCGCGCGGCCCTTCGTCGAATACGCGCACGCGACCGTGGCCACCGCGCAGCGCGAGCCGCACGTAGAACTTCGCGATCAGCGGATCGGTCGCGTCCATGTGCAGGTAGTTGTCGTCGTGCGACTTGAACACCGGCGCCATCGCGAGCACCGGGTCGCGACCCTGCGCGATCTGGTGCAGCGCCGCGCTGACCCCGGTGATGCCGGTCGACGCGGCATCCGCGTTGACGTCCTCGAGCCGCGCCGTCATGCCGAAGCCGATCGTGCCGTTCTTGTTCGTGTACGGCGCCATGTGCACCGTGAGGTTCAGGTGCTCGATGTGGATGTCGCGCAGATCGAAGATCGGCGGCGGCGAATCGGCGTAGATGCCTGCGCGAAAGCCGGCCTTCATGCGCGGATAGAACGCGGTGACGATGCTGACGATCGTGCGGTCGTACGCATGAAGCGGGTAGGGCTCGCGCGTTTGCTCGAGCAGCGCCTCGCCGCCGTGGACCCACAAGTTCCGAAACACGAAGTCGTGGTGGCCGAACATCAGCGCGTGGATGTCGATCTCGGCGGTGAGGAGCGGCGCCGAGATCAGCAGCTTGCGCGGCTTGCGCGGCTTGGCTCCCGGCACCGGGTTCGGATCTGGCCGGTCGTCCGGCGTGCAGTCCTCGTTTGGATCGCCGGTCCGAAAGCCCTCGGGATCGCCCGCGCTGATCTCGGCGGAGAGTACGCAATCGTCCCACACCTTGACGTCGCGCACGGTGACCGGCACCCAGCCGCCGGTGGCGACGGTCTTCAACGCGCCGGTCGGCCACTCGACCGACCCGACCTCGATCCGCCCGCGCATCCGCTTGTTGAGGACCGACGCGATTTTATCCGCGAGGTCGGGACCTTCGAGCCGAATACGCAGGAATGCGAACGCGGTGCTGGACAGCAGCACCACCGCAATCCCGATGACGAGCAGCCACCGGCGCCGACGTCGAGGAGAGCGCTTCAAACCGCGCTCCGGACGTTAACACGCACCCCAAAATTCTCTGGGGCGTCTGCGCGGATCTTCGTCACGGTCTTCTTGTGGCGGGTGCACTTCTCGATAGCCTTTCGAGGTTCGCTGCCTATACTGGGAGAAGACCCGAAAGCGAGGCAATGTGATGTCTGCCGAGCCAGAGCCGAAAACTGAAACCGCACTCGTACCCGTGCTGCGACGAGAAGCGCTGCTACCTAACGAGCGAGGCAGAGGCCTCGGAACTGTCGCCGTCGTCTGCACGATGGCCGGTGTCGCCTCGGGCCTCGCGCTCGCGACGACGTTGATGGCGATGCAGGTTGCCGATTCGATGTCGGTGCGAAATTGCCCCTATCGGGTGGTCGCGCAGGACGTCCAGGCCGTCGACCTTCGGGTCGATCACGGCTTCCTCGGCATCCGGTATAACTTTCACGACGGCTACGTCGATGTCGCGCAGGTGCTGGCCGGAACGCCGGCGCAGATCGTCGACCTTCGCAAGGGTGATCACATCCTGACGATCGACGGACAGCGCATGCACAGCGCCGACGATGTCCAGGAGCGCATCTTCGATGCGCACGCGGGCACGCCAGCGACGATCGTGTACGAGCGGCAAGGCGTTCAGAACACGGTGCATCCGACGCTGATGGCTCGCCGCATCGCGCGCTACTAAACGTAAGCGACAGCGTAAGCGCGCTTTCACCTGCGCGCGTTCGCCGGCCTCACCCGCTGCAAGCGCCCTACGACTCCACCTTCGGAACGGACCGTTTCTGTCAGTTCGTGCAGTACGTGTTCGGGTCCTGCGCGCCCTGGCGTAGGACCACGCAGCGCGAGACCGTTTGCGACGTGCTCTCGATCGTCACGACGACCTGATCGCCGAGCGACGCGGCGAGCGTCATCGGACCGATCGAGAAGTCTGCGTTGACGATGTGGAACACGCCGGCACCGGTGTGCTCGTTGAACACGTAGGCCGTGCCGTCAGCGTAGTTCTGATCCGGCGGATACGTGAACGTGGCGTGCGAGCTCGTGCTGCCGGCATCCATCGCGATGTCGAAGTCCATCTGTGATGGGTCGGGCGGCGGGATCGGGATCGACGGCGTGACACAGCCGATGAGTCCGACCAACGCGGCAACGGCAATATAGGTGGCAACGCGACGCATGCTTCCAGTGAGTGGGTCAGCAAGGCCTGATCCATCTCGAGCATATCGGATTTTAGGCACTTACGAAAACGCCCCGCCAACGGGGTTGGCAGGGCGAGCATCCAGTTGGCGCGAAATGTCGTGTCTACGGCGTCCGCTTGACGGTCGTCGGGAACATGATCGAGAGGCCGGCACCGAAAAACAGGTGGTGCAAAAAGCGGTTATCGTCACCGAGGGTCGGGCTGTTACCCACGAACTGATCGGCGTTGAAGTCCGCGCCGGACGGGTTGTCCGAGAACGCGTAGTCGCGAACCGTCATGTCGAGTGCGAGGAAGTCGGACAGGAACACGTGGATACCGCCGCCGAGGTAGAGGCCGACGCGGTTGCCGTCGTTGAGCGGTGGATCGTTCTTCGGGTCGTTGTCCGCCGGGATCGAGTCCATCCCGGACATGATCGACGTGCCGGGGTGGGTATCCGTGCAGACCGACGTCGGGCAGTCCGACTTCAACTGCGCGAACGACACGCCCGCCTGGAAGTAGAAGTCGAAGGCGACGAACGCCGACGAGAACGCCGCGAGCTTGCCGTACCAGGGCGTGATGCTGATGTACGCCGCGCCGTGCAGCGGGATCGAGTTGAGGTGATCGAGGAACTGGGTCTTCGACGGGTCCTTCGACGTGGTGCTCGGCGCATCGGGCAGCGTCGCGACCACGCGGTCGACGAGGCTGGTGTGCAGCGAGGTCGAACCGACGCCGACGACGCCGATCGAGAACATGTCGCCGAGGTGGTACTCGAGCTTGAGTCCCCCGCCGACGGTGTGCTGATAGTCCGCGTCGATCGACGACTCGAACAACGGCGTCACTTCGAAGCGATGCGCGACGAGGAGACGGCGGTGACGAACCGCGACGTCCTTCGCGAGACCGTTGGTACGGCGCGTTCCTTCGTCTGCGTACGCCGTCCCGATAGCACCGACAAACGCGGCACCGACCAACAAAAGCAGTGTGGGCTTATTCATGGGAAGGCTCACCGGAAGGTCGTGTACTCGAACGAGGTCGGCAGCCAGAACGACAGGCCGATTTGGAACATGATGTTGTTGACGAACGCGCTATCGGCGGCGGCCTTGGCCTGCTCCGCCGTCGTGTTCATCATCGTCGAGCGGTTCGTGGGCTCGAACTTGTCGATGAACAAGTAGTCGCGAATCCCGAGGTTGACCGTGAGCCACTTCGCGAGGAAGAAGCGCATGCCCACGCCGATGTTCGGCTGGATCAGGAAGTTGGTGAAGCCGGGGAACGCCTTGTCGCGCGGCACGACCTCGGACTGACCGACGCCGATGCCGGCGGTGAAGGCGGCCTCCCACGTGATCAGCTTGTGATCGAGGACGGCGAACTTGCCGTACACGGGCACGTAGTGGAAATCGAGAGCGGTCGACCAGTTGTACTGGTTGACCGTCGGCAGGCGGCGGGCCTGACGAGCGATCAGATCGTACGGCTCCTCGAACGAGTGGACGTAGTACAGACCCTCGACGCCGACCGCGAGGACGTCGGTCAGCCAGTACGACAGCTCGCCGCCGATCGTCTCGTGGCGGATCATGTTGTCGTTCATCGTCGTGCCGACGAACGGATTGAGCTCGGTGCGCCGGATCTTGAGGAACGGCTTGCGAATCACGACGACGATGTCCTTCCAGGACAACGGCGTCTTCTTCACTTCCCCGTTCTTGACCGCCGCCGTGTTGGCGTCGCTCGCGGCGAGGTCGGCAGATAGATCGCCGGGCTTGTTCTGCTCGTCATCCATCTGGATTTCGCCAGCGTCTCCCGAGCCAGCACCGGCGGCAGAGCCCGAGCCTTTGCTGCTATCGGAGTCCATCTCGATCTCGCCACCCGCATCTCCACTGCCGCTACCCGCGCCGGCACCACCGCCTTTTTGCCCGGCAGGAGGGGTTGGCTTGGATCCACCCTTCTTGCCAGCAAATGCGGTGCTCGTCACGAGCGCCAGTGCCACGATCAAGGCCAACTTGGATCGATGCCGGATGGTGCGCATTCCTAGGGGCTTCATAACACGTGGATTTTTACTCAATCAACCTTGCGACACGACATAGGTGCTTGCGATTGCCGTCATCCGTGCCTAGCGCCCCGGTGAAACATTCGGATCGCCGTACAGGGCCTCTACGAACGCCTCCGGATCGAAGGGGCGCAAATCACCGATTTGCTCTCCGACACCGACGAAGCGGACCGGAACCTTGAGCTCGTCCGCGATGCCGAGCACCACGCCGCCCTTGGCCGAGCCGTCGAGCTTGGTGAGGACGATTCCAGAGATCTCCATGTCGGCCTTGAAGGTCTTGGCCTGCTGGATCGCGTTCTGGCCGGTGGTCGCATCGAGCACCATCCAGGTCTCGTGGGGCGCTCCGGGCATCGCCTTGTCGCTGACCCGCCCGATCTTCTTCATCTCGTCCATCAGGCCGGCGTTCGAGTGCAGGCGGCCCGCAGTATCGCAGATCACGATGTCGTAGCTCTCGTCGACGCCCTTCTTGATCGCGTCGAAGATCACCGACGATGGATCGCCGCCCGACTTGCCCTTGACGATGTCGACCTTCGCGCGGCTCGCCCATTCCTCGAGCTGCTCGGTCGCCGCCGCGCGGAACGTATCGCCCGCGGCCAGGAGGACCTTCTTGCCGGCGAGCGTCCACTTCTGCGCGAGCTTGCCGATCGTCGTCGTCTTGCCGACGCCGTTGACGCCGAGCACGAGCAGCACGAACGGTTTGTGGGCGTCGAGGTCGAACGGCTTCGCATCGAGCTCGAGGATCGCGCGTGAGGTCTTCTTGATCTGCGTCCAGATCTTGTCGGCGTCCTCGAGGTCGGCTCGCGACAGGCCGCTCTTCACCGACTGAAAGATCCGCTCCGCGGCGCGCGGGCCGATGTCGGCGGTGAACAGCACCTCTTCGAGCTCGTCGACGGTCGCCGCATCGATCTGCTTCTTGCCGAACAGCTTGCCGAGCCGCGCGACGAAGCCGCCGCGGGTCTTGGCCAGGCCGGCCTGGTAGGCGGCGGTGGTCTCGGCGTCGGGTGGGGTGACGGCGGCCTCGACGCGTATTGGCTCGCGCTGCGGCGTCGGACGCGCGGCTTCGTCGGCCGATCGGGCGGCTTCCGCTTCGAGGTCGCGCCGGCGTTTGCGGGTCGGCTTGAGATCTTCGTCGTCGTAGCCGAGGCGCTCGCGCGCGCTCTCCGGCGATCGCGTCTTGCTCGTCAGCGAGGCGCGGCGTAGCACGAGCATGACGCCCACGATCCCGACGATCGCGATGGCGAGCTCGATCAGCTCTGTCTGCATCGCGGCGCAGTCTAACGACGGATCGCCAGGACCGCTAGCGGCGGCTTGCGCGTTCCTGGATCGCGCGATCGACCCGCTCGCTGGCGGCCGACAGCTGGCTCTCGGCCGCGAGCCGGGGCGAGAAGTAAATCTCCTCGACAAAATCGGTGAGGTCGGCGAGCGCCGGGGTCGGGCGCTTGGTGCGCACGTGATCGACGATCTGGCGCGGCGACCAGATTCCCCACAGCCGGGGCTCGGGCAACACCGGCTCGGCAGCCTTGCGGTAGAGCTGGAACACGCGCTCGCGCACCGGCACGAGGTCGACGCGTACGCCGCGAAGCTCGCCGCGATGCGGGATGGTGACGCCGAACCGCTCGGTGACGTGGCCGGGAGCGGCGACCTCGGCGCGCCACTCGCCGATGCCGAGCTGATCGATCGCGAACGTGCCGTCGGCGGCGGTCCGGACCTCGCGCTCGGCGTCACCGATCGCGAGGCGCACGAGCGCGTCGGCGATCGGGCGGCCGCGGATGTTGTCGCGGACGACCCCGGCGAAGCCATCGTCCTGCGCGCGGCGCAGCGTCGACACGATGCCCGGCTTCGCGACGACCAGGCCGCCGTCGCCGCCGGCGTCGCCGAGGATGCCGCTCGCGGCGTCCTCGCCGTTGGCTTCGGCGGGAGGTGCCGGGCGGCGCAGGCGCAACCACGGCTGCTTGCGCGCGACGAAGAACGCCGCCGCCGCGATCGCGGTCGCGAGGAACGCCACGACCGTGTACGAGACCGGCACGGGGGCGGGGGCGGCGACCTTCACGACCTGGGGCTCCGAGCGACTCGGCTTGACGTACGACTTGCCGGGGTCGGCCTGGATCTGCAGTGCGATCTGACCCTGGCCGAGCACCGAGGCCTCGACGCTGAACCGGAACGAGCCGTCGTCGTTGGTCGCGCCTTGCGCGAGCCGGCGATCACCGGACGTCAGCGTGACGGTGGCGGCGGCGACCGGACGATGGTCGTCGTCCATCACCGTGCCACGCGCGACGAGGTCGTCCTCGTAGGCGAGCTTGCCGGTCGACAGCGCCATCGTGGTCACCGTCGACGACGCGAGCTCGATCAAGACCTCCTTGGTCGCGGCCTGATCGTGGTCGTCTCCTTTGTAGGTCGCTCGCAGGCGATACATGCCGGGGCCGCCGGCCGCCTTGCGCGTGAGCTGGAGCTCGCTGTTCGATGGTGCTTGCTGGAGCTCGTGGAAGCCGTCGGTCGTCTGTGGCGCGATCGCGATCTGGATCGGCAGATCGGCGACCGGGCCATCTTCACCGGTCGCGGAGATCCGCAGGCGCGCGCCGTACGGCTCGTCCGTGATCTTGGTGATGTTGAGCTCGATCTGCTGCTTCGAGGGGTCGGTCGTGACGGTGAGTTGATCGGCGCGATCGAGCGACCTCGTGCCGTTGTAGCCGAGCTGGACCTTGACCGGACCGGCGGCGGGCGACGGCATGATCACCCGGAACGAGCCATCGGTCTGGGTCAGGGCGGTCTCGACCTGATCGTCGATCGTGACGGTCACGTTCTGACCGGGGAGCCCTTCGTTCGTGAGCTTGTCGACGAGCTGACCGATGACCTCGACGCCGTCGTCGCGGCTCTTCACTTTCGTGAGGGAGAGGGCGCTCTTGGCTTTGATCTCGACCTGCGGAGCCGCGTTCACGCGCGGCAGATTCCAGGTCCCAGCGACGAGGATCGCTAGCGCGGCCAGGCGAGCGCGGGACACCCCATCGTGATAGCACGAGGCCCGATGTCATAGGGATCTGCGAGGTTGCACGCGTTCACAGGAGTTAGACGTTGCGCATCAAACGAATCGAGATCATCGGTTTCAAGTCGTTCTGCGACCGAGCCGTTATCAACATCGATACCGAGGTGACCGGTGTTGTCGGCCCGAACGGGTGCGGCAAGTCGAACATCGTCGATGCCATCCGGTGGGCGATGGGCGAGCAGAGTGCCAAGCACCTGCGCGGCAAGGCCATGGAGGACGTGATCTTCGCCGGCTCCGAGACCCGCGGTCCGGCGCCGATGGCCGAGGTCTCGCTGACGTTCGATGACGTCGGGTTCTCGCACGAGATGCTCGAGATGGCGAAGACCAGCGACGAGCGCGATGCCGAGAAGCAGCTCGATGCGCTCGTGACCGAGCCGGACGCAGGCGGCGACGGCGAAGAGCAATCGCAAGGCACGTGGACCGACGCCGAGGGCAACCCGATTCCATCGCCGCAAGAAGAGGTCGCCGAGTTGCTCGACGACAAGCCGGCCGCCGGCATGGAGTTCGCGAGCTACACCGAGGTCACGATCACGCGGCGGCTCTACCGCGACGGCCTCAGCCAGTACTACATCAACAAGACGCCGTGCCGGCTGCGCGACATCACGGACTTCTTCCTCGGCACTGGCGTCGGGACCAAGGCGTACGCGATCATCGAGCAGGGCCGGATCGGCCAGATCGTGAGCTCGCGCCCGCAGGATCGCCGCGCGATCATCGAAGAGGCCGCCGGCATCACGAAGTTCAAGGCCAAGAAGAAGGCGGCCGAGAAGAAGCTCGATCAGACCCGGCAAAACCTCATGCGGGTCTCGGACATCGTCGCCGAGCTCGACAAGCGGATGGGCACGCTGCGCCGTCAGGCGCAGAAGGCCGAGCGCTATCGCAAGTACAAGACCGAGCTCCGCGACATCGATCTATGGAAGGGCTCGCATCGCTGGCTCGAGCTGGTCGGCGAGCTCAAGCTGGTCGCGGGGAACCTCGAGGTCACGCGCAGCGGCCTGGAGGTGTCGCGCACCGAGTGGACGATCAAAGACGCCCACGTGGTCAGCGAGCGCGCCGAGCTCGGGCTCGAGGAGCGCAGGCTCGTCGGGATCCAGGAACAGGTCTACGAGCTCGATAACCGGCTGCGGCTCGGCGAGAGCAAGATCTCGTTCGAGCGCCGCGAGGCCGGCGAGCTCGATACACGGATCGCGACCGCGCGCGACGAGATCACCGACGTGGTCGCGCAGCGCGAGCGCGGCGCCGAAGAATTGGCGACGCGGACCGCGGAGCTCGAGCAGCTCTCGGGGCAGGTCGACCGCGAATCGGCGGACGTCGCCACGCGCGAGACCGCGACGGCCGACGCACGCCAGGTGCTGGTCGCGACGCAGAAGGGCCTCGACGACGCGCGCGGCGAGCTCGCCTCGCGGCGCACCGAGATCGCGACCGCCGCGGCGCAGCTCGAATCGCTCGCCCGCCGTCGCGATGAAGCGACGCGCCGGCTCGACCGGGTGATGACGGAGACCGAGCAACACGTCGAGCGCCAGAAGGAGCTCGATCGCGAGGGCAAGCGCGTGCATGCCGAGCTCGCGACGCTGCGTCAGACCCGGCTCGATCTCGGCAGCCAGACCGAAGGTTTCGGCTCGCGCCGCGAGCTCCTCGCCGAGGAGACCGCGCGGGGCGAGGCCGAGGTCGAGGCGTTGCGCACCGAGCTCCACCGCCGGCGCTCGCGCCTGACGTCGCTCGAGGAGATCGAGCAGCGCTACGAAGGCTTCCAGCGCGGCACGCGCATGGTGATGCAGCAGGCCGAGCGGATCTCGGACAGCGCGACCGCGATTCGCGGGGTCGTCGCCGATGTCGTACGTGCGCCCGAGCAATTCGAGATCGCGGTCGAAGCCGTGCTCGGCGATCGGCTCGGCGGCGTGCTCGTCGACGACCCCGAGGTCGGGCTGGCGGCGATCGGCTTCCTCAAGCAGGCCGGCGGTGGACGCAGTGCGTTCGTCCCGGTCGAGCTGCGTGCGCCGGTGGCTGTGCCCGCGGCGGCGCGCGGCTTCGAAGGCGAGGGCGGTGCGTCGACGTGGATGTTCGACGCGGTTGCCTCCGGACAAATCGAAGTCGAAGATCGCAGCGCCCTCCTCGCCGCGGCCAACGCGATCGGTGGCGAAGGTGTGCTCGGCCGGATCGCGGAGCTCGTCGACTTCGCCGAGGGCTACGAGGCGGTCGGCAAGCGCTTGCTCGCCGGCACGGTCGTCGTCGATACGCTGCAGCGCGCGTTGGCGCTCCACGATCATCTCGGGCAGCTCGGCGCGAACAGTCGCGATTCGATCGTCACGCTCGAAGGCGACCTGATCGCCGTCGACGGCGTGGTCTCCGGCGGCTCGCGCGATGCGCAGGGCGCCGGCGTACTCGCGCAGAAGCGCGAGATTCGCGAGCTCGGCGAGATCGTCGGCAAGCTCGAACACGATCTCAGCGAGGCGATGCAACGCCTCGTCACGGCGAAGACCGAGCTCGCGCAGATCGTGAAGGCGCTCGAGGGGCTGCGCACGCAGCAACACGAGGGCGACATCGCGATCATGGGCCACGAGAAGGACGACACGCGCGTGCGCGTCGAGCTCGAGCGCCTGCGCGATCGCCTCGGCCACCTCGGCAACGAGCAACTCGAGCTCGAGGCGCGGCTCGCCGCGATCACCGACGACGAGACCGCAGCTCGCGAGCGCCGTCTCGCCGCCGACGATCGGATCGGCGCGCTCGAGCGCGAGCAGCTCGAGCTGATCTCCGCGGTCACCACGCATCGCGATCGTCTCGATGCGCTCAGCGCCGAGCTGACCGAAGCGCGCGTCCGCGCCGCACAACTCGCCGCCCAGCGCTCGGCCGCAGAAGCCGCGACGCTGCGCCTGCAAGTCACCGATGGTGAGCTCGCGCAACGCGCGGACCACCTCGCGGTGGAGATCGAGAAGGCCGCGACGCGCGGCGCCTTCCTGCGCACCGGCTGCGCCGAGCTCCAGCTCGAGCTCGATCAGGTCAAGACCGATCGCGAGGCCCACGTCACCGAGCTCGATACCGGTCGCTCGGCGTACGAGCTGCGAGTCACCGCACTCACGAAGATCGAGCTGCTCGCTCGCGAGCTCCGGGTCACCGCGGATCGCCTGCAGTCCGAGCTCGGTCACCTCGAGCTGCGCCACGGCCAGATCGGGATGACCCGCCAGGTCGTCGAGGACGGCATCGCCGAGCGCTACCAGCTCGCGATCCCCGACATCCTCCACGACTACCACCAGCGCCCCAGTGTCACCGAGACCGAGGACGCGCGGCTTGCCGAGCTCAAGGACCTGATCGAACGGATGGGGACCGATATCAACCTCACCGCGATCGAAGAATTCGACGAAGTCTCGAAGCGGTTCGAGTTCCTGTCCGCGCAACAGATCGATCTCGAGCGTGCGGTCGATCAGCTCCAGCGCGCGATCGACAAGATCAACAAGACCAGCCGCAAGCTGTTCAAGGACACGTTCGCCGCGGTCAACGCGACGTTCAAGGAAGTGTTCCCGCGGCTGTTCCGCGGTGGCCAAGCTGCGCTGTCGCTGTCGACCGCCAAGCTCAACGCCGATGGCACGCCGACCGGTGGCGAGGTCGACCTCCTCGAGGCCGGCATCGAGATCATGGCGCAGCCCCCCGGCAAGAAGAACTCGAGTGTCGACCAGCTCTCGGGCGGTGAGAAGGCGCTGACCGCCGTCGCGCTGGTGTTCTCGATCTTCCTGATCAAGCCATCGCCGTTCTGCATCCTCGACGAGGTCGATGCCCCGCTCGACGAAGCGAACGTCGATCGCTACAACGAGATCGTCCGCGAGATGACCGACCGCTCGCAGTTCATCGTGATCACGCACAACAAGCGCACGATGGAGTCGGCGGACAATCTCTACGGCGTCACGATGCAGGAGCCCGGCGTGTCGAAGCTGGTCAACGTGAACCTCGCGAAGCTCGGTGCGGCCAAGCCGCAGCAGAAGGGCACCCAGACCTCCGTCTCGGTGTGATTTCGTGCGACCGCGCGCCGGCTCGAGGCTCCTGAGGCCGTGATGACGACGACGTGGGTGTGCATCGACTGCGGCGCGCGGCAACCGAACGACGGCACCTGTGCCGCGTGCGGGCATGACCCCACGCTCGACCTGTCCGACGAGCGGACCCGCGAGTTCATGCGCGACGTCGAGCTCCGCTTGAGGTTGCGCCGCGAAGGCCGGTTTCGCTTCGTCGGTGTCGTCGTCGGGATGGCCGTGATCTTCGGGCTGTGGACCCAGAGCTTCTACTGGGCCGCGCGCGGCCGGCTCTATCCGGGCCTGCCGTTCTTCGCCGATCAGTGGATCTTCATGGTGCTGATCGGCTTCGGCGTCGCGAAGGTGCTCGAGAAGTCGATGGGCAAGGCGCGGTTCCCGTATCTGCGCGACGACCTGACGATCGCGGGCTGAGCGGCCGAACCCACGTGGGTCTCGTCACGACGCCTCGTGCGCTGAAGAAGCTCGAGCGCGCCGTCGTGCATTGATCTTCGGAATCGGGGTCGGAATCGGGGTCGGGATCGGGATCGGGGTCGGGATCGGGATCGGGGTCGGCATCGGCCCGATGTCTAGTGCGAGAGGCGGTACGTCATGGCGCGCACTCGATCAGCGAGCTCGAGCGCCTCGGTGCACTGCGCCGGCGTGAGGTAGCCGAACGCGATGGCGATCTCGAGGCCGCCGGTGGTCTCGGCAGCCTCGGCGAGACACCAGAGGAAGCGATTGCGGCGGTCCTTGCCTCGACGCCGATTCGCCTCTTGGCAATTGAGCGCGACGTTTTGCGCAGCGCGCCGAATCTGATCGGCGAGCTTGGGATCGATCGTGACGAGCCGATCGAGAAGAGGAACCAGTGCGCGGATGAGTGAGAGGGAGCGGTCAT
>JBDTJY010000045.1:0-9166 GCA_039935615.1 Kofleriaceae bacterium
GGTGTGCGCGAGGTGATCTGGCGCCACGGTCAGGAGCTCGCCGATCTGCGCCGCCGCTCGCTGCTCAAGCGCCTGCTGTTCCTGTTCGCCGCGGCGCCGGGCAAGGTGTTCTCGAAGGAAGCGATCGTGCAGGCCGTGTGGAACGTCGAGTACCACCCGCTGCGCCACGACGCCGCGCTGTTCACGAACATCATGCGCATTCGCCGCCTGCTCGGCGAAGACGGTTCGGAGATCATCCGCGTCACCGAGGACGGCTATCGCTTCGTTCCGCCGCGCGACTTCTTGTTCGTCATTCCGCGCTAGCGGGAGCTGGCCGCGCCGGCCGCGCTAGCGGGAGCTGGCCGCGCTATCTTCAGCCGGTGAGTAACCCGCTGATCGATGACCGCGATGTCGAGATGATCCTCGACGAGATGCTCGACCTCGTGGCGCTCGAGCTGCCGTACTTCGCGGATCACGATCGCGAGACCTACGAGCTGGTCTTGCAGTCGGCGCGGACGTTCGCGCGCGACGTGTTGTTCCCGGCGTACAAGACGCTCGACGAAGCGCCGCCGACGCTCGCGGACGGGAAGGTCACGGTGCATCCGGCGCTGCACGCACTGTTCGCGCAGCTCGTCGAGCTCGGCTTCACGGCGGCGCCGCGCTCGCACGCGGTCGGCGGCTCGCAGTTGCCGCTCACCGTGTTCTCGCTCGCGACCGCGTATCTGATGGCGGCGAATCTCTCGGTCTACGGCTACATCGGCCTCACGCAAGGTGCGGCGCACCTGCTCGACGCGTTCGGCAGCGACGAGCTCAAGGCGACCTACATGGCGCCGCTCTATCGCGGCGAGTGGACCGGCACGATGGCGCTGACCGAGCCGCACGCCGGCTCGAGCCTGTCCGACATCACGACCACGGCGACGCCAGATGGCGATCACTACAAGCTGCGCGGCGCGAAGATCTTCATCTCGGCGGGCGATCACGACCTGACCGGCAACATCGTGCACATGACGCTCGCGCGGATCGCGGGCGCGCCGGCCGGCATGAAGGGCGTGTCGTTGTTCTGCGTCCCGAAGCGGCGGCTCGAGCACGGAGCGCTCGTCGACAACGATGTCAGCGTGACCGGGCTCGTCCACAAGATCGGGTGGCGCGGGTTGCCGAGCATCTTGCTCGCGTACGGCGAGCGCGAGGACTGCCGCGGTTGGCTGGTCGGCGAGCCGCACCAGGGCATCCGCTACATGTTCCAGATGATGAACGAGGCGCGGATCATGGTCGGCCTCAACGGCGTCGCGACGGCGTCGGTCGCCTATCACGAGAGCCTCGAGTACGCGCGCACGCGCACGCAGGGCAGGCCGCTCGGCGCGCGCGATCCGTCGGCGCCGCAGGTCGCGATCACGCAGCACGCGGACGTCCGCCGGATGCTGCTGCGCCAGAAGGCGATCGTCGAGGGCGGCCTCGCGTTGCTCGCCCGGGTCTCGTACTTCAGCGACCTCGCGCAGTTCGGCGGCGACGAGCGCGCGCAGTTGTTGCTCGATCTCTTGACGCCGGTCGCGAAGTCGTTCCCCGCCGAGAAGGGCTTCGAGGCGAACGCGCTCGCGCTGCAGATCCACGGCGGCTACGGCTACTCCAGCGAGTACCTGCCGGAGGCGTGGCTGCGCGATCAGAAGCTCAACACGATCCACGAGGGCACGACGGGGATCCAGGCGGCGGATCTGCTCGGCCGCCGCGCCCTCGCGAAGGGCGGCACCGCACTCGCGGCGCTCGGCGCCGAGGTCGGCAAGGCGTGCGCGCGTGCGACCGCCGCCGGGGTCGACGCGACGTGGATCGCCGCGCTGCAACGCGCGGTCTCGAGCGTCGGTGCGCTGACCGGCGAGCTCGCGCAACGCGGGGTAAAAGCCCCCGAGGCGATGCTCGTCCACGCGACCGACTACCTCGATCTGTTCTCGACCGTCGTGATCGCGTGGCAGTGGTTGGAGCTCGCGGCAGTCGCGAAAGAAGCGCTCGCCGGATCGCTGCCGCGTGGACGCGCCGCGCGCGACGAGGGCTACTACCGCGCGAAGCTCGCGGCCGCGCAGTATTGGATCTTCACCGAGCTCCCGAGGATCACGCACCTCGCCGAGCTCTGCCGCTCCGGCGAGGACTCGTACGCGTCGCTCGATCCTGCGTGGCTCTAGTGTAGCCGCACGTGGGTGCAAGGTAGGCGCGCTCACCGAGTTCGCGCGTGGAGATGAATCCGCCGGCGACTACATCGCGCTCCGTCGCATCTGCGTTGTAGCCTTTTCGGTATGAGACGCGACCTGATCGCGCTCGCGCTATGCCTGACGTCCGGGCTGGCCGCGGCGCAGGGCATCGATGGCGAGCGCTTTGTCCCCGCGATCAGCGCGGACGGCGGCTTTGTCCTGGAACAACCCACCGTCCCGTACCACCTCGGTTGGGGGCTCGGGCTATTCCTCAACTATGCGAACAACGAGCTCGTCGTTCGCGACTCGGTGACGGGAGCGGTCACGAGTAAGCCGATCGCGACCGCGGTGACCACCGACCTGGTCGGATCGATCGGTCTGTTCGGTCGCCTCGAGCTCGGCGTTCATCTACCGGTGCACCTGATCTACGACGGCGATCCGTACGGCGCGTTGAACGCGACCGGCGGCATCGGTGATCTGCGCTTCCTGCCGAAGGTCGCGATCGTGCGCGCCGGTGGCGTCGAGAACCACGTGGTGATCGGCCTCGCGATGCCGATCAGCTTGCCGACGGGTGACGACCTCGCATTGCGCGGCGCCGGTGGCGTGACGCTGACTCCCGAGCTGTTGTTTGGCGCGTACCTCGGTCCGTTCTCGATCGGCTTCGATGCCGGCTATCGCTATCGCGCGGAGCATCCGGCCAACCTGCCGTGGGGCGACGAGATCACGCTCGGACCGTGGGTGGCGTACGCATTCACGGATCGCGTGGCCGGTCACCTCGAGCTGCTCGCCGAGAAAGAAGTCAGCGCGAGCGTCACCGGCGCGGACTTCCCGACCGAGCTGCTCGCGGGCATCGATGCGAAGGTCACGAACAACTGGGACCTCTACGCGGGCGCGTCGTTCGGTATCACCGATGGCCTCGGCGATCCGCGGTTCCGGATCATCGGCGGCGTGCGCTACCGGCACGGCGTGCCCGAGCGTCAGGGCTTCGAGGATCAGGATCACGACGGCGTGCTCGACAAGGATGATCGCTGCCCGAACGAGGCAGAGGATCGCGATGGCTTCGAGGACGAGGACGGCTGTCCCGAGGCCGACAACGACGAGGACGGCATCCCCGACGAGGATGACGAGTGCCCCGATCTCTCCGGCGACCGCGAGCATCGCGGCTGCCCGGCACACACCTACGTCAAGATCGAGAACGGCAAGATCTTCATCTTCGGCAAGGTCCAGTTCCGCAGCGGCTCCGCGGTGATCGACCGCAACAGCGAGCCGCTCCTCGATCAGATCGCCCAGGGGCTCAACGCGAACTCGCAGGTCAAGCACGTCCGGATCGAGGGCTACACCGACAACGTCGGCGATCCGCGGATCAACCAGAGGCTGAGCGAGGCGCGCGCGAACGCGGTGAAGGACGCACTCGAGCGCCGTCACGTCGACAGCGATCGACTCGTCACGCGCGGCTTCGGTGAGAACCGTCCTATCGCTCCGAACGCTTCCGCGGGCGGGCGCCAGAAGAACCGCCGGGTCGAGTTCGTCATCATGGAGGGCAAATGAGAGTCGCAATCTTCGCGCTCGTGCTCGCGCTAGCTGGCGTTGCCAGCGCGGCGCCGGTGACGTTCCCGGCCGACGCCTCGTACGTGCCGTTTCAGTGCGGCGGCGTCGTGATGAACGATCGCTATCAGGATCAGCCGGGCTTCATCAACGAGAGCGATATCGTCGGTGATCCGACCGCACCGGCCGGGCTGCGCGCCTCCGACGGCACGTATCTGTACCTGCGCATGCGCCTCGACGGCGATCCGGCGCCCGGCCAGATCCCGCGCGCGGCGTCGTGGGGGATCGAGCTCGACCTCGATGGCGACCGCACCACCTACGAGCTGTTGATCCTGGTCGACGGGCTCGCGGCGAACAACGCCGTCGAGCTGTTCACGAACCACACCGTGACGCTGCCGAACGATCCGAACGATCCGGCCGACCAACCACCGGTCGCGACGTATTCGTTCGCGGACAACGCTCGCTCGCGCGCCGCGCCCGGCGTGATGACCGGCAACAACGGCGACTTCTTCCTCGACTTCGCGCTGCCGTGGAGCGACCTCGTCGCCGCCGGCCTCGATCACACGACCGCGACCCGGCTGTGGGTCGGCACGTCGACCTCGGCCGATAGTCTGAACGGCGACTTCGCGTGTCACGACGGCGCCGGTGGTGCCGCGCACCTCGATACCGCGGGCACCGACCCGACGACCGGCGATCCGACCGGCGAGCCGCCGGCCGGTACCCAGTTGCTCGAGGGTGGCGGCGGTTGCTCGACGAGCACGGGCGCGACGACCCCGCTGTTCGCGCTCGGCCTGGTCGCACTACTGCGACGCCGGCGTCACCCTCGACAACGCTGATCCGCGGCCGATGGCCTGGCATGGCCATCTCATCGATCTCCGGAGTTGCCAGCGTCCCCACGGCCCGTCCGGTCGACGCCGAGCGTCAACCGCGCGATCGCAAAGAGACCGCCCACGACAAGCAGCACGAGGAGGACCGCGCCTCCGCCGAGACGCCAGCCGACGACCCGGCGGCCGCTCCCGACGGCGAGCATCACATCCACGTGATCGCGTAAGTCACAAAGTCGGGTGTCGTGGGCTGCGGACGTCACCGCGGCCTGCCAAGCTGCGGCGATGCAGACCCGCGTGTACGCAGCCTCCGCCGCCAAGCAGCCGCTCTCGCCTTCGACGATCGAGCGTCGCGACGTCGGCCCGAAAGACATCCAGATCGACATCCTGTTCTCGGGCATCTGTCACTCCGACATTCACCAGGCCCGCGAGGAGTGGGGCAAGGCGATCTTTCCGATGGTGCCCGGTCACGAGATCGTCGGCCGCGTCGCGAAGGTCGGCGCGAACGTCACCAAGGTGAAGGTCGGCGATCTGGCCGGTGTCGGCTGCATGGTCGACTCGTGCGGCGATTGCTCGATGTGCAACGAGGACCACGAGCAGTTCTGCGAGCGCGGCAACGCGGCGACGTACAACAGCACCGAGATGGATCGCAAGACGCCGACGTACGGCGGCTACGCGCAGCAGATCGTCGTGACCGAGCGGTTCGTCCTCAAGATGCCGGCCAACCTCGATCCCGCGGGTGCGGCGCCGCTCCTGTGCGCCGGCGTGACCACGTACTCGCCGCTGCGCCAGTGGCAGTGTCGCGCGGGCACGCGGGTCGGTGTCGTCGGGCTCGGCGGGCTGGGCCACATGGCGGTCAAGCTCGCGGCGGCGATGGGCGCGGAGGTCACGATGCTCTCGACGTCGCAGAAGAAGGCCGAGGATGCGAAGCGGCTCGGCGCGACCGACTTCGCGCTGACGACCGACAAGGACACGTTCAAGAAGTTGTCGAAGCGGTTCGATCTGCTGATCGACACGGTCTCGGCGGCACACGACTACAACGCGTACCTGCGGCTGTTGCGGCCGTACGGCGCGATGGTGTGCGTCGGAGCCCCGCCGGAGCCGCAGCAACTCGCCGCGTTCGCGTTGATCGGCGGCAACAAGCGGCTCGCCGGCTCGATGATCGGTGGGATCCAGGAAACGCAAGACATGCTCGACTTCTGCTCGACGAAAAACATCGTCGCGGATGTCGAGGTGATCTCGGCCAAGCAGATCAACGAAGCCTACGAGCGCACGATCAAGGGCGATGTGCGCTATCGGTTCTCGATCGACGCGAAGACCTTCGCCGAATGACTTTCGCTCGGGTCGGCGCCGTGATTTGCTCGTAGTGTGGGAAAACGGGTGGCCGCGAAGCGCAGGCCGGTGAAGAAGTCGAAGTCGAAGCCGGCACCGAAGACCAAGGCGAAGCCCAAGGCCAAAGCCAAGCCCAAGGCCAAGCCCAAGGCCAAGCCCAAGGCCAAGCGGCTCGAACCGATCTCGAAGTGGGTCAAGCTCGTCGAGAAGCACGGCGTCATGTTGGCGTCGGCGCACGGTCCCGTGTTGAACATCGCGCAGTCGGTCGCCGGCGAGCCGATCGTCGGTGGCTGGTGGGCGCATCCCAAGGGCAAGGCGATCTTCGCCGCGCTCTCCGAGATCGACGATTCCCTCGATGTGCGCTGCTTCAAGCTGATCGACGGCAAGGTGACGTTCGTGCATCGCCGGATGTGGCCCGTGCTCGTGCGGCTCGCCAACGCCGGGGCGGTCGCGACCAAAGCGCTCGGCTCGGTGCAGCAAGAGCACCTGCCGACCGGCGAACATCGCAACACCGTCGTGCCGTTCCCCGATTGGGTCGACGAGGCGACGGCGCTCGCCGCGAGCAAGCTCGAGGTCGCTGCGGCGCGCGCCCTGGTACCGTACCTCTAGATGCCGATACCATTTCGTCTCGAAGGTCTGACGCTCACCGTCGCGAGCGTGGAGACGGCGATCACCTTTTACCGCGACCAGCTCGGGCTCGAGGTCGCGTGGAACGCCGCGCCCAACTTCGCGATGATCCGCCACGGTACCGGCACGATCGGCCTGCTGTGGATCGAAGAAGCGCGCAAGGAAGGCATCCCGGATTCGACACCGCCCCAGCACGCCGCGATCCACGTCGAGTTCACGACCGACGATCTCGACGCGCTCTACCTCGAGCTCCAGGCGAAGGGCGTCGTGTTTCATCAACCGCCGCACGACGAACCGTGGGAGCGCTCGATGACCGCCTTCGATCCGGATGGCTACGCCGTCGAGTTCGCCCAAGGCAAGCGCGGCCAGAAGGCCTAGTTCGGCCTAGTTCGGCTAGTTCCAGACCTTCGGATCTTCCGGCGGTAGCTCGATCACCGGGCGCAACCGTTCGGCACGCTCGGCGGCTTCGCGGCGGCGCGCGGCATCGGCGAGTTGCTCCTCGAGATCCCATTGTGCGATCCGACGGCGATTGATCCCGCGCCTGCGCATCCACGCGAACACCAGCAGGATCGCGCACAGGATCCACACCGCGAGCCCGAGCAGGCCGGCCGGCGCGGACAGGTAACGGTCCTGCACGTCGTCGCGCCACTCTTCGAACAGCTCGTGCAGCGGCTTACCGAACTGGTGCTTCGCGGCGGCATCGATGTCGGTGCCGTGGGAGATCTCGGCGAGGAAGCGGCGAAACGGCCAGCGATCGCCGTCGTCGTCGTGATCTTCCCAGCGACCGCGCCGCGACAAGAAGTTCACGAAGTCGTAGCTCTCCGCATACGCGCGGTTCGCGGGCGACTCCTCGGCGGGGAACGAGCGATCGAGTTGTTCGAGCGGAATGATGCCGCGCAGCCACACCATACCGGCGAGCGTCTCGGCGCGGTCCCACGACCACTCGGCCGAGTGTTGGTACGCGAAGCCCTCGTGCAGCCAGTGCGGTGCACGCTCACCGAGCGCGGCGCCGAGCGCGACGTGCCCGAGCTCGTGATCGAGCGTCGACATCGGATCGACGACATCGGCACCGCGCCGCATCGCGATCGTGACCACGCCGAGGTCGGGGTAGGTGACACCGATCGCGTACGCCGGCGCACCGCGCCCGGCGGGTGCCACGCTCGCGATCGACGACGCATCGCGGACGAGCTGGATCCGGATGTGGCGCGGCTGCGGCAGATCCTGCAAGTCGGTGGCGATCCGCGTGAGCGATTCCTCGGCACCCGCGCGGATCCGCCGCGCCGTCGATTCGAGGCCGTCTTCGTAGCTGATGCTGATCCGATCGCCACCGGGCAACGCGATCAACGGCACGGCGTGCGCCGGCGTCGCGAACCACATCACGAGCGCTAGGACGAGTGCCCTCATGGATAGTGCAGCTTGATTTCTTGGGTGTCGCCGGTGGACTGATGCGCGTAGACCACGATCACGCCGGCCAGCAGCGCCGCGCCGATCGTGCCGTAGACCCACCACGCCGTCGGCTCGCTGCCGGGCTTGTGCGACGAGGCGACCCGCTCCTGCAGCGACTCGGTCAACAGCGGGACGTCCGGATCCGGCGCGTGCGAGTTCCAACCCTCGACGCGATCGGCGAGCAACGCGGCCGCGCGATTCGCATCCTCGATCGTGCGCGTGCCATCGTCACCGCCGAGCCTGCGCAGCGGTTCGTGCGCGCCGGCGTGCCCCCACACCTCGACGGCATCGCCGTGGCGCACGAGGGCCGCGCGCGTGTGGACCTTCGCGAGCACGCCGGTCAGCGCCTCGGCCGACGGCACCTCGCCGTGCCAGCTCGCGACCGTCGCCGCGATCACGTTGAGCGGCCCCGACTGATCCGTCATCTCGACGAGGAGCTTCGGTTGCTTCACGATCGGTCGACCGACGAGAAACCCGCGACGGCCTCCCGAGGCGGCCGCGATGATGTGCTCGCCGGGTGCGAGCGTCAGGTGTTGCGGCGCGGGACCGAGCGGCGCGAAGTCGAGCCACACCGTCGCGCCCGGCACCTCGGTCTCGACGTCGACCTCGACCGGATCGACACCGAGCGCGGCATCGACCTCGGGATACTTCGCGATCAGCTCCGCGGGCACCAGATCGGCCGCGACGCCGACGATGCGCAACCGCGCCGCCGCACGCATCGCCAGATCGACCTCGCCCCGGCGATCGGCGCACAACAAGATGTACGCCCACGCGCGCGGCAACTCCGGCACCGCGATCGCCGCGGCCTGACGCTGCGCGAGCAACGGCAACGCGATCTTCGCCGCTGCGATCGTGGCCTTGCAGTCGAGCGCGCCGAACTTCTGCTGCGCGTCGGCCATCGCCGCCGCGAGCTCGATCGCATCGTTGCCGGCGCCGCTACCGGCGAGCGCTGCTTCGGTCGCGTCGTCGAGCGGCGCCATCCCGGCCGCGACGATCGCCGCTTCGAGCGTGTGCAACACCGACGCCTCCGCCGGTCCGAGATCGATCACTGCGACCGGCTCCTTGGTGGGAGCGGCGATCGCCGTGCTCGAGATCAGGGCACAACAGGCAAGGCTTCGAAGAACTTGTTGAGCGCCCATACGTCACGCGCCCGCAATCCATCGAACTGGATGCCGGTCGCCTTGTCGTCGGACCAGCGCACGACCGCGCCGATCTCGATCGCTTCGTCCATCGTCG
>JBDTJY010000046.1:0-16372 GCA_039935615.1 Kofleriaceae bacterium
GCCGGATCGCCGAGATGCGTACCGGCGAAGGCAAGACGTTGGTCGCGACCCTGCCCTGCTACTTGAACGCCCTGACCGGCAAGGGCGTCCACGTCGTCACGGTCAACGACTACCTCGCTCGGCGCGACGCCGAGTGGATGGGTCAGATCCACAAGTTCCTCGGGCTCTCGACCGGCGTGGTCGTTCACGGCCTCGACGATTACGAGCGCCAGGCCAGCTACAACTGCGATATCACGTACGGCCAGAACAACGAGTTCGGGTTCGACTACCTGCGCGACAACATGAAGACGTCGCCGGACCGCATGGTCCAGCGGGGTCAGAACTACGCGATCGTCGACGAGGTCGACTCGATCCTGATCGACGAGGCGCGCACGCCGCTGATCATCTCGGGCTCGGCGGAAGAGTCCGCCGACCTCTACGTCAAGGTCGACCGGTTGATCCCGCGCCTCAAGCGCGAGGTCGACTTCACCGTCGACGAGAAGGCGCACAGCGCCATGCTGACCGACGACGGCGTCGAGAAGATGGAGCAGTTGCTCTCGGTCGACAACCTGTTCGAAGCGAAGAACATCCAGCTCGTTCACCACGTCAACCAGGCCCTCCGCGCGAACACGCTGTACAAGCGCAACGTCAACTACCTCGTCGAAGAGGGCAAGGTCGTCATCGTCGACGAGCACACCGGTCGCAAGATGCCGGGCCGGCGCTGGAGCGATGGGCTGCACCAGGCGATCGAGGCCAAAGAAGGCGTCACCGTCGAGGAAGAGAACCAGACGATCGCCACGGTCACGTTCCAGAACTACTTCCGCATGTACAAGAAGCTGTCGGGCATGACCGGCACGGCGGATACCGAGGCGGCGGAGTTCGCTCAGATCTACAAGCTCATCGTCACCGTGATCCCGACGAACAAGCCGATCACGCGCAAGGACATGTCGGACCTCGTCTACAAGAACGAGGCCGGCAAGTTCCGCGCGGTCGCGCAGGACATCGAGGATTGCTACAAGCGTGGCCAGCCGGTGCTCGTCGGTACGGTCTCGGTCGAGAAGTCCGAGGTCGTCGCGAACTTCCTCAAGCAGAAGGGGCTGCCGTACAACGTCCTGAACGCGAAGCACCACCAGCGCGAGGCGTCGATCGTCGCGCAGGCCGGTCGCAAGAGCGCGATCACGATCGCCACCAACATGGCCGGTCGCGGTACCGACATCTTGCTCGGCGGCAACTACGAGGCGATGGCGAAGGACGCGCTCGAGGAAGAGAAGAGCAAGCTCGCGGCCGAAGCGGCTGCGGCCGCATCGAATCCAACCGACGAGACCAACGGCCCGTATCGCGGGTCGTCGCAACCGAACTTCGACGAAGAAGAGCGGCTGAAGGTACTGACCGCCGAGTTCAAGACCGCGTGCGAAGCCGAGAAGCAAGAAGTGCTCGCCGCCGGTGGCCTCAAGATCGTCGGCACCGAGCGCCACGAGTCGCGCCGCATCGACAACCAGTTGCGCGGTCGCGCGGGTCGCCAGGGCGATCCGGGCTCGTCGCGGTTCTACCTGTCGCTGCAGGACGACCTGCTCCGGATCTTCGGCCTCGACAAGATGGCCGGCCTGATGGAGCGGCTCGGTCTCGAGGAAGATGTGCCGATCGAGTCACCGATGGTGACGCGCTCGATCGAGAACGCGCAGAAGAAGGTCGAAGGTCGCAACTTCGATCAGCGCAAGAACGTCCTCGAGTACGACGACGTGATGGATCAGCAGCGCAAGACGATCTACGCGCTGCGCCGCCAGGTCCTCGACGGTCGCTATCACCCGGAGCCCAGCGAGGTCGAAGCCGCCGCCGGCATCACGCCCGAGCCGGTCAAGGAGAGCGGCAACTGGACGCCGGAGTCGCTGCGTCCGGACATCGAGCCGAAGGTCGTCGAGATGATCAAGATCATCAAGGACAAGGTCGCCGAGCGCGACGCGGCGGTCGCGCGCGGCGAGACCCCGAGCGATCTCCGTCCGGGTTGGCGCGTGCTGCGCGCCGAGATCTGGCGGCAGTTCGGCACGCTGCTCGACCTCGAGAAGATCTACGACGATGACAAGGTGCTCGTCGAGCTCAGCACCGACGGCATCGTCGCGTCGCAGATCCAACAGCGCGAGCGCCTCTACGATCTCGCGCACACCCGCATGGCGGGCGTGCTCGACGAGGTCCTCGATCCGGAGAAGATCGAGGACGAGTGGGACTGGGATCAACTCGAGGACGCGCTCTCGGAGCAGTTCAACCTCAAGCTCGAGGTCAACCCGGGCACGCCCGATGAAGCGGCGGCGCAGATCTGGCCGAAGGTCGAAGCCAAGCTCAAGGCGCGTGAAGAGGATCTGTCGCGTCCGTGGATGCTGTACTTCCAGCGCCACTTCTCCCTCGAGGAGATCGATCAGCAGTGGATCGAGCACCTGAAGACCATGGATTCGCTCCGCGAGGGCATCGGCCTCCAGGGCTACGGTCAGAAGGATCCGAAGAAGGAGTACAAGAAGGCCGGCTTCTCCATGTTCACGGAGATGATGAAGCGGATCCAAGAGAACACGATCCAGAAGGTGTTCCGCGTCCAGATCCAGAAGCAGGAAGAAGCCAAGGCGATTCCTGCCGTCGCGGAGAAGGAGCTCGGTGATCTCGTCGCGCATGGTGTCGCCGACAAGAACGAGGACGACGAAGAGGTCGCAGCGCAGACCAAGGGCAAGGCGCGCACCGCCGGCGACGGTGCGGTCACCGCACCGGTCAAGCGCGAGCGGCCCAAGGTCGGTCGCAACGATCCGTGTCCGTGTGGCAGTGGCAAGAAGTACAAGAAGTGCCACGGCAAGGACGAAGAAGCGTCCGCCGCGGACTAGCGCGTCGCGTCATCCGAAGTCGTTGAAAGTCTAAACAACGCAGGATTGAAATCCTCCGGCTTTGGGAGCAATGCTGCGCCCAACCACATGCGTATTGGCGTTCCAAAAGAGATCAAGACTCAAGAGTACCGCGTCGGCATGACCCCTGCTGGCGTCGCGATCCTCGCGCAACGAGGCCACACCGTGTTCGTCGAGAAGAATGCGGGCATGGGCTCGGCGATTCCCGACGAGCAGTACATCAAGGCGGGCGCGAAGATCCTCGCGACCGCCGACGAGGTCTGGGGCCAAGCGGACATGATCGTGAAGGTCAAAGAACCGATCGCGCCCGAGTTCGCGCGGATGCGTAAAGATCTGCTGCTGTTCACGTACCTCCACCTCGCAGCGGCGCACGAGCTCGGCAAAGAGCTGCTCGCGCGCGGCGTCAACGGTGTCGCGTACGAGACGCTCGAGCCGACGCCGGGAGATCTCCCGTTGCTGACCCCGATGAGCGCCGTCGCCGGCCGGATGTCGGTGCAGGCGGGCGCGACCTACCTCGAGCGCGAGCGCGGCGGCAAGGGCGTGTTGCTCGGCGGCGTGCCGGGTGTCAAGCGCGGCCGCGTCACCGTCCTCGGTGGCGGTGTCGTCGGCGCGAACGCGACCAAGATGGCGGTCGGTCTCGGCGCGAACGTCACCGTGCTCGACGTCAATCTCAAGACGCTCGCGTACCTCGACGACATCTACGCCGGTCGGATCTCGACGCAGTTCTCGGATCCGCTCAGCATCGAGAAGGCCGTGCTCGAGAGCGATCTCGTGATCGGCGCCGTGTTGATCGCCGGCGCGCGTGCGCCGCGCCTCGTCACCGCGAAGATGGTCAAGGAGATGGAGGCCGGCTCGGTGATCGTCGACGTGTCGATCGATCAGGGCGGCTGCATCGAGACCGCGCGCCCGACCACGCACGACAACCCGACCTACCTGGTCGACGACGTCATCCACTACGGCGTCGCGAACATGCCCGGCGCGGTGCCGCGCACGTCGACGTACGCGCTGACGAACGCGACGATCCGCTATGTCGCGATGCTCGCCGACTTCGGCCTCGAGAAGGCCGTCGCGCAGACTCCCTATATGGTCAGCGGCATCAACACCTACAAGGGCAGCGTGCCTCACGCGGCCGTGGCCGAGGCGCTCGGCGTCCCCCACACCCCGTTCCGGGCGTAAGCTGTTACGGGTAGTTGCCGAATTGTCGGGACCGGGAACAATCTCGGGGTACCGACCGGTAACGACTCCTGAATGCAGGCGCTGAAACAAAAACGCACCGAGTTCGAGCGCCAGGCGCTGGTGCACATGGACTCGCTGTTCGGCGCGGCCTATCGCCTGACGCGCAACCCGCGCGATGCCGAGGACCTCGTTCAGGACTCGCTGCTGCGGGCGTATCGGTTCTGGGATTCGTTCCAGCAGGATTCGAACTGCAAGGCGTGGCTGCTGCGCATCGTCACCAACACCTTCATCAACGAGTATCAGCGCAAGAAGCGATCGCGCGAGGTGCTCGACGCCGCGAGCGCGGAACAAGAGGCGACCGACGGTGTGTTGGTCCAGGCGCAGGCGAGCGACAAACAATCGCCCGAGAAGGTGATGCTCGCGCAGAGCGTCTCGGATGACGTGCAGCGCGCCCTCGAGCAGCTCCCGGAAGATTTTCGCACGGCCGTGGTGCTCTGCGACATGCAGGGCCTGTCGTACAAAGAGATCGCCGAGATCATGGAGTGCCCCGTCGGCACCGTGATGTCTCGGTTGTTCCGCGGGCGCAAGTTGCTCGCCGCGGGGCTGCGCGAGTTCGCGGTGTCCGAGGGTTACGTCAAAGAATCGCCAACCACCAAGCCAACCACCAAGCCCCCGATGTCGACGACGATCGATCTCGAGAAGTACCGTACTGCCAAGGCAGCGCGGGGAGACAAGTAGCGATGAGCCTGTGTGAAAGCATCGATACGCTGGCGATGGCCTACCTCGACGACGAGCTCGCGAACGAAGAGCGCCGCGAGCTCGACACCCACCTCACCGAATGCGCGAGCTGCCGGGCAGAGATCGACGGTGCGCGTGCGGACCAATCGCTGATCCAGACGTCGCTCGTCGCGCCGCGGGCCACCGACACGATGCGGATGCGCATGGTTCGGGCGCTCGACGTCGCCGATCGCGCGACCGCGCAGGAGACGGCGAAGAGCCAGCGCAAGCGGTTTTCGTCGTTCGTGCTGCCGGGCGCCGCGATGCTCGCGGCGGCCGCGGCGATCTTGGTGTTCGTCGGCGTCAACATGAAGTCGAACAACCTCAACGCCTCGGTCGGTTCGGTCGCGCGCGCGGGCGTGCGGCAGCAGAGCCGGTCGTTGCCGCTCGAGGTCCAGGGCGCGAGCACGGGTGCGTGGGTTCGGCAATTTGCGGAGGTCGAGCCGCCGCACATCAATACGGGGAGCCAGTTGCTCGGCGCCCGGATGTTGCCGGGCGGCATCGGCGGTCACGACGGCACGCTGCTCAACTATCAGATCACGGTCGCCGGTAAGCCGGCCGTGTTGTCGGTGCTCGTGATCGAGGACGTCAAGACCGAGGAGCTGTCCGACGGTGAAGAGGTCAACGCGGGCGGCCGGATGGTGCATATCGTCCAGAGTGAGGGCCATACCGTGGTCACGTGCATCGACGGCGACCATCACGGCTACATGTTCATGGCCGACGAGCTGCCGGTCAGCGAGCTGATCAGCCTGGTCGGACGCACGAGCCTGGTCGGTCGGCAGTAAATCGCGGCTAGTTCCGCTATGATCGCGGTCAGGGATGAACCGCCGCGTTCTGCTCATCGATAGCGATCCTGCGTTTCGTGACACGCTGACTCGCGAGCTCGCTCGCTACAAGGTCGTGGTGATGACCGAGGCCGACGCCGACCGGGCGTTGGCGTTGGCGAACGCGGACCAGCCCGCGTTGATCCTGCTGTGCATCGAGGAGGTCGACAAGAAAGCCGGCTTCCGCGTGTTCGAGAAGTGCAAGAAGGGGTCGCTGTCGAAGGTCCCGATCATCCTGGTGACCGGCTCGGTCCCCGCCGATAGCTTCGCGAAGCATCGCAACCTCAAGGTTCACGCGGACGAGTACATCGACAAGCACACGATGTCGACGCACGAGCTGGTCGGCAAGATCGACGGCTTGATCGCGCTCGGGGATCCGGACGACGAAGAGGATCTGTCGATCCCGCTCGAGGACGAGATCCCGATGGAGATCGCGGAAGGCGATGTCGTGCTCGATGAAGTCGTCGGCGACATCGAGGACGGCGGCGAGCAGCCGACGTTGCTCGCGCACGAGCCGACGACGTCCGACCCCGAGGTCCACGACGAGTTCGATCAGAACGAGGCGCGCACGGTGGGTCCGCAGGATGGCTTGACCGTGGACTCGGTCGTCGAGGCCGAGACCGATGCCGCGTTCGACGCGCTGATGGGCGGTTTCGGCGACGAGCCCGAGCCGTTGCCCGAGCCCGAACCGCAGGCCGTCGCCGAAGCGGGCGAGCACCGTGAGGAGAGCATCGCGATGCCGCCGGTGGACGCGGAGCTCAGCCCGGTCGAGCTCGCGGTTGATCCTTCGCTCGGCGAAGTTCCGGAGCCGATCATGGACGGGCGCGGACGCGGGACCACGCCGCCGCCGCTGCTCGCGTTGTCGGTGCCCGGCATCATCATCGATCAGCCGCCGATGCGAGACGACCACGGTCACGCGCAGCAGATCCCGGCGATCGAGGCGCTGCCGGAAGCGATCGACGAAGCGATCGACGAAGCGATTCCGGAAGCCGTGCCGCATCAAGAGCCCGGCCTACCGGCGGGCCAGTTCGATCCGGCGCCGCTCGAGGTCCACGACGAAGACTCGCTGGTCGCCGACGCGATGTCGGGCACGATCGACGTCGGCACGCTCGCGGATCTGGCGGATGCCGAGATGCCGGTCGAGCCGGTCACGCACGAGCCGGTCGAACACGAGGAGTTCGAGGAGCACACGCGGCAGGCGACCGATGTCTACGCGGCACACGAAGATGTCGCCGAGGACGACATGCACACGCGGCTCGAATCGCAGCCGGCGATCATGATCGACGACGACGAGCTCGTGCCGCTCGACGATGAAGTCCCGCTCGAGGTCGAGGTCGAAGAACCCGACGAGCCGGCCATGGTGAGCTCGCCGGTGCCGCGCGCGGAGCACGACGAATCGACTTCGATCGCGGCGGTGCCACGCGCCCCGATCCTTCCGGAGGGCACGCCGCCCGTCGACATGCGGACACCGCCGCGCGGTGGCAGCGGCTCGCATCCGGCGATCGATCTCGGCCTCGATGTCGTCGCGCAGGATGCGCAGTCCGAACAATCGGGCGTCTACGATCGCCGCGCGCTGCGCAAGATCGGCGAGCTCGAGCGCCAGATCGCGCAGCTCAAGGTCGAGCTCGAGCGCGCGCGCTCGGCCGGCGAAGCCGCGGCGAAGGGCGGCCGTGAATCGCAGTTCCTGCACCTCCGCGAGTCGATGCTCGCGAAGGACAAAGAGCTCAAGCAGTTCAAGTCCGACCTCGCGGACCGCGAGAGCGAGCTCGCCGAAGCGACCGAGAAGATGCGCCAGGCCGTCGCCGCGCGGACCGGGCTCGAGGCCAAGCAGGCCGAGCTCGAGAAGCGCGCGACCGACGAAGGCACCAAAGCGCAGAAGCTCACCGCGACGAGCAAGGCCAGCGAGAGCCAGGTCGCGCAGCTCCAGCAAGAGCTCGCGGCCACGCAAAAAGCGGTCAAGGACACGGAGTCGGCGCGCCAGCAACTCGACAAGGAGCTCGCGACCGAGCGCGCGACCCACAAGGCGTCCGCGTCGGAGACCGAGCGCATGTTGCGCACCGAGCGCGAGCAGATCGCGCAGCGTCACACGAGCGAGCTCGCCAGCGCGCGCACGGATGCCGAGGCCGCCAAGCAAGCCGCGGTCGCGCACGTTCGCGACGAGCTCGAGGCCACGCACGGTGCGGCGCTCGAGGGACAGATCGAAGCGCTGCGCCGCGCGAATGCCGCCGAGCACGAAGCCGCCGTCAAGGCGCTCGACCAGCAGCACGCGAACGCGACCGTCGCACTCAAGGCCGATCACGCCGGCGAGCACAGCCATCTCAAGAGCGAGCTCGGCAGCCAGATCTCGCAGCTCGAAGGAGCGCTCGCCGCGGCGAAGGCCGCCCACGAAGCAGCGGTCACCAGTGCGATGGGAGCGAACGCCGCCGCGCTCGAGCAGCAGGCCGAGGCCCACCTCGCGGCGCTCGCGCGTCAACGCACCGAGCACGCCGTCGCGATCGAAGAGCAAGCGCGCGAACACGCCGCGGCGATCGGCGAGACCGAGCGCGCACATGCGGCGCTGCTGGCAGAGACCACGCAGGCCGCGGCCGAAGCGGCGGCGGAGCGCGAACGTGCGGTGACCGCCGCGACGAGCGAGCGCGATCGCGCGATCGCGGATGCGAAGGTCGAGCGCGATCGCGCGATCGCGGATGCGAAGGTCGAGCGCGATCGAGCGATCGCGAATGCGAAGGTCGAGATCGACCGCGTGGGCACGAACGCCAAGGTCGAGATCGACCGCGCGCTCGCGGCGGCACGTGCCGAGCACGACCGTGCGATGGTCGACCTCAAGGCCGCGCAGGTCGCGGCGCTCGCCGACAAAGACAACGCGGTGATCGACCTCGAGGTCGCGCAGGTCGCGGCGCTCGCCGACAAAGACAGCGCGCATGCCGACACCATCGCCGAGCTGCAGCAGGCCGCGAGCGAAGCGCTCGCCGAGAAAGACGAAGCCGCCGGGGCGCTCGTCCGGGCTCACGCTACCGCACTCGCCGCGAACGAAGCGGCCGCACGCGACCAGGCGCAGCGCCACGCGGCGGCGGTCGCCGAGGTTCAGAGCGACCTCGAGCGGGCCCGCGCTGCTCACGAGGCCAAGCTCGACGCGGCGAAGCGCGAGCTCGATGACACGGTCGCGAAGCACGAGCAGGCGCGCGGTGAGATCGTCGAGCAGCAGCGCGCGGCGCTCGCCGAGGCCGTCGCGAACCACGAACGAGAGCTCGCGAAGGCGGCGGCCGATCGCGAGCAACTCGCCGATGCGGCCCGCCGCAGCGCCGAGACTCATCGCAGCGCGCTCGCGGACGCCCAGGCGCAACACGCCGCCGAGCTCCAGCAGGTCGCCGAATCGGCCGGTCGCGAAGTCGCCGAGCACAAGGCCGCGGCCGCTGCCGCGCGCCGCGCGATCGACGACGCGACCGCGCGCCACACCGCCGAGCGTGAAGAGGCCGGCAAGGCCCACGCGCAGGCGATCGCCGACACCGAGGCCAAGGTCGAGCGCCAGCTCGCGATCGCGAACGGCGAGTTCCTCAAGCAGAAGTCGGTCGCCGATGCCGAGCACGTGCGCGCCCTCGCCGCTCGCGTCGCCGACGCCGAGAAGGTGCGCACCGACCTGCTCGCCGAGCACGGCAAGGTCATCAAGGAGACCACCGCCGAGCGCGACGAGCTCAAGCGCGGTCTGTCGTCGGCGCGCGACTCGCTCAAGCGCTCCGAGGGCGAGCTCGCGTCCGCGGTGCAATCGATCGCCGATCGCAACGCCGAGCTCCGCCAGCATGCCGCCGCGGTCACCGAGCGCGACCAGCGGATCGCGGAGCTGCGCAAAGAGATCGAGGCCCTCGAGGCCGAGAACACCAGCTACCAGGAGCAGGTGCTGCGCGCGTACCAGAAGATCAAGACCGACGAGGCGATGGTCGCGCGCGCGCGCAAGGCGATGGCGATCGCGCTCACCGTGCTCGACGATCAGGGCAATCCGAAGGAGACGTAGGCGCGCCGCCGCGCCGCGACGCCAGGGCCGAATTGCCGGTTTCGCGGCCCGATCGTGCGTATCCCGGGTTCACCGCCAAGGTCGCCAAGGATCCAAGGCCGGATCTGAACCGTTCGAACGTCCCTTGGATCCCGCGCGGACCACACCCGCGGCCTCCCGATCGCCGTCGAAGAACCGACACTCCCTCGGGCATCGAACTCCTCCATCCGCTCCTCGGCGGTGCGCCCGTTGAACCGTGGCACGCCGTGCTCGTCGACGATCACCGAGGGGAGCTCCGAGTGCACGAAAGGAGTAGTGCGCGCGCTCTACTCGATCACGATCTGATCGGCGGCGAGGCGGAAGATCAAGAAGGCCTTGAACCGGTTCGTGCCATTCGAGTGAAACGCATCGCCGGCCTGACCGTCCTGCGGGTCGTACCACAGCCACTTCGCGGAGCTCGCGATGCCGGGCGTGGTGGCGGTCGACGCGCACGCGATCGGAAACGTGCCGGCATTGTCGTCGTTGGCCTCGCCGATCGCGAGGAGGCCGATCGCACCGGCGGTGGTCGCGCCGGTCGCGTTGACCCAGCCCTTGCTGGTGGTCGTCGGATCGCCGGTGCCGGCGTTGCAGATCGCGATCTGTTGGTTGATGATCGCCTGCGAGGGGCCGTTGGTGCCGTCGGGACCGCTGACGTAGTCGAGGCCGGTCGCGCAGACGTCGAACGGCGCATCACCGGTGGTGACGGTGCCGCTGTCGCGCGTGAACTGGCCGATCACGCCCTGCGTGACCGCGTGATCATCCCACGAGGCGATGTAGAGGTACGCACCCGGCGGCGCATCGGCCTCGGCGACCGTGTACTCCTCGGGACCGACCCCGACGGGACAGTTGAAGATGTCGCCGGCGGTGGTCGCACGCGTGCCTTGCGTGAAGTGCAGCATCGAATTGGCATCGCCGTAGCCGAAGCTGTACGCGTTGTCGGCGGTGATCACGACGTCGACCGGACCGGTCGCGGCACCGTCGAGGAACGTGGTGTTCGGCGCGTCGGCGTGAGTCGAGGTCGCGTCGGCCGCGAGCGCACCGTCGGGACGATGCGCCGCCGTCGGTCCGCACGCGCTCGCGATCACGCACAGCAACAACCCCTTCATGCAGCGCAGTAAACACCTGCGCTCCACGACTGACTGCAAATAGAATCTGCCTAGACGATCGGCGCGAACTGCGTGCGTGCGACGAACGCTTCTTTGCCGTGCTCCCACAGCGCACGCTCGATGCCGAGCAACAGCGGGCCGAGCGTGGCGCGATCGGTAGCCGCGATCACGAAGCCACCGCCGAGCCGCGACAGGTAGTCGGCGTCGTGCGGCTCGAGCCGATCGGCCTTGTTCCACACGAGGATGCGGGGCTTCTCGCCGAGGCCGAGGTCGGCCAGGATGCCCTCGACGGCGCGGATCTCTTGGTCGCGATCGGGGTCGCTCGCGTCGACGACGTGGACGAGGAGGTCGGCGTCCTCCATCTCTTCGAGCGTCGCGCGGAAGGCGGCGATCAGCTCTTCGGGCAGCTCGCGGATGAAGCCGACGGTATCGGTGATGATGACCTCGCGCTCGTGCGGGAACCGCAGGCGGCGCGAGATCGGATCGAGCGTCGCGAACAGTTTGTCGGCGGCGAGCGCATCGCCTTGGGTCATCGCATTCAACAGCGTCGACTTGCCCGCGTTGGTGTAGCCGCAGATCGCGATGATCGGCAGATCGCGGCGCTCGCGCTGCTTGCGGCGGAGCCGGCGATCGTCGGCGAGCTCGGCGAGGCGGCGCTCGAGCAGCGTGATCCGATCGCGCGCGCGGCGGCGATTGATCTCGAGCTTGGTCTCGCCGGGACCGCGACCGCCGATGCCGCCGGTCAGCCGCGACATCATCGTGTTCTTCTCGATCAAGCGCGGCAGCGCGTAGCGCAACTGGGCGAGCTCGACCTGGAGCTTGCCGTCGCGGCTCGAGGCGTGCTGCGCGAAGATGTCGAGGATCAGCATCGTGCGATCGAGCACCTTGAGCTCGGTCGCTTCGGAGATCGCGCGGGCCTGACCGGGCGACAGATCGGGATCGAAGATCACGACCTCGGCGCCGAGCTGCATCGCGCGCAGCAGGATCTCGTCGAGCTTGCCGCGGCCGACGAGGAATTTCGGATCGCGCTCGGGCCGGCGCTGGACGAGGACGTCGAGGACCTTGACGCCGGCGGTGCGGCAGAGCTCGCGGAGCTCGGCGATCCGCGCTTCGGAGTCCTTGGTGCGACCGAGCTCGACGTGGACGAGCAACGCGCGGTCCTTGCCGACGTCCGTCGAGGCGACGCGATGCGCGCGGCCGAACTGTTGTTCGAGCTGCGTGATCAGCTCGAGGAAGTCGGTCTTCGAGGCGGTCGCCGGCTCGGCCGGCAGCTCGATCGCCGGGCCGTTCGGCACCATGTGGCCGATGAAAAGCTTGCCCGCACGCCCCGCGGCATCGACGCTGATCGCCGCCACCGCGTCGAGGCGGAGGAGTGCGAGGTCGGTCATGTCGTCGCGCGTCAGCGGCTCGTTGCGGAGGTGGGTGTGGACCAGGCGGAGGCCGCGAAACCGGCCGGCGCCGCCGCGGATCCGGCCGAAGTCGGGGAGCGTGATCTTCGAGGCGTCGCCGACCATCACGTGCTGGATCGCACCGCGGCGATCGATCAACACGCCGACCTGGCGATGGAGCTCGGCGGCTTGCAACGCGAGCTGTTGTGCGAGCTCGCTCGACACGACCTCGGTCGGCGCGACGCGGCGGCGATACAGACGCTCCAGCGCCTTGATCTCGCTTGCCTTCAACCCCTGCGTATTGCCGGTTACCTCTTCCTGCACGAGCGGTGAAATCTACCTCAGGGCCAGGCGTAAAGCCCGGCCCTTCCAATTCGGCCGTTGCGAGCTTTTGCGCCATAGATATAGTGACTCCGTGAAGGGCCGGTTCCGGGCGTTAGTCGCTCATCCGCAGGTCGAAGCACTTGGTGAATTGGCCGAGCTGCTCGGCTCCGTGGGCCTGCAGGTCGAGACCGCGCGCTCGACGGTGGAAGCGCTCAACAAGCTGCGTGCGCATCCCGCGCACGTGATCGTCGCGCAGCAGGTCACCGGCACGTTCGACGGCGTGGGCTTCCTCGAAGCGACGATCCTGCACGCGCCCGAAGCGCTGCGGATCGCGCTGGTCTCGACACCCGACGAAGCCGTCGATCTCGATTATCGCCCCGCGCATGCTGGCACGATCGTCCGGCTCGTCGCGCGGCCGAGCGAGCGCAGCCGGCTCGTCGCGCTCGTCAACGAAGGCGTCAAGCTGCTCGGGCTCGTCGAGGAACAGCGCGAGCTCGTCCGCAAGCTGTCGAACGAACAGACCAAGCTGCAACGCCGCGAGACGCTGCTCGATGTCGTCGTCAAGGAGCGCACGAAGGAGCTCGAGGAGAGCTACGAGCAACTGAAGATCGCGAACCGCCAGGCGCTGTTCGGACTCGCCGAGGCGATCGAAGCGAAGGATCCGTACACCAAGGGCCACTGCGGTCGCGTCGCCGCGTACTCGCTCGTGCTCGCGAAGGAGGCCGGCTATCCCGCCGACGGTCTCGAGACGCTCGAGTTCGGTGCGTTCTTGCACGACATCGGCAAGATCGGCATTCGCGATGCCGTGCTGCTCAAGCCCGGCCCGCTCGACGACGCCGAGTGGGTCCACATGCGCGAGCACCCCGTGAAGGGCTACGACATCGCGATGAAGATCGCGATGCTCCATCCGATCATGCCGGCGGTGCGCAATCACCACGAACGCTGGGATGGCTCGGGCTATCCCGACAAGATGGTCGCGGAGAACATCCCGCTGGTCGCGCGGATCGTCGCGATCGCCGACGCGTTCGATGCGATGGCGACCGATCGCCCGTACAAGCAAGCGCTGCCGCTCGACGAGTGCGAGGCCGTGCTCCGTAAGACCGCCGGCAAGATGTACGACCCGGAGCTGATCGCCGTGTTCTGCGATCGCCACCTCGGCACGCTCTACCGCGACGACTACGATGACCTCCCGGTCGACGACGTGCCTCGCGCGGTCAGCTCTGGCGACTAGGCGACTAGGCGACTAGGCGACTAGGCGACTAGGGCGACTAGCGTCGTCGCTTCGCCGCGAGATCGCGCCGCGTGACCTCGTGGCCGTGGAGCGTGTAGCCGGTTCCACCCTTCTTCGTGTCCCACGGCAGCAGGATCGGATCGGCGTCCTCCGCGGCTTGTTCGTTCCACGTCTCGGCGTTCCAACCGACGGCCGGTTTCGGTGTGACGACGAGCTCGGGGCCGTGCGCCGACTTCGCGATCTTCCACTCGGACTCGAGCACGTTCGCCGCTTGCTGCTTGCGCACTTCGATCTGCGCGAGCGGCTGCAGTTGACCGCTCCACACGGTCCACAGCATCAACAGGTCGCGCGAACCGCCGTTGCCGCTCTGGCGAACGATCGCCTCGACGATCTGGAGCTGGCCGGTGCCCAGCGGGATCAGCTTCACGTCGCGCACGTCGCTCGGCGTCTGCGCCGGCAACGCGACGTACGCGAACTGATCGGTGATCACGCCGATCACGGTGCCGCCGGCGACCAGCCGCTCCTTGCCGCGGCGATCGGGATCGAGGTCGGCCATCGCGTCGACCTTGAGGTCGCTGCGCTTGAGGTGTGCGGTGCGCAGGAAGTCGTCGAGCAGATCCTTGCGATCGCCGAGCTCGATCGTCGTCGCCAGTACGAGGTCGGTATCGTCACCGCCGGTCGCCTGATCGGCGTCGTGAAACTTCACGCGCAGCTCGAACGACGGCGTGCTGCCGGAGAACCCGGGAACGCGCGATGCGGGGATCTTCGCTTCGATCGAGAAGCCCTTCGGCTGGAGCGAATCGGCGACCTGCGTGTTCGCGGGGGCAAGGATCTTGTCCTTCGCGATCGCATTGCCGGGGTACACGACGATCGCGATCGGCTTGCCGCCGGTCGCCGACAGCGAGATGTCGACGCGATCCTCGTGACCCTTGCCGCTGCGCACGCGGACGACCCGATCGTCGGCGATGTCGAGCGACAGCCCGAGCGAGGTCCCATCCCACGTGCAGCGCAGCTCGATCGCCCCATCCTTCGGGTCGCCGATCCGCGCCAGCACGGTATTGCCCTTCCAGTCATCGAGCATGCCGTCGACCGCGAGCTCGGCGTTGGACTGATCGTCGCAGCGAATCGACCCACCAGCCGAAGGGCCGGCCTGTGCGGACGCGCTCACGAGCAAGATCACGAATACGCCGCGCACGACCCGAGTTATATCGAAGATCTAGGCGGGTCGGGAATGGACCTGCCCGTTCGTCCTGTCTTGACGTCAAGGGGGACATGACCACCGTGGCTCCAATGCGAATCTCGTTGCGGCGCTTGCTGTCGAAGCTAACGGTCCTGGCGCTGTCGGCTTCGCCGCTGGCCAGCGCCGCGACCGTGTCGAAGAGCAACGTCCAGCGAATCCGTACTGACGAGGACGTCCTCGATTTCGATGACGACACGCCGATCGACCGCGAGCAGGTCGGCGAGCACGACGCCGCGATCATGCTCGGACGCGGGCTCGCGACGGCGCTGTCCGAGCTCCCTGCCCTCGATGCGATCCACCTCGCCACGACGTGGGCCCTGTCGGAGGACCACGTGCGCCGCACCGCGGTGGCCCGCTCCCTCGAGTGGATGTTCCCGCTGGTCGGTGATTCGATCATCATCGACCACCTGTCGCGTGATACCGACCCCGAGATCCGGGCCGCCTCCGCGCGCGCCGCATGGATCCGCCGGCCGACCGGCGGCGACCCCGGTGTCCTCGAACGCCTGGCCCACGATCTCGACCCTGAAGTCCGGTCGATCGCGCTCCACGCGCGGCGCTAACCCCGTGCTATATCGGCCCCGTGCTGGAAACCCTCTCCAAGGGATTTAGAGCGGCTCGGCAGCGCCTGACCGGTGTTGCAGAGCTGACCGACGACGTCATCGACGAAGCGCTGCGCGACGTCCGCCTCTCGTTGCTCGAAGGCGACGTCGAGTTCCGCGTCGTCAAACGCTTCCTCGACCGCGTGCGTGAAGCCGCGCGTGGCAAGCAAGTCGAGCTCCGCGCGAAGAGCCAGGAGTACGGCACCAAGTCGATCACGCCCGAGCAGGCGTTCGTCGCGATCGCGCAGGACGAGCTCGTCAAGATGATGGGCCCGGTCGATACCGACCTCAAGTGGGCGAAGAAGGGCGCGACCGGCTTCATGGTCGTCGGGCTTCAGGGCTCCGGCAAGACGACCACCGTCGGCAAGCTCGCGCGCTATCTCGAGAAGACCCACAGCAAGAAGCCGATGCTCGTCGCCGCCGACGTGTATCGCCCGGCCGCCGTCGAGCAGTTGAAGACGCTCGGCCGCCAGTTGTCGATGCCGGTGTTCTCGGTCGACGGCTCGAAGGATCCGGTCGCGATCTGCCGCGAGGCCAACCAGGCCGCGAACCAGCAGGGTTGCGACGTCGTCATCTTCGACACCGCCGGTCGCCTCGCGATCGACGAGCCCCTGATGCAGGAGCTCGACGATATCGACAAGGCGGTCACGCCCGCGAACATCTTCCTCGTCCTCGACGCGATGACCGGTCAGGACGCGGTCAACGTCGCCGAGACGTTCAACAAGCGCCTCAACCTCGACGGCGTGATCATGACCAAGCTCGATGGCGACGCCCGCGGTGGCGCGGCGCTCTCGGTCAAGGAGATCACGGGCAAGCCGATCA
>JBDTJY010000047.1:0-51205 GCA_039935615.1 Kofleriaceae bacterium
GATGCGTCGCTGCGCAGGCCGTGGCCGATCGACCCGTACTCGAGCGCCTCGATGTTCGATGGATGGAAACAGCTCGATGGGCGTTGCGGTGGGCGAAGGATCGTGACGCCGAGCGGCTATGACGGACCGATGGTGTGGTGGCCGAAGACGTGGCTGTTGAGCGAGGGCTGGAGAAAGCGCGGACTGATCAGCATGTACTTCGTGCCGGGCGGCGACGAATAGCGCGTCACTCGAGATCCAGCGCGCCGCGCTCGCTCGAGAACGCGAGCGCTGTGCCCGGCCTGTGGATCGTGACGCTCCGAGGACAAACGCGCCACGCTGCGCACGATGAGGTAGAGGGCGCGTTTGCCGCTCGTCGCTTGGACAACGCGCTCGCTGGGCCCGATGACGCGATTGGCGCGTTGCCCACACGGTCCACAGGCCCTACCACCACTAGGGAGTTGGCCTTACGGCCATTCCGGAGGCGGAGGGGCTATACGGTATTCATTCGTCGGGGCTAGCGCGAGCTAGCGCGAGCTAGCGCGAGCTAGCGCCGGCCGCGCGGCACGCCGAACACGGCGTCGACGGTCTGTTCCTTGCCGTTGCGCACGAACGTGACCTTCGTCGGCGTGCCCGGCTTCGCCGCCTGGAGCACGAACATCAGATCCTCGATGCCGCGGATCTCGACGGCGCCGACCTTGATGATCCGGTCGCCACCCTTGAGGCCGGCCTTCGCCGCGGGGCCTTCAGGCGCGACGTCGGAGAGCACGAGGCCCGGCGGCTGATTCGGATCTTCGGAGTACGACGGGATCGTGCCGAGCGACGCACCGACGTGGCGAACATCGCCGAACGTGTGCTCCGGCGGTGCCTTGACGTAGGTCAGCGCGCCCGGATGATTCGCGACGCGGGTCGCGAGGTCCGCCGCGATCATCGCGACGCGCGAGCCACCGGCCGCATTGATCTTGTCGGCGTCGTCGGTGGCGGTGTGATAGTCGAGGTGGTTGCCGGTGAACATGAACACCACCGGAATGCCCGCGATGTAGAACGACATGTGATCGGACGGGCCGTAGCCCGAGCCACCGATCGTGCAGTCGATCCGCGCCGCGGCGCACGCCGGTCCGGCGAGGTCCTTCCACTCCTTCGCCGATTCGCCGCCGTTGATGCTGAGGTGGTTCTGGCGCATGCGACCGACCATGTCCATGTTGATCATCGCGACGACATCCTTCGGATCCTTCATGTGCTTGACGTAGAAGTCCGAGCCGAGATCGCCCTCTTCTTCGCCGGAGAACGCGATCACCACGATGTCGCGCTGGAGCTCGCCCTCGTGCGCCGCGAGCAACTTCGCCGCTTGCAACAGCGCCGCGACGCCCGACGCGTTGTCGTCGGCGCCGTTGTGGACGGCGTGGACTTTCGGATCGAGCGCGTTCGAGCCGCCGCCCATCCCGAGGTGATCGAGGTGCGCCCCGAGGATCACGACGCCCGGCTGCTTCTGCGCCCCGGTCGCGTGGATCACGCCGACGACGTTCGCCGTCTGCGACCGCACCGGCTCGAGCTCGATCGCGAGCTTGACCCTCTGGCCGACCTTCGGCGCGACCGTGCGCTTGACGACGACGATCGGAATCCCGGCATCGCTCGACGCACCGTTGGTCTCGCCCATGCCACCCGGCACGAGCGCCGGGAGCGCGGCTTCATCCTGCTTGAGATCGCCATCGTCGACGACGATCATGCCGATCGCGCCCTTCTGCTTCGCGCTGAACGCCTTCTTGCGCAGGTCACCCTGCTGCGCGACCGCCAACGGATCCGCCTTCGGATCGGCCGGCGCGAAGCGATGCACGAGCACGACCTTGCCGGTCAGGTTCTTGCCTTTGTAGTCGTCGCGCTTGGTGTCCGCGTCGACGATGCCCCAATCGCCGTTGACGATCGTCCCGGTGATCGGCTTGGTCGCCGAGAACGGCATCGGCGCGAAGTCGTCCGCGGCGATCGGCTTGCCGCCGAGCTCCATCGCGGTCTTCGCGCCGCGCTTGATCTCCGTCGTGACGTCGAACGGCTGGCGCCACTTGCCATCGAGGCCAGGCTCGACGCCGATCGCCGTGAACTGCTTCTCGACGTAGTCCTCGGCGTCGGCCAGGCCCTTGGTCCCGATGCCGCGACCTTCGCGCGCGTCGTCGGCGAGCCACGTCACCATCGCCGCGTACTCGTCGGCGAGCTCGGTCTCCGGCTGATACTTGGTCTCGCCCGGCGGGTTGTCGATCCACGGGGTCACGAACATGTTGGTGTCGTGCTTGCCGGCGGGGCCACCGGTCACGCGATAGACCTCGCCGGCAGCGGTCTGGATGACGTCGCGACGATTCGATGACATCGCCAGCGTCTTGCCATCCGGCGAGAACATCGGAAAGCCGTCGAAGCCGGGCGCCGTGGTGATCCGCTCGAGGTGCGTGCCATCTGTATCGATCGCGTAGATGTCGAACTCGCCGCTCTTCGGATTGACGTAGTTCGAGGCAAAGATGATGCGCTTGCCGCTCGGATAGAAGAACGGCCCGAACGCGGCGCCCGGCAAGTACGTCACTTGGTGCGCCTCGGTGCCATCGGCGTTCGCGACCCAGAGGTCCATCTTCGTCGGCTGCACGAGGTTCTGCGCGAGCAACTCCTTGTACTTCACGAGGTCGTCGCCCTTGGGCCGCGAGGTCCGCCACACGATCTTCGTGCAATCTTGGGAGAAGAACGCACCGCCGTCGTAGCCGATCGTGTTCGTGAGCTGGCGCAGGTTGCCGCCGTTCTCGTCCATCCGCCAGAGCTCCGGATCCCCCGACCGCATCGACGTGAAGATGATCGAGCCGTCGACCGGGCACACCGTCGCTTCGGCGTCGTAGCCCGGGGTGTTCGTGAGCCTGCGTAGGTTCGAGCCGTCAGCGTTCGCCTTGTAGATGTCGTAATCGAACAGGCCCCAGTTGTAGCCCTTCGACATATCAGGCGGCTTCGGGCAATCCGGCGAGGACTCGTGCGTCGACGCGTAGATGATCTCCTTGTCGCCCTTCAAGAAGTACGAGCAGGTGGTGCGGCCCTTGCCCGTCGACACCAGCTTCGCGGGTCCGCCGGTCGCCGGCATCTCCTCGATCTGATCGCACTTGAACGGCTGGCGGTTGGTCTGAAAGATCAACCGATCACCTGCGAACGACCAGTACGCCTCGGCGTTGTCGCCGCCGAACGTGATCTGCTCGAGGTCGCCGAAGTGGCGCTCTTCGGGTGTCGCCAGGTTTTTCGGCGCGGCGGTGGTCTCCGCCTGGACGGTCGTTTTCGCGGGCCCCGTCGGACAACAACTCGCAAACACCCAGATCAGCAACAGACGACGCATGGCCGCGAGCGTAGCTGATCGGCGCGCATGTGATACCTAGTCGACATGCATTCCGTCGAAGCCGCGACTGCCGCGGTCACCGAGCGGGTCTCGCGCCTCGCGAGCGAGATGGTGCCGATCCGTGAGGCACACGGCCGCATCGTCGCCTCCGATCTGATCGCGCCGCGCTCGCTGCCGGGGTTTGATAACTCGGCGATGGATGGCTATGCCGTGCGGTCCGCGGAGCTGCCCGGCGTGTTTCCGATCCTCGCGGTGGTCGGTGCGGGCCAGGTCATGGAGACGCCAGTGCCGGAACGGTCGTGCGTCCGGATCTTCACCGGCGCGCCGATGCCCGCCGGGCTCGACACCGTCGTGATCCAGGAGGATGCCGAGGTCGAGGGCGATCACGTGAAGCTGCCCGAGGAGAAACTCGGCGAGAACGTGCGCCGGATCGGCGAGGACATCGCCGAGGGTGACGTCGCGGTGACCGCCGGGACGCGGCTGTCGGCCGGCGATCTGGGCCTGTGCGCGGCCCTCGGCCTCGCGGAGATTCCGGTCGTCAAGACGCCGCGCGTCGCGATCATCGCGACCGGCGACGAGCTGGTCGACGTCTCGTCCCAACTCGGCCCGAGTCAGATCGTCGATTCGTCCGCACACCTTCTGCCGGCGATGATCCGCGATGCCGGCGGCGTCGCGACGTACATCGGCATCGCGAAGGATGATCCGATCACGATGGCGGCGCTGATCGCGAGCGCGCTCGATCACGATGTCGTGATCACGACCGGCGGCGTGTCGGTCGGCGATCGCGATCACGTGCGCGCCGCACTCGCGTCGGCGGGCATCGAGCTCGAGCTGTGGAAGGTGGCGATGAAGCCGGGCAAGCCGTTCTCGTTCGGCATGCAGGGGCGCGTGCCGCTGTTCGCACTGCCCGGCAATCCGGTCTCGACCTACGTCGCGTTCGAGTTGTTCGTGCGCCCCGCGTTGCTCGTGATGCAGGGCGCGACGATCACCTCGCGCGTCCGTGCCCCGGTCAGCCTCGTACGCGGCTATCGCAAGAACGCCGGCCGCACCCACTTCATCCGCGCGCGCGTCGAGCGCCACGGCGAGCACCTGATCGCACATCCGCATCCGAAGCAGGGCTCGGCGATCCTGAGCTCGCTGGTCGGCTGCAACGCGCTGGTCGAGCTCCCGGCCGAGGCGAGCGAGATCGCGCCGAACAGCATGATGACCGCGATCCTGCTGGAGGCCGTATGAGTAGCAAGTTCACCGTCGAGCCCGGCGACGAAGGCCGCGTCGACAAGGTGCTCGCGAAGCACTATCCGAACGCCGGGCGCAAACAGCTCGCCGAGTTGTTCGAAGCCGGCGAAGTGCAACTGCGCGGCAAGAAAGCGAAGAAGGGCTCGCTGGTCACGGCCGGCGACGTGATCGAGCTGTCGCGCGAGCCGATCTCGAAGGAAGCGCTGCGACCGATGCCGGATCCCAGCCTCGAGCTCGAGATCCTGCGCGAGACGCCGCTGCTGGTCGTGGTCAACAAGCCGGCCGGCGTGCCGTCGCAGCCGCTGAAGGCCGGCGAGCTCGGCACGATCGCGAACGCGCTCGCCGCACGGTTTCCGGAGTGCCTGCTGCTCGGTGACGATCCGCGCGACGGCGGCCTCGTGCATCGCCTCGACATCGGCACGTCGGGAGTCCTCGCCGCCGCGCGAACGGCCGAGGCGTATCGCTTCATGCGCGAGGCGTTCGGGCAACGCAAGGTCCACAAGGAGTACCTCGCGATCACCGAGGGACTACCGGTCTCACGCGAGATGGAAGTTCCGCTCGCGCAGCGCGGCAACCACGTCGTCGTCGATCACACCGATGGACTGTCGGCGCACACGCGGTTCACGGTGGTCGGCAGCACGGCCACGCACGCCCTCGTGCGCTGCTTCGCCGAGACCGGCCGCATGCATCAGGTCCGCGCGCACCTCGCCTTCGCGAACTCACCGCTCGCCGGTGACACGCTCTACAAGGGTTCGCCGGTCGACGGCCATCCCGGCTTCTTCTTGCACGCGCACAAGGTCGTGATTCCAAGCCCCGACGGCGACGTCGAGATCATCGCGCCGATCCCCGTACGGTTCGTCGCCGTGGCGGCCGCGCTCGGTCTCGCGCTTCAGTAGTGCTCGTCGGCGCCGATGTCGTAGCCCGAGCCGTGCGGCCGGTGCTCGCCGTCGAAGTCTTCCGTCTGCGTCGACGCCGGATTCGCTTTGTCGCGCGCCGGTGATCCGAAGGTGATGTGATCGTCGTCGTTCGCGACGAACGACGGATCGCCCGCGATGTTGCCGGTGCCGGGCACGACCGAATCCGAGAACAGCGAGTACGTCGTCGCCGCGCACGACGAAACCTGCGGCGCCGCGCCGTTGTACGCGAAGATCGAATTCGACACGGTGATCGGTGCCGTGCAGGTCAGGCCGGTCGCGTTGTTGACGACCGTGTTGAACGTGAACACCGCCGGATCCGGCGTCGGGCCCAGTTGCTCGAGCGCCGGACCACCGCACGTCACGATGAACGAGTTCTCGATGTCGTACTTGCTGCCGGCCGCTTTCACGCAGCCACCGGTGAGGCTGTACATCACGGTGCGCAGCATCGTCAGTTGGCTGTTCGCGAGGTTGATCGCCGCTTCGGCGCCGCTGCCGTCGTGGATCGCCACGTTGTAGAGCGTGACCGTCGAGCCGGCGACATCGACGCTGCCGACCGGACTGTGGAGGATCTCGGTGTTGAACAAGGTCAGCGCCGCGCCGCCTTGCACGCGCACCGTCTCGGTCGACCCGCCGTCGAACGAGACGCCCTCGACGAGGGCGGTGCCGCCGTCGAGCTCGAACAGGTGATCGTGATTGTCGATCCCCTTGTACGAGATGTACGCGTTGGCGTTGGCGTTGCCTTCCCCGGACAGCAAGAACGTCGCGTTCGCGACGAACGAGTCGCCGTAGTCGCCGTCGTAGATCTTGACCACGTGGTGGGTGCCGTCGAGTAAAGCGATCGCGCGCGACACGTGCGCGCACGGCGCATCGTGCGTGCACGGATTCGCATCGTTGCCGCCGTTCTTGACGTAGAGCGTCTCCGCGTCGGCGATGCACAGCCCCGTCGATTCGCTGCACACCTGGCTCGAGCAGTCGGCGTCGCGATAACAACCTCGACACGTCGTGCTGGTGGCGTCGCACACGGGCTGCTCGGCCGGGCAGATGCCGCAGGCGGTGAGCGCGCCGTCGCTCGGGACGTTGCCACCATCGGTCTGGTCACCGCCGGAGCCGAGCTCGCCGACGCACACCGGTGGCACGTGCGTCGTGTCGCAGACCTGCGTGCCCGGGCACGACAGATCGGCCGCGCACGGCACGTTGGCCTCGAAGTTGGAGTGGTAACAGCCCACGACCAACCCGAGTGCGATGACCGTCATCCGCACCGACCCAGCGTATCACGCAGGGCGGGCGAGATCGCAGGCCTCTAAGAGGCACAGCATCCGGCCGACGCGCAGTTGCTCGTTGCGATCCGGATGCCCTTCGACGATGTCGCCGACCGTGCGCTTGCCGTCGAGCGTGTCGAACAGCTCGACCAACCCTTTGACTTCAAACCGCTCCGGTCCGACGCGACGAGTCCGTGAGGCACGCAGCCGCAACCCGCCGTGCTTGGCCACCCACGTGTCGGTGACCTCATCCGACAGCGCCATCGCGCCGGCACCGAGGATCTCGAACGCGTTGAAGTCGAGCGGGAACGCCTCGCGCGGGTTCTCGCGCCCCGCATACCAGGCGAAGCCGCCTTTGTTCCACGTGCACACGTCGATGATCTTGGTGCGGACCTGGCGCGTCAGGTGGCGAAACACTTCGAGCGGCTTCAACAAGCCGAGGCCGACCAGCGTGTCGCCGAGCTTGCCGCCGTAGTGCGGCATCATCGCGAGCGCCATCGCGAGCTCGCCGTCGGACAGCACGCCCTTGGTGACGAGGTAGTTGCCGAACAACTCGGACGCGACGTTCGACGAGACGTACTCGGGTTGTCCGTCGCGGACGTAGATCTCTTTCTTGATCCCGCCGACGGCGACCAGCAACAGACCGGTCGCGCGGGCCGTCATCAACCGGAACAGCACGCGCATCGGCGACGTGTTCGAGAACTCGCCGGCATCGTCCGGATCCTCGGCGATATCGGACAGCGCGGGCGGAGTCGGCGGCTTCTTGCGCGCGAGCTCCTCCGGCGATGGCAGGTTGATTTCGCGCGAGGCGCTGTTCGGCGGATCGTCGGTGATCTCGTCGAACGCGCGCATCTGCGAATCTTCGTCGTGCGTGTCGGGAAGCGGCGGCAGCTTGCCCTCCGACAGCGCCTCGACCGCCGCGCTGATCGTGTCGGCGATCGGGATCTCGATCACGCCGCTGTACTCGCGTCCCGGCTGCACGCTGCCCTGAGCGCGCGGCAGCTTGACCTCGGCGTGCGACGACACGTTCGCGACCCGCTCCTGCGCCGGCTTGCGCGGAATCTGGATCACGTGCGGCTTGGCCTGCACGGTCTCGGCACGCTTCGAACCCGGTGCCGGCGCGTTTGCGAGGTCGGATGCCACCGTCGCCACCGTAGAACGCAGCGGCTGCTGCTTCTCTTCCTCGTACGACACCGAGATCATCGGCATCGACATCTCGTCGGCGAGCTCGATCGAGATCACCGGCGCCGCATCTTCGCTCGGCGGGCGCGGCCCCGGCAGGCCGAGATCGTCGACGACCGCGGTGATCGGCTGATCGCCGACGTTGCGATGACGGCGCTCGACCACCGCCGGCGTCAGCTCGGCGACGACATCGGCGATCGTCTTGTTCGTCATCCGGAAGCGATGCTCGAACAACCACTCGTCGAGCGCGTCGCGGAATGCCGCGGCGTTCGCGTAGCGCTCGTCGACCGGCTTCTTCAGCGCCTTGCGCACGATGCCCTGGAGGCCGTGCTCGATCTCGCTGCCGTACTTGTCGAACCGCCCGAGCTTCGCGTCGCGCACCATCAGCAGCACGTCGAGCTCGTTCGCGGCGGCGAACAGCCGGCGTCCCGTCAGCAGCTCCGCGAGCACGACGCCGACGGAGAACACGTCGCTGCGGCCATCGAGTGGCATCTCGATCACCTGCTCGGGCGACATGTAGCCGTACTTGCCCTTGAGCGTGCCGGTCTTGCTCTTGTGCGCGCGATCCGGATCCTTCGCGCGCGCGATGCCGAAATCGACGAGCTTCACGTCGCCGCGGATCGACAACAGGATGTTCGACGGCGAGATGTCGCGATGCACGAGGCCGATCGGACGCCCCAGATCGTCGTGGACGTTGTGCGCGTAGTCGAGCGCGTCGAGCACCTCGTGCGCGATCCAGGCTGCGAGTTGCGGTTCGACCCGGCGCCGGCGCTGCGCGAACTCGCGAAGTAGCGCGAGCACGTCCATACCCTCGACGTACTCCATCGCGATGAACAGATCGTTGTCGACCCGGCCGAGCTCGAACGTCTGCGCGATCTTCGGATGGACGAGGCGAGCGGTCAGCTTCGCTTCGTCGATGAACATGTTCTTGTAGGTGTCGTCCGCGCCGAGGTGCGGCAACAGGCGCTTGATCACGACCTTCTTTTGGAAGCCGTGCTCGCCCGGAGACGTGGCGATAAATAATTCGGCCATCCCGCCCATCGCGAGACGGTCTACCAGCTGGTAGCGCCCGAAACTAACGGGGAACTCACCCACTAGAAACAGCGTATCACGGCGAATGCGCTGGGCATCTTTAGCCGCGTCGCATCAATAAGTGCCCTGCGCGTTCGAGAGCGTGTGCCACCGCACTGTCCAAACGTTCGAAGTTCTGCAGTGTGAGTCCGGCCTCGGCGGTGAGCTTCGCAGCGGCATCGGAGATGGTTCTCCGCGCACCCGACAGCAGCACCTGGAGCGCGGAGCCTTCGGCTTGTGCGAGAAAGCCGCGGTAGCCCTTCTCGAAGTTGCGCTCGCCGGCCGCGGCCAGCCCGCCGCAATCGATGATCAGGCACGGTGCCCCGGTGCCCACCGCGAGCATCCAGGCGCGCGCGAGCAAGTTGTCGAGCACCGAGGCGGTCGGCGCTCCGACGAGCAGCACCGCCGGCACCTTCGGCATCAGCTCGATGATCGGCGTCCCACTCTCGAGCTGCTCGCTGGTCTGTTCGCGCAGCGATTGCAGTCCGGCCGTCGAGAAGCTGTCGAGCGCGACCACGGTCAGCCACTCGAACAAGTGCGTGAGCGCGGTCGAATCTTCGGGCGACACCATCCCGGCGATCACCTCGCGCAGCTCGAGCAGCAGCGCCGCGACATCGAACCCGGTCGCGCCCTCGCTCGCGAACTGCGCGCCCAAAAAGGCCGAGCTGCGCTCGAGCTCGCGCGTCGCGTCCGAACCGGGCTGCAGCGCCACACCACCGCCGTGCGCGGCCTCGGTGAGCGTCTCGAGCAGGTTGGCGACCTGCGCGGTGTGGGTGGCGGCCTTCGTCGCGCGCCGGAACCGGATCGACGACCGCTCGAACCGGACGATCCACGCGGCGAGGATCTCGCTCGACCGAGCGCGCAGCTCGGTCGCGAGCTCACCTTTTTTCGCCTCGACCACGGGGCACCGTAGCAAGCCCGTCGCGCGCCCGCCATGTTACGATCATCTCTCGGTGAAGCTGCTCTCCGTAGCGAGGACAGATGTCGGGCGCAAGCGCCAGGGGAACGAAGATGCGTTCTTTCGCGACGACGCGCGCGGTTTCTACGTCGTCGCCGACGGCGTCGGTGGTCATAACAAGGGCGAGATCGCGAGTCGGGAAGCGGTCGAGGCATTGACGTCGTGGGTCTACGGCGCGGCGCGCGACCTCGATCGGCTCGTCGAGCGCGTGATGTTCGGTGACGCCGAATGCGTGTGGGAGATCCGCCGGCTGCTCGAGAGCGGCGTGAAGAACGCCTGCTACATGGTCTACGGGATGGCGGAGCTCGACCCCGAAAAAAAGGGAATGTCGACGACGCTATCCGCGCTGTTGATCCGCGCGAACCTCGCGTTCGCGGCGCACGTCGGCGATTCGCGCGTGTATCGCGTGCGCCAGAACGCGGTGCTGCAACTGACCGAGGACCACACGCTGATCAACTACAAGGTCAAGCACGGCATGATGACCAAGGCCGAGGCCGAGAAGGCCAGCGGCAAGAACGTGATCACGCGCGCCGTTGGCCACAAGGACTACGTGCAGGTCGACACCGCGGACATCGACGCGACGATCGGCGATCGGTTTCTACTGTGCAGCGACGGGCTGCACGGCTACTTCGATACCGAGGACGAAGTCGCGCAGTTGTGCGGCGATGGCGAGCTCGAGGAGTGTGCGGAGGCGGCGATCGCGCTCGCGAATCAGCGCGGTGGCAAGGACAACATCACCGCCGTCGTCGCCGAAGTCCTGGCCTAGTCGTAGGACTAATAGTAGGTCAGGCCGAGGCACAGCCCGGTGTTCAACATCAGGCCGCGCGTGCCGACGATCGCGACCTGAGCGAACGTCTCGATGCCGAGCACGAGGTAGTGCCAGCGTACGAAGTCGAGACCGAGCCCGCCGACGCCGGTGATCCCGAGGTGCGCCTTGTTGTTCTCGCCGGAATCGATCGTGTAGGTCGCGAGGCCGGTCGCGCCGCGGACCCAGAACGAGGCCGAGACGTAGTGCAGGCCGCCGGCCATCAGGCCGATGAAGTCGTTGTGGAGCAGCGGGCCGTTGCCCATCGGCGCGATCTGTTGATGGAACAGCGAGCCGCCGGTGATCTCGAGCGTGAGCACCGTCGACGGCGTGGCGACGTGCCCGACGCGAAACGACAACGCCGGGCCGCGACCGACGCCATCGCCCATCGTGATGCCACCGCCGAGCGCGACCGAGAACGTCATGCCCGCGCGCGGCGCGTTGGATTCGAGGTTCGCTTCGTCCGCGGCTTGTTCCGCCGCAGGGTCGACCTTGTCGTCGGCGTGGGCGACGCCCGCGAGTGCGACGACGACGACGACGACGACCAGCGGCGCTTTCATTTAGCGATCTTCTTGAACGTGCGCTGACCTTGGAGGTGCGGCTGATCCGGAAGCATCAAGCGCTCGACCGCCTCGCCGCCGACGAGGTGTTTCTCCACGAGCTCGGGGAGGTCCTCGACGGTGACGTGGCCGTACCAGACCTGTTCGGGATAGACGACGACCGTGACGCCTTGCTCGCACTGGTCGAGACACCCCGCGGTATTCGCGCGGATCAGCTTCGAGAGCCCGAGCTGCTTGAGCTGGCTCTTGAGCTCGTCGCGGACCCCGACGCCGCCGCGATGCTTGCACGAACCCTTGGGGTGGCCCTCGGGGCGTTCGTTGGTACAGACAAAGACGTGTCGCTGAAATCCCGGCACTTCGCAGAACGATAGCACCCGTGGGATACTTTGGGCTGGGATGAGCCTGGTCGGTGCGTTGCTCGGCAGCTACCGGATCACCGACGAGCTCTCGAGCGGTGGCATGGGCACGATCTATCGGGCCCGCCACGAATTGCTCGGGCGCGAAGCGGCGGTGAAGGTGCTGCGCGCCGAGCTCACCGAGGATCCGGAGCTCGTCGATCGGTTCTTCACCGAGGCGCGCGCGGCGACCGCGATCCGCCATCCCGGTATCATCGAGGTGTTCGACTTCGGCTACACCGAAGCCGGCGAGGCGTACCTCGTGATGGAGTTCCTCGAGGGTCAGACGCTGTACGCACTGTTGAAGCAGGCCAAGCCGAACGGGTTGGCGCCGGCGCACGCCGCGCACCTCGCACGCGCGCTGTCGAACGCGCTGGTCGCCGCGCACGGCAAGGGCATCGTCCATCGCGACTTGAAGCCCGCGAACATCTTCTTGGTTCCCGATAGCGAGCAACCGTACGGCGCGCGCCTGAAGGTGCTCGACTTCGGGATCGCGAAGCTCGTCGACGCGACCGGCGCGCCGCTCGGCCGCAAGCACACCGTGACCGGCACGTTGATCGGGACGCCGCGCTACATGGCGCCGGAGCAGGCGCGCGCCGCGAGTCAGATCGATCACCGCGCGGACCTGTATTCGCTCGGCTGCATCCTCTACGAGATGATCGTCGGCGAGGCGCCGTTCCCCAAGGGCGGCTCCGGCGAAGTGATCGCGATGCACCTGTTCGGTGAGGTCACGCCGCCGCGCGAGCGCGTGCCCGAGCTGTCGCTCGAGCTCGATACGATCATCATGCGGCTGTTGCAGAAAGAGCCGGCGGATCGCTATGCGAACGCCGCCGAGCTGGCGAAGGCACTCGAAGGTCCGGCCGGCGTGCGGCGCGACCACGGAGTGCCGATCTACGAACCGATCTCGTCACCGTTCGTGCGGCCGAGCGTGGAGACGCACCTCGCCGCACCGCTGCCGTTCGAGGAGGATCGCACGATCCGTGATCGCAGCTATGCGATGCCGATCATCGCGGCGCTGATCGTGCTCTTGATCGGCGGTGCGGTGGCGGTCGGAGTCGCGACGCGAGGCCACGATGCTCCACCGCCGCCACGACCGGCCCTGGCCGCCCCGACCGCCCCGGCCACCCCGACCGTGCCGATGCGGGTCACGCCGCCGCCGCCGGTTGTGATCCCGCCGCCGCCACCGACGACAAAGATCACAGCGCCGAAGCCGCACGTCCAGAAGGTTCCGCCGAAGCAGCCATCGTGCGATCCTAAGGACGGCGCGCACACTGCCTCGTGCGCACCGATCGAGATGACACCGTGATCAAGAAGCTGGCTCTGTTGTTGTGGTGTGGGACCGCGAGCGCACAACCGGCGACCGCTGCTCCGCCGCTCGCGCAGATCCACGACGACCAGCAGCTCACCGAGATGATCACGGCGATCACGCAGGATCCGGCGATCAAGGTCGACGACGAAAAGGCTCGCGCGACCGCGACGGCGTTGATGACCGAGGGCGTGCGCCGGCTGGAGGTCCAGGCCTACGATCAAGCGCTCGCGAATTTTCTCGAGGCATACAACCGGTTCCCGAGCCCGAAGATCCTGCTGAATATCGCATCGACGCTGCACGACATGGGTCGGCTCGCCGACGCCGCGAACACCTATCAGCGCTACCTCGCGGATCCGGCGACCGGCGCCGATCGAGTGCAAGAGGTCAAGGAGCTGCTGATCAAGCTCGATCGCGAGCTCACGATCCTCACCGTCCATGTCACGCCTCACGGCACCGAGGTCTCGGTCGATGCCGGTCCGTTCGTCCCCGTCGGCAGCTCGTTGCAATTGCGCGTGCGGCCGGGCACCCACACGATCCGGTTGCGCAAGGGCACCGCGGCGAGCACGACCGACCTCAACACGTTCGAAGGCGAGGCGCGGGATGTCGTGCTCGCGTTGGAAGAAGTGCCGAACGCACCGCCGGTGGCCAAGGCTCCCGACCAGGTCCAGGGCTGGCTCGTCGATCGCAGCTACGGCACGACCGATGGCAACAGCCGCGAACGTCGCGTCCAGACCGTGACCGGTACCGAGATCAAGCCGTACGTTCCCGGCGGCGAGATCGACTACGAACCGCCGCCGCTCGAGGAGCCCGAGGACCATCTGACGTCCGGCGTGCTCGGCATCGTCCGGATCGACGGCAACCACTGGAAGGGATTCGCCGGTGGAGTCGGGATCGAGTACGCGGCGAACGATCACTTCGAGGTCGAGCTCGCGATGTTGAAGTCCGATGTCTACGGCGCGTACGCCGGCGCTCGCTACATCTTCTTCACCGGCCTGGTGCGGCCGTATGTCGCCGCCGGCCTTCCGCTGTTCTTCTTTACCGACGACAGCAACGACAACCGGGTCAGCGTCGGTGGACGCGTCGCCGCCGGCATCGAGCTTCGCCTCAACGGCCACGTGAGCGTCCAAGGCGACCTCGGCATCGAGCAGTTCTTCAACGTCAACGACGTCGTCTACAAGATGCAGACGTTCGAGGCGACGACGTTCGCCCCCACGATCGGCGTCATCGGAAGGCTGTGAAGTATCTCGCCGCGCTACCGATCGCGTTGATCGCCGGCACGGCCTCCGCGGGCAGCGTCGTCGCGACTCCGCCGGTGACGTTCATCGTGTCGGCGACCGGCACGGCGACCGCGAACGCGACGCTGAACAATACGAGCAGCGGTGGCTTCACCGTCGAGCTCCAGCGCGATCCGTCGTGCGATGCCGGCGTCGACTTCTCGGTCGCGGGTGGCAGTCCGTTCGTGCTCGCCGGCCTGGCCTCGAAGACGATCGCGTTCGACTGCACGGCGAGCAAGCTCGGGATCGAGCGCTGCCTCGTCCACGCGATCGATTCGAACACCCGCGAGCCGCTCGCCGATCTGCTCGGGGTGTGCGAGCACACCACCGCGGCGACGCTGACTCCCGGCGCGACGTCGCTCGCGTTCGGTTCGGTTCAGGTCGGCGATTCCGCGGCAGCGCCGCTGTCGATCAAGAACAACGGCGCAACGCCGATCACGAAGCTGTTCTTTCAGAGCGACGCGCTCGACGACAACTTCAAGATCGGCCTGCCGTGCAATCCCGATGGTCCCGCGTGCGACGGCACGATCACTCCGCTCGCTCCAGGCGCGTCGCTGGTGGCCAGTGTGCGGTGCTCGCCGCGCACGACCGGACCGCTCAGCGCCAACCTTGAGGTCGCGAGCGACACCGGCCAGCACCTGACCCAGACGATCGCGCTGTCGTGCACGGGCACGGCGGCGACCGGACCGGTGCTCGGCGTCGAGCCACCGACGATCGCGATCGCGGCGCCAACCGAGGTCGTGTCGACGATCGTCCACGCGACGGTCTATCTGTCGAACCTCGGCACCGACACGCTGAAGATCACCGATATCCGGCCGGTCGACGTCGATCCGGGGGCCGGCTTCGATTGGACGTTCACGCTCGGCGGCACGTGCACGAGCCTGACCTGCAATCTGTCCGCGGGAGAACAAGTCTCGGTCGACCTCGCGTTCGATCCGAGTCAGATCGCGGCGCGCAACGCGTCGTTGCTGGTCTCGTTCATCGACAACATCGGCCGCACCCGCTCGATCCCGCTGACCGGCATCGGCCAAGGCGCGACGCTGCAACTGTTCGGCACGCCGACGATGCTCGATCTCGGCAGCACGCCGATCGGGATGCCGACGGCAGCGACCCTGCACTTCTCGAACACGGGAAATCGCGACACCGTCGCCGCGCTCGCGGTCGCCCCGCCCGGCCCGTACGTGCTCGCGCCACCGTCGATGTTGACGGTGACCCCGACCGCGGTCGCCGATGTCATGGCGACGTGCACGCCGACCACCGGTGGCACTGCCGCCGCGCAGATCACCGCGATCGACAACGACACCAGTACGGACACCTCGATCACGGTCGCCGCCACCTGCACCGGCACGGCCACGCCGCTGTACGCGAGCCCGACCTCGATCAACCTCGGCGAGGTCCGGCTCGACGCCGGCCCGATCACGCAAACCGTCGATCTGCTGTCGAACGCCGGGCCGCTCACGATCGCGAGCGAGCCCCACCTCGACGTCGCGAACGTCAACATCACCGTCGGGGTGCCGGCCACGACCACCACGCCCGCGAGCTTCGACGTCACCGTGACGCCGCAGGCCGAAGGCGATCTCGCGACTCACATCATCGTCGCCGATTCGGTCGGCGACTCGATCCTGATTCCGATCACCGGCCGGATCGTGAGCGCCAACTACATCGTCCCCAAGACGCTCGACGTCGGCACGTTCTGCGTCAACCAACCCACCGCTCCATCGATCCTCTCGCTGACGAGCGCCGGCACGGCGACGTTCGAGGTCTCGCTGCCGACCGTGCCGAACACCTCGGGCTTCGACCTCGGCCTGACGGCACCGACGGTCTACCCCGCCTCGATCCTGCCGTCGAAGACCGCGACGATCTCGGTCACACCGGAGCGCCAACCGACGGCGACGACGCTCGACGCGATGGTGACGTGGACGACCGATACCGCCTCCCCGACCGCGACCACCGAGATCACGGCGAACTTCATCGATAGCGGTGGGGCGATCGCGCCGCGCGGGATCGACTTCGGGATGGTCAAGGTCCACCTGTTCAGCGATGACGGGCACCTGGTGATCCTCCAGAACTGCAATCCCGGTGGTGCGCTCGAGCTCGATCCGCCGACGATCAAGGCGCCGTTCTTCATCGATAGCCCGAGCTTTCCGACCAGCCTCGAGCCCAACGAGACCACGACGTTCTCGGTCGGCTTTCATCCGACGCGGGTCGGCACGTTCGTCGACACGCTCGCGATCAGCTCGCCGCAGTTGCCCGGCATGCCGCTGATCGTTCAGCTCCAGGGCGAGAGCATCACCGATCCGCCACCGATGACGGATGGTGGTCAAGGCTCGGACGCGCTCGGCACGCGCACGTTCTATGCGTGCGCGTGCAACTCCAACGCGCCGGGTGGCGGCGCGCCGATCGTGATCGCGCTGCTGCTGATCGTCCGCCGCCGGCGCTGATCACGTTGCGTCGTCGTCGTGCTCGTGCAGCTTGTCCTCGGCATCGAGGCGCTCCGAGAGATGAGCGATGTCGCCGCGCATGACCGCACCGCACTTCCGGCAGGTCGTCGCGTTCTCGACCAGGATCGTCGCGCACGCCGAACAGCGCGGCACCCGCAACCGACGCCCGATCACGTGGCCGCTACCGCCACCACCGAGGGCGAGCCACGGCATCATGCCGCGTGACACGACGAGCGACATGCCGAGACCGAGCACCGTACCCGCGATGAACCCGACGCCACCGCGCGTCGTGGTCCACCGAAATGCGTTCGTCGCCGCGGTGGCGTCGGGTTCGAGCTTCGCGTCGGCGAACGCGATCGCGGGCGGGCGCACGCCGATCGCCGCATCGGCCGCGATGCCGAGCCGCGCGCGGAGCGTCGCACCGTCGAGGGTCTCGAGCCAGGACGCGACTTCGCGGCGTTGCGCGGGCACGAGCCCCGGTGGCGGCTGCTTGTCGCCGCGGACCGCAGCCTGCACGGCGAGGAGATAGACCAGGGACGCGACCGGCGCGTGTCCCGACTCGATCTGCACGCCGACCTTCGCGACCAGCATCGGGTTGAAGCCCTGACCCTCGAGCACCGAGTGTTGCTGGCGCGCGGCGTTGGCCGCGAGCACGCCGAGACCGAGATAGATCGTCGCGATCGACCCGCGTTCGAGATCGTCGGGCTCGACCGCGAGCACGTCGGCCTCCGCCGTGCGGTACGGCGCCGCGCCGGTGGGCGGATGGAGCACCCCGAACGCGACGCCGACCTCGTGGGCGAGCGTGCCGACGATATCGTCCTCGCCGATGAAGCCGAGGGCGAACGCGGCGACCTTGCGCCGGACCTCGAGGAGCTCGACCCGCGTCGCCGGCTTGCGCTCGGTCAGCGACGCGCCGTCGCGGCGGTCCTCGACCTCGACCTCCCGATCGAGGTTCGCGTGCCACGCGAGCCGCCGGAGCAGCAGCGTGATGCCCGAACGGGTCGCTGCCCACGGCTCCGGAAACGCGTGCTCGCCGGGCGCGACCGGCGGCAGCAGCAACGGCGCGGCGCCATTGCGCGCGACGAGCTCGCCGAGCACGTCGAGCAGGTGCTCGCGCGTCACGGCCTCAGGTCCCGCGGGCTCGGTCATCGACCGCCACCGTGGCGAATCTTCTTGAGCTCGCCGAAGAACAACCCGATCTCTTCGTCCTTCGTATAGAAGTGCGGCGCGATCCGGATCCCGACGCCGGGGCGGTGATCGCAGAAGAACCGTCGCCGATTGAGCTCGCGACAGACGTCGGCCGAACCGACGAAGTCGAACACGACCGAGCCGCCACGCTGCTCGGCGGGACGCGGCGAGTTGAGCTTCATGCCGAGCTCGTCGACGGTGTCGATGATCTTCTGGGTCATCACGAGGCTCTTGTCGCGGATCTTGCGCGCACCGATCTCGCCGACGATCTGTTGTCCTGCACGCGACTGATAGAGCGCGGCGATCGCCGGGGTGCCGCCCATGAACCGCCACACGTTGTCGGCGTAGGACTGCTCGGGCATCGTGAACGCGAACGGCGATTCGTTGCCGAACCAACCGGTGACGCGCGGCGCGAGCTGCTCGATCAGATCCTTGCGGACGTAGAGCCACGCCGCACCGGCGCCACCGCACAGATACTTCACCGAGCCGCCGCAGGCGAACGACACGCCGAGATCGATGACATCGACCGGCAACGTGCCGATCGATTGATAACAATCGAGGATCACGTGCGCGCCGACCGACTTGGCCTTCGCGCAGATCTTCTTCGCATCCTGGATGTACGCCGACGAGAACACGACGTGCTGGAGCGGCACGAGCAGCGTGTGCTCGTCGATCGCGTCGCAGATCGCCTGGGTGTCGATCGTGATCCCGTCGGCGGCCGCCGGCACGACCACGCACTTCGCGCCGCGCCGCTGCTCGGCTTGCCAGACGTACGACACGGTCGGAAACATCAAGCTCTCGTAGACGACCTTGTTGCGCTCCTGCGTGTAGTCGAAGCACGACGCGAGCACGCTCATGATCGTCGAGACGTTCTGATTCATGATCACGGTGCCGTCGGGCGCCGAGATGATCTTCGCGATCCGCGCGGCGGCGCGGTCGACCTCGGGCAGCCAGTCGCTCCACGCGGTGATCGACTTGGTCCGCCACAGCTCGAAGAACTCGTCGAGGTCGTCTTTGGCCTGTGCGGGTACGCAGCCGAGCGAGTGCGAGATGAAGTGCACGCACTCCTCGAGCGCGGGGAACTTCGAGCGGTACTCGATCAGGCTGTCGGCGACGGGGTCGGCCATGTACGTGGCTTATCATGGTAGAGACGCGACGTGATGCGTACTGCTCTGGCCATCGTCCTCGCATTCGCCGCGTGCAAGAAGGCGGCGGCGCCCGAACCGAAGCCCGAGCCGGTCGGTTCCGGATCGGCGGTCGCCGTCGTCGCGCCGCCCACGGGCGACACCGCCGCCGATCAGACCCTACGCGACGAGATCATGAGCTACACGTTCGAGATGGTGCCGCTGCTCGCCGCGTGGGATGGCGATTGCACCAAGCAGATCGAGCGGATGAAGCAGCTCGAGCCGCTCGTCCAGCAGATCCGCAAGGACGAGGCGAAGGTCGCGCCCGGCTTCGACGATCGGATCCGGCAGTACATGATGGCCCACAAGGCCGAGGTCGTCGGGAACATGCAGGCGGCGGTCGCGGCGACGAAGCTGAGCCAAGCGCAGCTCGAGGCGAAAGATGCCGAGATCAAGGCGAAGTGCACCGGGCAGGACTACGCCGACGAGATCAACAAGATCGGCGTTATGAAGAAGCAGCGCCCGAACCCGCCGCCGCCGAGCCCGACCCCGTAGCGTCGGCCGGCGCAGCGTCCGGGACACCCGCATCGAGCGGCACCGGCGGCAACTCGGTGTGCGTGTGCACGCGGACCGCGCCGTCGGGAAGCATCTCGTCATCCGGCGGCAGCGCGTGCGCGTTGGTGTCGGCGAACTGCGTCACCAGCCACGCGAGCCCGCCCAACCCGAGCGCGACCGCACCGGTGATGATGCCGCAGGTCTCTTGCGCTCCTCCTTGAATCTCGCACGACAGGAGTCCGACCGAGCCGCCGGCGATGCCGACCGTGAGCGCGGGATGATTCGCACAGGTCGGTTGCAGCGCGCCGAGCGCGACCATCAGCACCACGCGCTTCAGCATCGGCGGCGGGTGTACCACGGGTCTCGATCGCAAATTCAACTATCTGTTTTTATAGGGATAAAATAAGAATTGTTAGCACTCACGATCGGGGGTTGCCAAGCGTGCTTTACGGCGTTACGTGTACCGCCATGAAGATTCGCCCACTCCACGATCGCATCCTCGTCAAGCGTCTCGAAGAAGAGACCAAGACCTCTGGTGGCTTGTTCATCCCCGATTCGGCGAAAGAGAAGCCGATCCAAGCCAAGGTCGTCGCTGTCGGCTCGGGCAAGCGCGACAAGGACGGCAAGGTCATTCCGCTCGACGTGAAGGCCGGCGACAAGGTGCTGTTCTCGAAGTACAGCGGCACCGAAGTGAAGATCGACGGCGACGAGCACCTCATCATGCGCGAGGAAGACCTCCTCGCCGTTCTCGACTGATCTCGAAGGGACACCAGGAAAACATCATGGCCGCAAAAGAAATTATTTTTTCGTCGAGCGCTCGTAGCGAAATCGCTAAGGGCCTCAACCTCCTCGCCAATGCCGTGAAGGTGACCCTCGGACCACGTGGTCGCAACGTCATCATCGAGAAGTCGTGGGGCTCGCCCACGGTGACCAAGGACGGCGTCACGGTCGCGAAGGAAGTCGAGATCGAGAACAAGTTCCAAAACATGGGCGCGCAGATGGTGAAGGAAGTCGCATCGAAGACTTCCGACGTCGCCGGTGACGGCACGACCACCGCGACCGTGCTCGCGCAGGCGATCTACAACGAGGGCTCGAAGCTCGTCGCCGCGGGTCTCAACCCGATGGACCTCAAGCGCGGCATCGACGCGTCGGTCGCGGCGGTGATCGAAGAGATCAAGAAGATGTCGACGCCCACCAAGGGCAAGGCCGAGATCGCGCAGGTCGGCACGATCAGCGCGAACGGCGACACCGAGATCGGCGAGATGATCGCCGAAGCGATGAACAAGGTCGGCAAGGAAGGCGTCATCACCGTCGAAGAGGCGAAGACGATGACGTCCGAGCTCGACGTCGTTGAAGGGATGCAGTTCGACCGCGGCTATCTGTCGGCGTACTTCGTCACGGACAGCGAGCGCATGCAGTGCGTGATGAACGATGCCTACATCCTCATCCACGAGCGCAAGATCTCGAACATGAAGGAGCTCCTCCCGGTGCTCGAGCAGGTCGCCAAGCAGGGCAAGCCGCTCGTGATCATCGCCGAGGACGTCGATGGCGAGGCACTCGCCACGCTCGTCGTCAACAAGCTGCGTGGCACGCTGCAAGTCGCCGCCGTCAAGGCGCCGGGCTTCGGCGATCGCCGCAAGGCGATGCTGCAGGACATCGCGACCCTCACGGGTGGCCAAGCAGTGACCGAGGATCTCGGCATCAAGCTCGAGGGTCTCGAGCTCAAGGATCTCGGTCGCGCGAAGAAGATCCAGATCGACAAGGACAACACGACGATCATCGAGGGCGCCGGCAAGAAGGAAGACATCGAAGCCCGCGTCAAGACGATCCGTCGCGAAGTCGAGGACACGACCTCGGACTACGATCGCGAGAAGCTCCAGGAGCGTCTGGCCAAGCTCGTCGGCGGCGTCGCGGTGATCCGCGTCGGCGCGGCGACCGAAGTCGAGATGAAGGAGAAGAAGGCGCGCGTGGAAGACGCGATGTACGCGACGCGCGCGGCTGTCGAAGAGGGCATCGTCCCCGGCGGCGGCGTCGCGCTGATCCGTGGCATCAAGGCGCTCGACAAGCTGACGTTCGATGACGACCGCCGCTACGGCGTCAACATCGTGCGCCGCGCACTCGAGGAGCCGCTCCGTCAGATCGCCGGTAACGCCGGCGTCGACGGTTCGATCGTCGCTGCGAAGGTCAAAGAGGGCAAGGACGGCTTCGGCTTCAACGCTGCGAAGCTGGAGTACGAGGATCTCGTCAAGGCCGGCGTGATCGATCCGACCAAGGTCGTTCGCACCGCGCTGCAGAACGCGGCCTCGGTCTCGGGTCTCATGCTGACCACCGAGACGCTGATCGCCGAGAAGCCCAAGAAGGAAGCGGGCGGCGGCGGTGGTGGCCATGAAGGTCACGGCCACGACTTCGAGTAGTTGTTCACTCGTGTGATGTAAACAGGTCGGCCCTCGGGTCGGCCTGTTTGCATTTTCGGCTACGCTGGCCGCCGCATGAAGCGCTTCGAATTCTCCGAAGGGTCGGCGAACAAGTTCTGGGAAGCGGAGACCAAAGGGAAGGAGCTGCGGATCCGATTTGGAAAGATCGGATCGGGTGGCCAGTTGAAGCTCAAGGTGCTCGCCTCACCGGCGGCGGCCGAGGCCGAGATGGCGAAGGCGATCGCCGAGAAGACGAAGAAGGGCTATGCCGCGATCGGCGGCAAGGCCGAGCCCAAAGCCGCGCCGGTGTCCGGCATCAAGCCGGCGCACCTCAAGGTCACGCAGATCAGCACCAGCAAGGTGCATCGCATCGCGCTGTTCGACGACGAGGTCGGCCACGTCGCGCTCGGCACCGGCGGCAATTGCTTCGCCTCGAGCGACGGCAAGAAGTTCCAGCGCCGGCCGAGCAGCCCGGGCGCCTCGTACGGCCTCGGCCTGACGAACTTCAACCTGACGGGCCAACTCGTCGAGCCACTCGCGACGTCCAAGCTCCTGCCGCAACTTGCCGAGCTCGATCTCAGCATGGGGACGCTCGGCGACGAGCACGTGACGAAGCTCTTCGCGATGCAGGCGGCGTTCGCGCACCTCACGAAGCTCGACGTCAACGACAACTACCTGACGAATGAAGGAAAGTCGTTGCTCGAGCAGGCGAAGCTCGCGGTCCACTTCGGCGAGCAGCGTGACGACGAGGGCGATCCGTCCGATCGCTACGCGTCGGCGTACGAATGAACGACACCTGTCGGAGATCCGTGCAGGAACCTGGCGTCAAATCGGCGGTATGGACGTGATCCGCGGGCACGCGAGTTGCGTATAGGCCGCTCCACTTTGCGAACGAAGTTTGTCGCGCTGGCGTTGTTCTTGTCGGCGGAGGCGTTCGCGCAACCGGTGCCTCCGGATGCTGGACCTCCCCCCGATCCGGGTACGCCTGAGGCCCCAGCTCCGGACGAGGCTCCCGCGCCGGCTCCCGTGAAGACGATCACGGTGTCGGGCCGGGTGATCGACAAGCTCGGCCGGCCGGTCCGCGGCGCGCACGTCTCGATGGAAGGCAGCGATCGGAGCGCGGTCAGCGATCGCGGCGGTCGCTTCAAGATCCAAGCGCCGGTCGGCGTCACGCTCGTGGTCCAGAAGGACGGCATGGAGGTCGGCCTCGCGGTCGTGTCCGGACCGATCATCGACGAGATCGTGCTGCTCGAGCTCGACACCACGGGCGAGCGGATCGAAGTGCAAGGCACCGCGCCGGTCGACGCGCCGGGTTCCGCGGTGATCGATCGCCAGGAGCTGCAGCGCGTGCCCGGCACCGGCGGCGACGTCGTGAAGGCGCTGTCGGCGATGCCCGGTGTCGTCAACCAGCAGCTCCCCGTCGGCTACTCCGGCGTCGTGATCCGCGGCAGCTCGCCGCAGGATTCGAAGGTCCTCGTCGACGATTTCGAGATTCCGGTGCTGTTTCACAACATCGGCTTTCGCGCGATCTTACCGGCGGAGTCGATCGAATCCCTCGAGTACATCCCGGGCGGCTTCGACGTCTCGTTCGGCCGCGCGTCGTCGGGCATCATCGAGCTGAAGACGCGGCCCGGCGACGACAAGGCGTCCGAGCAAGCCGAGATCTCGGTGATCGACGGCGGCCTGCTCGTGCAGGGCAAGTCCGGCAACACGAAATACATGTTCGGGTTCCGCCGCTCGCTGATCGATCTGATCCTTCCGGAGATCATCCCCGCGAGCGTCGACCTCTCGCTGACGACCGTGCCGAGCTACTACGACGAGCAGTTCCGCATCGATCACAGGTTCAACCAGCACTGGAACCTCACGCTGTCGAGCCTCGGCACGATCGACACGTTCGAGCTCTACGCGACCAAGGACACCGACGCGAAGACCAAGCGGTTCTACAACCGCACCGCGTTCGCGCGATTGACGGCGGCGGCGAAGTATCACGATGGCCCGTGGAGCGCGAAGCTCGCGCTGTCGGGGATCCTGCCGCAGTTCATCTTCGAGATCGGCGAGTACCAGAAGATCAGCGTCACCCAGCCGACCGTGACTCCGCGTGCCGAGGTCATTCACACCGACAAGGAAGCGCTCGGCCTCAAGAACGTCGAGTGGCGGCTCGGCGGCGAAGCGCAGGTCGGTCGCTCGTCGCTCGACCTCGCGCTGCCGCACGAGCAGCGCGAAGGCGAGACGATGGGCGCGTACGATCCGCGCGACGTCACGTCGTCGTTCCACGGCTCGTACTGGCTGCCGGACTTCGCGCAGTGGGGCTCGGTCGCCGCGAACCTCGATCCGCGGATCCGGTTCACCGGCGGCCTGCGGCTCGACGAGCTCGCGCGTAACGGCGACGTCGCGATCCAGCCGCGTGGCAAGCTCGAGATCAAGCTCAGCCACGATCTCACCGCGCGGCTCACCGCCGGTGCGTATCGCCGGCCGCCCGAATATCAAAGCGAAGTGTTGCAGTCGAACCTCGACTTCGAGCAGTCGACGCAGAGCATCGTCGGCCTCGGCTACGAGCCGAACGAAGCCACGCGCGTGCAGACCTCGGTGTACTACACCGATCGCACGCACCTCATCGTGACCGAGCCCGATGGCTCGCTCGCCAACGATGGCCGCGGCAAGACCGTCGGGGCGGAGCTGCTCGCGACGTATCGCAGCGGCCCGTGGTTCGGTTGGCTGTCGTACTCGTACACGCACTCGACGCGCGTCGATCATCCCGGCGATCCCGAGCGGCTGTTCTCGTACGATCAACCGCACAGCCTCAACGCGGCGGTGTCGTGGAAGCGCGGTCGCTGGCAGCTCGGCGGTCGGTTCCAGCTCTACTCCGGCTTGCCGTACACGCCGGTCAAGGGCTCGGTCTACGACTCGGATCGCAACCTCTACATCCCGATCTACGACGAGGTCAACTCGGCCCGCGCGCCGATCCATCATCAACTCGACCTCCGGGTCGACTATGGCTGGCACGCCGGGCCTGTCCAGATGACGGTGTTCCTCGACGTCCAGAACGTGTACATGAACCAGAGCGTCGTGACGTACTTCTACGGCTACGACTACTCGCAAGAAGCGGCGTTCAAGTCGCTGCCGATCATTCCCTCGATCGGCGTGCGAGGTGTGCTGTGAAGCTCGCGTGGCTGCTGCTCGTCGTCGGCGCCTGCGCGGGTGATATCGATCCCGAGTGGCAGCTCGATCACACGCGGATCGTCGCGGTGCGCGCGACGCCGCCCCACATCGTCGCGGGCGCGACGTCCCAGATCGATCTACTCGACGCGACCAAGGGTTCGATGACGTCGACGCCGCCCCCCGATCAAGTGATCGTGGTGTCGCCGACCTCGCTCGCGGATGCGCTGTCGGGGACGACCGTGACCGCCCCGAACGAAGACCGGCTCGCCGCCGCGCGCCTCGAGCTCGGGCTCGATGCCGGGGTCCCCGTGCCGCTGCAGCTCGGGATCGCGTCGAACGGCCTCGCCGCGACGAAGACGGTCTACCTCGGCGACGCGGCCGGCAACCCGGTGCTCGCGAACGTCACGATCGATGGCGCGCCTGCACCGGCCGCCGGCGAGATGATCACGGTGCCGCCGGATACCGACGCGCACCTCTCCGTCGATGCCGACGACTCGAAGATGATCGTCGTGTGGCTGACCTCGTGCGGCACGATGCACGACTTCGATCTCCACGCGTCGTACCTCCACGTGCTGCCCGACGATCCACAGACCGGCGAGCTCGCGCTCGTGGTGCGCGACCTGCAAGGTGGCGTGTCGTGGTCGGTGTGGCCGATCAGCGCGGCCGTGTCACCGCGCCGGCCGTAGTACCCTCGCGCCGGATGCGCGGCTGGCTCGTCGGTGGACTCGTGATCGCGTCGGCGCAGCTCGCCGGCGCGGACGACTACGCCGACGCCGAGGCCCACGTGCCGGGCTTCGTCAACGATCCGGTTTCGGCATCTCTCGCCGAGCGCCTCGCGGTGCGTACGCGCGATGGCTACTCGCTCGAGGGCGGAACGCCGAGCGAAGGTGTGGTGTGGCTCGACGAGTTCGCGGTCCCGGGGTTTCATCGCGACGGGCGCGGAGCGTTCACGCTCGAGAGCATCGACCACGTCCTGATCACGAATGACGTCACCGTCGACGCCGGCACGACCGGCGCCGGGCTCGTCGCGGCCACGTCGAATCCCGAGAAGCGCGAGTACGCCGGCGAGGTCTCGACACGCGATCTGATCGCGGTCGCGCGCGGCGACTACCAGAGCGTCGTGGTGCGGACGTCGCTGCTCGGGTTTGCGGCGCCGCTGTTCGTGCCGAACGGTCGCGAGCTCACGATCGACGATGCGCCGAACTCGCAAGACGTGCTGGTCCACAGCCTGTGGCGCAAGACCGGGACCTACGTGCTCTACGCGACCGCATTCGCGACCCGCGATCAACTCGCGTACTTCACCGATCGCACCGAGCACGCCGATCACCGCGTCGAGGATCTGCGCGACGCGGGGCGCGCGACGGTCGTGCTCGACTACCAGCACGACGGCTGGCGGGCGAGCTCGGCACAATCGATCTCGGAAGGCGAGCGACGGTTCGAGCGTGGGCTGGTCCAGCACGAACGGATCAACGAGCTGGCGTTCGACACGCGCGAGCTGCTCGCACACACGCTGAGCGATGTCGCCGGCCTGGCACGCGTGCGCTGGACCGCGAGCGCCGAGGCCCATGTTACGCGGCACGATCTCGATCTCGCCGCGCCCGAGGATCACTTCGAGAATGTCGCGCGTGCCGGGCTGCCGGCGATCGACGACGTCTCGCACACGTATCGCAACGTGGTGTGGACGCCCGACGCCGCCGGCGCGGTCGCCGTCGACGCGGTGCTCGACAACCACCTCGACCTCTACGCGGGCGTTCGCGTCGATGCGTTCGGATCCGACGTCGCGATCGAACCGCGTGCGGCACTGACCGCGCGGCTGCCCGACGATCGGACCGTGCGACTCGAGGCCGGCGCGTATCGCCGCGGTGCCGAGCACGGCGAGGAGCTCGAGCATCCCGAGCTCCATCCCGAGCGCACGACGCGGATCAGCCTCGAGACCGACCAGCAGGTCGGCACGTGGGCGTACGAAGCCGAGCTGTACTACGCCGATCGCACGCACCTGATCGAGCGCGACGGCAACGGCATCCTCGCGAACACCGGCAACGGCACGACCTACGGCGCGTACGGGTTCATCGCTCGCAGCGCGCATCATTGGGTCGGTCAGCTCGCCGTGCGGCTCGAGCACGACGACCGGCAAGACGCACCGCGCAGCATCGTGCGGCCGTTCGAATTCAGCCAACCGATTCGGCTCCAGGCGCGGCTCACCCGGTTCGTCGGCGGGTGGCAGTTCGGCGCGCGGTTCGAGCTCCGCGAGGGCCTGCCGTACACCGCCGTCGCCGGCGACGACTATCAGAGCGATCGCGATGTCTACACGCCGCACTTCGGCGCGCTCTACGGCGAGCGCTTGCCGTGGCATCACCAGCTCGATGTCCGGATCGACCGCAGGTGGGACAAGCTCTCGGTGTTCCTCGACGTCGCGAACGTCTACGACCATCGCGAGGCGGTGGGCTGGGCGTACAACTTCGATTTCACGCAGCGCCGCGCGATCCCAGGACCGTCGATCGTGCCGACGATCGGCGTGCGAGGTGAGCTGTGAGGTACGCGTTGCTCGTGCTCGCCGCGTGCGCCCCGGCGCCGATCGAGCCCGAGGCGTGGCAGCTCGATCAAGATCGCGTGATCGCGGTGCGCGTGACGCCGCCCGGGATCGTGGCGGGCGAGCACGCGACGGTCGACGGCCTGCTCGCCCACGCGGGCGGCCCGACGACGGTCGAGGTGCCCTCCGCGATCACGGCCGCCGGCTCGCCGCTCTACACCGCCGTCAACTACCTGTTCGATCACTACGAGGTGATCGCGCCCGATGACGCCACGCTCGCCGACGCGCGCTCGCAGCTCGGCCTGGCCGCCGGCGCGCCGATTCCATTTCCGCTCGCCGTGTTCTTCGGTCCGCTGTCGGGCGATCACTTCAACACCCACAAGGACATGTGGCTCGGCGAGTCCGATGCGAATCCCAGCCTGCCTGCGCTGACGATCGACGGGACGCCGCCCGCGGCATCGCTCACGCTGGGGCTCGGTCGCGACATCGCGCTCGGCGCCGATTCCGAGACCGTGAGATGGCTCTCTTCGTGCGGGACGTTGCGCGACAGCGACGAGCCGAATGCGATCCTGCGCGTCGACGACGCCTGCGACGGCGAGCTCGTCGTGGTGGTCCGCGATGGCCGTGGTGGCACGGTCTGGCAGGTCTGGCATCTCACCGCCCAATAAGTTGCGCGCTGGGGCGTTCTCGGTCGAAAATTTTCGGGTGCGACACTTCTTGTGGGTGGTCCTGTTCACCGGTTGTACGCAGTCACCTGCCGACCGGATCGAGATCGTGTGCAGCACGTTCTGCGATTGCGTGAGCACGCTGCCGTCGGCGGTGGAGACCTGCGTCACGCAGCAATGCGAACCGATCCTTCCGACCGTCTCCGACGAGTGTCTCGCGTGCGTGTATGACCACGAGTCGACCTGCGGCGCGCTCACGAGCGATTGCCAGACAATGTGCTTCCAGCAAGCCAACCCGAGAGGACCCGAATGAGACTGACGAAGATGGTTTGTGTTTCGCTGGTGCTGGGCACCGGTATCGCGTCGGCGCAACCGACGGAGCCGGGGTCAGGCACCACCGACGTGACCCCGCAACCGCAGCCCGAGCCGCAGCCGCAGCCCCAGCCCCAGCCCCAACCGCAGCCCGAGCCGCCGCGTCCACCGCCGCCGGTGGTGTGGAAAGACGCCTCGGGCGTTCGCCCCACCGACCTCGCGTTCGCGATCGGTATCGGCTATGCGCGACCGCCCGGCGGTTCGATGGATCTGCAGACGCCGAACATCGCGAGCGCACGCTTGCGGCTGGTCAGCGGCATCACGTTCGAGCCGATCGTCACGATCGGCAACACCTCGAATGACGCGACCGTCGGCATGACCAATACGTCCGAGGCGATCACCGAGCTCGACCTCGCGACGCTCGTGCGGTTCCCGGTGATCCGTCACGGCAATGTCGACTTCGAGATCCTCGGCTCGGTCGGTCTCGATGTCCTCAAGGACGACCCCGATGGTGACTACAACACCAAGACCACGACGACGTTCGCGCTCGGTTGGGGCATCGGCATCGGCTACTGGTTGAGCCCGCACTTCCAGATCAGCGCGTCGGCGACGAACCCCTTGCTCGAGTACCAATCGGTCAAGCAAGACACCGGCCCGACTACGCAGACCAAGAGCAGCACGTCGACGTTCGAGGTCGCGTTCAATCCGACCACGATCGTGATGCTGCACCTCTACAACTGAGGTACCTAGGAGTCCGTGCAGGACTCCGCGCTCGGCGCCGCGATCGTCGCTCACTACGCGACGGTCAAGCGCGACTTGCCGTGGCGGCGGTCTCGCGACCCGTACGCGATCTGGGTCAGCGAGATCATGCTGCAGCAGACGCGCGTCCAGACGGTGATCCCGTACTGGCAGCGCTGGATGGCGAAGTTCCCGACGGTGCGCGCGCTCGCCGAGGCGCCGCTCGACGACGTGCTCGCCGCGTGGGCCGGCCTCGGCTACTACTCGCGCGCGCGCAACCTCAAGAAGGGCGCCGAAGCCGTCACGACGAAGTGGGCGGGCGTGCTGCCGCAGCGTGCGAGCGAGCTCCGCGAGGTCCCCGGCATCGGCCCCTACACCGCGGGTGCGATCGCCTCGATCGCGTTTGGCGAACGTGCGCCACTCGTCGACGGCAACGTCGCGCGCGTGCTCGCGCGGGTCTACGCGATCGAGGACGACATCAAGTCGACCGCCGGGCAACGCGCGCTGTGGCAACGCGCCGGCGCGCTGGTCGTGGCGTTGCCCGAAGGTGTGGCACCCGGCGATCTCAACCAGGGGCTGATGGAGCTCGGCGCGACCGTGTGCACGCCGACGTCCCCGCGCTGCCTGCTCTGCCCGCTCGCGACGGCCTGCCTCGCGAACCGCACCGGCCGGCACGCCGAGCTGCCGAAAACGCCGCCGCGCAAGCCGCAGCACGAGTTGCGCGTCCTCGCGCGCGATGCGCTGTGGATGTGCGACGGCGAGGCGATCGTGCTCGGGCGACGCGCCCCCGATGGTCTGTTCGGCGGCTTGTGGGAGTTGCCGCAGGGCGACGTCGCGTTGGAGGTCGCGCGTGGGCTCGGCGTTACCGTCGAACGCGAGCCAGTCGCGTATCACGATCAGACGCTGAGTCATCGTCGGTTGCGCATCCGCGTTCTGGTGGCGGCCATGCCCCCGAGCCTTGTAGATACCTCCCTTTCGGGCTACGACGCGTTCGCCCGCGTTCCCCTCGCGAGCGTTTCCAAGCTCGGAATCGCCGCCGCAACGGCCGCGATCTTGACGAAGTACGAGGACACTCCATGGCCATCGAGCTCGACCCCGAAGCGCTTGCCCTCTTCACGCAGGGCTACGACAAGATCCTCCAAGGACTCACGCGCCTCGGCTACACGACCGAAGACGACAACTTCAAGGGCACGGCGGCGCGCGCGGCCAAAGGCTTCCACGAGCTCGTCCACGATCAAAAGCAAGTAAAGCCCGAGATCGATGCGCTGCTCGCGAAGACGTTTCCGGCGAAGTACAGCGAGATGGTGATCTCGAAGCACAACACGTGCTTCGGCGTGTGCCCGCACCACTTGCTCCCCGTGATCTACCGGATCTCGCTCGCGTACATCCCGACCGACAAGGTGCTCGGCCTGTCGAAGCTGTCGCGCCTCGCCCGCATGATCGCGCGCGGCCCCAAGCTCCAGGAAGATCTGACCCACGACCTCGCCGACATCCTCTACAGGCAGCTCAGCAGTCAGGGCTCGGCGGTCTACATCGAGGGCCTGCACATGTGCATGGCGGCGCGCGGCGTCGGTGCCCACGAGGCGCGGCTCGTCACCAGCGGTGTGCGCGGCGTCTTCCTCGAACATGAATCGACGCGGCAAGAATTCATCAAGCTCTCCGTCGCTCCGCAGATTACAGTCGTGTAGTGCGGTGCGCGTTGATCCACGGGTTCACGGGAGATCCCGCGAACTGGGACGAAGTGATCGACAACTGGCAGCTCCCTCAGGAGCCGCAGCCGATCGCCCTGCCCGGTCACGGTGTCGCCGGCGGTCCCGTGCTCGAGGGTTGGGAAGCGAATCTCGAATTGGTCGGCAGGGCGATCGATGGCTGCGAGTGTGTGGTCGGCTATTCGCTCGGCGCGCGCGTCGCCCTCGGCTTGGTCGCGACGGGACGCGCGGCGTTCGGCGTGTTGATCGGCGTCAATCCCGGGATCAACGAGCTCGAGCGCCGCGACCGGCGCCGGTTCGATGCGACGTGGGCGCGCATGCTCCGCACCGACGGGCTCGACAAGTTCGTCGCCGCCTGGGAACAGCAGCCGCTGTTTGCCTCGCAGAAGCGCGTCTCGATCGAGCGCCGGCTCGAGCGGCGTGCGCGGCGCTACCGGCTCGATCCCGAGTTGCTCGCGCAGAGCCTCGAGCAGATGGGGCTCGGCGCGATGCCGGACTACTGGTCGGCGGTGCCCGCGCATCGCGATCGGCTCGCGCTGATCACCGGTGCGGACGATGCGAAGTACTGCGCGATCGCGAACGGCTTGCCGGCGAAGTTGAAGGAGACGGTCGCGGAGTCGGGTCACGATCCGACGCTCGAGCAGCCGGAGCTGCTCGCCGCTGCGATCGCGAGATCGGTCGTCGTGTTGACGACGGAATAGCTGATATCCTTCGATCTGGGTGATCGACGTCCTCTTGCTGCTCGCGCTGACCGGCCTGATGCAGGCGGCGCGTAGCTTCGACGCATCGGGCGCTTACGGTGGCACCGAGCTCGCGTTCGGCTTCTTGCTGCTCGCCGCGTTCTTCGCCGCGAGGATCGTCCAGCGGTTCGGCTTGCCGAAGCTCACCGGCTACCTGCTGGTCGGAGTGATCGCCGGACCGTACGTGCTCGATCTGGTGTCCAAGGAGCTGGCGACCTCGCTCGACGTCGTCAACGGGGTCGCGACCTGCATCCTCGGCCTCTCGGCCGGCGGCGAGCTCGACCTCAAGCGCGTCAAGCCCGTGATCAAGACGCTGCGCGCGATCACGGTCTACGGCGTGCTCGCCGCGATGGTGGTGCTCGCGGCCGTCCTGTTCGTCCTGCAGCCGCTGCTGCCGATGTTCGCGAACACCACGATGACCCAGGCGCTCGCGATCTGCGCGGTCGTCGGGGTCGCCTTGTCTGCGCAGTCGCCGGCCGTCGCGATGGCGCTGCTCGCCGAGACCCGCGCAGACGGGCCGCTCAGCCGGGTCGTGCTCGCGACCGTCGTGGTCGCCGATCTGGTGGTGATCGTCGTGTACTCGATCGTCGCCGCGATCGCCGGCGCGCTGGTGGGGGGCGAGGTCGATATCACCGAGACGATGATGTCGATCGGCTGGGAGCTGTTCGGCTCGATGGCCTTCGGCGTCGTGATCGGCATGGTGATCGCGCGTTACATCCTCTCGGTGAACAATGGCAACGCGCTGTTCGCGCTGCTCGTGTGTGTCGTCGTCGCCGAGATCGGCAGCCGCGTGCACCTCGATCCGCTCGTCGTGATGCTCGCTGCAGGCGTCTGGCTCAGGAACTTCTCGCGCGCCGACTCCAGCGCGCTGCTCCACAGCTTCGAGGCTGCCGAGCTGCCCGTGTTCCTCGTGTTCTTCGCGCTGGCGGGGTGCAAGCTCGATCTCGGTAACCTCGCTGCGATGGCCATCCCGGTCGTGATCCTCGCGGCGGCGCGCGCGACGGTGTTTTACTTCGGCTGCCGCTTGGCGTGCACGCGGACCTCGGCCGATCCGGCCGTGACCAAGTACGGCTGGACCGGCCTGGTGCCGCAAGCCGGCCTGTCGCTCGCACTGGTCGTCGTGATCCAGAAGAACTTTCCGACGTTCGGCACACCGGCGGCGGTGTTGCTGTTGAGCGTGGTCGGACTCAACCAGTTGTTCGCCCCCGTGTTGCTCCGGCTCAGCCTCGTGCGCAGCGGTGAGGCCGGCAAGCGCGATAGCCACGCGTTCGCCGGCTGACCCGTCCGCGTCGGTTGAACGTGGATGCCGCAAATTGCGGCACCCCTGAAGAATCGGGAACATCCGGCCGGGCCCACGTTGATCAGCGTGGAGGCACTGCATGTTCTTCGATCTGCAATTCACACAGGACAAGTTCTTCGCGCTGCTACAGGACCAGATCCAGCGGGCGATTCCGCTGGTCACGGACGAGTTCGACAACCCGCTCGGCTCGGGCAAGTTGCTCATCGACCACCTCAACTGCACGGGCGTCGAGCTGTTCGATACGCCCAGCAAGACGATCAAGGTTCACGTGCCGGGTGGCACGGCGAACGTGAGCGGCACGGTGCTCGTCGTGAAGATCGACATCGATGCCACGCTCGTGACCCGGGACGCGGTGATCGCGGCGGGCAACTTTGGCATGCCGGCGATCACGTCGGTGTTTGGACTGTGGCTGAAGGCGGAGATCAGTGCGAGTGCGTCGGCGGCGGGCGAGATCAAGCTCGATGTCACGCCGATCGAGCTCGGGTCGGTGATCGACGTGCTGACCGCGTCACAGAAGGCGGCCCTGCTCGCAAAGATGCCGGCGGTCGGCCAGACGATCGCGCTGCCGGATGTCGCGGGCCATGCGATGGCGGCGACGAATGCGGGGCTCACGCTGAACGCGAACACCGTGATGGTGCGAGCGGAGCTGAGCACGCCGAACGCGAGCTCGAAGGCAGCGTGGACGAGCTTCTTCGCGGGTGGCGTGGCGGCGCTCGGCGGAGAGTGGGCGATCAACCTGCCGCCGGACCTGCTGGTCGAGATCGTCGACGACGCGATCACGAGCTCGGTCGATGCGATGCCCACGCAGGACTCGACGCTCGAGATCGTCACGCAGCCCAACACCTCGTGGGGAATCGTCGGGCCGATATCGAAGGCGACGCTCAACGCGGTCGATGCGTGCCCGGTGTTCGCGTCGGATATCGAGTTCGATCTGAACTTCGGAGTCAGTTTCGGGCTGTCGGCGAGCGGCAACATCCAGATCACGATCAACGTCGAGTGGGATCTCGATGACTGGGACGTGTTCCGGTGCGGACTCGCGACCGTCGTGCTGCCCGGCGCGGCGCTGATCGCGATCGGTTCGGCGTTCGGGCCGGTCGGGGCGATCATCGCGGTCGTGATCACGATCGTCGGGTTCATCGTCGCGATCGTGAAGATCAGCGACACCGCGCACGGCAACCTGAGCGATGGCGTGCAAGGCATCGACCCGGGAAGCATGAATCTGCAGACGATCGAGAACGACAGTGATCACGTGAAGCTGCGTGGCGAGGTCGCGCTCGGCTCGCTGTTGCCGGGTATGAAGGCGACCGCCGTCGTCGGCTCGCCGATGGGGCTGAGGATCTCCGGCACGCTCGCGGTGCCCGCGCATCACGACCGCAGCCTGGCGAAGGTCGAGCAGACCGGGTTCGACTGGGGCGGCGGGTTCTCGTGCTCGAAGAACACGTGGTCGCCGGATCAGATCGACGCGAAGCTCACGTTCGGCGATCCGAATCACTACACCATCCAGTGCGCGGTCGACGTCCTGACCAATCCCGCAGCTGACTACGTGATCGACGCGCCGGGCTGGCCGATTCCGTTTGGCTACCTCACCGTCGACGCGGCATCCACCGTGACCAATGGCACCGCACCCGCGTGCGAGCTCCTGATTCACACCAACTCGGGCGTGCGCTACGCGAAGCTCGGACACCTCGCGAAGGAGCCGGCGCCACCGTCACCCGAGCAGCTGGTGATGGACCGGGTCGCATGCTTCAAGCAGCGGCTCCCCGGTCCCAAGAAGTGGCTGGAAGCGCACTGGCTCGTCGATCCGGGGCCCGATGCAGTGATCCACGAGATCAACGTGTGGGACGTCGTCACGAGCAAGATCACCGTCGGAAAGCAGGTCGATGTCGCGATCGTCGACGCCCGCGGTAACGTTCGGGTCGCGGGCGAGGCGATCGCCGACGCACGCGGCCTCGCGGAGTTTCGGCTCGCGACCGGCAAGGGCGAGCACATCGCCGTGAGCCGTGCGACCGACGCGCAGGCACTCTGGGTGGCAGGCGCTGCCGCGCAGGAGGCCGCTCGCTTCGTTCCGCGCGAGGTCGCGGTCGACGTCGCGGTCGTCGGCAGCGGAGCGAACGCACGCATCGCGGTCGCCACCCACGACAGCGTGCTGGTGCTCGGCCTCGACGGCAAGACCTTCGGGCGCGCCTCTATCCCGGGCCTCAAGCAGATGGTCGTGATGGGGAGCCACGTCGCGGCGCACGACGGCGTACGGGTCGTCGCGATGCGCGCGACACCTGCCGCGCTCGCATCGAGCAAGCGGGCCCCGGCGTCGCATGCGCCCGCCGTCCCGCTGTCGTTCGGGCTGGCGCCGACCCGCTCGTGGATCGCGGGGACCGAGATCGGTGGGCTCGCCGTCCACGGCGGAACGATCACGGCAACGTTGCACGACGGTACGAGCGTCTCGCTCGATCGCCATCTCAACGTGGTCAAACGGACGCCGCGGGTGACCAAGTGGTTCGCCGAGCCCTGGATGAAGGCGCCGCTGCGCGTCGGCGGGCTCGTCGCGCGCGTCGAGAAAGGAGCGGCCGTCGTCTATCGCTACCGCTCCACCGCGGTGTTCTAGACGGCCCTCAAGGCGTGGCCGCCGCGGCGAGCGGGACCGTGAACAGATCGGCCATCGTTTGCACGGTGCTCGCGTTCGATGCGTCGCACGGCAACTCCTGAATGCCGAGGATCGTCTGCACGGTCTTGAGGTACGAGCTCTCGTCGTACGGCGTGTTGCTCGTCATGGCCTGGTTCGCGTTCGGCGAGATCACGATCATCGGCGGGTCATCGGACTGGTTGCTGCCTTCGTCCCACGTCAGGAACAGCACGCCGCCGTGGTTGAACGCATCGGAACCGAGGATCTTCGGAACCTCGCGCGCGAGCCAGTCATCGCCCTGCTTGACGGTGCCGTCGTGCATGTCGTCGATCATGTTGGGCGTGATGAACGCGTACTTCGGTACCGTGTTCGCGGCTAGATCCTTGTCGAGCTCGGAGTAGTCGACGACGTGCGTGTTGCACCGGGTCGAGGGCTGGAAGGTCGTGCCGTCCCAGCCGTTGATGTCGTCGAAATAGACGAACGGGTCGTGCTTGGGCTCGTACGGATAGTTCGACGCCAGTCCGCACGGACTTCCCATCGATTCCATGTAGGCCTTCCACGACAGGCCCTGCATCTCGAGCTGATCCGCGATGTGAGCCTTCACGTCGACGTGGTTCGTCACCGGCTCGCCATCGTCGAGAATTCCGAAATTCTCACCCGCGACCAGCCAGAGATAGTTGGGCTCGCTCGGATGAACGAGGCTGTCGCGATAGCCCAAGGCCACCGCGTTCTGCTTCGCGAGCGAGTTGATGAACGGTGCATCGGCACTACCTAGGATGTCGCTCTGGCTATGGTTCTCCATCACGATCGTGAAGATCGTGCCCGACCACGCCTGCGACGGCGTCAGCGGCAACCGCGAGATGGCGCTACACGTCTGGGACGTGTTTCCCGCCGTCGTTCCCGAGGTGCAACCTGCGGCCAGGCCCAAGAACGCCACGGCAATGCTCGGTGCATTCATTCCGTCCAAGATGGTCACGATGTGCGGTGCCACCAAGCCTGCAAAAACTCGTAGAAGCTCGCGTTCTCATGAACCCGTCGGTCGATTTCGCCCCACGGAGATTGACGTTTCATGAGCCCGCCGGTTCAGCCGGTGTGAGGCTCGACATATCTTCTTCGTCGTCAGATCTACAATGATTCGAACGAAATGAAACGCAGTACTCACCTGACGATCTCGAGACGCGAATTCTGTGTAGCGATCGGACTCGCGACCGCCGGTGGCTTGGTGATCGTCGGTTGCTCGTCGGAGGGATCGCAACTACCACCCGATGCTTCACAGCTTCCGCTCGATGCCGGTGGTTCTGGCAGCAGTAGTTGTGGCACCGGCACGGATGTCGGCGCTCCGGCGACGTTTACGCTCAACACGCCGGTGTACGTCGCGAGCGGCCGGTTCTTCGTCGTGCGCGATAGCGGCGGGCTGTTCGCAGTGAGTGCACGTTGTACGCACCAAGGCGTGACCGTCGCGATCTCGGGCAGTCAATACCGATGTCCTGCCCACGGCGCGACGTTCATGTTCAACGGCACCGTGACCGGCGGTCCGGCAACGACCAGCCTCGTCCACTTCTCGATGTGCACCCTGGCCAACGGTCACGTCGGAGTGTCGACCACGACGACGGTCCCCGCGTCGACTCGACTCATGGTCTGAACGTTACGTTCCGAACCGATACACGAGCGTGCCGAACAGAAGCAGACGCGTGGCCCATCGCCGGCGGCGGCTTCGAGCGAGCGCCGATCGTGGAAAAGGTCCGCAGCGCATTCTCGGTCGTCCTAGTCGTTCTGCGCGCCGAGCTCGATCCAATCGTGGACGAGGGTCTGCGCGCATTGTGCGAGTGGTGACGGCGTTCCGATATCGTCCAGCGGCATCCGCGAGCCGGCGCATGGAGCGTCGAGCGAGATCTTCTGGAACAGATAGCTACCGGCCGCGTCGCCGGGCTTGACCAATACGACACCGCACGATTCATCGGTCGGCGGGCTCGCGTAGTTCGGTGGCGGAGTGTTGACGAGGTTGTCGTAGCTCGCGGCCTGCACGAGTGACAGCTCGACCTCCGGCCCGTGACACGACGTGCAGGCCCGAAACAGCTGTTGCATGTTCGTGAACGTTGGTGCCAACGGGTGCTGATCGTCACAGAAGCCGAGGAACGCGTCCGGGCCCGCGGGCGACGAGCTGCACGCGGTCACCGTGCACGCGGTCACCGCCATGGCGACGATCGTACGGATGTGCATCCGCCAAGCCTGCACGGTTCGCCTCGACGGCGGTTTCCCAGCCACCCTAAGTTTCCGTTGTCGTCGTTCTCATGATCGTGCGCACCTGTGAACGCGCGATCACGGGTCGGACCCCAAAAAAAACAGGTGCGATCGTCACGCGCCCGAGCGCCGCCGCTAGCCGTCGGTGCGGCCCGGCGGAGCCTTGAGCCCGTACTTCTCCATTTTGTAAATCAGCGCGCGTCGCGACAGCCCGAGCCGGCGCGCTGCTCGCGTCTGGTTCTGTCCCTCGGTCTCGAGCGCGGCGACGATCGCCGCGCGCTCGACTTCGGCGAGATGGCCGCGCATGTCGGCGCCCGAGGACACCGGGCGGACGCGTTGCGCGGCGTCGCGCAGCTTCTCGGGGAGGTCGGTCGCCTCGAGTGTCTCGCCGCACAACACGAGCGCGCGCTCGATCGCGTTGCGGAGCTCGCGCACGTTGCCCGGCCAGGCGTAACCGGTCAGGGCGTCGCGCGCGGAGTCGGAGAGCGGCGGTGTGGGGCGGCCCTGCTCGGCCGCGGTCGTGCGGACGAAGTGCTCGGCGAACGGCATGATCTCGACGGCGCGGTCGCGGAGCGGCGGCACGACGAGCGTGAAGCCACCGATCCGGAACATGAGGTCCTGGCGAAACCGACCCGCGCGAACTTCGCTCTCGAGATCGCGATGGGTCGCCGCGATCAAGCGGGTGTTGGTCGCGACTTCGGTCGTGCCACCGACCCGCGTGATCACCTTGCGCTCGAGGACGCGCAGCAATTTGGCCTGGAGGGCGAGCGGCATCTCGCCGATCTCGTCGAGGAACAGCGTGCCGCCATCCGCCGCTTCGAAGAAGCCGACCTTGCGGCGCTCGGCGCCGGTGAACGCGCCGCGCTCGTAGCCGAACAGCTCGCTCTCGAGCAGGGTCTCGGGCAACGCGGCGCAGTTGAGCTTGATGAACGGCTTGTCGCGCCGCGTGGACCGCTTGTGGATCGCCTCGGCGACGAGCTCCTTGCCGACGCCGGTCTCGCCGAGGATCAGGCAGGTCATCGCGGTGTCGGCGATCCGCTCGACGAGCGCGTAGACCCGCTTCATCGCCGGATCGATCACGATCGGTTCGCCGGGAACGTGCACGACCGGCGCACTCGGGCCGCGCGAGTTGCGCCCGCTGCGCAGGCGACCGCGAAGCTCGCTGATCAGCGTCTCGACGGTCGTGCCGTCATCGGGGCACACCGCGAGCGCGGAGCTCGTCGGGACGTTGGCGGCGTGCGCGAAGTCCAAGAGCCGCTCGAGCGCGGGCTCGCCGTTGACGCGATCGAGCTCCGGCAGGATCACGAGGTAGTCGTCGCCGGCATCTTCGGCGAGGAGATCCATCGGGCGCAGCGAGCGCGCCATCGCATCGATCACGGAATCGCTGGTGACGCGCACGAGCGCGACGGTGAGCGGACGGTGATAGCGGATCGCGCGGTCGACCTCGGCGACGAGCCGCGCTTCACCGGTGGCGTCATCCGCGATCGGGCTCGCTACGCGCAGTCCGCTCGCGAACCCGACGACCGCTTCGATCGAACCGATCGTGAGCTCGTCGCCGTTGACGAGCTTGCGCGGTCCTTCGATCTTGTCGCCGTTGACGCGCGTGCCGTTGCGCGAGCCGAGATCCTCGACCTCGATCACGTCGCCGGTGCGCCGCACCTTCGCGTGGAGCCGCGAGACTTTCTCGCTCTCGACGTGCACGGTCGCGGCACGGGAGCGGCCGAAAGTGACATCGACACCTTCGGGCAAATCGATCACACGCGAACCGCCATCGTCGACGTGAACCACGAGGAACGCGTGCGGCTGGGTGCTCTTGGCCAGGAAGGTCCCGGCATCTTGGGTTAGTGGCTCGGTCACCATACGGTTGTACGAATCGTGCACACTAGCCGAAGCCTGCGCACGTGGCACCGACGGTAATTCGCGATCTTGGAGGTTGTTCTCGATGGTCTCCTCATTGCACGATGGCAGCGCATGCAGACCGTGGTCCCAACGTGTCTCCTCCTGGGAGTCATCGCTGCGTGCCACGGATCTGACCCGAGCGCGCCCGATGGCTCGATGGTCACCGACGGCTCGAGCTCGACCGATCACGGCCTGGCGATCACGTGGGCGACGTCGCCGAACACGATCCCCGGCGATACCGGCGGCGACGGCAACTCGATCGCGACCATGACGTTCCGGATCGCGAACCTCCGCGTGATCGGCGATGCCGGTCCGGGCGACAACCGCACGTCGATCGATTCCCTCGAGCTCGATTGGGCGGCGGGCGCGACACCGAGCCCGGTGGCGTTCGGCGATGCCCCGCCCGGGCTGTACTCGCACGTGATCCTGCTCGCCGATGGCAACCTCATCAACTACTCGTACGAGCTCGCCGGCACCACGAAGCTCGACGGCGTGTCGATGCCGTATCAGATCCACGATCGCTCGCCGCTCGCGATCAGCCTCGATACGAGCGCGATGCTCGACCCCAACGAGACCGCATCGCTCGCCATCACGATCCGGATCGATCAGGCGCTGCAGTCCCTCGATTTCCACAAGCTCTCGAACCAGAACGGCACGCTCGTGCTCGATACGTTCGACAACGCGATGAGCGACTTCCGCGACGACATGATGAACTCGGTGTTCCAGACCGATCATCCGCAAAACAACTAAGCGAGCGCGACGAGATCTTCGAACGCGCCGTAGTACGTGCGCCGGAACGCGGCGACCGTCGCGGCCCCTGCACTCGAGCGATGGGTCACGAGGTTGCGGACCGCGGCGAGCGTATGCAGGCGGTGCGCGAGCGCGACCGTACGCTCGCTGCTCTTCGTCGAGAGCTTGAACAGATTGCGGAAGCCGCTCTGCGGATGATCGACCGCGAACAACACGAGCATGCGTGCCCATTCGGTGACCGACAGCGGCGAATCGAGCCGCTTGCGACGATGCTCGGTGAGGTCGCGCACCGCATTCGGTACCGCACGCAGCGGGATCTCGACGCGCGCACCTCCGACCTCGGCCGGGTCGCGCCACTTCGGCTCGAGCCAGCGCGAGAACCCGCCCCAACTTCCACCGATCACGCGATCGACGTAGTCGTAGAGCGAGGCCGGATCGCGCTGCAAACCGGCGAGGCGCGGTCCCAACCACGCGTGGACGTAGTTCTCGAGCACCTTCATCCACAGCGTGATCGGCGGCGATAGATCCGCGTCCTGCTGATTCGCCGTCGAGTGGAACAGCGACTCGGCGGTGCGCAGCGACTTCACGAGCGCATCGAACCCGGCGAGCTTCGTGAGCTGCGCGAAGCTCGGGAACACGGTGGTGATCTCACCGTCGACATCGATCGTCGGCGCGGCCACGCCACCGGCCGTCGCGAGCTTGAGCTGGATCAACGCTTCGAACGCATCGTCGTCGGCGTCGGTCTTCGACAGCGCGTCGTCGATCACCGCAGACAACCGCTCGGCGTGCGCGGGCGGAATGTGGATCGCGGCGGCGATCGCACCGCGGGTGGCCGGATCGCCATCACCGGCGACGAACGCGATCGCCTGCGCCAGCGCATCCGGTGTCCCGAGCCGCAACAGGCCGGCCGCCGCGCGCTCGTGGACCGTCGCATCGTCGTCGCGAAACGCGGCGAGCATCGCAGCCTCGGTCGAGGGATCGGCGAGCTTGCCGAGCGCCCACACCGCCGCGCCGCGCACGCGACTCGCGTCATCGGTCGCGAGCGCCACGAGTTGCGCCGCGGGCACCGCACCGCCGAGCAGGCCGGCGATCTCCGCGCCGGCTTCGCGCGAGCGCGCATCGGGTGCGGTCAGGAGCTGCGACGCCTTGCCGGCGAGCCCGAGCAACACGTTCGGCTCCGGCATGCTCGCGATCAGCGCATTCGACGCCGCGCCGAGCACGCGCGGATCGTCCTCGCGCTTGACCGCCGCGACGACCTCGGAGATCACCCCCGGCATGCCGAGCTCGCCGAGCGCGACGTACCCGGCGAGCCGCAGCTCCGCGGTGTCGGCCGAGCACAGCACGACGAGCGCGGGTGCGAGCTTGTCGAGCCCGAGGTTGCCCGCGACGTAGCCCGCGCGCCGGCGCACCATCGGATCGGGATCGTTCAGCATCGGCCCGACGAGCGTGGCGATCCGGTCGGCATCGGTGCGATTCGGCGCGCGCCGCGCGAGCTGCAGCGCCCACAACAGCGCGCCACGGATCGCGCCCGAGCTCGACGCCGCCAGCGTCGCGAAGTGATCGACGAGCTCGCTCGCGGTCGCGAACGCGCCCATCGCCTGCACCGCCGACGCGCGAATCTGCTCGTCGCCGTCGGCCATCGCCAACTTCACGAGCTCGCCGCGCTCCCACTCCTGGTCGGCCTCGATCGTCCCGATCGCGCGCGCGCGAATCTCCGCCGGCAGATCGCTACGCCCCGCGAGCGCGAGCAAGTAGCGCGTGATCTCCGGCTCGCGCACTTCGCCGAGCACCTGGATCACGCCCGCCGCGTCGTCGCTCAGCAGCACCTCGGCTTGCTCGAGGATCTGCGCGACCGGAATCGTCCGCAGCCGGCGCGCGAGCTGCGCACGCACCGCGCGATCGGGCTCGCCGAGCGCGACCAAGAACCGCTCGGTCGGATCGCGCTCGCGCTCTGCCTTCAACGCGCGCGACGCCAGGCCCGCCGCGATCCGGATCTCCGCCAGATCCGAGCGCGCCAACCGGCGCAGCACCGGCAGCACTTCGAGCGCGCCGAGCTCCGCGAGGTAGCGCACCGCCGCGATCTGAACCTCCGGTTCGAGGTCGCCGGCCAGGGCTTCGAGTACCGCCGCCCGCGCCGCTGGCGAGCGAATTTCGGTCAGCGCTGCGAGCGCGCTCTCGGCTTCGTCGGCATCGTGGAGCGCGACCGCGACCAACCGATCGACCGAGCTCGCCGCGCCCATTCGCCCGAGCGCACCGATCGCCGCGCGACGCAGCCCGGCCGGAACGTTCTCGCCGACGTACGCGGCCACCGCTTCCTCGAGCGCCGGAAAGCCCAGGCCGCCGGCGGCGTGCAGCGCGGCCGCCGCGATCGTCTCGTCGCGGTCGCTCAACCGGCGGTGCACGAACGGCAGCAACCACAGATTGCGAAAGCCGCGCCCCATCGCCTGGATCACGCCGCGGCGATCCGCCGCCGTGTCGGCGACGCGCGCCGCCTCGAGCAACGCGAACGCGGCACGCTCCGCCACTTCCCAGTCCGCGCCGAGCGCGCGTCCGGCGAGATCGCCGAGCAGCTCGCACGCGTCGAGGCGCGCCGCACGCGTCGGCGCCTCGAGCGCCGCGACCGCGAGCACACCGACCACATCCGCCGGGGCCGCCGCGCCTTGTTCGAGCTTCGAACGTAGCGTGCGTGCGCTGTCATCGGTCATTCGCTGACGATATCATCGCGCGCCGTGTCCCAACGCTACCTGCTGCCGTTCCGAGTGACCTCGCACGACATCGACGAGCTCGGTCACGTCTCGAATCAGGTCTACCTGCGCTGGGTCCTCGAAGTCGCGCTCGCACACTCCGCGCACCTCGGTTGGAGCCACGCCGAGTACACGCGGATCGGCGGCATCTTCGTCGTGCGCCGCCACGAGCTCGACTACCTCGCCCAGGTCAAGCTCGGAGAGGAGGTCCGCGCCGAGACCTGGGTGCCGTCGTGGAAGCTCGCCTCGTGCGTGCGCGCGACCGAGATTTCGCGTAACGGTCAGGTCGTGATGCGCGCCGCGACCACCTGGGCATTCATGGCGCTCGCGAACGGTCGCCCGATCAAGATTCCCGACGAGCTGCGCGCGCTGTTCGGCGAGCCAGCAGCTTGATCGGCGCGTCACGTCCGGACATCAGGCCGCGTCCTCGAGCGCGTGCCCGATCCGCTCAGGTGCTGCCGAGCGCGCAACGCGGCTCGTTCGGCCGTGCGTTGCACTCGGCCTGCGGGAACGGGTACCGCAGGTTTTGCACGTGGGTCGGCACGTCGAGCGGCAGGGGCCGGCCCAACCGTCGCAGGTCGATCCAGCGATGGCCGCCTTCGAACATCAGCGAGTAGCGGCGCTCGTAGAGCAGCGCGTCGGTGAACGTCGCCTCGTCGGGTGTCCCGGTGATCGGTGCGAGCCCGCCGGAGGTCGTGCGCACGATGTTGAGGGCGATCACCGCACCCTGAACGTCGTTGGTGAAGAACTTGGCCTCGGCCTCGAGCAGGATCAGCTCCTCGTTGCGGATGATCGGAATCGGCGCGCCGGGGCCCGGATAGAGCGTGAACACGATGTTCGAGCTCAAGCTCTGTGCGGCGCCGCCCGTGTCGGCGATCGCGACCTTCGCGGTGTAGCGCAGGTCGACCGTCGCACCGTTCATCATCGCGTCGGTCTCGAGCGACGGATGCGCGTAGATGTTCTTGTTCGTGAGCCCGTTCGGCGTGTCGCCGGACTTGGTCGAGAACGAGTGGTAAACGCCGACGTCGAGGTCGGCCTTGTTCGTCGCGGTGTCGTCGAGGAACGACGCTCCGAGCGCGGCCAGCGCGGTCGCGTAGTCCTTGGTGTACGCGGCGACGCGCGCGCGCAGGGCACGGTTGAACGTGCGGTAGGTCGCCGGCGTATCGAAGTTGGTGTAGCCGCTGCCGAGCAGGAACGGGAACTTGGGGCCGGCGGCGTCGAGATCGATCACCGCGTCGTCGAGCAGGCTCGCGATCCGAGCGTAGACCGTGTCCTTGTCGACGATCGGTCCGAGCGGTGCGTCGAGCGCCGTGTCGGCGTCGATCACGGCGCCGTTGGTGTCGTGCGTGACGATGACCTGGAGCAGGTCGAACGCCTGGCTGGTCTTGGAGAACCCGCGGATCGCGGCCTTGTCTTCGTCGGAGAAGTCCGCGACCTTGTCGAGCGACTTCAGCACGACGTTCGAGAGTCGAATGTTCGCGTACGGGAATCCCCAGAACGCGCCACCGAACGGACTGCCGGCGCTGAGTGGGCTCTGCAACAGCTCGGTGATGTAGCGCGGGTCGGCCTGATCGAAGTTGTAGGCTTCGCGGCCGAGGATGCCGAGCTGGACCACGTAACCGACCTCGTTGCCGATGTTGGCCCGGTTGCCGATCAAAAGTCCCGTGCACGCAGACTCGACGAGCGGTGCGGTCGGATTGGTCTCGAGGTCGTCGAGGCTGGGGTTATTGAGATCGCCGATGTCGAGGTCGCAGCCTGCGAGCACGGCGCATACCGCGATGGTGGTGAAGGTGTTCCGCATGGTCATCCTCCTCACAGTCCCGCCGTGATCGAGAACCAGAAACTCCGGCTCGGTGGATACGGCGCGACGTCGTAGTTGCGTCCGATGGGTTGGTTGCCGAAGTTCGAGACCTCGGGATCGAGACCGCTGTAACCAGTCAGCGTCACGAGGTTGCGGCCGGCCGCGCTGACCTGGAGGGTCTTGAGCGGTCCGCCGATCTGCGCGACGAGGTGCTTCGGCAGGTTGTAGGCGATCGAGATCTCGCGGAGCTTCACGAACGACGCGTCCTCGATGTACGGCCGGAAATCCTTGTTGCCGAACGCCTTCAACCGGTCGGCCGCCGCCGCGGTGTCGGCCGAGTTGTTGCCGAAGTCGTAGAGCAGCCGGGTCAGGTTCACGACGTCGGAGCCGTGCTGCCAGTCGATCAACGCGCCGATCGTGAAGTCACCGACGTTGATGGTGTTGGTCCAGCCGATCCGGAAGTCGGGCTCGCCGTCACCGACGACCGCGACCGTGCCCTGCTTGTCGATCTGCGCGACGATCTGGGTCGCGCTCTTACCTTGTTCGATGCGGAACGCGCCGAGGCCGACGCCGAAGCCGACCGTCGTGATGTCGAACGTCGGCACCGTGAGCTCGGTGACCTCCGAGCGGTTCAACGTGAGCGTACCGCGCGTGGTCCACGTGATCTTCTTCGATGCGATCGGCTGGATCTGCAGCGCGATCTCGACGCCGCGGTTGCGGAGCGCGCCGCCGTTGAAGAACTGCGTCGTGAAACCGGTCGAGGTCGGCAGCGCGCGCTGCAGCAGGAGATTCGAGATGTCGCGCTGGTAGACCGTGAGCTCGCCCGCGATCCGCTGGTCCTTCGTCGCGAGATCGGTGCCGGCCTCGAACTCGCGCTGGCGCTCGGGCTCGATGTTCGGATCACCGGCGATGCCGTTGATCACGACACCGGCGTTGCCGTCGATGTTCGTGGTCGCGGTGAGCGGCGTGAACTTCTGACCGTAGTTCGGGCGGTTGCCCGCCTCGCCGTAGGCCGCGCGAACGCGCCACGTGTCGAACGCCGACTTGTCCTTGTCGTCGTTGACCGGGACCAACGAGTACACCGCCGCGAGCTTCGGATAATAGAAGTAGCGGCCGGTGTCGCCGTTGAGGCTCGAGCGCTCGCCGAGCAGACCGCCGAGGAACGACAGGCGATCGTCGAGGACGGCGACCTCTTCTTGCGCGTAGACGCCGGAGTCCTTGGTCTGCAACCGGGTCTGCGCGACCTGGATCGCGGTGCCGGAGTTGACGTTCGGCTGACCGGCGGTGAGGTTCTGGCCGACGATGCTCGTCGAGTTGAGGTTGACGGTCTCGTACGTCACGCCGCCCGACAGCGCGTTGTGCCACTTGCCGGAGCTCGGCTTGAACGTCCACAACGCGCCGCTGCCGATGTTGAAGTTGAGATTCGACGTCGCGCCGTCGATCGACGTGCCGACCAAACCGGTGTTGCTCTGCTCGAAGTTCAGCGCGTTCGGCGCGAACAGCGCGTTGCGCTGCGTGAAGCTATCGACGCCGAAGTTACCGAGCAGCTTGATCTCGTGTTGCTGGTCGCCGCTCTTCCACAGATCGTACGAGCCGTTGACGCCGGAGATCAGGCGCCACACCTCCTCGCGGTTCTGCAAGAGGTTCACGGTCTGCAGCGGGTTTGCGCCGCTGCCGATCGCCGGGTTGATCGGATAGATGCCGTTGGTCGGCCGGAGGTTGACGAAGTTCGGCGTGCCCGACAGCACGACGTACGTCGACGTGCCGGTGTTGTCGTTGTTCGTCAGACCGCGGTCGGACAGAGAGTGGATGAGGTTCGCGGTGAAGCCGAGGTGGAGCTTGTCGCCGAACTTGTAGCCGACCGCGATGCGGCCGCTCTGCTTCTCGTAGAACGTGCCGATCAAGACGCCCGGCTCGTCGCGGAGCAGCATCGACGCGTAGTAGTTACCCTTGTCGGTGCCGCCCGAGACGCTGCCGAGGGTCTCGCGCAAGAACGGAGTGTGCGTGACCTCGGCCTCGTGGTCGTAGGTCTTGCCGTTCGCCTGCATGTACGCCTGGACCAGCGGCGACGCGGTGCACTCCGGCGTCGTCGGATCCGCGCAGAACGCGGTCTTGACCTCGTCGACGTTCGCGAACGTCCGCGAGCCGAGCGTGTTGGAGACCTGCGAGAAGCCGAACCGCTGGGTCAGCTCCATCTTGTTCTCGCCATCACGGCCGCGCTTGGTCGTGATGATGATGACGCCGTTCGACGCCTTCGAGCCGTAGAGGGCCGCCGCCGAGGCGCCCTTCAGGACCTCGACCGACTCGATGTCGTTCGGGTTGAGATCCGAGATCCGGTTCGTCGGGTTGTCCTGGAACGCGGTGCTGCCGCCGGCCGCGGCCGCCGTGATCGCGTTCGCGCCGGTCGGCACCGACACGTTCGAGATGATCACGCCGTCGACGACGTACAGCGGGGACGACTGGCCGTTGATCGTCGAGATGCCGCGCAACCGGAGCTGCGCGCCGCCGCCTGGAGCGCCGGAGTTAAACTGGAGGTTCGCGCCGGCGAGCTTGCCGGTCATCGCGGTATCGAGCGTGTCGGCGCTGACCCGATTGAGGTTCGCGCTGTCGATCGTCGACGCGCCGTTCGCGAGGTTCTGCTTGACGATCACGGGCGCGCGGCCCTCGATCACGATCTGCTCGCCCTTCGCGAGGCCGAGCGAGATGTCGACGGAGGTCTGCGCCACGTCGACTTGCAGGAGGCGCGTCTCGTGCTCGACCGCGGTGACCTCGAGCTGGACCGGCTTCATCGGCAGGCTCTCGAGCACGAACGAGCCGTCGGCCTCGGTAAACGCGATCTGACCGGTCTCCTTGACCTCGACCTGCGCGCCGGCCACGGGCTCCTGGTTGCTCGGATCGAGGACGCGGCCCTTCACCGTACGCGAGGTCGGCACCACCGGGGCTTGCACGACCTCGAGCGCTCCGACGGCGATCGCGACGACCGCGCGATCGCCGGTGACCGCCACCGTCGTGGCCGGTTGATTCGGCGCCTCGACCTCGAGCGTCACGTCGGTGAGCGCGACGCCGGGCAGCACGAACGTACCGTCGGCCGCGGTCACGGTCTCGATCGCCGTGCCCTGGACGCGTACGCGTGCGTTCGCGAGCGGCTCGTGAGCACCGCCGGTCACCACGCCGGTCACGACTCGCGTCGTCGTCGGTGGGACGGGCTTGACGAGCGTCAACTGCAGTTGGACGGCGGTCGTCGCGGCGAGGAGCGGCACCTGTTTCGCGGTGAAGCCGTCCGCCGTGATCTCGATCAGCGCATCGGTGATCGGCGCGGCGAGCTTGAACGTGCCGTCCGGTGCGGTGGTCGCGGTCGCGCCGCCCGCACCCGTGACGGTGACCGTGGCGCTCGCGATCGGTTTCGCGTCGACGTCGAGCACCACACCTGTGACGTCGCGGGTCTTGGCCTTCTGCGCGTAGGCAGTGGTCGAGACCAGCACGAGAATGAGCCAACACAACGCCACCCGAAGCGGATAAACGCATCTCGCAAGCTGCATATATGCCTCCCGCGATCTTTGTAGCGGCAAAAATGCCCCACTGGCAATTTAACTGGAGCGAGCGACGAACATTGGCTGTCACGTCCTGTATCGCGACGCGTACCTCGACGTGTATCGCGCAGCGTACCTGTCGCACAGAACATTACGGGCGCGTATTAGTGCGTATGCGCCAATTCATATTCTGAGTCGTGTGGACGGGAGTGTTAGCCCACGCTCCTAGCCCGCTACCCACGCGTTACCCCTCGCTCGCAGCGCCCGGGAGCACGATGATGGAGACGTGCCTACGTCGAGCGATACCGACGAACGCCGGCAGTACCCGCGCGCGCCCGCCGCAACGACGGCGATCGTCCTCGCGCGTCACAACGATGCCGTCGCGTTGACGATCGCGAGCATCTCGCTCGGTGGCGCCCGGCTCGAAGGCAGCATCACCGTCGCGATGGGCGAGCGCGTCCAGATCCTGTTCGACGTCGAGGGCCATCCCGTCGACGTCACCGGCGAGGTCGTGCGGGTGGAGATGATCGACATGGCGATCGACCACATCGCGGTGCGTTTCGTCGACGCGACCGTCGAAGCGAAGGAGTTGATCCGCCAACTGGTCGAGCTCTCGTTCGACGCCGAGTAGCTATCCGGCGACGGGCAGCGCGATCTGAAACGTGGCGCGCGATCTGCGCGATCCCAGTTTTTGGGACGCGCCTCCAAAGACTTCTCGCGCAAGCTTCAACGGCGAACCCGAGCCCGGACGCGACCGGCGAGGCGACGCACGCGAGGTTCGACTCGATCGAGCGCGGTCGCGAGGATGCGCGATTGACTGCTGAGCAACGCGAACCCGAACAGGCCGACGAGGAGTCCAGGCCCCGGGATGAACAGCAGCACGAGGCCGGCGGCGACCAGGACGATCCCGACGAGCACGCGGGCGATCCGCGACGCCTGCGAGGTCAACTGCGAGCGCTCGTAGTGGTGGCGGAACCGCTCGCCGGGCGAGTCCGCGCGGAAGGCGTGCCATTCAGCGGCGAGCTTGGCCATCCCCAGGTCTACCCAGCGATTGCCGTGCCAGCTAGTACTCGAACAAACGGCCGATGCCGATCGTCCCGGTGATCCGGGTAGCACCGGCGTCGCGATCGACCTCAGCACCGAGTTGGATCGACCACTTCGGCGAATACGCGAACCACAGATCCGCGGCACCACCGAACACCGCCGTGTCGGGATCGAACGCGTAGCCGGCAAGGCCGCCGAGCTCGACCGCCGCGGAGTCGCGCCAGAACGGGAGCCGCAGCGCGACCTCGCCGCCGAGCTCGAGCGGCGACGCGCGCAGGTCGGTCGCGATGCGGGGCCCGAGCACGAGGTAGCGACCGATCGGCACGAGCGCGGTGAGCCTCGCGACGCCGGTCGTACCGTCGGGGACGTGACCGCCGCCGAGATCGAGCCGGACCTGCGCGCGATCGATCGCCGCGTAGTGCGCGTCGACGAGCCCCGGTCCGTGGGTGCCGAGCGAACGATCGTAGGCACCGACCAGGTCGGCGACCGTGATGCGATCCTCCTTGTCGGTCGCGACCTGGCGGAACACGACGTGGCCGTCGCCGCGAATGATCACGATGCCGGGCAGCGTGTTGTCGTCGGAGGTGATGCCGGTGTACGTGCGCGACACCGCGCCGTCGCTATCCGCGAGCAGCGGGAACGTGATGCCGTAGCTGTCCGCGAACGCGCGCGAGTTCTCCGACGTGTCGGTGCTGATCGCGAGGATCGTCGCACCGCGCGCGCGAAAGGTCTCGATGTTGCGGGCCAGCTCGCCGAGCTGGTGACGACACCAGGGTCACCAGAAGCCGCGATAGAACACGAGCACGACCGGACCGTGCGCGAGCTCGGTCGCGAGCGAGACGGTGTGACCATCTTGCGCGGGCAACGCGAACGGCGCCGCATCGGCGGTGACCGTCGCGGGCGACGTCACGCGCAGCGCGGTCACGCAGCCGGTGCCGGCGAGGGCGAGGAGCGCGCTGCGCATCCGGAGAATCTACGCGAAGCCGACGAACACGTACATCTTGACGGCGAGGATCTGGCCGTCGTTGCGCACCCACAGCGACAGCGTCTGGGCCTTGTGATCGATCCTCTGCCTCGCCGCGAACGCCTTCTTCGGCGCCGGCTCGATCTCGATCTCTTGACCCTCGGCGCCGTCGCAGGTGCCGTGGAACACGTAGAGGTGCTCACCGGGTCGGATCACGACGTCGATCTTGCGCGTGCCGCCGCAGTCCCACTTACCCATGTCGATCGTGTCGAGCGGTGCGGGTGCGGCGTAGGCGGTTCCGAACAGGAGTGCGACGAGAGCGAGACGCATGAGCCAAGCGTAGCCTCAATGACTCAGATCTTCGAGGACGGTCAGCGAATCGGACTCCGGCACGGTGATCGGCCTGGCGCGCGTGATCGCGTTGTGCGTGAAGTGCACGA
>JBDTJY010000048.1:0-4700 GCA_039935615.1 Kofleriaceae bacterium
CCGAGATGTTGGCGCACTGCCTCCAGTCCGATTGCCTCGTCGCCGAGCTCGCGAATAGCGCGCTACGGAGCACACCACCACCCGAAGACTACGACGCCGTCGTGTTCGTCTCGCCGATCCGCAGCGGGCGCCACGCCCCCTCGATCGCCGAGTACCTCTCCGCTCACCACCTCGCGCTCGCGACGATGCCGACGTTCTTCGTCGAGCCGAATCGGGAGAGCGTCGTCCACGTGAGCGAGCTCGCCAAAGCGATCGGCGACGAGATTCCAGCGCTGCTGACCTGACGCCAAGCCGGATCGCGCGCGTGAACCACGAGCCTTCGAACTGCCGCGCGAGCCGTGTCGGCGAGCGAACCCGCAGAGTTTGCGGTCACGCCGCTTGTCCGTGCACGTCCTGCGCGCTAGCGCATCAGCACGACGGCGATCACCATGATCAGGCCGACGAGCAGGGTGAGCCAGAGCAGGATGAGAAAGGGCAGGGTCCAGGCTTCGAGCTTAAGGTGAGGCGGTTCTTCGATCATGCCGTCGCCCAGAGCAGCCGTCGTGCCAGCGCAAACGCTGCGCGAATCGAGCCGCGCGTTGCAGGCACGCGGATTGCGATGGCGGCTGCGCGATGGCGAACGAGACCGTGAAGTACGACGACGCGATCGTCCGTCGTTTCCTTGCAGCGACGTTGGTGTGGGGGGCAGTCGGGATGTTGGTGGGACTCTGGTGCGCACTTCAGATGGCGTCACCACGCTTGAACTTCCCGCCGTATTTCACGTTCGGTCGACTTCGACCGCTTCACACGAATGCCGTGATCTTCGCGTTCGCCGGCAACGCGATCTTCGCCGCCGTCTATTATACTCGTCACAGCGCCTGCTGAAGGCGCGACCGCTCGCGCTGCTCTCGAAGATCCACTTCTGGGGCTGGCAGGCGATCATCGCCTCGGCCGCGATCAGCCGCCGCCTTCGACCACGACGAGGTCGTCGCGCAGCACTCTCGAGGACAAGAAGTAGCGCTCCTCGGTCTCGAGGTGATGTCGCAGCTCTTCGAGCGCGAAGCGGAGCTCGCTCGTGAACGCGATCACGAAGTAGTTGTCGAGCGCGCGATGCTCGCCGATATGGTCGGCGACCATCGCCTCGATCCGGATCTCGCCGAACGCATCGGTTTCGAGCAGGATCGGCCGGAGGAACTGCTCTTCGAACTGGTTGTGGGCGTCGAACGCAACCCGCAAACGGCTGACCTCGCGCGTGAGCTCGTCGGGAGCCGCACGCTGGTCATCGAGCTCACCGGCGAGGTGCTCGCAACGGCGCATGATCTCGCGCAGCTCGGCGTGCTGTGCGAGGAGCTCGGTCAGTGCGTGTTTCGGAGTCATGGGTCTCCTTGGATTTGAGACTTGTACGTGCACGCGGTATGCCTCGCGCGCTGGCGCGATTGCTCGAGAGCCGCGCAGCGTTTGCGCTTGGTCGCGGCGAGTGGGCCTAACGCGCACGCGCGACGAGCACGGCGCGGCCTGCGGAGCGAACCATGTGCTCTGCGACCGAGCCGAGGAACAGTCGGCTCAAACCCGTCCGCCCGTGACTCCCGAGCGCGACGAGGTCGAACGCGGTGTGTCCGAGCTTCCGATCGAGCTCTTTCTTGGGGTGGCCGATCGCGACATCTACCGAGAACGCGACCTCGCGCGTTCCTCGATCCGCGGTTGCCCACTCCCGGAGCAGCTTGTCCGCGCTCGAGACGACGTTGTGATCGAACTCCGTCGCGAGCGGCTCTTCTGAATAGATGCGCGGCGGTTCGATCACGTGGATCAGCTCGACCGAGGCAGCGGCCCGGCCGACGAGCTCGAAGCTAGTTCGAAGTGCGAGACGAGACGAATCCGAGAAGTCGATCGCGCAAATTGCGTGCGAGAACGACGTGGTGGCTGCACCCTTGGGGACGGCGAGCACCGAGCATGGCGCGTGGCGGACGACCATCTCGGCGACCGATCCGAGAAACATCCGAGACAGGCCGGTTCGACCGTGCGTGCCGATGACGATCAGGTCGATCGACGGATCTGCCTTCGCGAGCTCGACGATCTGCTGCCACGGCGGGCCGCTGACGACGTGCGACGACACCTTCGCCACACCAAGCGAGCGTGCCTCGGCGACGGCTGCTGCGAGGGCTCGGTCGGCCTCCTCGTTCGCGCTGCTCGCGAGCTCCGCGGAATAGCCGACCTCGGATCCGAACGCGAGCGGCGGGATGTACCAGGCGTGGCAGATGACGAGCTCCGCACCTTGCTCGATCGCGAGGCGCGAGGCGGTTCTCATCGCGTCGCGAGCACCCTCGGAGAAGTCGATCGGGGAAAGGATCTTGCGGAGCGTCATGGCTCGTCGAAGCTGCAACGCGCCGGCCAAGACCGCCAGATCAGATCCGGCGAAATCGCGCAGAAGCTGCGGCCGGCGCGCCGCATTCGCCTCGCCTCTCAGGAAGGTGACGAACCAGCCGGCCAGGTCCAGGCTCGGAGCTCTGGCAGATCTTCGTAGTGCTCGAGGACGTACGCTCCATGGCGAGCGAGCGCGTCGTGGCAAATCGCGACGAGCTCGGCGGCACGCGCCGGCTGGCGGCGGGACCGGCGAAGCGCGTCGAGCACGATGTGATAACGACTCGTCTCGTTGAGCACGACCATGTCGAACGGCGTGGTCGTCGTTCCTTCTTCCTTGTAGCCACGCACGTGAAATCGCGCGGCGTTCGGACGTGCGTGCAAGAGTTGATGCACCGCGCCAGCGTAGCCGTGAAACGAGAAGCACACGTCGATGTCGCGCGTGAACAGCTCGATGAAGTCGGGGTCACTCATGCCGTGCGGGTGCTCGCGTTGCGAAAACAGCTTCATGAGGTCGACCACGTTGACGACGCGTACGCGCAGCTCCGGCGTGTGCTCGCGCAACAACGCAGCCGCGGCGACCGTCTCGAGCGTCGGCGTGTCGCCCGCGCATGCGAGCACGATATCGGGATCTTCAGGATGATGTGAGGCCCAGGCCCAGGTCGAGGCGCCGCGCGCGCAATGCTCGCGCGCCGCGTCGAGGTCTAGCCACTGTAGCTGTGGCTGCTTGTCGATGATGATCAGGTTCAGGTAGTCGGTGCTACGCAAACAATGGTCGGCGACCGAGAGCAGGCAGTTCGCATCCGGCGGCAGGTAGACGCGTGCGACCGTGCCCTTCTTCGAGATGATCGTGTCCATGAAGCCTGGACCTTGATGGCTGAAGCCGTTGTGATCGTTGCGCCAACACGTCGACGTCAAGAGATAGTTGAACGACGGCACCGCGCCGCGCCAGGGCAACGACCGCGCCGTCTCGATCCACTTGGCATGCTGCGTTGCCATCGACGCGACGATCAGTGCGAACGCCTCGTAGGTCGCGAACATGCCGTGACGGCCGGTCAGCGTGTAGCCCTCGAGCCAGCCTTGGCAGTTGTGCTCGGACAGCACCTCCATCACGCGTCCTTCCGATGACACGTGATCGTCGATCGGAATCGTCGCATCTTGAAAGCACCGGTTCTCGACTTCGAACACGGCTCCGAGCCGATTGGAGTTGGTCTCGTCGGGACAGACGAGTCGAAACGTCGTCGGATTGGCGCGATAGGTGTCGCGCAACAACGCTCCGAGCGCACGTGTCGATTCGTGGTACGTCGTGCCCGGAGCTCGGACCTCGACCGCGTAGTCGCGAAACGCAGGCAGGTTCAGCGGCCGCAACACCTCACAATTCGTATGGGGGTTCGCTCCCATCCTGCGCGTACCCTTCGGGGCGAGCGCGGCGAGCCGTGCGATCAGGCGACCGTTGCCGTCGAACAGCTTCTCGGGTTCGTAGCTCCGCATCCAACTCTCGAGCTGGGCGAGCTTGCGAGGGTCGTCACGGACGTCGGCGAGCGGCACTTGGTGCGCGCGGAACGTGCCTTCGACCGGTTTACCGTCGACGATCTTGGGGCCGGTCCAACCCTTCGGTGTACGAAGGACGATCGCTGGCCACCGCGCTACGCCGCGAACGCCCGACGTGCGGGCCGCGGTCTGGATCGTGCGAATCTCGACGAGACAACGATCGAGGACTTCGGCGAACGCGCGATGGACACGCTTGGGTTCGTCGCCGGTCACGAAGTGGACGGCGTAGCCGTGGCCCTCGAGCAGGCTCCGAATCGCTTCTTCGCCGGCGCGCCCCAACACGGTCGGTCCCGAAATCTTGTAGCCGTTCAGGTGAAGAATCGGCAGCACCGCACCATCACGCGCGGCGTTGAGGAATCGAATTCCCTTCCACGCGCCCTCCAGCGGCGCGGTCTCGGCTTCGCCGTCTCCAACGACCGCGACGGCAAGCAACCCCGGATTGTCGAACACCGCGCCGAAGGCGTGTGCGAGGACGTAGCCGAGCTCGCCGCCTTCGTGGATCGAGCCGGGCGTCGCGGGGCCGACGTGGCTCGAGATGCCACCGGGGGTCGAGAACTGCTGGAACAACCGTTCGAGGCCACGCGCGTTCTGGGTGATCGCGGGGTAGACCTCCGAGTACGTGCCCTCGAGGTACACGTTCGCGACGATCGCTGGCCCACCGTGGCCCGGACCGGCGAGATACAGGACGTCGAGGTCGTCGCGCACGATCGCGCGGTTCAGGTGTGCGTAGATCAGACTGAGCCCGGGCGAAGTTCCCCAGTGACCGAGGAGTCGTGGCTTGACGTGCTCGGCGCGCAGCGGTTCACGCAGCA
>JBDTJY010000049.1:0-17636 GCA_039935615.1 Kofleriaceae bacterium
GAACACCGTCGAGTTCATCGCGAAGGTCGAGGTCGGCGACGACTGGTCGCCCACGATGGTCGATCTGATCAAGACCCGGTTGGTGACCAGCGGGTTGTTCAAGGACGTCGAGGTGTTCTACGAGCCGGTCCCCGGCGGCGTCCGGCTGCACATGCTCGTCCGCGACAAGCACTCGTGGGTCATCGCGCCCGCATTTTACACGCAGCCGACCAATGTCGGTGGTGGCGTGGGCTTTGGCGAGAACAACCTGTTCGGCCTCGACCAGAAGCTGCTGATCTACGCACAGATCGCGACCGGCGACTCGTACTTCGTCGGCGCGTGGGTGATCCCGTCGATCGGCGGCACGCGGTTTTACGCGCAGGTCGACACCTACGACAAACACTCGCGCAGCATCGAGTACGCGGCGCCGACCAAATATCTCTCGAACCCGCTCGCCGTCCGGCGCGCGTACACCGACTACTACAACGCGGGCCTCCGCCTCGGCTACGACATCTATCGCGGCATCAAGCTCGATACCCGGCTGCGCGCCGCGTACGTCTCGTACAGTCACGTCGAGCTCGACACCCAGGACAACCCGAACGTCACCGCCGCCGACGCCGGTGCGACGGATCCGGCGAACCTCCCGGCGCCGGGCATCGCGGGGTGGGACGTCTCGAACGAGATCACGCTGACGCTCGATCGCCGTGCGAACTGGTACGGCATCGCGAGCGGCGGCAAGTACACGCTGACGTTCGAGCACTCGGTGCTCGACAGCGACTTCCACTACTACGAGTTCAACGCGTCCGCGTACAAGGCGTGGCCGGTGTTCGAGAGCCACAACTTCGTGTTGAAGGCGCACGCCGACATCGGCCATCACATGCCGTTCCAGCAGGAGTTCCTGACCGGCGGCACGTCGATGCGCGGGTGGTTGAACAATCAGTTTCGCGGCGACGCTCGCGCGCTCGTCAACGCCGAGTACTCGGTGCCGCTGTTCGAGATCGAAGGGCTGCAATTTCGCGGCATCGGATTCTGGGATTCCGCGTACACGACGTTCCTCACGACCGACAATCCCGAGCGCAACTACCTCCCGAATTCGGCGGCGCGCGGGCTGTCGCCGTTCAAGAACAGCGTCGGCGTCGGGACGCGGTTGTTCTTGCGCCAGATCGTGTTGCCGCTGCTCGGCCTCGACGTTGGCTACGGCCTCGAGGCGCACCAGCTAGAGATTTATCTCGCGATCGGCCTCACGGACTGAGCTTCGGGCCGAGCTGGGGTAGAGTCGCGTCGCGAATGCGCTTTTGTCCGTTTTGTAGCGCGGAGAACGCCGACGACCTCGCGGTCTGCCAGGCGTGTGGCCGGCGCCTGCCGCCGCTGCCTCCTCGTCGCGGCGCGACGCGCAACGCACCGCCGACCGGGATCCAGCTCCCGAATCGCCCCGCCGGATCGGCGATGCCGCCGCGCCGCCCCGGCAGCACGTTGCCGCCGCCGAATCCGGTGCCGGTGCCGCTGCCGCCTGCCGATACGTCGCCGATCAGCGCGGAGCCCGCGACCACCGTCGACACGTCGTGGGGACGCGCCGAATCCGTGGAAGCGACGGTGGTGTCGCCGCCGATCGATCCGTCGCTGCTCGAGCCGTCCACTCCGCATGGCCCGACGACCGGTGCGCCGACCTACGCACCGTCGGGTGCGAGCGGGCCGGTGTCGGGCTCGCCATCGATCACGCGCCCCGGCATGCCGGTGTTGATCGAGCCACCCGCGCGAGATTCGGCACCGGCGCTGCCGCCGCCACCGGCGCTGCCGCCGCCACCGTCGCCGTCGCCGTCGAATGACGACAGTCGGCGCCAGCTCGCGAACGCGCTCAACCCGGGGCCCGCGGCGCAGCGTCGCGAACCGTCCCCCGATGGTCGAATTCCGGCGGATCGCCGCGGTCGCCCCGACTCGAAGCAGCCGCTGTCGCCGACGTCGCTGATGCGTCCGCACTCGGCCTCGCAGCCGCCGCCGTTCGGTCAGCCTGCCGCACCGGTTGGCCCCAACTCGACCGCGCTCGGCATGCGCCCGCATACGTCGTCGCAACCGCCGCCGTTCAAGCGTCCCCCGACCGCGCCGCCGCCGATCCCGCGCACCGGTCCGCAGCAGCCACCCTCGCCGTTCGGCGGCGATACGTTCGTCGTCGATAACGACTTCTCGCGCCCGAACATCCAGGCCGTGAGGCCGCGCGAGAACGAGCCGCCGCCGACGAGGATTCGCACCGAGGCGATGGTCGATCGCCCGTTCTCGCCCGCCCAGGTGCTCGCCGTCCCGGAGATTCCCGAGCCCGGGCTCGTCAAGTCGGCGCGCTACGCGTACATCTTCGCGCGTGCGCGCTGGCAACGCCGCGGCGCGATCAAACAACTCGGTCAAGAGATCAAGCAGGACACCGAAGCGCTCGACCAGGTGCTGGGTGCACTCGGGCTCGCAGCGCGCACGGCGCACGTCGAGGGCCGCGTGTTCTCGGCGGAGAACTCGGCGATCTCCGATGCGCAGGAGCGGATCAACAACCTCAACAAAGAGGGCGCCGAAGTCGAAGGCCGGCGCGCCGAGGAGCTGTCGAAGTTCGTCGACATCGAGAAGAACCGCAACGCGAAGCTGTCCGAAGCCGAGCGCATGGTCGGCGAAGCGCAGAGCGAGCTGTCGAACCTCGAAGGCCAACGCCGGTCGTTGCGCGACAAGCGCAAGGAGCTCGAGCGCCGGCTGAAGGCGTACCTCAAGGCCGCCGACGATCACGATCGGCAGGCCGGCTCGGCCCCGCTCGGTGATCAGCGCCAGGAGCTGCGGCGGGTCGCCGAGGGCCATCGCAAGGAAGCCGCCGCGCTCGAGCCGGATCGCCAGGAGATCGATCGCCGGCTCGGCACGATCGAGCGGCCGATCAACGAGGTCAGCGCCCGCCTCGACGCCGGCAAGGCCGAGCTCGATGCCGCGAAGCGCAGCCTCAACGACGCCCGCGAGGGCCACACCCATCGCCTGGCGGAGCTCGATGCCGAGCAAAAGCGCAAGACCCGCGAGATCGGGCTCGCCGAGAGCGAAATCTCGCGCCGGCTGGTCACGCTCGGTACCCTGGTCAACCTCAACCGGATCGAGGACCCGCAATTCGCGGAGCTCTACACGCGGATCGATCGCCTGCGCACAGCGATCACGGCGCGGACCACCGAAATCGAGAAACTCGCGGCCGAACGCGAGGCCTACGACCGCGGCACGCTCGTGCGCGGTGTGGCCACGATCGGTGGTGCGATCCTCATCCTCATCACGCTGATCGTCATCGTCGCGGCGATCCTGTAGTAACCTCACGGCCAAGTGCCAAAGGTCCTGGTCTCGAACAACAGCGAGCTCCTGCGCCACTTCACGGCGCCGCCGTTCCTGCGGCTCGGGCTCGAGGTGCTCGTCGCGAAGACCGCCGATGAAGCGCGCAGCTTGTTCCTCAAAGAGGAACCGTCGCTCGTCGTGCTCGATGCGGAGATGCCGGAGAGCCTCGACGTCGCGCACACGATCAAGCATCAGAACAAAGCCACGCGCGTGATCCTCGTCGCTGGCAAGCGGCTGTCGGGCGATCAGATCCGCGAAATCTCGGCGTGCGGCTGCGACGAATTGCTGATCGCGCCGATGACCGCCGACGAGCTTCACGACGTCGTCGCGATCCAGCTCGGCGAGACCCGTCCGGGCACCGAGGGCTTCGCGATCACCGTGACGCTCGCGGACACCAAGGTCGATGCCACGGTCTCGAACCTGTCGCTCGATGGCGTGCGGCTGCTCGTCGCGCAGCCGGTGACCGAGGGCCAGATCGTCGAGGTCACGATCACACCGGATGGCGAGCCGGCGGTGGCGATCAAAGGCACCGCGGTGTGGGCGCAGCCGCGCGATGGCAAGACCGTCGTCGGCATCGCGTTCGCCACGCTCGACGATCGTGCGCGCGGGGTGCTCGCCCGGCTCACCCAGTGGCAGGTCCGCAAGGATGGCGATCGCACGCGCGTCGTGTTGCGCGGCGACTTCACGGAAGCGACCCGGTTCGACGAGTTGCTGCCCGCGATGGTCGGGCGCGTCGTGTTCGACACTGCGCAAGTCACGTACATGAACTCGCTCGGCGTCCGCGCGTGGTGCGAGTTCCTGCGCCAGGCCCGGATCCAGGGTTACGAGTTCCATGCCTGCTCGGTGCCGTTCATCCTCCAGGCCTCGATGGTCCGCGACGTGGTCGGCCGCGGCACGGTGACCTCGTTCTTCGCGCCGTTCCACTGCATCAGCTGCGATCACCAGGAGGAGCGCCTGCTGCAATCGGCGGCGATCCTCGCGAGCGGCCTCGAGCCGCCGGTGTTCAAGTGTCCGAGCTGTGGTGGGGCGCTGGAGTTCGACGATCTGCCGGAGCGCTACTTCGCGTTCCTGCAGGATGACGCGGACTGATCTGAATTCGTGTAGCCTAGCGTGATGCGCAGGCTGTTCCTGCGATCGTTCGCGCTCGCATTCGTCGCATTCGTGGTGCTGTTCGGGGGCGAGTTCTTCCTCGAATGGCGACGTGCGGGCTTTCCGGGGCTGTCGGCGCTGAGCTGGTCCGAGGCCGGCAACACCTCGAAGCTCGTCGACATGCTGTCGCCGATGGCGCGCGCGTACAACAACGTGCTCGCCATGCTGATGGGCACGATCGGCCTCGCGATCCCGCTCACGGCGACGATGCACACGCCGAAGCTGATCGAGATGTTCCTTCGCGACCGCATCAACCGCGGCGTGTTGACGTTCATCGCGTTCGGCGCCGCCCACACGCTGTGGGTCGACTACATCATCGGCCCGCACTTCGCTCCGACCTGGGCGATCGCGATCAGCGTGTCCCTCGCGATCGTCGGCTGGGCGTTGCTGCTGCCGTACTTCTTCTACGTCGTGCGGTTCGTCGATCCGTCGCGGTTGGTCGTGCGCCTGCGCGACGAATGCGAACGACTCGTCGAGCGGGTCGCCGCGCGCAAGCAAGATCCGGTCGAGGCGCAGCCCAAGATTTCGCGCCACCTCAACCAGCTCGGCACGATCATCATCAAGTCGCTCGACCGCAACGATCGCGATGTCGCCGCCGAGGGCGTGTGGGCGATCAAGTTGCTGCTCGATCACTACGACAAGTTCAAGAAGCAGCTCCCGAAGGAGTGGTTCGTCGTCGATCGCGCGGACTTCGTCGGCCTGTCCGACGAGGCGCTCGAGATGCTCAACGAGAACCGGACCTGGTACGAGATGACCTGCCTACAGCAGGTCGAGCACGGCTTTCTGCGCTCGCTCCACGGCTCGAACGACTCGGTGTCGACGTTCTCCGACGTGACCCGCGTGATCGCGGTGCGCGCGATCGCGAATCACGACGAGCAGGAGATCCGGTTGTGCATCCGGTTCTTCAACAACTTCCTGCACGAGGCGATCAAGGCGCGCAACCTGCGCGCGGTCTACGACGTGTTCCACCAGTATCGCCGGCTCGGTCGCGAGCTCGTCGATCGACCGGAGTTGCTGCGCGCGCTCGCGGCGCACTTCTCGTACTACGCGACGATGACGCGCACGTACGGCATGGTGTTCGCGCCGCAGCTCGTGCTGTTCGACCTCGGCTTCGTCACGCGCCGTGCGTACGAGCGGGCCTCGCCGGCGTCGCCGGATCTGTTGCGCACCGTGCTCGGCATGCCGCATCGCACCGGCAACGACGTGCACTCGATGGGCGTCAAGGCCAAGTTGATCCTCGGCGGGTTCTTCGTCGCGCAGAAGCTCGACGCCGAGGCCGACCAGGTCCGCAAGAACCTACGCGACGTCGACGGCGCGCAGATCGAACGCGCCGAAGCCGAGCTGCTCGCGTCGGAGCGCTCGTTCTTCGAGGTCACCGATCGCCAGCTCAACCTCGAATACGTGCCGCCCGAGCGCCGCGAGCCGCTCAAGCAGTTCTGCCAGTCGCTCGCGAATCACGTCGCTACTTAGAGACCGGGCCGCTCGGCGTGCGATCGGGGTTCGGCTTCAACGAGCCGGTCTCCGACGCCCACAACAAGTACGCGATCGCGCACAGCCCCAAGATCGCGATCACGAGCAGCGCGGAGAACGGCACGCGATCGCCGAACGTGCGGCGCCCGAAGAACCGGCCGGCCGAGCGCTTGTGGATCGTCGACGTGACGTCCTGCACGAACGTCGACGGTGCGCGCGCCTTCTGCATGCCCGAGAGCGCGTTGCGGGTCTCGATCATCTCGTCGTGGACGCGCTTGTACTCGGCATCGGCGGCGATCTTGGTCTCCACGACCTCGCGCTCGGGACCCTTCAACGTGCCGTCGAGAAAATCCGAAACCTCGACGATGATCAGGTCTTCAGCCGACAGGTCTTCGCTCATGTTTCGTCCTCCACATGACGTGACAGCTTCTTGCGCAGCACGGCCCGCGCGCGGTGCAGCCGCGACTTCACGGTGCCATCGGGCAGCTCCGTGATCACGCAGATCTCTTCGATCGAGAGATCCTCGACATCGCGGAGGATCACGACCTCGCGCTGATCGGCATCGAGGCCATCGATCGCTTCCTGCAGGAGCTTCTCCATCTGCACCGAGGCGAGCGCGTGGTCCGGGGCCTTCGGCTGCGGTCCGCCGATCGCCCCGTTGGGGCCGTTCGAGGATTCATCGAGCTCGTCGCGGTCGCGATCGTGGCGGCGGGCGAGGTACTTGATCCGGTTCTTCGATTGGTTGACGGCGATGCGGTACAGCCAGGTCGAGAACTTCGAGTCGCCGCGGAAGGTCTCGATCGACTTGAAGACCTGGATGAAGACCTCCTGCGAGACGTCCTCGGCCTCCGATCGGCTGCCCAACATCCGAAACGTGATGTTGAAAACGCGGTCGCGGTGCTCGTCGATCAGCTCCCGAAATGCCCGCTCGTCCCGGTCCAATAACCGGCGTAGCAACGAGCGTTCGAGGTCAGACATGGACGGCTCGGAGCATACTCAACCCCTGGATCAGACAACCGATCTGGCAAACCGGTTTCGTTTCGCATCGTGGGGGCAGCTTTCTAGGTGGCTTTTCAGGAACGTGCGCTGTAACTTGTTGCTCGCCACTTTCAGCGGTTTGCAGGGTTTGCGTTGCGTGATGCTACGGCCATTGCAGAGTTTCCGGTGCTCAGTGGGCAAGAGTTCTAAAACCCGCTTTCGAGCACGGAGGCCCCTCGTGGGGCGGGTCGTTTCATGTCACCGGGCCGGTTCGAGCAAGCGATGAACACTCGTCTGTATGTAGGAAACCTCTCGTTCAACACGACCGCCGATGGTGTCCGCACTGGCTTTCAGCAGTTCGGCACGGTTAGCGACGTCCACCTCGTCACCGATCGCGAAACGGGCCGCTCGCGCGGCTTCGCGTTCGTGACCATGGGCACGCCCGAAGAGGCCGCGAAGGCCATCGAAGGTATGGATGGCAAGACCCTCGACGGTCGCCCGCTCCGCGTCAACGAGGCCGAGCAGCGCCAGCAGCGTGGCGGCGGCGGCGGTGGTGGCGGCGGTGGCTTCCGCGGCGGTGGCGGCGGTGGCTACGGCGGCGGTGGTGATCGTGGTGGCGGCGGCGGCGGCGGTGATTGGGGCGGCGGTGGCGGCGGCGGCGGCGATGGTGGTGGCGGACGCGGCGGCCGCGGTGGTCGTCGCGGCGGCGGTGGCGGCGGCGGCGGCGATCGCTGGTAATCGCGATCTCGTTCTGACCTACGCAGCGCAGCATCCGACTCGGATGTCTGCGCTAGCTCCGTTTCGGGCCTAGTCCGCGGGAGACGCGACCCGCGGGCCGTAGAACCGGAGGCTCGCGACGAACATCGTCTCGTTGCCGCCGTCGACGGCGCGGCGCAGCGCGGCATCGACCGAGTACTTGAGGCTCGACAGCCCGACGCCGCCCGAGACATAGGTGATGCCGAGGCTGTTGTCGTGGAGTACGCCGGCGCGCAGCGGGATGCCGATCTGGCCATCGTCGTTGCGCAGGAACACCTCGGCGCCACCGCCGTAGCGAACCGAGCGATCGCCATCCTGCAGCATCCAGCGCGCATCGAAGCTGAGCGCGAGGATCTGCGTGGGGCGCGCGAGGATGCCGCCGCCGGCGGCGCGCTTGAACTCCGGCGAGTCGGTGCCGAACGCGTTGTAGATCGCCGCACCGATCGAGATCGCGCTCGCGACTCGATAGTCGAGACCGAAGTCGAACGTCAGGCCGCTGATGTCGGTCTCGCCCATCACGTTCGAGGTCGAGCGGAAGTACTTCGTCGAGTTGCCGAACGACAGGCCTTGCGAGATCGGATACGCGAGCGTGGTGCCGCCGATCTGCGTCGAGCGATGGCTATCGACGCCCATGAGATCGGGATTCGAGCCGGCGTACTCGTAGTAGAAGCAGCCGGGCAACACGTTCGTCGAGTCGCACGCCGACACGTTGACGATCGACGCTTGATCCGACGCGCGATAGCCGTAGCCGCCCTCGAACACGAGCTCGTTGTTGAGCGGCAGGCCCGCGGGGTTGAGGCCGATCGCGGTCGATCCGGTGGCGCCGCCGCGCATCGCTTCACCGACCGCGATCTCACGAGGTCCCAATGAATCGACGAGGGCATCACCATCGGCGTAGGCGCTCCCGAACAGCGACATCGCGATGAGCAGCGAGCCCGTGATGAGGCGCATTAGAAAGTCATGGCGTGGTTTTGGATCGAGGGCAAGAAACCGGGTCGTCTTGCCAATTCGGCACGCGATTTCGAGCCACCATCGGTGAATTCGGTCCCGCTAGGACCGTCCCAGATCCGCTCGTCTAACAAAGGACCCTATGCGTTTGAAGCTGCTCGCAGGAATACTGTTCGCTGGTTGCACGATCCAAAACCCGCCGCCGCCGCAATATGCGCAGCAGCAGCAGTCACAACCGGGATACCAGCAGCCTGCGCCGCAGCCGTATCAACCGGCACCGGCACCGCAACCGCAACCGCCACCGCCGACGTATCAACAGCCCGCGCCGCCGCCGCCGCCGTCGCCGTATCAACAGCCCGCGCCGCCACCACCACCACCGGCCGACGCCACGGTGTATTACGACGAGCCGACCTACGACACGGTCAACGTCAGCGTCGGTGGTGACGCGGTTCCGAGCGTCGACGTGTTCTACGATCAGCTCGATCCGTACGGCACCTGGTACGACGATGGCACCTACGGTTGGGTGTTCGCGCCACAGCAGGCGAACTACGTCCCGTACTCGAACGGCCGCTGGAAATACACCGACACCGGCCTGCTCTGGGTGTCGAACGATCCGTTCGGCTGGGCCACGGATCACTACGGTCGCTGGGTCTACAACAACCGGTGGATCTGGGTCCCGGATACGACGTGGGGTCCGTCGTGGGTCAACTGGCGTCAGGGCGACGGCGTGATCGGATGGGCGCCCGCGGGCTACTCGGCCGACGCCTACGTGCCGGATGACAACTGGCGTTGGGTCGCCGCCGGCGACATATTCAACGTCGATCTCGATCGCCGCTACATCCGCGATCACCGCCGCTACTTCGACGCGAGCGTGGCGATCAATCGCTACCACCGTCACGGCAACGACGTGTGGACGGCCGGTCCGTCGGAGGATTGGTTCCAGCGCAATCGCGTCGCGTTCGTGCGCGAGCGTGCGGAAGCCAACGAGCTCGGCCGGCTCGATGCGCAGCGCCGCGCCGACGCCGAGCGCCGCGCGCGCGAGCGCCAGAAGGATTGGGACGCGCGTCGCAGTCGCGAGCAACAGGTGCGCCACGATCTCGATCAGCGCGAGCGCGGCCAGCGCGAGGAGTCCAAGCGGCGCGCCGACCAGCAGCGCAAGCTCGCCGACGAACAGCGCAAGCAAGAGGGCGATCGCAAGCGGCTCGAGGATCAGCGTCGCAAGATGGACGAGGATCAGCAGCGCGCGAAGAACGATCAGGATCGCCGACGGATCGAGGATCAGCGCAAGAAGCTCGACGACCAGCAGAGGAAGCTCGACGACCAGAAGAAGCGCGAGCACGACGACCAGGTCAAGCGTCAGGACGACGACCGCCGCCGCCGTGAGGACGAGCAGAAGAAGCAACAGGCCGACCTCGATCGCAAGAAGGCCGACGATCAGCGCCGGTTCGACGAACAGAACCGCCTGAAGGCGGACGACGATCGCAAGCACAAGGACGAGCTCGACAAGCGCCGCGCGGACGATCAGCGCCGCCTCGACGAGCAGAACAAGAAGCAGGCCGACGATCAGCGCCGCCTCGACGACGAGAAGCGCCGCCGCCAGGACGAGGACAACAAGAAGCACGCCGCCGAAGATCAGCGCAGGCAGCAGGACGAGCAGCGCAAGCAGCAGGACCAGCAGCGCAAGCAGGACGAGGACAACCGGCGCAAGGCGGCCGAGGATCAGAAGCACGCGGCGGAGGATCAGCGGAAGCAAGCCGACGAACAGAAGCGCCAGCAGGCCGATCAGCAGCGCAAGCAGCAAGAGGATCAGCGCAAGGCCGCGGACGATCAGAAGCGCCAGCAGGTCGATCAGCAGCGCAAGCAGCAGGAGGATCAGCGCAAGGCCGCCGACGATCAGAAGCGGCAACAGGCCGACCAGCAGAAGAAGGCCGCGGACGATCAGCGGCGCCAGCAAGACGAGCAGCGCAAGCAGGCCGATCAGCAGAAGAAGGCCGCGGACGATCAGCGGCGCCAGCAGGACGAACAGAAGAAGCAGCAGGATCAGCAGCACAAGGCCAACGATCAAAATCAGAAGCGCGTCGACGATCAGAAGGCCGCGGCCGATGCGAAGAAAGCGCGCGACGACGAGCAGAAGCGTCGCGCGGACGAGCACAAGCAGCACCCCTAGCTCGTTCAGCGCTCGTCGCGCCAGATCCGGAATTCGATCCGGCGCTACGACGCGGGCGGCAGCAACTGCGCGAGCATCGTCTGGAACGTCGCATTGACCACGGCTTGCGAGGCAGTGCGCAGCCGTGAAAGCTCGAACACCTGATCGATCGCGCGGTCGTGGTGCAGCCCCTTGCGGTCGAGCAGCATGCGGACCTTGAGGTTGGTCCCGAGGTACTCGATGGTGATCCGGATCTCGTTGATGCCCATCTGCTTCGCGAGGTTCGCTGGCGGCGCGAACGTGCCCTCGAAGTGCTGGCCGAGCGCGGCCGAGTCGATCTCGACGACGCGGTAGTCCATCGAACCGAGCGCATCGCGGATCCGCTCGATGTCGGGGTTGCGCATCGTCATCGGGATCGACGCGTGGATGTCGCTCGCCCAGTTGATGTCGACGTCGCCGCGAATCTCCCAGCTGACATCCTTCGAGGTCATCGCGGTGCCCGCCGGCACGCGCAACTGGAACGGCAGCGGCAGCACGTCGCCGTGCGCGGCGCGCCACGGACCCTGCCGCACGAGGAACCGGTCCCACACGTGACCGTTCGCGCCGGCCTTCTTGTGATACTCGACGAGCTCGACGGTGATCGACGCGACGGTCTGGTTGTCCTCGGAGGTGAACTCGACGAAGCCTTCGATCGTGCTGCCGCTCCAGAACGTGTCTTGCTTGAGCGCGAGCAGCATCACGCCATTCGAGTTCGAGCCTTGCTTGCGATACGCGAGCTCCTGCGGCATCGGCGTCGCCGAACCGCCGGGTCCGAGTGGCACCTGCGCGGTCGGTGGCGCGATCGCCATCTCTTGATGCTGTTGCTGGCGCGCCGCGATCAGCGCCTCGAGCTCGGCGGGAACTTCTTGCGCCATCACCGTCGCCGAACCGTCGATGTCCCAGCCGACGCCGAGCTGCATGTGGCCGAGCCACACCTGCGACTGCGCACGCACCGGATACGGATCCTGCCCCACGTGCACGCCATCGACCCACGTGCCGTTCGCGGATCCGAGATCGTGGACGAACAGTTGCCCGTTCTCGACGAACAGCTCGGCATGGCGGCGCGACAGCGTTGGATCCGGATCCGTGAGCTGACACGTGCTCGGATCACGACCCGCGAACACGCGCGCGGTGATGCCTTCCAACTTCGTCTGCCCAGTACCCAACTGAAGGCGGATCGTCATGGAACCACGTTATCAGAACGTGGGAGCGTGTTATGCCTCGGGCCGTGTCCGAGACGTCTTCGAACGACCTGCCCGGTGTGATTCCTAAACCACCGGGTACGCGGGAGTTCACGCCTCGGGCGGTGATCGCCGGCATCGTCGTCGCCGCGATCATGGGGGCGTCGTACCCGTACGTCGTCTTGAAGCTCGGCTTCGGGCCGAACGTCTCGGTCGTCGCCGCGTTCTTTGGCTATCTGTTCCTCGGCATCCTGTTCCGCAACTTCAACCGCTGGGAAAACAACATCGTCCAGACCGCGGGCACGTCGGCCGCGCAGACGGCGTTCATGTGCGTGATCCTCGCGGCGTTCGACTTCGTCGCGCAGAACCCGAAGCTGCACTACACGTTCGCACCGACGCCGTTCCAGGCGTTCTTGTGGCTGACCGCGGCGAGCATCCTCGGCATCTTGCTCGCGGTGCCGCTGCGCCGGCACTACGTCGTCGACGAACAACTCACCTACGCCGATGGCGTCGCCGCCGCCGAGACGATCATCGTGCTCGACTCCCGCGGTCCGGCGGCGCGGCAAGGTGCGCTCGCACTCGGCCTCGGCCTGCTCGCCTCGGCCGCGGTCTGGTTCTTCACGCAGAAGTGGGGCGGTCGCTTGTTCGACGTGCCCGCCGAGCTCTCGCCGGTGGACCTCGTCTCGCGGTTGCTCGCGCACAGCCCGATCAAATACGACCCTACGGGGGTCATCCCCGAGGTCGTCCTGCCGACGATGTTCGGCCTCACCGCCGCGACGACAAGCGCGGGGTTTCAGGTCAGCCTGCTCAGCATCGGCTCCGGCATGATCGTCGGCAACCGGATCAACATCTCGATGGCGATCGGCGGGTTGATCTCGTGGGTGATCGCGCCGAAGTTCTTGTTCCCCGCGATCATCGCGCACGAGAGCCGCAAGGAGATCCTCTTGTGGGTGATGTGGCCGGGCACCGGCATGCTGATCGCGGCCGGCCTGACCGCGCTGCTCCTCAAGTGGCGAACGCTCGCGCGCACGTTCAGCACGCTGTCGGCGGATTCGATCGAAGGCGGTGACTTCCCGTTGAAGTGGGTCTCGATCGGATCGATCGCCGCGACGATCGCACTGGTCGCGATCCAGCGCGGGTTCTTCGGCGTGCCGCTGTGGCTGAGCGTGGTCTCCGCCGCGCTGTCGGCACCGCTGATGCTCGTCGGGCTGCGCGTGCTCGGCGAGACCAACTGGGGCCCGATCAGCCAGCTCACCAACGTCATGCAGGCGCTGTTCGCCGGGCTCTCACCCGGCAACCTCACGACGAACCTCGTCGCGAGTGGCACGACCGGCACCGTCGCCGTGCAGTCCGAGGCGATCATGCAGGACTACAAGACCGGCCACATCATCGGCTCGACGCCGCGCTTCCTCACGTACTCGCAGCTGATCGCCGCGCCGATCGGCGCCGCGGCGGTCGCGTTCACGTATCCGCTCTACAAGAGCACGTACGGCATCGGCGGCGACACCGGCCTGTCGTCACCGATCTCGGTGCGGATCGCCGGCTTTGCCGACGTGCTGTCGTCCGGCTTCGACGCGCTGCCGAAGTACTCGCTGATGTTCCTCGTGATCGGCGCCGTGGTCGGCATCCTGATCACGTTCGGCGAGATCAAGTGGAAGAAGTACCTGCCGTCGCCGACCGGCCTCGGCATCGGCATGATGGTCCCCGGCAACGTCGTGTTCACGATGGTGATGGGCGGGGTGTTCTACTCGATCTGGTTGAAGCTCCACCGCAGCAGTGCCGACAAGATCGGCATGCCCCTCGCGTCCGGCCTGATCGCGGGCGAAGCGATCATGGCGATCATCATCCCGGTCCTGATCGCGACGAAGCTGCTCGCGAATTAGCGCAGCTTCGCGGTCGCGTGGAACACGCGCGAGACGATCGAATTGTTCTCGACCACGGGCTGCGTCCACAGCGCGTGCAGCACGCGTCGCTTCGCGTCGACGAACAGGCTCTCGCGATCGCCGAGGAACAACGCGGTGCGCCGACCGAGCGGCAGCGCGGCGAACGGTTGCGTGTTGATCGCACCCCACGGCGTACACGCGGTCGCGCCGATCGTGCAGCTCGCGTGGACGAACCGCCCGACGCTGCCGGCGTTGTCGTAGTACGCGAGGTGCAGCGTGCCGCTCACCGGATCGAGCGCGAGGTTCGGCACGAGGTGGATCGCGCAGCCATCGCCGATCGTGCGCCGCGTCCAGGTCTTGCCGCCGTTCCTGGTCGCGGCGACGACGATCTCCCACCGCGCGTCGCGACCGCCGCGAACGTAGGCGATGTAGAGCCACTTGCGCCGCGCGTCGACGGCGATGCTCGGGTTCGCGAAGTACGTCGGCAGCCGCTCCTCGCGGCCGCTCACGACGAGCGGTGCGGTGAACGTCGCGCCGTCGCGAGACATCGCATATTCGATCTGCTGTTGTGCGGAGCCGTAGCCACCGTACTCGTTGCCGTTGAGCGTCACGACGTGCAGCGCGCCGGTGTCGTCGACGACCGCGTTGCCATACGCACCGGCGAGTGGCGTCACCGTGGTCGTGAACGTCTTGCCGCCATCGTGCGAGGTCCGGACGCGCAGGCCGTGATCGGCCTCGCCGTACATCACGAACAACGACCCTTTACCCGCCGCGAGCATCGGGTGACCGAGCTCGCTGCCGTCGTCGGCCTGGATCGGTGCCGGCGTGGTCCACGTCGCGCCGTCGGTCGACGACGCGAGCTCGATCGCCTCGGAGTCGCGCCACGCGGCGAACAGCGTCTTGTCGTCGCGCGCGAGCACCGCATCGCGACCGTTGGCCGCAAACGGCTTGACGCTCGCCGGATCGGGCGCGACGTCGAGGCCGGTCGTCGTCGCGAACATCGCGATGAAGCCGGTCGGCTGCACGACGGCACTCGGTTGCGTTCCGACGCCCCACAGCTCGCTGTCGCCGAATGCCTTGTCGTGGACGTCGGCGCCGGGACACTGTTGCGCCACGATCGCGGCGAGGTTCGGAATCGAGCACGCGTGTTGATCGCAGACGTAGCCTTCGTCGGCGCGACAGTCCGCATCGCTCGTGCACGCCGCGAGACACAGCGGTCCCATCCGACCTGTCTCGAGGCACGCGCCATCACAGGCATCGCAGCCCGCCGTTCCACATGTCCCTCCCGGCAGTGCGAGGCAAACGAGCCCTGGCGCACACTCCGCATCGTCCGTGCAGGTGCCGCCGCGCACACCGAGCGGTGGTGGTGGCGCCGGCGGCGCCGCGTCCACCGGTGGTGGCGGCGGTGGGTTGGTTACGATCCGTGTGGGCGCGCCGGAACACGCAACCAGGACCGTGAATAAACCCCGGGCGCGCACCGTCGAGTTATAACGCCTCCATGCGCTCACCTATGCATTTACTCGCGCTCGCTTCTACTACGCTGCTCGCGACCTCTGCAGTCGCCGACACCGCAAAGGGCCCCGTGGCCACGATGCCAAAGGTCGGCGACACGCTCAACCAGAGCGGCGGTGTCGCCTGGCCGAAGATGCAGTGGCTCTACGATGCCCCGTCGGCCAAGGACGCCGCCGGCAAGGTCGTGATGCACTGGTTCTGCCAGGCCAAGGTCCAAGCGTGCGTCGATGATCTCGCCCGCGTGATCACGCTGCGCGACACGGGCAAGGTCTACATCATCGCGTACATCAACGCGGCGAGCTCGGCCGAGGCCAAGAAGCTCGATCCGATTCGCGAGAGCGAAGGCGTCGGCAGGGGAACGCTCGCGTTCGGCAAGGGCGTGACCGCGCTCGACAAGCAACTCAGCATCACGGGCCCGGCCTCGTTCGTCAGCGATGTCGACGGCAAGGTCCAGCTCGTCTCGACCGGCAGCGACGCGGCGGCGCTCGACGCGCGCGACGCGAAGGTCCACGAGCTCGAGCACGCGATCAAGGACTACACCTCGGTGAAGGATGGTCCGGGGACCGCGAAGGCCGGCGAGAAGTTCACGCTGTCGCTCAAGATCAATCTGTCGAACTGGCTCAACTACTCGACGAGCCAGCCACGCCAGTTCGATGTCACCGTGCCCAAGGACATCAAGTGCGATGCCCTGTCGCTCAAGGGTGACCAGCTCAAGATCGAGGGCCACACCCTCACGGGTGCCGTCTCGTGCTCGGGCCCGCGTGGCAGCTACGAGGCGCGCGGTACGCTGCGGTTCGGCTACAACGCGCCGAGCGGCCCCGGCTTCGGCAACGTCGACGGCGTGGTCTGGAAGTTCGAGATCAAGTCTTAGTTCGTGCAGTCGCGGTAGAGCCGGTCGGCACCACCGTTGTCGACGCCGGCCAGCACCGCGTTCCCCGCCGCGTTCGCGTGGATGAGGTCCTGCATGTACGGCGTCGCGTTCGGCATGTAGTACGGGCAGGTCGTCACGTCGTAGTGGCGACCGTGACCGAGGAACGGCGAGTGTTGGTCGACGACGATCGCGGCATCGGCGTGCGCCGCGGCCATCGTTTTGATCTTGTCGTTGAACTCGTGAAGGATCGTCGTCTTGGCCTGGCTGATGTTGTACGGCGCCGCCGTGCAGTCGTCGAACGGGTTGTACTGGGTGTTCATCAGCAGCGTCGCGCCGCCCGGGAACTTGGCCGCGTTTGCGAGCGTGGCGAACGTGGTGTCGTACACGCTCTGCATCATCGGCTCGACCGTTCCGGTCCAGCCGGTCGTCGCCGCCGCGTCGCTCTGCGTGAGGTACGGCGTCAGGTCGTTGCCGCCGATGAACAGCATCATCAGCGTCGGACCCTGCGTCGCCGGGACGTTCGCCATCTGACCGGCGATATCGGCGAGCTGCGCGCCACCGACCGCGTAGTTCTCGTACGTCGCGCCCGGGCCGTAGTGGGCGATCACGTAGTCGGAGAATTGCTTCGACACGCAGTCCGCGGCCATCGGGCCGCCGATCACGCTGCATGCGGTGATGCTGTCGCCGATCACGACGATGCGCGTGGGTGCGGCCACGCACGAGTGCACCGGTGCGGCGTCGAACACGCCACCGTCGCTGACGTGGCTCGCATCGCCGCTGCCCGCCGGAGGCGCGTCGCCGCCGGCGAACGGGTCCTTGCTGCTACATGCGGCAAACAACAGAGTCGCGATCACGAGTCGACGCATATCTATCTCCAAGCCACAGCCAGCGTGACGATGCTGATGCCGGCCCGAGTCACGCCGTAGAAAAAGCTCGGGGCCGGTTTGTTGAGGATGGTGCCGTCGCTGCCGGATGCACCCGACGCGGTGGGTTCGATATCGCGGTCGCGCACGAACAGATGGGCGACCGCGAGCTGGAAGTCGAGCTCGTGCGTACCGACGCGCTGGGTCCACCGCGCGCCCGCGGTGATGCCGAGCTTGTCGGAGTCCGGCGTCATCACGCTGAAGTGACGGTCGTCGATCGGACTCTGGTCGTAGACCAGACCGGCGCGCAGCGCGATCGGCCGTGCGAACGGTTCGGCCTCGACGCCGACCCGCGCGGTCCAGCTGTCGTGCCAGTTGTTCGCGACGTGGACGTCGTACAGGTTCGCGCCCGGCGTCTGCAGCAGGTAGTACTCGTGAACGAAGTCGATATCGAGGCTCTGGAACGACGACCACCGCGTCCAGTTGACGTCGACCTCGCCGCGCACGTGAGCTGCGAGCTACACC
>JBDTJY010000050.1:0-3151 GCA_039935615.1 Kofleriaceae bacterium
GAGGTCACCGACGAAGAACTCGCCGAGGTCAATCTGATCAAAGACACGTTTCACGGCGAGTGGAACTACACGATCGCTCCGCGACGACGGCGCGAGTTATGCGCCGAAGAGAATCAGCCGGACGATCGCTCTTCAGCTCTCGCGGACCAGAGATCGCTCCGTGCTTCCATCTCGGAGGCGCGCATGCACGCCGAATGGTCGGCGATGTCTCGGGCTTTCCTGAAAACGGGACACGACACCGGATCGCGAAACCTGCATCGCACACTGTAGCGCTGTAGCATGTGGCTACGTGACGAACCCCGAGCTCCGCGCCGCGATGATCGCGGCGTTTCCACCCGCGCCGATCACGTTCGCAACGATCCAACCCGCCGACGCGCGTTGGGCCCGCTACGAGGAGCGCGACGACCTCGCCCTGGTCGAGGCCACCTCATGGCTCGAGATCGCTCCGAACGTCCTCGAGCAGCATGCGGCGTTGCTCGTCTACGCTGGTGGTGAGCTATTCCGCGCGATCCTCCCGGCGTATCTGCTGCTCCTCGTCGAGCACGAGTACGCCACTTCGTTAGCGTTCGCTGTTGCGAACCAACTCGCGCGCAAAGACAGTCCCTTCGCTCAAGAGATTTTCGAAGAACGCGTCGGCCCGATGACGTCCGAACAGCGTGACGTCGTGCGTGGCGCCATCGCGATCCTCGCGGAGCAGCGGCTACTACGCGATGCCTTTTCCGATGCACTCCGCTCCTGGTGAGCGAGAAGGGAGCGCGAAAGATCATGTTAACGAAGAAGCGTGTGGGTCATGTGATGTGGGCCGCCCTGATGCTGGGGTTGCTCTCGCCGGCCACTTGGGCGAACGACAAGAACTTCAAGGCCGCTGCTGGCCAAAGCGGTTGCGCGAGCATCATCACGAAGGACGGCATCAGGGCGTGCAAGGCGGTCCAGGAGGCGAAGAACACAGCATGCAACCGCCCTTCGTCATGCGAGCTCGACAAGCAGGAGCAGTGGGCTAAGGACTATGGCGAGCTCTACAAATGGTGGGACGAAGGAGGAGACAACGCAGGAAAGAACCTGCCGGACAACGACTTCAAGCGCGACAAGCAGCGCCAGATGAGAGAGCTCGTGGACAGGCTCCAAATCGGAAGAACCTCCGCGACTGCGGGTGCAACACTCGCGAATGAGTGCATCCAGGCACGGACCGCGGTGCAGAACTGGTTCGAGAACGTCGCGATCCCTCTGACCGGGCGGACGAAGGACGAGCTACTTCCGATTCGCCGCGCCCTCGTCGACAAGTTCAACGAGACGAAGGCGAAACGCGAGGACGCCAAAAAGAAGTAGGGTGTGGATCTTTCAGGACGGCAGAAACCTGATCGATTCCGCGAGGTTGGTTTCGGAGAGACTGTCCGGATCGATCGCGAACGGGTAGCGTCCACGGCCTAATGCCGACGACGCGCCACGCAAGGATCGCCAATGACAGCCCGTTCTGCGAGGCTCACATGGCGATGGACAAGATCATCGAGCGTCTGCTCGCGATGGCTGACGAGGGAGCGACCGCGGACGAAGTGTCGCGACTGATCTCGAAGGATGGAACTGAGTTACTCCGCGAGCTGATGCAGGGCTACTTCGATCGGCGCGCCGAGCGGGAGCAATATGTGGCGGTCGTGGGTGCCGATGGTGTCGAGCGGCGAGATGCACGCACCGCGTCGCGCACAATCGAGACGGTGGTCGGCGAGATCGAAGTGAAGCGGTTGCTGTACCAAGCGCCCGGGGTCGATGGCATCGCGCCGCTCGACGCCGCACTCGGCTTACCCGAAGAGAAGTACACGCACGAACTCCGGCGGATCGTCGCCGAAGAGAGTGCGAAGTCTTCGTTCGACGAGGTGGTGGAGCTCATCGCGAAACGTACCGGCGCGAACGTACCCAAGCGTCAGGTCGAAGAATTGACGGAGCGGGCGGCGCAGGATTTCGATGCGTTCTACCAAGAACGATTGCGCGAGGCCGAGGAGACCGACCACCTTCTGGTGCTGAGCTTCGACGGCAAAGGCATCGCGATGCGACTTGCCGATCTGCGCGAGGCAACTCGCAAGAAGGCCGAGGCTGCTGCTGCGTCCCGAACCCGAACGCGATTGGCGAGTGGTGAGAAACCGAACGCGAAGAGGATGGCCGAAGTGGCGGCCCTCTACACGTTGAAGCCGTGGCCACGCACGATCGAGGACGTCTTGCATGGTCTGCGCAGCAAGAAGACCGAAGCGAAACGTCCTCGCCCGACATCGAAGCGCGTGTGGGCCAGCGTCGAGCACTCGCCCCAGCGTGTGATCGATGACGCGTTCGACGAAGCGCTCCGGCGTGATCCAGATCTGGCTCGTCGTTGGATCGTGCTCGTGGATGGCAATCTCGATCAGCTTCGACGCATCAAGCGTGCGGCCCAGCGGATCGGCGCCAAGATCACGATCGTTCTCGACGTGGTCCACGTGCTCGAATACGTGTGGACCGCCGCCTATGCGTTCCACCCAGCCGGGACCGACGAAGCGGAGACCTGGGTCGAGAATCGATTCCTCGCGCTGCTAAAAGGTGCGACCGGCGGTGAGGTCGCCAAGAGCCTCCGGCAGATGATCAAGAGTCACAACCTCGACGAGAACGCGGCCAAACCCGTTGAGCGCGCCGTCAAGTACCTCGTCCGCAACACCGACTTCCTTCACTACGATCGCGCACTTGCTGACGGCTTGCCGATCGCAACCGGTGTCATCGAAGGCGCGTGCCGATATCTCGTCCAGGATCGCATGGGCCGCACTGGCGCACGCTGGTCTCTTGCCGGCGCGGAAGCCGTCCTGCGACTGCGCGCGTTGCGAACGAGCGGCGACTTCGACGACTACTGGCAGTTTCATCTCGCGAAGGAACACGAGCGAACTCACCAGTCACGCTACGCCAACCACCTCGTGCCGAATCCATTGCCGTCGATCGTGAAGGAGCGGCATCTCAAGCTCGTCAAGTGATCGAAATTGCTCCCGTCGAGCGCGTCGTGAAAGAGCCGCACCCAACGTACAAGGCGATCAATCCGGCGCTCTTGAATGATGCGAATCCAATCGGCAAACCGAAGTTCGAGAAGTTTCGAGACCTCCACATGCCGTGCTGATGCCCCGATGAAGTCAAAGCGGCCATGAAT